>NZ_PJZI01000004.1 GCF_002858805.1 Chimaeribacter arupi
AATGATCCACCATCATCACGCGGTCGCCGTCACCATCCCCTCAGGGAAACTTATATCACTATACGATACAAGCGCTACAGAGCAGCCGGATCATGCGCTATTTTCAGTCGGATTGCAATCTGAAACCGGCGATAAATGCAACATTAACCCTTCATTTTGTGTACCATTGCGCGGGGCTGTTCCGCCTGTTTAGCAGCGGGTCGCCAGGCTCTGGGAACAGATCTGTTCTGCCGCGATACAAGTGCTACAGAGTGCTTGTTTCGCCCCTTTTTTCCTGGTGGAAAATGGGCGGTCGTGGTCCTGTAAGGAACACGCAATGAGAAGGAGTTCGCTTTATCTCCTGATTGTTGTACTGGGAATGGCGTTAGGTGCAGGGAATGGCGGATGGTCAATATCTGACATTTCTTTCTCGGTTAACGTTATTCATCAGAGCAAGTAAGCTACCGGCCACGCTTCGGCGTGGCCTTTTTTATCCATAAAAAAACGGCGCCTTTCGGCACCGTTTTTACCATGCTGAACCGCGGCGGGAATTACTTCTTCTTCGCTTTCGGGTTCGGCAGGTCAGTGATGCTGCCTTCGAAGATCTCAGCAGCCAGACCCACGGATTCGTGCAGGGTCGGGTGAGCGTGGATGGTCAGCGCGATGTCTTCCGCATCACAGCCCATCTCGATCGCCAGGCCGATTTCGCCCAGCAGCTCGCCGCCGTTGGTGCCGACGACCGCACCACCGATCACGCGGTGGGTCTCTTTGTCGAAGATAAGCTTGGTCATGCCGTCTGCACAGTCAGAGGCGATGGCACGGCCGGAGGCCGCCCACGGGAAGGTGGCGGTTTCGTAGCTGATGCCCTTCTCTTTCGCTTCTTTCTCGGTCAGGCCGACCCATGCCACTTCCGGCTCGGTGTAAGCGATGGACGGGATCACTTTCGGGTCGAAGTAGTGTTTCTTACCGGAGATCACTTCCGCCGCCACGTGGCCTTCATGCACGCCTTTGTGTGCCAGCATCGGCTGGCCGACGATGTCACCGATGGCGAAGATGTGCGGCACGTTGGTACGCATCTGCTTGTCCACATGGATGAAGCCGCGGTCGTCCACTTCCACGCCCGCTTTGCCGGCATCCATGAGTTTGCCGTTCGGCACACGGCCGATCGCCACCAGCACGGCGTCGTAACGCTGTGGTTCAGCCGGGGCTTTCTTACCTTCCATCGTGACGTAGATGCCGTCTTCTTTGGCTTCTACCGCCGTGACTTTGGTTTCCAGCATCAGGTTGAACTGCTTGCTGATACGTTTGGTGAAGACTTTCACCACGTCTTTGTCCGCCGCCGGGATGACCTGGTCAAACATCTCAACCACGTCAATTTTGGAACCCAGTGCGTGGTAAACGGTGCCCATTTCCAGGCCGATGATACCACCGCCCATGACCAGCAGGCGCTCAGGCACTTCTTTCAGTTCCAGGGCAGACGTTGAATCCCACACGCGCGGGTCGTCGTGCGGAATGAATGGCAATTGGATCGGACGGGAACCCGCCGCGATGATGGCATTGTCGAAGGTGATGGTGGTTGCACCATTTTCGCCTTCAACCTGCAGGGTGTTGGCACCGGTGAATTTACCGAAACCGTTCACCACTTTAACCTTACGCTGTTTGGCCATGCCGGAGAGGCCGCCGGTCAGCTGGTTAATGACTTTCTCTTTCCAGGTACGGATTTTGGTGATGTCTGTTCTCGGCTCACCGAACACCACGCCATGTTCCGCCAGTGCTTTGGCTTCTTCAATGACTTTGGCGACGTGCAGCAGCGCCTTGGAAGGGATACAGCCCACGTTCAGGCAAACCCCGCCCAGCGTGGAATAGCGTTCAACCAGAACCGTTTCAAGACCTAAATCAGCGCAACGAAAAGCCGCAGAGTAACCTGCAGGGCCTGCCCCAAGTACCACAACCTGGGTTTTGATTTCTGTACTCATCATGACCTCTTAATTGATTGTCCGGCGGGTCAGACGTCAGTTTTGTCGCTTGTAGAATTCATAACGCCCTTCATCCACCGGGACGCTTACACCGCGAGCAGTTTACAGAATTGTTAACAACCTGCAAAGCAAGTTCGAGTGTTCAGTGTCTTAGCGATCGGGTTACACCAGGTGAGACACCTGCTGAAACCGGCGGCGACCATGCCGATGCCAAAAAATTCAGGCCAGCCCGAAGGCCGGCCTGTGTGCTTACATCACCAGACGGCGAATGTCAGACAGCATGTTATTGATGATGGTGATGAAACGTGCCCCATCCGCCCCGTCAATCACCCGGTGGTCGAAGGAGAGTGACATCGGCATCATCAGACGCGGTGTGAACTCTTTGCCGTTCCAGACCGGCTCCATCGCGGATTTGGATACCCCGAGGATCGCCACTTCCGGTGCGTTAACGATCGGCGCGAAGTGCGTCGTCCCGATACCGCCCAGGCTGGAGATGGTGAAGCAACCGCCCTGCATTTCGCCGGCCGTCAGCTTACCGTCACGCGCTTTTTTGGAGATGGTCATCAGCTCGCGGGACAGCTCCGTGATGCCCTTCTTGTTCACGTCTTTGAACACCGGTACTACCAGGCCATTCGGGGTATCCACGGCCACACCGATGTTGATGTATTTCTTCAGCGTCAGCTTCTGGCCATCTTCGGACAGGGAGCTGTTGAAGCGCGGCATCTGCTCCAGGGCAGCGGCTACGGCTTTCATGATGAAGACCACCGGGGTGAATTTCACGTCCAGCTTGCGCTTCTCGGCTTCGGCGTTCTGCTGTTTACGGAACGCTTCCAGCTCGGTGATGTCGGTTTTGTCGAAGTGCGTGACGTGCGGGATCATCACCCAGTTACGGCTCAGGTTAGCACCGGAGATTTTCTGGATGCGGCCCAGCTCGACTTCTTCAATCTCACCGAACTTGCTGAAGTCCACTTTCGGCCACGGCAGCATACCCGGCAGGCCACCACCGGTTGCCGCAGCGGCAGCCGGGGCAGACTCGGCACGTTTCACCGCGTCTTTCACATAGCTCTGGACGTCTTCGCGCAGGATGCGGCCTTTACGGCCGGTGCCTTTCACTTTGCCCAGGTTAACGCCGAACTCACGCGCCAGGCGGCGGATCACCGGGGTGGCGTGGACGTAGGCATCATTTTCCGCGAACTCGCCTTTGGCTTCCGGCTTGCTCTCGGCTTTCGCCGGGGTCGCTTTCGGCACGTTGGAATCCTGCTCAGCTTTCGCCGGTGCCGCGGTTTCCTGCTGCTTCGCGCCGCTCTGTGCGGCCGGGGCTGCGCCTTCGACCTCGAAGATCATGATCAGGGTGCCGGTTTTCACTTTGTCGCCGGACGCGATCTTGATCTCTTTGACCGTACCCGCGAACGGGGCCGGGACTTCCATGGAAGCTTTGTCGCCTTCCACGGTGATCAGGGACTGCTCAGCCGCCACCTTGTCGCCGACCTTGACCATCACTTCAGTGACTTCGACTTCATCACCGCCGATGTCCGGCACGCTGACTTCTTTGCTGGCAGAACCGCCCTGCGCTTTTGCAGGCTCGGTTTCACCGGCAGGTTTCGGCGCGCTCTGCGGCTGTTCTGCCGCGCCCGCGACCTCGAACACCATGATCAGGGAGCCGGTGCTGACTTTGTCACCGGTCGCGATCTTGATCTCTTTCACGGTACCGGCGAACGGTGCCGGCACTTCCATGGAGGCTTTGTCACCTTCCACGGCGATAAGCGATTGGTCGGCTTCTACTTTGTCACCGACTTTCACCATCACCTCGGTCACTTCCACTTCATCGGAACCGATGTCAGGAACGTTAACCTCTTTGCTGGCGCCAGCGGCGGCGGCGGCCGGTTTCTCGTCGGCTTTCGCCTCAGAGGCCGGGGCTGCTGCCGGGGCTTTCTCTTCAGAGGCCGCACCGGCCTCTTCAAAGGTCATGATCAGTTTGCCGGTTTCGACTTTGTCGCCCACGGAGACTTTGATCTCTTTCACCACACCCGCCTGCGGGGAGGGCACTTCCATTGAGGCTTTGTCACCCTCAACGGCGATCAGCGATTGTTCAACCTCAACCTTATCGCCAACCTTCACCATCACTTCGGTGACTTCAACTTCATCTGCACCGATGTCCGGTACGTTGATTTCGATAGCCATCTCTTCTTTACCCTCTTATGCCAGACGCGGGTTAACTTTGTCAGCATCGATGCCGAATTTGGTAATCGCTTCTGCCACTACCTTGGTGTCGATGTCGCCACGTTTTGCCAGTTCACCCAGTGCAGCCACCACCACGTAGGAGGCATCCACTTCGAAGTGGTGACGCAGGTTTTCGCGGCTGTCGGAACGGCCGAAACCGTCGGTACCCAGAACGCGGAACTCGCTGGCCGGGATGAAGCTGCGCACCTGCTCGGCAAACAGTTTCATGTAGTCGGTAGAGGCCACGGCCGGGGCATCGCTCATCACCTGGGCGATGTACGGCACACGCGGTTCTTCAGACGGGTGCAGCATGTTCCAGCGCTCACAGTCCTGGCCGTCACGGGCCAGTTCGGTGAAGGAGGTGACGCTGTAAACGTCAGAGCCCACGCCGTACTCTTTCGACAGGATCTCTGCCGCTTCACGCACATGGCGCAGGATGGCACCGGAGCCGAGCAGCTGCACTTTGCCTTTGCTGCCTTCCAGGGTGTCGAGTTTGTAGATCCCTTTACGGATCCCCTCTTCCGCACCTTCCGGCATGGCCGGCATGTGGTAGTTCTCGTTCAGCGTGGTGATGTAGTAGTAAACGTTCTCTTGCGCTTCACCGTACATACGCTCCAGGCCGTCATGCATGATCACCGCCACTTCATAGGCGTAGGCCGGGTCGTAGGAGATGCAGTTCGGGATGGTCAGCGACTGGATGTGGCTGTGGCCATCTTCGTGCTGCAGGCCTTCGCCGTTAAGCGTGGTACGGCCGGAGGTGCCGCCGACCAGGAAGCCGCGCGCCTGTTGGTCGCCCGCCAGCCAGCAGAGGTCACCGATGCGCTGGAAGCCGAACATCGAGTAGTAGATGTAGAACGGGATCATCGGCAGGTCGTTGGTGCTGTACGACGTGGCCGCAGCCAGCCAGGAGGAGGCAGCGCCCAGTTCGTTGATCCCTTCCTGCAGGATCTGGCCCTTCTCGTCTTCGCGGTAGTAGGCAACCTGCTCGCGGTCCTGCGGGGTGTATTGCTGGCCGTTCGGGCTGTAGATCCCGATCTGGCGGAACAGCCCTTCCATCCCGAAGGTACGCGCTTCGTCAGCGATGATCGGTACCAGACGATCCTTGATGGAGTCGTTTTTCAGCATCACGTTCAGTGCACGCACGAAGGCGATGGTGGTGGAGATCTCTTTCTTCTGCTCTTCCAGCAGGGCAGAGAAATCTTCCAGTGCCGGCAGTTGCAGCGACTGGGTAAATTTCGGCAGACGGGTCGGCACATAGCCTTGCAGGGCCTGGCGGCGCTCATGCAGGTATTTGTGTTCTTCCGATCCTTCTTCGAATTTGATGAACGGCAGGCTTTCGATGTTTTCGTCAGTGACGGTGACATTGAAGCGATCGCGGAAGTAACGCACGCCTTCCATGTTCATTTTCTTCACCTGGTGGGCAATGTTCATGCCTTCCGCGGTGACACCCATGCCGTAACCTTTCACGGTGTGGGCCAGGATCACAACCGGCTTGCCTTTGGTGTCCTGGGCTTTTTTCAGTGCAGCGAAGATTTTCTTCGGATCGTGGCCGCCACGGTTCAGTGCCCAGATCTCGTCGTCGCTCAGGTCTTTGACCAGCGCGGCGGTTTCCGGGTATTTGCCGAAGAAGTGCTCACGCACGTAAGCGCCGTTTTTGGACTTGAAGGTCTGGTAGTCGCCGTCCACGGTTTCGTTCATCAGCTGGATAAGCTTGCCGCTGGTGTCTTTACGCAGCAGCTCGTCCCAACGGGAACCCCAGATGACTTTGATCACTTCCCAGCCGGCGCCGCCGAAGATGCCTTCCAGCTCGTTGATGATCTTGCCGTTACCGGTCACCGGGCCATCGAGGCGCTGCAGGTTACAGTTGATCACGAACACCAGGTTGTCGAGCTTCTCACGGGTGGCGATGGTGATCGCCCCTTTGGATTCCGGCTCGTCCATTTCGCCGTCACCCAGGAAGGCGTACACGGTCTGTTCGGAGGTGTCTTTCAGGCCGCGGTGCTCCAGGTATTTCAGGAACTTCGCCTGGTAGATGGCGCTGATCGGGCCGAGGCCCATCGACACGGTCGGGAACTGCCAGAATTCCGGCATCAGTTTCGGGTGCGGGTAAGAAGACAAGCCCTTGCCATGTACTTCCTGGCGGAAGTTGTTCATCTGCTCTTCGGTCAGGCGGCCTTCCAGGAAGGCACGTGCGTAAACGCCTGGGGAGATGTGGCCCTGGAAGTAGACCAGGTCGCCGCCATCTTTCTCATTGCGTGCACGGAAGAAGTGGTTGAAGCAGACTTCATAGAAGGTCGCGGAAGACTGGAAGGACGCCATGTGGCCGCCCAGCTCGAGGTCTTTTTTCGACGCGCGCAATACGGTCATCACGGCGTTCCAGCGAATGGCGGAACGGATGCGGCGCTCCAGTTCCAGGTTGCCGGGATACTCCGGCTGGTCTTCCACGTTGATGGTGTTGACGTAGTTGCGTGCGGCAGCACCGGCAGCGACCTGAACGCCGCCTTTACGTGCCTCTCCCAAAACCTGATCAATCAGGAACTGAGCACGCTCAACACCCTCTTCACGGATGACCGATTCGATCGCCTGTACCCAGTCGCGGGTTTCGATCGGATCCACGTCATTATTTACACGTTCTGACATGGTGGGATTCCTTATCTTCTCTATACGTTGGTGTAATGGAGCCTGTCTTCCTGTGCTCTGGGGCAGAACACACGAAGACAGGCCCGTTATGGGTTGCCGCTATCAGTGCTTTAACTAAGCGCTTAATCCCTGCGTTGCTGGAGACGGCGCAGCGAACGCTCTCGCCGGCTGTGTTCTCTGCTGAGATCCAGCAAAATTTCCTCAATAAAGGCCAGGTGCCGGTGCGAGGCCTCGCGCGCCTTTTCCGGCTCGCGGGCCACAATCGCCTCAAAAATCCCGGCACGGTGGCTGCTTACTTTCGCCAGCATTTCGCGGCGCGAGTAGAGCAATTCAAAGTTCTGCCGGACGTTCTTTTCCAGCATCGGGCCCATACAGCGTAACAGGTGCAACAGCACCACGTTATGCGCCGCCTCGGTGACCGCCACCTGGTACTGCATCACTGCGTCTGCCTCGGCATCCAGATCGCCGCTGTCCTGCGCCTGCTGGATAACCAGATGGCAGTCGCGGATGCGCAGCAAATCTTCCTCCGTCCCGCGCAGGGCCGCGTAGTATGCGGCGATCCCCTCCAGCGCGTGGCGGGTTTCCAACAGGTCGAATTGTGATTCAGGGTGGTCGGCCAGCAGTTCAGCAAGCGGGTCGCTGAAGCTTTGCCACAGATTTTTTTGGACGAAGGTGCCGCCGCCCTGACGCCGCAGGAGCAGGCCCTTGGCCTCCAGACGCTGGATGGCTTCTCTGAGAGAAGGACGCGACACATCAAACTGTTTCGCCAGCTCACGCTCCGGGGGCAATTTCTCGCCGGGGCGCAGCGTCCCTTCCAGAATCAGATACTCCAGTTGCTGCTCTATCACATCCGATAATTTGGGCTGGCGGATTTTGCTGTAGGCCATGTTATTCTTCTCACCGGCAAGCGCGTAGTAAATTGGTAATACCAATTTATAAAACGTGCCCGTAAACTAACAAAGTATTCACCTTCTGTCCATATCGCACGAATGAAAAGCGCCTTGCTCGCACAATTTAACAAAGATTTTACCTAACCCGATCAAAGCCCCCGCCAACGCTTGGTATGACCAATTTTGATGCAGATCAATTTTTAACGTTTACGAAACAATTAAGCCCCGCTGCTGAAACGTAACAACCTGCATAACCCCGCCTGAATCCGCCGAAATTACGCATAATCATGCAATGGTCATGTTGGGGGGCAAAATCACGGATACCGGGGCCCGCAAAAAAGCGGTCATACCATTAATAAACTTTAAGCGGATTATTCATGCGGGTGATGAACATTCGATGACCGCTGCCCTGTCGCAGGCGGTTTTTCCGGCGGCGGTACTAACCGGTCGCTAATTAGGCAGTTACATTCAGAAACCAGGTGCAAACTTTTTCGCTTACCACTATTCTGGCCGCAACGGTAGCGTACGGCGTCTCTTCCTTATTTCCGCTCCGTAAACCTATTAATACAATAACTGTAACTATCTTCTTACAAGTGGCGGGTCACGCCCCCTGTAAGACGTTTGCCCCAAGTGACAGAGGACAGTAAATGGTTGATAAACAGCATGGTGATGAGCTGAAACGTGGGCTGAAAAACCGCCACATTCAGCTTATTGCCCTGGGTGGTGCAATTGGTACCGGGCTTTTCCTGGGCATCGCACAGACAATTAAAATGGCAGGCCCTTCCGTGCTGCTGGGGTACGCGGTCGCGGGCTTTATCGCCTTCCTGATCATGCGTCAATTAGGGGAAATGGTGGTTGAGGAGCCGGTCGCCGGGTCGTTCAGCCATTTCGCCTATAAATACTGGGGTAACTTTGCAGGCTTTGCCTCCGGCTGGAACTACTGGGTGCTGTATGTGCTGGTGGCGATGGCAGAGCTTTCCGCCGTCGGTATCTATATCCAGTACTGGTGGCCGGAGATCCCGACCTGGGTCACCGCCGCGGTGTTCTTTGTGCTGATCAACGCCATTAACCTGACCAACGTCAAAATCTATGGCGAGATGGAGTTCTGGTTCGCCATTATTAAAGTCGTGGCGATTGTCGGCATGATCGTGTTCGGCGGCTGGCTGCTGCTGAGCGGAAACGGCGGCCCGGAAGCCACCGTGACCAACCTCTGGGCGCAGGGCGGCTTCTTCCCGAACGGTATCGGCGGGCTGGTGATGGCGATGGCGGTGATCATGTTCTCCTTCGGCGGGCTGGAGCTTATCGGCATCACGGCGGCGGAAGCGGATAACCCGGACGTCACCATCCCGAAAGCCACCAACCAGGTGATTTACCGTATCCTGATTTTCTATATCGGCTCGCTGGCGATCCTGCTGTCACTCTACCCGTGGGGCAAAGTGGTGGAAGGCGGCAGCCCGTTCGTGCTGATCTTCCACGCACTGAACAGCAATGTGGTGGCGACGGTGCTGAACATCGTGGTACTGACGGCGGCGCTGTCGGTGTACAACAGCTGCGTCTACTCCAACAGCCGGATGCTGTACGGCCTGGCGAAACAGGGCAACGCCCCGAAAGCGCTGATGAGCGTGGACCGCCGTGGCGTGCCGGTGGCCGCGATTGGTATCTCCGCGCTGGCCACCGCACTCTGCGTACTGATCAACTACCTGATGCCGGGCAAAGCGTTCGAATTGCTGATGGCGCTGGTGGTGTCCGCGCTGGTGATTAACTGGGCGATGATAAGCCTCGCGCACCTGAAGTTCCGCAAGGTGAAACGCCTGCAAGGCATTGAGCCGAAGTTCAAGGCGTTCTGGTACCCGTTCAGCAACTACCTCTGCCTGGTCTTTATGGCCGCGATTCTGGTGATCATGTACCTGACGCCGGGCATCCGTATCTCGGTGATGCTGATCCCGGTCTGGCTGGTTGTCCTCGGCATCGGCTTTATGTTTACCCGCAAACGCGGCTGACACGGCCCTGTTTGAAAGCCCGGCTCCGGCCGGGCTTTTTTATGCCTGTCCCTTTCTTGCACGTCGTTAATCCTGTTAATAAATAACCATGTTTGTTGTTAACTTGCTAACGATCTCACACTTTCACCAGCGTGACTGATTTGTCCATCTCTATAACCATCGGCTTCTGCATAGTGTGCAGCAGAGGGCGCAATAATCATCGCCTGACAGCAGTTTTTATCCATCACGGAGAAAAGATCCATGAAAGGTGGGGCGCTTTCGATTAAAGAGAAAATTGGCTATGGGATGGGCGACGCCGGCTGCAACATGATTGGCGGCGCCATCATGCTCTTTCTCAACTATTTTTATACCGATGTGTTTGGCCTGGCACCGGCGCTGGTGGGCGTATTGCTGCTCTCCGTGCGGGTTATCGATGCCGTCACAGACCCGATTATGGGGGCGATTGCTGACCGCACCGAAAGCCGTTGGGGGCGTTTCCGCCCTTACCTGCTCTGGATTTCCGTGCCGTATGTGCTGTTCAGCGTGCTGATGTTTACCACCCCGGAGTGGAGCTACAACAGCAAGGTGATCTATGCCTTTGTCACCTATTTCCTGATGTCTTTGACCTACACCGCCATCAATATTCCTTACTGTTCACTGGGCGGCGTGATCACCGCTGACCCGCATGAACGCGTCTCCTGCCAGTCTTACCGCTTCTTTATGGTCGGCATCGCCACCCTGATCCTCTCCTCTACCCTGCTGCCGATGGCAGAGTTTTTTGGCGGTGATGACCGGGCGCGCGGCTACCAGATGTCGATGGGCGTGATGGCGGTGATTGCGCTGTTTATGTTCCTGTTCTGTTTTGCCACCGTGCGTGAGCGCATCCAGCCCGCGGTGCCGAGCCGCGACGCGCTGAAAGCGGACATGAAAGATGTGTGGAAAAATGACCAGTGGGTGCGCATTCTGCTGCTGACGCTGTGCAACGTCTGCCCCGGCTTTATCCGCATGGCGGCCACCATGTACTACGTCACCTGGGTGATGGGGCAATCCGCCTCCTTCGCCAGCTTCTTTATCAGCCTGGGCGTGGTCGGCATGATGATTGGCGCCGCGCTGGCCAAGCCGCTGACCGACAAGTTCTGCAAGCTGAAAGTCTTCTTCTGGACCAACATCGTGCTGGCGATCTTCTCCAGCGGCTTTTACTTCCTTGACCCGCACCTCACCCCGTTGATTCTGGTCGCCTATTTTGTGCTGAACATCCTGCACCAGATCCCGTCCCCGCTGCACTGGTCACTGATGGCTGACGTGGATGATTACGGCGAGTGGAAAACCGGCAAACGCATCACCGGCATCAGCTTCTCCGGTAACCTGTTCTTCCTGAAAGTCGGGTTGGCGATTGCCGGGGCGATGGTGGGCTTCCTGCTCTCGTTCTATGGTTATGATGCCGGGGCGAAACAACAGAGCGCGTCTGCCGTGAACGGCATTGTGCTGCTGTTCACCGTGATCCCGGGGGTGGGTTACCTGATCACCGCCGGGGTGGTTCGCCTGCTGAAAGTTGACCGCAGCCTGATGGCACAGATTCAGCTTGATTTGGAAAAACGCCGCCAGAACTACCGTGAGCTGGCGCAGTACAAGGGCAGCAAGCACCCTGGGGGTGCCGCCCTGATTGCCGCAGATAAGGAGCCGCAGGCATGACCGTAACACGTTACCCTAACCCGCTGATTACCCAGCGTGCCGACCCGTTTATCTATCGCCATGATGACGGACACTACTACTTTATTGCCTCGGTGCCGGAATATGACCGGCTGGAGCTGCGCCGTGCGCCTTCACTGGAGGCGCTGGCGACCGCCGAGCCGTACATTGTCTGGCGCAAGCCGGAAAACGGCCCGATGAGTGCGCTTATCTGGGCACCGGAACTGCACCGGGTCGACGGCAAATGGATCATCTACTTTGCCGCTGCGCCGTCAAAAACCATCGTTGACGGCCTGTTCCAGCACCGGATGTATGCACTGGAGTGCGCGGAGGATGACCCGCTGCGCGGCCGTTGGATTGAGCGCGGGCGCATCTATACCCAGTTCGACAGCTTTTCACTGGATGCCACCACCTTTGAGCACCAGGGGAAACGTTACTATCTGTGGGCGCAGAAAGACCCGGCGATCCGCGGCAACTCCAACCTCTACCTGTGTGAAATGGAGAATGCCTGGCGGCTGAAAGGCACTCCGGTCATGCTGAGCAAACCGGAGCTGGAGTGGGAAACGCGCGGCTTCTGGGTGAATGAGGGGCCGGCGGTCATTGTGCATGGCGAACGGATTTTCATCAGTTATTCCGCCAGCGCCACCGACGAGAACTACTGCATCGGCCTGCTCTGGGCGGATATTCACAGTAACCTGATGAACCCGGCCAGCTGGCAGAAATCCCCCACGCCGGTCTTTACCACCAGCTGGGAAAACCGCCAGTTCGGGCCGGGGCATAACAGCTTTACCGTGAATGCGCAGGGTGGTGATGTGCTGGTTTACCATGCCCGTAACTACACCGAGATTGAAGGCGATCCGCTTTACGATCCTAACCGCCACACCCGCATTAAAGATCTCGAGTGGGACAAACAAGGGATGCCGGTATTCGGCGTGCCGCCTGCGGATAACCGCTGACGGCGCACGGCGTCGCATCAGTGAAATGAGCAGACTGATGCAACGCCCCGCATCCTGAGAAGGCCGGTTAACGCCGGCCACAAAAAAAGCACGGCGCGCCGTGCTTTTTTATTTGTTGCCCGTTACCTGCTGCCCGGTTCCGCCGTCAGGTCAGGTCAGGTCAGGTCAGGTCAGGTTAATGTGCCGTAGATGGTCAGCAGCGCCACCACGACTACGATGATCATGGTCACCTTTTTCGCCATCGCTACCGCCGCACGTGGGGTCTGAATCGGGTCCAGATGCGGCTCACGCGCCAGCGAGAACTGGGCCAGCCCGGTCAGCACGGTATATTGCGACGTACGACGATCCCAGATTGAGGCAAACCACGCCGGCAGCGCCCGTTCACCGTGCCCCAGCAGCGCATAGGCAACCCCGGCCAGCCGCACCGGCACCCAGTCCAACAGATGCAAAAGCGCATCAATGCCGGATTGCGCCCGCAGCAGCGGCGAGCCGTAGCGCGCCAGCCAGCTCTGGTAAGCGCGCAGGAAAGCGTACCCGGCCAGCGCCACGGGCCCGTAAGGCCCGCACAGCACAAACCAGAACAGCGGGGCCAGGTAGTAGCGGAAGTTAATCCACAGCAGCGCATTTTGCAGTTCACGCAACCGCAGCTCCTGGGAGCAATCCACCGGCAAGCCGTGGATCAGCGCCAGCTCACCTGCCAGATTTTCACAGGCACGGGCATCCCCCTGCCGGGCGGCTTTCAGGTACGCGCGGTAGTGGCGGCGTTTACTGCCGGCACCAATGCACAGCAGGCCAATCAATACCCACAGCAGCAGCGTCAGCACACCGAAGAATAACCCGTGCACCACCCATAAAATGCCCCACACCACACCAAGCCAGCACAACAGCATCAGCACCGTTTTCGGCCATGACGCGCCCCGGCTGCGCTGGAAAACCCGCTCCAGCCGGTGATCGAGCTGCCAGTGTTCGCCCAGTTTAAACAGGCGCTCCCATGCTAAAACCAGCAATAAAGTAAAAAGCGTCATCTGCCGAAGTATCCCCTTATTTCACGCGTATCCAACCGGGTGCCTTATGGCTGCACGGCACTGAGTCGCTGACGATAACCCGCCCAGTCAAATGCCGGGCCGGGGTCGGTCTTGCGCCCTGGCGCCACATCACTGTGGCCGGTAATGTTTTCTACAGTAATAGGATACGCGCTAATTAACAATTCGCTGACATCAGTCAGGCTCCGGTATTGTGCCTCGGTAAACGGCAGCGTGTCGGTGCCTTCCAGCTCAATACCGATGGAGAAATCGTTGCAGCGCTCACGCCCCTGCCACTGTGACACCCCCGCGTGCCAGGCACGATCGTTGAAAGAGACATACTGCACGATCTCGCCATCACGCCGGATCAGGCAGTGGGCAGCGACCCGCAGGGTATGGATCTCTGCAAAGAACGGGTCCGCCTGCGGATCCAGCGTGCCGGTAAACAGCTGGTCAATATACGGGCCGCCAAACCGGCCGGGCGGCAGGCTGATATTATGAATAATCAACAGGCTCGGCACGGTATCCGCCGGGCGTTGATCATAATGCGGCGACACCACTTTTCTGACCCCGGTCAGCCACCCTTTTTCCAGTTCCATCCTCTCCCCTCCCCGTGGCCGGGTATTGCCTGTGGCCGGTACGCGTCACGGCCCGATATGGTACTTATCCGGGCAACAGGGTAGCATGTTTCCCCTACCCCCTAATCCGCCATTTCGGAGATTTTCATGCCAACCCGCAGCTACAGTGCCGAGAGCCGCCGGACTGAATTACTCAACCGTATCCAACATGATATTCCATACCTGGTTGCACAGGCGTTACGCGAAGATCTCGGCGGCGATGTGGATGCCGGCCGTGATCTGACTGCGCAATTACTGCCGGCAGACAAGCAGGCAGAGGCCACAATCATCACCCGCGAGGCAGGTATTTTTTGTGGTGCGCGCTGGCTGAATGAGGTGTTTATCCAGCTCGATAATCAGGTGCACGTCACCTGGCATGTCAAAGACGGCGACCAGGTCACGCCTGACCAGCTCCTGTGTGAACTCAGCGGCCCTGCCCGCCTGTTGCTGACCGGTGAGCGCACCGCCCTTAACTTTGTCCAGACCCTTTCCGGCGCGGCCACGGAAGTCAGCCGTTATGTCGCGCTGCTGGAAGGCACCCGTACCCAGTTGCTCGACACCCGCAAAACGCTGCCCGGCCTGCGCACCGCGCTGAAATATGCCGTGCTGTGCGGTGGCGGCGGCAACCACCGCCTCGGCCTCTCTGATGCGTTCCTGATCAAGGAAAACCACATCATCGCTTCCGGCTCCATCAAACAGGCCGTGGAAAAGGCATTCTGGATGCATGCGGACGTGCCGATCGAGGTCGAAGTCGAAACCCTCGATGAGCTGCGTCAGGCCCTGGATGCCGAGGCAGACATCATCATGCTGGACAACTTCAGCCTGGAGATGATGCGCGAGGCCGTCGCCCTGGCCCAGGGGCGCGCCAAGCTGGAAGTCTCCGGCAATGTCACTGATGCCACCCTGCGCCAGTTTGCCGAAACCGGGGTAGATTACATCTCCGTCGGTGCGCTGACCAAACACCTCCGGGCGATGGATCTCTCCATGCGTTTCCGCTGAGTGACCGGCTCCCGGCCGCCATACCGGGAGCTGTTGCGCTGTTATACGCCTCTTTTTCTCCTGCGGTTTTCCATTCCTCACAGCCTGCGATCCTGATTCCACTCTTTTTTGTAACCCGCTGAATACCGGTTTTTTATTCCGGGCCACGCCGAACACTGAAGCCTTGCCGCTGGCACCCCGCAGCCCGGATGCTTACCGTGGCGGCACCTTAATCCAGCGGAGTGAACATATGCATTACCAGCAAGGCTTTACCCTGATCGAGTTGATGGTGGTGATTGCCATCATCGCAATTCTGAGTGCCGTCGGCATACCGGCCTACCAGAGTTACATCCAGAAAGCCGCCCTGACCGACATGCTGCAGGCGATGACCCCTTACAAAATGGCGACGGAACTTTGCGCCATTGAACAGGGGGCGTTAACCGGCTGCAACCTCGGCGCAGCGGGGATCCCAGCCAGTAAATCCACTCACTATGTCAGCGGTGTGACGGTGACTAACGGCGTTATTACCCTGACCGGGCAGGCCGCATTGAATGGCCTGAGTGTGACCATGACCCCGGTGCCGGACGCGCAGGCCGGCGGGCTGGTATGGCAGCGCCGGTGTGCGGCAACGGGTGAGTTGCAAACGCTGTGCGAAGAGGTATTCCGGTTTGAGGCGGGGAATGCATGATGCCGGTCACCGAAGAACAAACGGCCGCGCTGCGCCGGATTTGCGCGCGGTATCAGGCGGTGATTATCCGCCATGATGCACAGCATCTGCATGTCGCGGCGCAGGCTGACGTGCTGGACGCGCTCAGCGAAGCCCTGCGCTTTGCCTGCCCACAGGCGTTGCACACGGAGTGCTGGCCTGCGGCACGCCTGGAACAGGCCCGGCAGACAGCACCTGAGACGACGGCAGCGTCGCCTGGCCCCTTTCATGCTCCGGCAGATGCCGCACAGGCGGATGACAATACCCCGGCGGCCCTCTTTATCCGGGAGATGTTGCTGCTGGCGTTGCAGCGGCGAGCCTCAGACATTCACCTTGAGCCGTATGCCGGGCATTATCGCCTGCGGCTGCGGATTGACGGCGTCTTACAGGAGAGCGCCCCGCCACCGGCTGAGTTGGGCAACCAGATCATTGCGCGCCTTAAAGTGATGGGCAAGCTGGATATTGCCGAGCGACGCCTGCCGCAGGATGGGCAGTGTACCGTGCAGTGCGGTGGGCAGCCGCTCGCCCTGCGCCTCTCTTCTTTACCGACCCTGTACGGTGAAAAATTGGTGTTGCGCCTGCAACAAGGGCCGCAACAGGCACCGGATATAGCGCAGTTAGGCATGACGCCGGAGGCACTGGCCTGTTTCCGGCGCGTGCTGGCGCAGCCACAGGGGCTGGTTCTGGTCACCGGCCCGACCGGCAGCGGCAAAACCGTCACGATCTACAGTGGGCTGAAGCAGCTCAACAGCCCGGCGCATAACCTCTGTAGTGTGGAAGATCCGGTCGAGATTCCGGTGGAGGGCATCAACCAGACGCAGGTCAACCCGAAAGCAGAACTGAGCTTTGCGCGCATTCTGCGGGCGCTGCTGCGCCAGGACCCGGACATCATCATGGTGGGTGAAATCCGTGATGCGGAAACCGCAGAGATTGCGGTGAATGCCGCGCAGACCGGGCATCTGGTGCTGTCGACGCTGCATACCAACTCAACAACTGAGACGCTGGTGCGGCTGAACCAGATGGGCATTGAGGGCTACCTTATCGCCTCCTGCCTGAAGCTGGTGATCGCCCAGCGACTGGTGCGCCGCCTCTGCCCCTATTGCCGCACCCGCAGCCCTGACCCGTCGCCCCTGCCGCCGGGAAGCACCGGCGGGCCGCTGTTTCCCTGGCGGGCGGCAGGCTGTGACCACTGTTGTGCCGGGTACTATGGCCGTACCGGTTTATATGAAATGCTGGTGGTCACCCCGGAAATTCAACAGGCGTTAACCCGGCAGGCCACGGTACAGGAGCTGGCAGAGATTGCCCGGCATCAGGGCCAGGCCTCGTTATTGGATGTGGGCCTGGCCCTGGCGGCAGAGGGCACCACGTCACTGGAGGAAGTGTACCGGGTGGTGGGGGCACAAGATGGCTGAGCTTTGCCTGTTCCGGTGGCAAGCCATAGACCTTCAGGGGCAGTTTCAACAGGGCGATCTGCTGGCTGCCGGTAAGCAGGCGGCGCTTGAACAGATTATCGAACAGGGGCTGCAACCGCTGCGGATCGTGTCTCTGGGCCGGTTACGTAAACGCGACTGGACACCTACGGAGCGCACTGCGCTGTTTCAGCAACTGGCTACCCTGCTGCAAGCCGGGCTGCCGCTGATGGAGAGCCTCACCCTGCTGGCGGAGGGGCACCCCAGGCCGGGCTGGCGCTGTGTTTTGCAGGACGTGGCGGCCCGGATTGCAGACGGCCTGCCGCTCTCAGTGGGGCTGGCGCGTTACCCCGCGGTGTTTCCGGCTATCTGTCTCCAGATGATGGAAGTCGGTGAGCTGACAGGCAATATCGATCACTGCTGCCAGCAATTTTCTCAACTGGAGGAGCGGGCCCAGCGGTTGCGCCAAAGGATCAGCAAGGCGGTACGTTACCCGCTGATTGTCAGTGCAATTGCGCTGTTGGTTTGTATCCTGATGCTGACGCTGGTGCTGCCGGCTTTTGCAGCGATTTACCAGAGCTTTAATGCCCCGCTGCCGTGGTTTACCCAGGCGCTGATAAGCTGTTCTCACTGGCTTATCACACAAGGGCCGTGGCTGCTTATGCTGCTGGTGATGGCAGCACTGGGGTATGGTTTCCGGCTCCATCCCCAGCCGCGCTGGCAACAACGGGAACAGCAACTGCTGTTGCGCCTGCCCCTGATTGCCGGGCTGATTCAGGGCGGCAGCATTGCCCAGATTTTTTCGACGCTGGCCCTGACCCAGCGGGCCGGGCTGGACTTGCTTACCGGTTTGCAGGCGGCAGCCAGAGCCGTTCCCAATCTCTGTTACCAGCAGGCCGTGATGCGGGTTCAGCAACAGGTGAGCCAGGGTGTGCCTCTGCACCAGGCGATTGCCGCAGAGCCGCTGTTTACCCCATTGTGCCGGCAGCTTACGCGGGTCGGTGAGGAGTCCGGCTCACTGGACACCCTGCTGGCAAGGCTGGCGCAATGGTACGAACAGCAAACCATGCAACAGGCTGAGGGGCTGGCGCAAACGCTGGAGCCGCTGATGATGGTGGTGATGGGCTGCATCGTGGGTGGGCTGGTGATCGCCATGTACCTGCCGATTTTCCAGCTGGGCAGTGTGATGGGCAATGGGTAAATGAAGTGAGTAGTGGGTAAATGCAATGATAGCGGTTACCAAACGCGTACACAGCGCAGGAATCAGTGTGCCGGGCTCAGGGCTCAGGAATCAGCGATTAAACATCAGGAACCAGTGAGAGGAGACATCGGCAGCCGGGCGTTGCCTTCCGGCTGCCGATGCAAAGAGGCGTTACTGCCCGAACAGACGGTTTTCCTGCTCGGCCACCCGGATAAAGGTGGTGCGCTTGGTCAGCTCTTTCAGCCGCTCAGCCCCGACATAAGTGCACGCGGAGCGCAGCCCGCCCAGAATGTCACGGACGGTATGGTCAACCGGCCCGCGCAGGGGCAGTTTTACCGTTTTGCCTTCAGCAGCGCGGTACTCTGCCACGCCGCCGACGTGGCGTTTCATGGCGGACTCAGAACTCATGCCGTAGAACAGCATAAACTCCTGGCCGTTCTCTTCCACGATGGTGCCTTCGCATTCATTATGGCCGGCCAGCATCCCGCCGAGCATGACGAAATCCGCGCCGCCGCCAAATGCTTTGGCCACATCACCCGGTACGGCGCAGCCCCCGTCACTGACAATCTGCCCGCCCAGCCCGTGGGCAGCATCCGCACATTCGATAACGGCGGAGAGTTGTGGGTAGCCTACGCCGGTTTTTACCCGCGTGGTGCAAACAGAACCGGGGCCAATACCGACTTTGACAATGTCAGCCCCGGAGAGGATCAGCTCCTCCACCATTTCACCGGTAACCACATTCCCGGCACAGATCACTTTATCCGGACAGGCTTCGCGCGCCCGTTGCAGGAAGGCAACAAAATGCTCGGAATAGCCGTTAGCCACATCGATGCAGATGAATTTTAATGCCGGGGAGAGTGCCAGAATCTGCTTCATTTTAACAAAGTCAGCTTCTGAGGTGCCGGTAGACACCATCACATGGTTCAGCACCTCGTCTGTTGCCCCTTCAATAAAGGTGCGCCACTGCTCAACGCTGTAGTGTTTATGCACAGCCGTTAACAGATCAAATGAGGCCAGAACGGTTGCCATACGGAAGGTGCCGACCGTGTCCATATTGGCGGCAATAATCGGTACGCCCGACCAGGCGGCACCGGCATGTTTAAAGGTGAAGCGGCGTTGCAGGTCAACGTCAGAGCGGCTTTTCAGCGTAGAGCGTTTCGGGCGGATCAAGACATCTTTAAAGCCGAGTTTTACATCTTCTTCAATACGCATAGTGACGGTTTCCTGGTCGTAGGCGACGGATCGCAAAAAGGTGATCGGGCAGAAAGGTGCGCGAAAAGTCGTGCTGCCATTCCCAGTGACGTCATCATACGCCGGAATAATCGCCGAACAAGTCTGCGAATTTGACTTTATTTACGCTACAATCACAGAAATTTAACTAGATAAATCCGGCGTGACACTGCTCACGATTATTACTGTACGGCAGTCCAAAAAAACGCCCTGTGCACACTGCCGCAGTAAAAGGTTCCATTAGGTATCATGATGTTTCGTCTATCCTTCTTAGTGAGAGCATGACCATGAGCTACCTTGTTGCACTGACAGGCGGCATCGGCAGTGGCAAAAGTACCGTGGCAAATGCGTTTTCCCGCTTAGGTGTAACGGTGATTGACGCTGATGTGATTGCCCGTCAGGTCGTGGAACCGGGAACGCCGGCCCTCGCCGCCATTGCGGCGCATTTCGGTGAGGCGTTGCTGCACCCTGACGGCAGCCTTAACCGCGCCCGCCTGCGCGAGCTCATCTTTGCCGATCCCACGGAAAAAACGTGGCTGAACAACTTGCTGCATCCGCTGATCCAGCAAGAGACACAACGCTGTATTCAGCAGGCCACCACGCCCTATGTGCTGTGGGTGGTGCCGTTGCTGATCGAAAATGGCCTCCAGACCCGCGCTGACCGGGTGCTGGTGATCGATGTTGACCGTGAGACGCAGCTGGCCCGGACCACTGCGCGCGACGGGGTAACACGCCGGCAGGCCGAAAATATTCTTGCCGCACAGGTGACACGCGAACAACGCCTGGCCTGTGCCGACGATGTGATTGATAACAGCGGCGATCCCTCAGCGATCGAACCGCGCGTTGCTGCCCTTCACCAGTATTACCTGCAACTGGCGGCGGCAACCCAACAGGATTAATAGACATGAGTGACCTTTCCCCCAGCGTTCTGTTTGAACACCCCCTGAATGAGAAAATGCGCACCTGGCTGCGTATTGAGTTTTTACTGCAACAACTGCATCAGTACCCGGTGTTGCGTGATATTGCTACCGCCCTCGCCTTCTTCCGTACCATCTCTGACCTGCTGGACGTTCTGGAGCGCGGTGAAGTCCGCACCGAGCTGGTCAAAGAGCTGGAACGTCAACAGCAGAAGTTACGGGTATGGGCAGACGTGCCGGGCGTGGATATGAGCCGGGTTGAAGCCTTGCGCCAGCAACTGAAACAACGCTCTACCGCCCTGATGGCTGCCCCGCGGCTGGGGCAGTCACTGCGTGAGGATCGGTTAATCAGCCTGGTTAAACAGCGGTTGAGCATTCCCGGCGGCTGTTGCAGTTTTGACTTGCCAACGCTGCATATGTGGCTGCATCTGGATCAGGAAGCGCGTAACAGCCAGGTAAACAGCTGGCTGGCGACCCTTGCGCCATTGAGCGACGCACTGACGATTATCCTGGATTTGATCCGCCAGTCCGGCCCCTTCAAAAACCAGATCAGCCTGAACGGCTTCTTCCAGGATAATGCGGAAGATGCAGACCTGTTGCGGTTACGGGTGGCGTTGGAGCACCAGATTTACCCACAGATTTCAGGCCACAAAACCCGTTACGCCATTCGCTTTTTATCACTGGATAGCGAACGCGGACAGGTACCGGCACGCCTTTCCTTCACCCTTGCCTGCTGCTAGGTGCTGCCCGGTTTATTTTTAGGAGAACACATGGATACCGAACAGACTATCGTCAACTGCCCGACCTGCCAGAAACCGGTGGTCTGGGGTGAAGAGAGCCCCTACCGCCCGTTTTGCAGCAAGCGCTGTCAGTTAATTGACCTCGGTGAATGGGCAGACGAAGAGAAACGAATCCCCAGCCAGACCGACATCAATGATTCTGAAAAGTGGAGTGAAGAGGACGAGCGCTGAGGCCGGCTGACGGCGCTGCCCGACAGGGCGCGCCGGACAGGATAATCAGGCTTTCAGTAAGGCGATGATGGCCGCATTGGCCGGGGGGAAATCCTTTTCCCGTAATGCGTGCTGCGGGACCCAGCGCATCGGTTGCCCTTCACGGCCATAGGGTTCGCCCTGCCACGCCTCGACAAGAAAGAAATGGAGGGTGACGCGGCGATCGTCAAACGCGTGCTCCACGCTTTTCAGCGGCTGCACTGAAACCGGCACAATGCCGGTCTCTTCGTCCAGCTCACGTATCAGGGCCTGTTCCGGCGTCTCACCGGCTTCAACTTTGCCGCCGGGGAACTCCCAAAAGCCTGCCATATGGGAACCGGCATCACGCTGGGTAATAAAGATTTCATGGCGGGGGTTACGGATGATACCGACGGCAATCGTCAGGTGTTTTAATGTCACACGCGTCTCCTTTTGTTGTGAGCGCCAGCCTTGTCTGGCCACCGCTCTTCTCTGAACACCAGGCAAAAAAACAGGGGCTCAGCGCGCTGAACCCCTGTGTCTTAGCGGTTGTGCCGCCCCTTTGCGGGGCGGCGCAGTCATCAACGCCGCCTTATTTTTGCAGGCGCCCGTGACACTGTTTGTATTTTTTCCCTGAACCGCATGGGCACGGGTCGTTACGGCCGACTTTGCGCTCACCCACGGCGCCGCTGCGTGCGGCTTCCGCTTCGATCGCGGCGTCAGTCTGGTGGCTCAGTTGCTGTTGCTGGGCCAGACGCTCTGCCTCTTCACGACGCTGTTGCTCCAGCGCTTCGACTTCTTCCGGCAAACGCACCTGCACCTTGCTCAGGGTACTGATGACTTCATATTTCAGTGATTCCAGCATCGCCGCAAACATGGCAAAGGACTCACGCTTATATTCCTGCTTCGGATCTTTCTGCGCATAACCACGAAGGTGGATGCCCTGGCGCAGGTAATCCATAGCCGCCAGGTGCTCTTTCCACAGGGAGTCCAGCGTTTGCAGCATCACGCCTTTCTCGAAGTTGCGCATCATCTCGATGCCGACCACTTCCTCTTTACGCTGGTAAACCTCAATCGCATTTTGCAGGATGCGCTCGCGCAGGGTCTCTTCGTGCAGTTGCGGTTCTTTGTCCAGCCAGTCGGCAATCGGCAGGTCGAGATCAAAGTCCGTTTTCAGGCGCTGTTGCAGGCCGGGGATGTCCCACATCTCTTCCAGGGATTGCGGCGGGATGTAGCCGTCGAGCGTAGCCTTGAAGACATCTTCACGGATGCTGGCAATGGTTTCGCTGACGTCAGACACATCCAGCAGCTCATTACGCTGGGTGTAGATCGCGCGGCGCTGATCGTTGGCGACATCATCATACTCAAGCAGCTGTTTACGGATGTCGAAGTTACGGCTTTCCACTTTGCGTTGGGCATTGGCAATCGCTTTGGTCACCCACGGGTGCTCAATCGCTTCACCTGGTTTCATGCCCAGTTTACGCATCATGTTGGACACACGGTCGGAGGCGAAAATACGCATCAGCGCATCTTCCATCGACAGGTAGAAGCGGGAAGAACCTGCGTCACCCTGACGACCGGCACGGCCGCGCAACTGGTTGTCGATACGGCGGGATTCATGGCGCTCAGTCCCGATGATATGCAGGCCGCCGGACGCCAGTACCGCGTCATGGCGTTTCTGCCAGGCGGCTTTAATGGCGTCAATCTGTTCCTGGGTTGGGTTTTCCAACTCTTCGACTTCGGCATGCCAGCTGCCGCCCAGCATAATGTCCGTACCACGGCCCGCCATGTTGGTGGCAATGGTGACGGCACCCGGCTGACCGGCCTGTGCCACGATTTCCGCTTCGCGGGCGTGGAACTTGGCGTTCAGCACGTTGTGCTTGATACCGGCTTTCGTCAGCTCATTGGAAACCACTTCCGATTTCTCAATGGAGATAGTCCCCACCAGCACCGGCTGCCCGTTGGCGGTACGCTCACGGATGTCTTCGATGATCGCGCCAATCTTTTCCTGCTCGGTCATGTAGACCAGATCCGGCAGATCTTTACGGATCATCGGGCGGTTGGTCGGCACGACAATGGTGTCCAGCTTATAGATGGAGCTGAATTCGAACGCTTCGGTGTCAGCCGTACCGGTCATCCCGGCCAGTTTTTCATACAGGCGGAAGTAGTTCTGGAAGGTGATGGAGGCCAGGGTCTGGTTCTCGTTCTGGATCTCCACGCCCTCTTTGGCTTCCACTGCCTGATGCAGGCCATCAGACCAGCGGCGGCCCTGCATGGTACGGCCGGTGTGTTCGTCAACGATGATGACTTCGCCATCTTTGACGATGTAATCAACGTCACGCGTGAACAGCACATGGGCACGCAGGGCAGCGGTCACGTGGTGCATCAGCATGATGTTGGTCGGGGAGTAGAGTGACTCGCCCTCTTCCATGATGCCGGCGTCCATCAGCAATTCTTCAATCAGAATCAGGCCGCGTTCAGTGAGATGCACCTGGCGGGCTTTTTCATCCACGGAGAAGTGGCCTTCGCCCTGGAAGGTGTCTGAGTCCTCTTTTTCCTGACGAATCAGTTTTGGAATCAGCTTGTTAACCTTGATGTACATTTCCGAACTGTCTTCAGCCGGGCCGGAGATAATCAGCGGAGTACGCGCTTCATCGATGAGGATGGAGTCCACCTCATCCACCAGCGCATAGTGCAGTTTACGCTGCACGCGCTCTTCCGGGCTGAAGGCCATGTTGTCGCGCAGGTAGTCAAAACCGTATTCGTTGTTGGTGCCGTAGGTGATGTCAGCGGCGTACGCGGCGCGTTTGGCCGGCGCAGGCATACCCGGCAGGTTGATCCCGATGGACAGGCCGAGGAATTCAAACAGGGCGCGGTTGTTTTCGGCGTCACGCTGGGCCAGATAGTCGTTGACGGTAATGACGTGCACGCCCTTGCCGCTCAGCGCATTCAGGTACGCCGGCAGGGTAGCGGTCAGAGTTTTACCTTCACCGGTACGCATTTCAGCGATGCAACGATCGTTCAGTACCATGCCGCCCAGCAGCTGGACGTCAAAGTGACGCATACCAAAGACACGTTTACTGGCTTCACGCACAACGGCGAACGCTTCCGGGATCAGGCTTTCCAGCACTTCCCCTTTTGCCAGGCGGGCGCGGAACTCGTCCGTTTTCGCCTTCAGCGCGTCATCGGAAAGCTTTTCCATTTCCGGCTCAAGACGGTTAATTTGCTCTACCGCTTTACGCATACGGCGCAGGGTGCGGTCGTTGCGGCTGCCAAATACTTTGGTCAATAATTTGATTAACATAATTCTTAATATCTCTCAGCTGGCTAATTATTAGCCACTACTTTATTGATTTATCAATTGTTTTAAAGGTATTGGGGGAATTATGCAATCGGACCGGCACGAATACCTTGCACCTGTGCCAGCCATAGGCCCGCCTGGTAGCGGATGACCGCCATAAAAAGACGGGCAGAGGTGAAGCGGATAATCGTCGGTGGTTTGGGTTCATGCGTCAGTAAAGCATTGAGCGTGACCAGCAAAGCGAGGCGCTGTGCCTGTAACGGCTCGGCGTGAATGGATTCAGCATCGGTAGCGGTCTGGTAGACAGCGGCCGGTGCCAATGCAAAGGAAAGGTGACGGATAACCGTACGGATGGCATGCTGGTGCCAGTAGTCGACACTGAAGGAAGGGCGGCGATGCGCCTCTTGCAACAACATCAGGCGCGTAAAGGCTGTACTGGCGCTGTTCTGACGGTTTAAGCTGGACGACGGGTTAGGCAGCGCGGATTGATCAGAAGAGCTGGTTAACCCTGACGACACGCCAAAGCTCGCCGCGACCATCCCCAGCAGAAGATGCGGCCAGAAATAACGTCTGCCAAATTGTCGCCAACGATTTAGAATACCGATCACGAGTTTAGATCCGCCGGAGCCCCGCCATGCGTGATAGCCGCCCACAATTATTAGATGTCCTGTTCGACGATGCCTCGGCAGGAGGGAAAAGCCCGCTGCAAAGCGTACAACAACGCGCTACCGCGCTGTTAAAGCTTAACCGTGCAGTGAAAGGTCTGTTGCCTGTTCAGTTGCATCCCTGGTGCCGTGTCGCTAACTACCGACAGGGTATTTTAGTGCTTGAAACGGCGAATGCCAGTTGGATGATGCGATTACGCTACGAACAGTCCAATCTTCTCTCTGCACTACGAGCGCAAATATTACCATCATTGTCCGCGATCGACATCAGGATTAATCCGTCGTTAATGGCAAAAGCGGAAGCTGCTGCGCAAAAACCGCAGAATGCAGAGACGAGCGAGGTTTACCGGCAATTAAGCCCGCAGAGTGCGGATGCGTTACGCGGTGTCGCGGATCGCAGCCCGGAAAAATTGAAAAAGGCGTTAGAACGGCTGGCTGCCCTGGCCGGAGAGAGTACCAGTGCAACCAGTCGTGATAAGAAAAACTAAGCTAAGGTCAGGCCCACACAGCAGACGGCGCTTTGAATGCCAGCGGCATTTCCGCTTCGTCCTGGAAGGTCACATATTCCCACGCTTCCTGTTTCGCCAGCACAGCCTGCAGCAGTTTATTGTTCAGCGCATGGCCTGACTTGTACGCCGTCAGGGAGCCAATGATGTTATGGCCGCACATGAACAGGTCACCGATGGCATCCAGCATTTTATGACGCACGAATTCGTCTTCAAAACGCAGGCCGTCTTCGTTCAGGACGCGATAGTCATCGACGACAATCGCGCAGTCGAAGCTGCCGCCCAGGCACAGGCCACGGGACTGCAGGTATTCGATGTCACGCATGAAACCGAAAGTACGGGCCCGGCTGATTTGGCGCACAAACGCGTCGGCCGAGAAATCCATACGATAACGCTGTGAACTGCTGTTAATCGCCGGGTGATTAAAATCGATGGTGAAGTCGAGGCTGAAACCATTATGCGGTCGCAGTTCGGCCCACTTGTCACCCTCTTCCACACGGACAGTCTCTTTAATCCGCAGGAATTTCTTGGCTGCATTCAGCTCTTCGATACCGGCATCCAGCAGCAGGTAGACGAAAGGCGCGGCGCTGCCGTCCATGATCGGAACTTCCGGCGCATCGACTTCAATCACAATGTTGTCGATGCCCAGACCGGCCAGGGCAGCATTCAGGTGCTCAACCGTAGAAATACGTACGTCATGCTCATTGACCAGGCAAGTACAGAGCATGGTATCACGCACGGATTTGGCATCTGCCGGGAAATCTACCGGTGGATTCAAGTCAGTGCGACGATAGATGACCCCGGTATTGGCCGGTGCAGGGCGCAGAGTCAGCGTGACCTTCTTACCGGTATGCAAACCGACGCCTGTCGCCTGAACAATACGTTTTAATGTGCGTTGTTTGATCATCGTTTTATCTCGCAATGTTATCCATCCTACCAACCCCAGCTTATACCAGGATCGGCGGGACAGTTTAGCACAAAGAGCGGAGATGCTAAAGCAGCGACAATTAATCAGCCTGCTTACGCAGGAAAGCCGGAATATCTAAGTAATCAGGCTCTTTGTTCGACTGCGTATTCTGCTCGTTGACCACTTTGGCGGCAGGTTTGTTCTCCTGCTGCTGCGGCAGCGGCGACAGACCATGCTGCTGGTAACGGTGATCCATAACCGGCTGCTGTTGGGTCTGCTGCTTGTTGGTCACCAGCGTGATTTCCGGACGTTTGTCCATGCCGATGCCGGTTGCCACTACGGTGACGCGCAGTTCGTCATTCATCTCCGGGTCAAGGGACGTACCGATAACCACGGTCGCGTTATCCGAGGCGAAGGCGCGGATCGTGTTACCCACGGTTTCGAACTCATCCAAACGCAGGTCGAAGCCGGCAGTGATGTTGACCAGCACGCCGCGCGCACCGGAAAGGTCGATGTCTTCCAGCAGCGGGCTGGAGATCGCCATTTCGGCTGCTTCTTCTGCACGGTCTTCCCCGCAAGCCACGCCGGAACCCATCATGGCGTAACCCATTTCGGACATCACGGTGCGCACGTCGGCAAAGTCGACGTTCATCAGGCCCGGGCGGGTGATCAGCTCAGCGATGCCCTGTACCGCGCCTTTCAGCACGTCATTGGCTGCGCCGAAGGCGTCCAGCAGGGAGATACCGCGGCCCAGGACTTTCAGCAGCTTGTCGTTCGGGATAGTGATCAGGGAGTCAACGTGCTTGGACAGCTCAGCAATCCCCTGCTCGGCGAAGGCCATACGTTTCTTGCCTTCAAAATTGAAAGGCTTGGTCACAACGGCCACGGTCAGAATACCCAGATCTTTTGCCACTTCAGCGACAACAGGCGCAGCACCGGTACCGGTACCGCCGCCCATGCCGGCCGCGATGAAGACCATATCGGCGCCTTCCAGGGCCGTACGCAATGCCTCGCGGTCCTCTTCGGCAGAGTTGCGGCCCACTTCCGGGTTGGCGCCTGCGCCCAGCCCTTTGGTGATCCCGCTGCCGATCTGGATGGTTTGGCCCACCGCCGTCTTACGCAGCGCCTGGGCGTCTGTGTTTACGGCGAAGAATTCAACACCTTCGATGCGTTCACGCACCATATGTTCAACGGCATTACCGCCGCCACCGCCGACGCCGATGACTTTAATCACCGCGTCATTGGTTAATTCCATAGGTTCAAACATAATTTCTCTCCGTTTTGTGCCTGTCGCTTCGAGATCAAAAAAAGAGGATCAGCTTGATCTCTTGTTAAACATTAAAATTCTTTTCTCAGCCAGCTGTTGATTCGTTTGAACCAGTTGCCCACTGAGGCGCGTTTTTCCACTTCCGCCTCACCGCTCAGGTGAGACTCTTTTCCGTAGTGCAGTAACCCTACCGCTGTGGAGTAGTAAGGCTCCTGCGCATAATCCGTCAGTCCGGTAATATTCAGCGGCTGGCCGATGCGGACCTGGGTGTGAAACACCCGTTGGGCACAGGCTGCCAGACCATCGATTTGTGCCGCGCCGCCGGTCAGGACAATGCCGGCGGCCAGATGATGCTTAACGCCCTGCTGGCGCAGCTGCTCCTGCAGTTGCAGGATCTCATCGTTGACCAGGTTCAGCAGCTCGGTATAACGCGGCTCGATCACCTCAGCCAGTGTCTGGCGTTGCAGGCTGCGCGGCGGACGACCGCCTACGCTCGGCACCTCAACGCTCTCATCCTTACTGACGATGGAACCCAGCGCACATCCGTGGCGCACTTTAATGGCTTCAGCATCGGTCGGCGGCGTACCAAAGGCATACGCAATGTCACTGGTCACCACATTGCCGGCGTAAGGGATCACCTTGGTATGGCGCAATGCCCCACCGGTATACACGGCGATATCCATCGTGCCGCCGCCGATATCCACGACGCACACGCCCAGTTCACGTTCATCTTCTGTCAGCACCGCATAGCTGGCTGCCAGACCGGCAAAAATCAGTTGGTCAACTTTCAGGCCGCAACGTTCCACGGCTTTAACAATATTCTTTGCCATGTCGTTATGGCAGGTAATCAGATGCACTTTTGCCTGCATCCGCACGCCGGACAACCCCACCGGGTTTTTAATCCCTTCCTGGTAGTCGATAGCGTATTCCTGCGGGATCACGTGCAAAATGCGGTGTTCATCACGTACACGTACCGATTTAGCGGTATGTACCACATTTTCCACATCTTCCTGCGTGACTTCCTCTTCCGAAATAGGAACCATCCCGATTTCGTTCTGGCAACTGATGTGTTTGCCGGATAACGCCAGGTAGACTGACGATATCTGGCAATCTGCCATCAGTTCGGCCTGATCGATGGCGCGTTGCACGCATTTTACCACCGACTCAAGATCGTTGACGCCACCTTTATCCATACCGCGGGACGGGCAACTGCCCACCCCAATAATGTTGACCATGCCATCGGGCAGAACTTCCCCTACCAATGCCGCAACCTTTGCCGTACCGATTTCCAGTCCAACTACCAGTTTTCTGTCCGTCGACTTGATCATTGTTGTTTTGCCTGTGCCTGATTTTGTTGCTGATTACTGTTTTGCTGCTCAACGAATGCCGGAGCCCAGCCCACTGCCGCACCGGTGTCATAACGCAGATCGACATAGCTGACGCGCTTGTTGTCGGTCTGTGCCTGCTGCTGCAATACCGGGAACAGCTCAATAAAGCGCTGCAAGCGTCCTGCACGGTCATCACGGCCCAGATCAATACGGATATCGTTATCCAGCGCCAGTTGCCAGGAGTGCCGCGCGGTCATAGAGACCATCTTCAGCGTAAACTTACCGGCAGCCAGCGTCTGGCTCATCGTTCTGTAACCTTGCAAAACATCCTGTTCACTGCCTTCCGGCCCGTAGAGCAACGGCATCTTCTGGTTGCTCATCCGTTCCGACGGCACGCTGAAGGCTTTTCCTTCAGCATCGACCATATGCAGGTCGTTCCAGCGGGCAACGGGCACATACTCCACCACATGGATCTTCAGTTCATCCGGCCACTGCTTGCGGACACTGGCCTGTTTGATCCACGGCAACCGCTCAATCTGCTGCTGGATGACGTTCACATCCTGCGTCATAAACGTGCCCGGCGACCCCAGGGCCATAATGGCCTGCCGGATGTCGTCATTGGTGGTGAAATGGCGTTCACCCGTCACCACCAGTTTGGAGAGCGGCAGCCGGTTGGCATCTTTCATCCACCCCAGCACTGCCCAGCCGCTCCAGCCGATGGTCCCCAGTACCATCAGCAGGAAAAGAATACCTGCCAGCTGAGTACCGTTACTGCGGCGCAGGCTACGGCTGACCGTAGGCTCATCGCGCTCGCGTGAATTCAAGGCCGCCTGCGACATATCAGTCAGCAAGCTCCAGAATGCGCGCCGTCAGCTGGGCGAAACTCAGGCCATGCTGACGGGCGGCCATCGGCACCAGGCTGTGGCTGGTCATCCCCGGCGATGTATTCACCTCCAGCAGGCAGAAACCACCGTCACTGTCCTGCATGATGTCCACCCGGCCCCAGCCGCGGCAATCCAGCGCGCGGTAAGCGCGCAACGCCAGGGCCGCCAGATACGCCTCATCAGCCTCACTGACGCCGCTTGGGCAGAAATACTGTGTCTCATCTGACAGGTATTTCGCCTCATAATCGTAAAATACGCCGGCCGGCTGGATACGGATGGACGGCAGAACCTCGTCCCCCAGAATCGCCACCGTGAACTCCGGCCCGCTCAGCCACTTCTCCACCAGCACGTCATCGTCATGGCGGAACGCCTCTTCCAGCGCCGGCTGCAACTGCTCAATGCTGTCTACTTTGCTCATCCCGACGCTGGAGCCTTCGCGGCTCGGCTTCACAATCAACGGGAAGCCCAGCGCTGCCAGGGTCGTGGCATCTTCGCCCAGCTCACCGGATGCAAACTGCGTACGGTTCAGCGCCACAAACGGCGCGACCGGCAGGCCCATCGCCTGCCAGATGCGTTTGGTACGCAGCTTGTCCATCGTCAGGGCAGAGGCCATGACGCCGCTGCCGGTATAAGGCAGGCCAAGGTGCTCCAGCAACCCCTGCAACGTTCCGTCTTCCCCGCCGCGGCCATGCAGCGCGATAAACACCTTAGTAAAGCCCAGCGCTTTCAGCTCAGTGACCGGCGTCTCTTTTGGGTCAACCGCGTAAGCCTCAATGCCTGATTCACGCAGGCCGGCCAGTACCGCCTGCCCGGACTGCAACGACACTTCGCGTTCGGCGGACGTCCCGCCCAGTAATACCGCGACTTTATCAGCCATGCTGCTCTTCACCTTTTCTTACGGGCTGAAACTTCTGCTCAGCCAATTTACGGGCAACCTTGCCAACATTACCGGCACCCTGAACCAGAACCAGGTCATCATTCTCCAGGATCTGGGCCAGATTTTCCGGCACGGTGTCCACATCGGAAACCAAAATAGGATCAATCTTACCGCGCCCGCGGATAGTCCGGCAGAGTGAGCGGCTGTCGGCACCCGGAATCGGCGCTTCACCTGCGGCATACACATCCAGCATCAGCAGCACATCCACCTGCGACAGCACATTGGCAAAATCGTCATACAGGTCACGGGTGCGGGTATAGCGGTGCGGCTGGAAAATCATCACCAGCCGTTTGTCCGGCCAGCCGGCGCGCGCGGCTTTGATGGTCGCATCCACTTCTGTCGGGTGGTGGCCGTAATCATCCACCAGCATCGCAGCACCCGTTTTGCTGTTCACCGGGGCCAGCGGGAACTCACCGAGGAAATCAAAACGGCGGCCGGTGCCCTGGAAACCGGCCAGCGCACTGAGGATCGCCGCATCGGCAATGCCTTCTTCGGTGGCAACCGCCACAGCCGCCGCCGCATTCAGCGCGTTATGGCGGCCCGGCGCATTCAGCGTGACGGTCATCAGCGTCTTATCCTGGCGGCTCAGCGTAAAGTGCCCCTGAGCGCCCTGCTGGTGATAGCTTTCAATACGGACATCCGCATCTTCGCTGAAACCATACGTGGTGATATGGCGGCCGACGCGCGGCAGCAACTCACGCACTACCGGGTCATCAATACACATCACGGCACGGCCATAGAACGGCAGGTTGTGCAGGAAGTTGATAAACGTCTGTTTCAGGTTTTCAAAGTCGCCCTGATAGGTATCCATGTGATCTGCTTCGATGTTGGTCACAATCGCCACCATCGGTTGCAGATGCAGGAACGAGGCGTCACTTTCATCCGCCTCGGCAATCAGGTAACGGCTGGTGCCCAGTCGCGCGTGGGTGCCGGCCGCTTTCACCAGCCCACCGTTCACAAAGGTCGGGTCCAGCCCGGCCTCGGCATAAATACTGCTGACCATTGCCGTCGTCGTGGTTTTGCCGTGCGTACCGGCCACCGCAATGCCGTGGCGGAAACGCATCAGCTCTGCCAGCATCTCCGCGCGGCGGATAACCGGGATACGCGCGTCACGTGCGGCCACAATCTCCGGGTTGTCCTGGCTGATGGCCGAAGACACCACCACCACGCTGGCATCCAGCACGTTTTCTGCACGATGGTGGTAGTAAATTTGTGCGCCCAGTGCCGTCAGATGTTGCGTCACCGGGTTTGGCGCCAGATCAGACCCGCTGATCTGGTAGCCTTCATTAGCCAACACTTCGGCGATACCCCCCATGCCGGCGCCACCGATGCCGACAAAGTGGATGTGCCGGACGCGATGCATCTCGGGCACGAAGGTTCTCAGTTTCGCCAATTGTTGTGTATTCACGTTATTCTTCACTTTTCATCGTTACTGATTGACGACCGCGCGCGGCGCAGATCGTTCATAGTCAATGTGCGCAACCGCACATACCTCGGCGGCCACCCGTTCGGTGGCATCCGGAATGGCCGCCGCCCTGGCGCGTTGCGCCATCTCAGCCAACACCGGGCGGTTCCATTGTGTCAGCAACCCGCACACCGCCTCAGCGGTGAAATCCGGCTGCTCAAGAATTTTTGCGGCCCCGGCCTGCTCCAGCGGCAGGGCATTCCAGTACTGCTGGCGATCTTTATGCTGGAACGGCACGAAAATCGCGGGCAGCCCGGCGGCGGCAATTTCGCTCACGGTGAGGGCGCCGGAGCGGCAGACCACCACATCCGCCCAGGCGTAGGCCGCGGCCATATCATCGATAAACTCGGTGATCTTGTGCTGGGCCTGGCCGACGTGCTGATACGCCTGCGTCACCTCATCCAGCGCGCCTTTGCCGACCTGGTGCCACAGGGTGATGCGGTCACCCAATGAGGCCGCCACGGCAGGCATCGTCTGGTTCAGAATGCGTGCGCCCTGGCTGCCGCCGACCACCAGCACGCGCACCGGGCCTTCACGCCCCGCCAGACGCACACCGGGTAACGGCAGGGCCAGCACATCGGTACGCACCGGGTTGCCGACCACGTCAGCCTGCGGAAACGCACCGGGAAATGCCTGCAATACTTTTTTGGCAATCTTCGACAGCCAGCGGTTCGTCAGCCCGGCAATGCCGTTCTGCTCATGCAGTACCACCGGCACACCGTTCAGCCAGGCGGCAAGCCCGCCGGGGCCGGAGACATAACCGCCCATGCCCAGCACCACGTCCGGCTGGTAAGCGCGCATAATGGCTCTGGCCTGACGCACGGCGCGCCAGATGCGCACCGGGGCCATCAGCTGAGCTTTCAGCCCTTTGCCGCGCAGCCCCGAAATGCGGATGAAGTCGATCTCGATACCGTGTTTCGGCACCAGATCGGCCTCCATCCGGTCGGCAGTTCCCAGCCAGCGTACCTGCCAGCCCTGCGCCATCAGATGATGGGCCACGGCGAGGCCGGGGAACACATGCCCGCCTGTGCCGCCTGCCATCACCAGTAAACGCTTGGTCTTGCCACTCATCATTAACCCCTTACAAACGCCTGCGCTTTCGTCATCCGCGTTTCAAAATCGATCCGCAGCAACAGAACGATTGCCGTGGACATAATCAACAAGCTGGAACCGCCGTAACTGATCAGCGGCAGCGTCAGGCCTTTGGTCGGCAGCATACCGGCCGCCGCGCCCACATTAACCAGCGCCTGGAAGCTGAACCATACGCCGATGGAGCACGCCAGGAAGCCGGAAAAACGCTGGTCAATCTCCAATGCCTTGCGCCCGATGGACATCGCGCGAAAAGCGACGAAGAATACCATTAACAAGGCCAAAACCACACCGAAATACCCCAGCTCCTCACCGAGAATAGAGAAAATAAAGTCGGTGTGTGCTTCTGGTAAATATTCCAGTTTTTGTACAGAGTTACCGAGCCCCTGCCCCCAGAATTCACCGCGGCCGAATGCCATCAGTGACTGGGTCAGCTGGTAGCCGCTGCCGAACGGATCGGCCCACGGGTTCCAGAACGAGGTTACGCGGCGCATACGGTAGGGTTCTGCAATAATCAGCAGCACCACCGCAAAGGCCCCTGACCCGATAATCGCCAGGAATTGCCACATTTTTGCGCCGGCCAGGAACAGCATCGCCAGGGTGGTGATAAACAGCACCACCACCGTACCGAGGTCTGGCTGAGCCAGCAGCAGCACGGCCAGAATTACCATCACGCCCATCGGTTTGCAGAAGCCCCAGAAGTTACTGCGCACTTCTTCTACTTTGCGCACCAGATAGCTGGCGAGGTAACAGAACAGCGACAACTTGGAGAACTCGGCCGGCTGAATACGCAGCGGGCCGAGGGCGATCCAGCGGGACGCACCGTTTACCGAGCTGCCGACTACCAGTACGATCAGCAACATCACCAGCGACACCAGCAGCATCACGTTGCTGTAACGCTGCCAGACGGCCATCGGCACCCGCAGCGTCACCAGGGACAACACAAAGGCCAGCCCGAGGTAAAGCGCGTCACGCTTGGCAAACAGGAACGGGTCGTCTGCCAGCCGCTGACCAATCGGCATCGAGGCGGAGGTCACCATCACGAAGCCGATAATCGCCAGGCCGAACGTGAGCCACAGCAGCGTGCGGTCATACAGCACCATGCTGGTGTTGTCGCTTTCGCGCGCGCCCATCACCCAGTCATTGAGTTTGCCAAACAAATTGCCGGAAACACGGCCGGCCAGCATCAGCCCTGGGATTTTCATCAGCCCAGCTCCTTAGCCAGCCGGGCGAATTCGTCACCGCGCTGCTCAAAGTTACGGAATTGGTCCAGGCTGGCGCAGGCCGGGGAGAGCAACACCATATCGCCGGGTTGCAGTGCCGGGGCCAGGGCGCGCATCGCCTCTTCCAGGGTGCCGGTCAGCAGCGACACCTCAGGGCGTAACTGCGCCAGCGCCTCGCCGTCACGGCCGAAGCAGTAAATGCGGATGGCGTCCCGTTGCAGGTAAGGCGTCAGCGGGGAAAAGTCCGCTGATTTGCCGTCCCCGCCCAACAGCAGGTGCAGCGTGCCGTCCACCTGTAAGCCTTTCAGCGCTGCTTCGGTGCTGCCGACGTTGGTGGCTTTCGAGTCATTGATCCAGCGCACGCCGTTATGCTGATGCACCAGCTGGAAGCGGTGTGCCAGGCCACCAAAGGTCGTCAGCGCCTTCAGGCTGGAGGCGCGCGGCAAGCCCACGGCATCGGCCAGCGCCAGTGCCGCCAGGGCATTGGTGTAATTATGCTGACCGGTCAACGCCATCTCGTTGGTATTCAGGACTTTCTCGCCACGGACCCGCAGCCAGATTTCGCCCATCTGGCGGTTGAGGTGGTAATCCCCCACATCCGCCCCAAAACTCACGCAGCGCGTATCCGCCCCGCGCACCGGCATCGTCAGGGCGTCATCGGCATTGACCACGCACACCGCCGCGTTTTCATAAATGCGCAGTTTGGCTGCGCGGTACTGCTGAAGGCCGAACGGATAGCGATCCATATGATCTTCCGTCACGTTCAGAATGGTGGCCGCCGCGGCTTTCAGGCTGGAGGTGGTTTCCAGCTGGAAGCTGGAGAGTTCCAGCACATAGAGCTGGCAGGGCGTGCTGAGCAAGGAGAGCACCGGCAAGCCGATATTGCCGCCTACGCCCACCTGCCAACCGGCGGCTTTCGCCATTTCACCCACCAGCGTGGTGACGGTACTTTTGCCGTTTGAGCCGGTGATGGCGACGATCGGCGCCTGTGCCTCGCGGCAGAAGAGTTCGACGTCACCCACAATCTCGACACCGGCGTCTGCCGCGGCGCTCAGGGCCGGGTGCGCCAGCGCCATGCCGGGGCTGGCGACAATCAGATCCGCCGCCAGCAGCCACGCCTCATTCAACGAGCCGACATGGCATTCCACACCGGCCGGTAATTTATCGCGCCCCGGCGGATTGACACGGGTATCCATGACGCGCGGCGTAACGCCCCGTGCCATGAAGAAATCAACACAAGAGAGGCCGGTCAGCCCCAACCCGATGATGACAACCTGCTTACCCTGATAGTCAATCATGATTACCGCACCTTCAGCGTCGCCAGGCCAATCAGCACCAGCATCAGCGAAATAATCCAGAAGCGCACAATCACGCGCGGTTCCGGCCAGCCTTTCAATTCATAGTGGTGGTGAATCGGCGCCATCCGGAAGATGCGCTGGCCGCGCAGCTTGAAGGAACCGACCTGCAGGATAACGGACAGGGTTTCCACCACGAATACCCCACCCATAATCACCAGCAGGAACTCCTGACGCAGCAGCACGGCGATGGTGCCGAGCGCGCCGCCCAGCGCCAGTGAGCCGACGTCACCCATAAAGACCTGCGCCGGGTAGGTGTTAAACCACAGGAAACCCAGCCCCGCGCCGACAATCGCCGTACAGACAATCACCAGTTCACCGGCATGGCGCAGATAAGGAATATGCAGGTAACCGGCAAAATTCATGTTCCCGGTCGCCCAGGAGACCAGCGCCAGCCCGGCCGCGACAAACACAGTCGGCATAATCGCGAGGCCGTCAAGGCCATCGGTCAGGTTGACGGCATTGCTGGTGCCGACAATCACAAAGTACGACAGCAGAATATAAAGCAGGCCCAGCTGCGGCATGATGTCTTTAAAGAACGGCACCACCAGCTGCGTCGCCGGGGTATCTTTGCCGATGGCATACAGCGCAAACGCCACCACCAGCGCAATCACCGACTGCCAGAAATATTTCCAGCGGGCAATCAGCCCTTTGGTGTTTTTGCGCACCACTTTGCGGTAGTCATCCACAAAGCCCACAATGCCGTAACCCACCAGCACAAACAGCACGCACCAGACATAGGGGTTAGAAGGATAGGCCCACATCAGCACCGAAATGGTGATAGAGGTGAGGATCATAATCCCGCCCATTGTCGGGGTGCCGCGTTTGCTGAAATGCGACTCCGGGCCGTCATTACGCACGACCTGGCCAATCTGCAGCTTTTGCAGATAGGCGATCAGGCGCGGGCCCATCCACAGAGAGATAAACAGCGCAGTAAGCAGGCTGACAATGGCGCGGAACGTCAGGTAAGAAAAGACGTTGAAGCCGGAATAATACTTGACCAGATGCTCGGCCAGCCAAACTAACATGTTGCATTCTCCTGTAACGCGCGTACTACCTGCTCCATTGCGGCACTACGTGAACCTTTAACCAAAACGGTAATTACCGCATGTTCAGACAGTAAGCTCGTTAACCGGGCTGCCACTGCTGTCTTATCCTGAAGATGTTCGCCACAGCCGCTGGCCTCACTCACCAGCCGGCTCTCGCGCCCAACGCTCAATACTTTATCAATCCCGGCGGCTTTCGCGGCCTCGCCCACCTGACGGTGGCACGCCTCGCTCTCTGCGCCGAGTTCCGCCATATCGCCCACGACCATCACGCGGTAGCCCGGCATTTCTGCCAGCACCTGCGCTGCGGCCGTCATCGAGCCAACGTTGGCGTTGTAGCTGTCATCGAGCAGCAACCTGCCCTGCCCCAGCGTAATCGGGAACAAACGCCCCGGTACCGCCTGAAGCTGTGACAGCCCGCGGCGCACGGCCTCTAATGAGGCACCGACGGACATCGCCATCGCGGTGGCCGCCAGCGCATTCGCCACGTTGTGACGCCCCGGCAGAGGTAAGCGAACACTTACTTCACCAAACGGCGAATGCAGGGTAAACGCCGTGCCCTGCTGGTCTATCACGATGTCACTGGCGAAAAAGTCCACGCCTGCCGCAGCCTGCGGCGCAAAACGCCAGACCGTTTTGCCGGCCAGCTTCGCCTGCCAGTGCGGCCAGTCATGGCTGTCGGCATTCAGGATCGCCACGCCCTGGGGCGGCAGCCCGTCAAAAATTTCACCTTTGGCCTGCGCCACGCCCGCTAATGAGCCGAAGCCCTCCAGGTGCGCGGCAGCGAGGTTATTCACCAGCGCGGTTTCCGGCTGCACCAGCGCGGTGGTGTAGGCAATTTCACCGATATGGTTTGCGCCCATCTCCACCACGGCAAAATCATGCTGCGGCTCAAGGCGTAACAGCGTCAGCGGCACGCCGATGTCATTGTTAAAATTACCCTGGGTAAACAGCACATTGCCGCATTCACGCAGAATGGTGGCAGTCATCTCTTTCACAGAGGTTTTCCCGGAGGAACCGGTCAGCGCCACCACGCGCGCCGGCACCTGCCGGCGAACCCAGGCCCCTAACTGGCCGAGCGCAATGCGGGTATCCGCCACGCAGAGTTGCGGCACATCGGCGTCTACCCGGCGGCTGACCAGCAGCGCGGCCGCACCGGCAGCCACGGCATTGTCAGCAAACGTATGGGCGTCAAAATTTTCGCCTTTCAGCGCCACAAACAGGCTGCCGGCGCTCAGCTTACGCGTATCGGTGGCCACGGCGTCAATCAGGACATCCTCGCCAATCAGCTCGGCGTCCAGCACCTCTGCCAGGGTGTGCAGGGAGACTGCGATCATGCCATCACCCCCAGCAGCCGCGCGACCGTCAGACGGTCGGAATAGTCAAGGCGGCGGTTGCCCACCAGTTGGTAATCCTCATGCCCTTTACCGGCAATCAGCACCAGATCGTCTGGTTTCGCCTGCATAATCGTGTTGGTCACTGCCTCAGCACGGCCATGAATGGCCTGCGCCCGCCCGGCGTCCAGCATGCCGCGCAGGATGTCTGCGACAATCGCCTGAGGTTCTTCACTGCGCGGGTTGTCGTCCGTTACCACGACGCGATCGGCATACTGTTCGGCAATGCCGCCCATCAGCGGACGTTTGCCTTTGTCGCGATCGCCGCCGCAGCCAAACACGCACCAGAGTTTGCCGGTGCAGTGCAGGCGCGCCGCCGCCAGGGCTTTTTCCAGGGCGTCCGGTGTGTGGGCATAATCCACCACGACAGTGGGTTTGCCCGGTGCGCTGAAGACTTCCATCCGGCCACTGACCGGCTGAAGCTGCGGTGCAGCGTCCAGCAGGGCCGCCAGCGGGTAACCCAGTGCCAGCAAGGTCGCCAGCGCCATCAGTAAGTTGCTGACGTTGAACGCGCCGATCAGCCGCGCCTCCAGTACGCCATTGCCCCAGCTGGAGCTGAACTCCACCCGGACGCCGTTATCGTGGTACTGCACGGCATGGGCGGTGAGCGAATGACCGCCCCACCCTGCCGGCACCTTGCCGTCGACAGAGACCGCTACCGCATCCGGCAGTTGTTGCAGCCAGCGCAGGCCGACCTCATCGTCAGCATTGATAATTTTTTGCCCCACCTGATGGGTGGAGAACAGCAGCCATTTCGCCGCCTCATAGGCGGCCATATCACCGTGGTAATCCAGGTGATCGCGGCTCAGGTTGGTAAACAGCGCGGCGGCAAACGGCAACGCCGCAACCCGGTGCTGCACCAGACCGTGCGAGGAGACTTCCATCGCGGCGAAGGTCGCTCCTTTTTCCGTCAGTTGGTGCAGCGCCTGCTGCACATCCACGGCGGAGCCGGTGGTATTTTCTGCCGGAACCACCTGGCCCAGCAGGCCGTTACCGATGGTGCCCATGACCGCGCTGGTATCGCCCAGCGCCTGGCTCCACTGCGCCAGCAACTGGCTGGTGGTGGTTTTCCCGTTGGTGCCGGTAACGCCAACCAGGCGCAGTTTTTCGCCCGGTTGCTGATAGAAGCGGCCTGCCAGCGCGGAAAGCTGCTGGTGCAGGCCGTGGATAGCGATAACCGGTACGCCATGCAGGATGGTCAGCGTGCCGTGCTCAGCCGGGCTGTCTGCATCGGCCACGACGGCAGCCACACCCTGGGCAATGGCTTGCGGGATATAGCGGCGCCCATCTGCCTGATGGCCTTTAATCGCCACAAACAGATCCCCGGCAGCCGCCACGCGGCTGTCCAGTGTCATTTCCCGCAGCGCGCACTCAGGGGCATCGGACACCCAAGGAGCGAGTAAGTCGCGCAAATTACGATCGGCCACCTGAACCCTCATTTTTGTTATTTACCAAATCATTTTTCTCGCCGGTTGGCGGGGTCGTCAACGCATCCGGCTCCACATTCATGGTGCGCAGCACGCCGCCCATGATGGCACCGAATACCGGTGCCGAGACCGCACCGCCGTAGTATTTACCGGCTTGTGGATCATTAATGACCACCACCAGCGCAAAGCGCGGGTTACTGGCCGGAGCAACACCGGCGGTATAGGCGATATATTTATTCACGTACCTGCCGTCCGGGCCGACTTTCTTCGCCGTACCGGTCTTGATGGCGATGCGGTAACCCTTGATGGCGGCTTTGGTGCCGCCGCCGCCCGGCAGGGCGACGCTTTCCATCATGTGCACAACCGTGCGCACCAGTTGTTCCGGGAAGACGCGCTCCCCGGAGACCGGCGGGTCAACCTTGGTGATCGACAGCGGGCGGTAAATGCCCAGGCTGCCGATGGTGGCGTAAACACGTGCTAACTGTAACGGAGTTACCATCAGCCCGTAGCCGAATGAGAAGGTGGCCCTCTCTATGTCAGACCACCGTTGTTTATGGGGATATAAGCCACTGCTCTCTCCGACCAACCCCAAATTGGTCGCTTTTCCCAACCCGAAGCGCGAGTAAGTTTCTACCAGCGCCGAGGAGGGCATCGCTAACGCCAGCTTTGACACACCGACGTTACTCGATTTTTGCAGAACCCCGGTCAGGGTCAGCTCGTTATAGCGCGCCACGTCTTTGATCTCGTGGCCATTTACCCGGTAGGGCAACGTATTGAGCACGGTGTTTTCACGCACCACGCCATGTTGCAGCGCCGTCATCACCACCATCGGTTTGACGGTGGAACCCGGCTCAAAGATGTCCGTGATGGCGCGGTTACGCATCGCTTCCTGCGGGGTGCCACTCAAATTGTTCGGGTTATAGGACGGGCTGTTGGCCATCGCCAGCACTTCGCCGGTGTTCACATCCACCAGTACCGCGGTGCCTGACTCCGCTTTGTTGAACGCCACGGCGTTGTTCAGCTCACGGTAGACCAGCGCCTGTAACCGCTCATCAATGCTGAGCGCCAGGTTATGTGCCGCCTGGCTGTCTACGGAGGAGATGTCTTCAATCACCCGGCCGTAGCGGTCTTTACGCACCGTACGTTCGCCCGGCTGGCCGGTCAGCCAGCGGTTGAAGCTGCTTTCCACGCCCTCAATGCCTTTGCCGTCAATGTTGGTCACGCCGATTACATGCGCCGTCACCTGGCCGGCCGGATAGTAGCGGCGTGACTCCTGACGCAGGAAAATCCCCGGCAATTTCAGTTTATGGATGTACTCGCCGATAGCCGGGTTTACCTGGCGTGCCAGGTAAACAAAGCGCCCTTTCGGGTTGGCGTTGATGCGCGCGGAGAGCTGGTCGAGCGGGATGGAGAGCGCATCGGAGAGCGCTTTCCAGCGGGTATCCAGCGTAATGCCGCCATGCTCGTTCAGCTCTTTCGGATCGGCCCAGATGGCGTTGACCGGCACACTCACCGCCAGCGGCCGCCCGGCCCGGTCACTGATCATGCCGCGTGAGGTCGGGATTTGCTGCACCCGCAGCGAACGCATATCCCCTTCCCTCACCAGCCGGTCAGGGTTAATCACCTGCAGATACGCCACCCGCAACATCAGCCCTACCAGCGCCAGCAAAATGCAGCCACACAGCAACGCAAAACGCCAGCTGACAAAGCTGGCTTGATCTTCCTGGCGTTTTAACTTCACTCCACGTGTGGCTTTGGCTTTCATGCGCGACTTATCGGCTCCGGTAATTATTGTTTAACCACGATATTTTCCTGTGCAGGATCGACATGCTGCATCTGCAGCTTCTGCGTGGCGATCTGCTCAACCCGGCTGTGATCGCCCAGGGCATTCTCTTCCAGAATCAGGTTGCGCCATTCGATATCCAGCGCGTCCCGTTCCAGGACCAGTTGTTCACGTTCTGCTGTTAACAGGCGGGTACGGTGAGCGGTGGTCACCACCAGAATGGCGGAGACCAGCACGGCGATCAGTAAGATCACCGGGATTTTGCCGTGGCGCAGCAGATCACCGCCGATAACGCCGACCAGGCCATGCCGCTCAGTGCCGATCACGCGCCGGTCCTCTCAGCAAAGCGCAGCACGGAACTGCGTGCGCGCGGGTTCTCGGCCACTTCCGGTTCTGACGGCATCATTTTGCCGACCACTTTCAGCGACCGGCCGCCCAGCTCACTTAACTGCTGTTCGGTCATCGGCAGCCCGGCCGGCACTTGCGGGCCACGGCTGTGCTGGCGCATAAAGCGCTTCACGATGCGATCCTCCAGGGAGTGGAAGCTGATGACGGAAAGGCGGCCGCCGGGGGCCAGCACCTCCAGCGCGCCGTCGAGCGCACGCTCAATCTCTTCCAGCTCGCTGTTGATATAGATGCGGATAGCCTGGAAGCTGCGGGTCGCCGGGTGCTTGTGTTTGTCACGGATGGGCGTGGCGGCGGCAATCAGCTCAGCCAGCTCTTTGGTACGTGTCATCGGAAGTTCACGGTTACGCTCCACAATGGCACGGGCAATACGTTTGGCAAAACGCTCCTCGCCAAAGGTTTTGAGCACCCAGGCGATGTCCTCAGCGTCGGCTTTCTGCAACCATTCAGCAGCCGACAGGCCACGGGACGGGTCCATGCGCATGTCCAGCGGGCCATCACGCATAAAGGAGAAACCGCGCTCCGGGTCGTCCAGTTGAGGGGAAGAGACGCCAAGGTCGAGCAAAATACCGTCGATCTTCCCTTCCAGGCCGCGTTCGCGCACATAGTGCGACAACTCGGAAAACGGGCCGTGTACGATAGTGAACCGGGGATCGGTGATAGACTGGGCAGCCTGGATGGCCTGAGGGTCACGGTCAATCGCCAGCAGTTGCCCGTCCGGCCCGAGCTGGGACAGAATCAGGCGAGAGTGGCCGCCGCGACCAAAAGTACCGTCGATGTAAATGCCGTCGCCGCGGATGTTCAGGCCGTTAACGGCCTCATCAAGCAACACGGTCTTATGCTTATAATTTTCCAACATGCTTATAATGACAAATCCTGTAACCGGTCAGACAAGGGCTCCTGACTCGATTGCTCAGCGTCAATATCTTCCTTAACTTGTTGATACCAGGTCTGTTCATCCCACAGCTCAAACTTGTTGAGCTGCCCGACCAGCATCACTTCTTTGGTGAGCCCGGCGTGCTGGCGCAGCGTACCGGCAATCAGCAACCGCCCGGCGTTATCCATCTGACACTCACTGGCATGGCCCAGAAGCAGGCGCTGTACGCGGCGCTCGGCGGGGTTCATGCTCGACAGACGGGACAATTTTCGTTCTATGACTTCCCATTCCGGGAGGGGATAAAGCAGTAAGCAGGGCTGGTGAAGGTCAATGGTACAAACCAGTTGGCCTTGGGAACCCTCGGTCAGCATTTCCCGGTATCGGGTTGGTACGGCGAGCCGCCCTTTACTGTCGAGGTTAACGAGCGTCGCCCCTCGGAACATGGCTGAATTACCCCTTGATAACCATTTTCACCACTTTCCCCCACAAATTCCCACCCAAAAGAGTTTACGGAGGGTATGAAAACCTTGTCAAGCCAGCGCGGAGGCGGTTTCGCAATATTTCTGAGGGGTTAGCAGAGCGGAATTCACTGCCCTGCTAAACTTTCGTCGCGTTATAAATAATAACGTTATGATTAGCTGAGGAAAATTTTCTAATCACTACCGGATAGATTAAAAAAAAAGCAAATTGAACAATAAATAGCTTCTTATATTCTTCTGTTATCAATATCCCATTTTTAACAGGCTTTTGACGGCGCCTCACTGCCGGGCAACGCCGCGCAGGGGCCGGGGTTGAAAGCCGCAGGCTGCACCAGCGCGGTGTTTACATAATGATTAACCTGCTGAACATAAAGGAGATTGATTAAAGGCCAGGTAATTTTCGCCATTTATTTCTCTTTTCTTTTATTAAACTGCTGCCGGGCGCAGCAAATAAGCGAAGCCTGTTATTAGATGACAGCATGTTATATAACAGCCGTTATTATTAAGATTCATCTTAATTGGCCGCCGACAACATTGAATTAAATTCTTACATAAATTATTTCGATTCCTTTCGCTTTTTCCCTGCCGCCCTTTATTGCACGTAAAAATGTGTAAAGAATGCAAATGCGCGGCCGATAAAGGTCGGAATAATTGCGGTGCAACCTTGTTGCACCGGCATTTTATTTACGGTTTAACGCGCCGCGGCGATAAAGATTGCGGCGGATGCGGGTCAGCCCCGGTTTAGGTTTCAGCGGCTCATCCAGGCTGGCCAGCACCAGCTCCAGTACCCGTTCGGCCACGTCCCGGTGGCGTTGAGCCACGGCCAGCACCGGGCATTGCAGGAAGTCGAGTAACTCATTGTCGCCGAAGGTCGCGATAATCAGATCGGTCGGCAAATGGCCCTGTTGCGCCAGTGCCACATCCATCACCCCCTGCAACAGCGGAAAAGAGGTGGTAAACAACGCCTGCGGCATCGGGTTGCTTTTCAACCAGTTACGGAACAGCTCACCGGCGGCAGCGCGCTCAAAACTGTTGGCATAGAGATAGCTGATAGGCCGCGTATCCCCTTCCCACGCCTCACGGAACCCCTGCTCCCGCAGGAAACTCACTGACAGCTCCGGCAGCGCGCCCAGGTAAAGGATGGATTCCGCCGGGAAGCTGCGCAGCTCGTTGGCCAGCATCCGCGCATCCTCCTGATCGGCCCCGACCACACTGACGAAGTTTTCACGGTCCAGCGCCCGGTCCAGGGCAATAATCGGGAAGGGATCATTTGCCCAGCGTTGGTAGAACGGGTGCTCAGGCGGCAGCGACGTCGAGACGATAATCGCATCGACCTGGCGCTGCAACAGATGCTCCACACAGCGCATTTCGTTATCCGGCTGGTCTTCCGAACAGGCGATCAGCAGCTGGTAGCCGCGCTGGCGGGCCTGGCGTTCCAGGTAGTTGGCGATACGGGTATAGCTGGTATTTTCCAGATCGGGGATAACCAGCCCGATGGAGCGCGTCCGGCCGGCACGCAACCCGGCCGCCACGGCATTAGGGTGGTAGTTATGCTGTCTGACGACCGTCATGACTTTCTCAACGGTTTTATCGCTGACACGGTACTGCTTCGCTTTGCCATTAATGACGTAACTGGCCGTAGTACGCGAAACACCGGCTAACCGCGCGATTTCATCCAGTTTCACGACGTCCTCTCATTGCTTAAAGTGATATTCCGCCGGTTCCATGCAGGGTACAGGAACGGCGCACAGCCAATATTTCCCGGCTGATTATCGTTATAAGCAGGTGAATCAGGCAGCCGGGATAAATAACCTGTATTTATCTAACCCCAATCGCCTGAGTGGAGCAAGGTGTTTTGCCGAAAGGTATCAGCGGGCCCGCAAAAAAAAGGGCCGGACATATTCTGCCCGGCCCTTCCGGCTAATTAAGCCTGTTGTTTTACGTGGTTAGCGCATGATTTTATCGCCGCGCGACACCCCGACCACGCCGGAGCGGGCCACTTCCATGATCTCAGCCACATCGCGCACTGCGCTCAAAAATGCATCAAGCTTATCGCTGGTTCCGGCCAGCTGAACGGTGTAAAGCGTGGCCGTCACATCCACGATCTGGCCGCGGAAAATATCCGCACAGCGCTTCACCTCTTCACGCCCGTAGCCGCTGGCCTGCACTTTCACCAACATGATCTCGCGCTCGACGTGCGCGCCCTGCGCCAGTTCGGTGACGCGCAGCACGTCCACCAGCTTATGCAGCTGCTTTTCGATCTGCTCAATCACTTTCTCGTCCCCCACCGTCTGGATGGTCATGCGGGAGAGCGTCGGGTCATCGGTCGGGGCGACCGTCAGGCTTTCGATATTGTAGCCACGCTGGGAGAACAGGCCGACCACGCGGGACAGTGCGCCCGATTCGTTTTCCAGTAATACCGATAAAATCCGGCGCATGATCAGGTCCTCTCCGTTTTGCTTAACCACATTTCATCCATCCCGCCACCGCGAATCTGCATCGGGTAGACGTGCTCCGTCTCATCCGTGGTGATGTCCACAAACACCAGGCGGGTCTTCAGGGCCAGCGCTTCCGCCAGCTTGCTCTCCAGTTCTTCCGGCGTGCGGATGGCGATCCCGACGTGGCCGTAGGCTTCCGCCAGTTTCACGAAGTCCGGCAGCGACTCCATATAGGACTGGGAGTGGCGGCCGGAGTAGATCATATCCTGCCACTGCTTCACCATGCCCAGATAGCGGTTGTTCAGGTTGACCACCACCACCGGCAGGCCATATTGCAGCGCGGTCGACAGCTCCTGGATGTTCATCTGGATGCTGCCGTCACCGGTCACGCAGACCACGGTCTCTTCCGGCAGCGCCAGTTTCACCCCGAGGGCCGCCGGCAGGCCAAAGCCCATGGTGCCGAGGCCACCGGAGTTAATCCAGCGGCGCGGTTTGTCATATTTATAGTAAAGCGCAGCGAACATCTGGTGCTGGCCGACATCGGAGGTGACATAGGCGTCACCGTTGGTCAGGCGGTAGAGCGTTTCGATCACCGCCTGCGGCTTGATGGTCTTGCCGCCTTTCTCATAGGCCAGGCACTGCCGGGCGCGCCACTGTTCAATCTCCTGCCACCAGCTTTGCAGCGCGGCGCCGTCCTGCTCCCCACTCCCCTGCGCCAGCAGTTCCAGCATCTGGGTCAGCACCTGGCGCGCATCGCCGACAATCGGGATATCGGCGTTAACGGTCTTGGAAATCGACGTCGGGTCGATGTCGATGTGCAGCACGGTGGCATTTGGGCAGTACTTCATCAGATTGTTGGTGGTGCGGTCATCAAAGCGTGCGCCGACAGCAAAAATCAGGTCAGTGTGGTGCATCACCATATTGGCCTCAAAGGTGCCGTGCATCCCGAGCATCCCCAGGCTCTGGCGGTGCGAGCCGGGGAACGCGCCCAGCCCCATCAGCGAGCTGGTCACCGGCAGGTTCAGGCTTTCCGCCAGTTGCAGCAGTTCCGCCTCACAGGCCGCGGTGATCGCCCCGCCGCCCACATACAGCACCGGTTTTTTCGCCGCCAGCAGCGTTTGCAACCCACGTTTGATCTGCCCGCGGTGCCCCTGCACCGTCGGGTTGTAGGAGCGCATGGCGATCTGCTCCGGGTAGGTGTACGGCAGTTTTACCGCCGGGCTCACCACATCTTTCGGCAGGTCGATCACCACCGGGCCGGGGCGGCCGGTGGATGCCAGATAAAACGCTTTTTTCAGGATGGTGGGAATATCTTCGGCGCGCTTCACCAGGAAGCTGTGTTTGACCACCGGGCGGGAGATCCCCACCATGTCGCATTCCTGGAAGGCGTCATAGCCGATGAGGGAGCTGGGAACCTGCCCGGAGAGCACCACCATCGGGATGGAATCCATGTAGGCGGTGGCGATGCCGGTAATGGCATTGGTCGCGCCGGGGCCGGAGGTGACCAGCACCACGCCGACTTCGCCGGTCGCGCGGGCGTACCCGTCCGCCATATGCACTGCGCCCTGTTCGTGGCGCACCAGAATGTGATCAATCCCGCCTACGGTATGCAACGCATCGTAGATATCAAGCACCGCCCCGCCGGGGTAACCAAACACATGCTTGACGCCCTGATCGATTAACGACCGGACAACCATCTCGGCTCCTGACAACATCTCCATGACTCGCCTCCAGGCTTCTGTTTTCATTACTGAATGGGGAGACTCCTTCCCCGCCATTCTGTGGGTATCGGGCGTGGCCCAGTTATTATTATTGTTCGGATATAACGGATTACCTTAACGTCAGAATTTGGGCCAGGCAAACAGCAAAAAAGCCCGGCGAAGGCCGCTGAATTAATCCCGCCCTGCCAATGTGTGCGGAAAAGAGATTATTCACTGGAGAACCGGCATTACGCTCAGAAAATATAGTGCAGCGGGGAATAAACACAGAAGTAAATGATGCAGCAAAATAACGCCCGGCCGGTGCGCAGTGATGCGGCCCTGAAAAAGGGCAACCTGCACCGGGAAATGCGCAGCGGCCGCACAGCCGGGGCTGCCGTCATTTTCTGGCTGCGTTATTTTGGTGAAACCGGGGAAAGGCACCCGGCAGAAAGGGGATTTTTTGCGGACTGCGTCACAGGATAATCGTTTGCTCAGTGCGGCACGCCCAGCATCAATGGTGCGCGGCCGAGGGGGACCGCCAATGCAGCGGGCCGGCGGGTATTTCCCTGACCGGCCCGCCATAAAAGGCGTTATAACGAGGATTTAGACTGGTTCAACAGGTTGCGCAACCATTGGTGGGCACGATCTTTATCTGCGGCCTTATGCCAGCTCAGATAACATTTCATGGTGTTTTCCATCCAGGTAATCGGCAGCAAGGTAATGTTCAGCATCTGCATATATTCAGAGGCCAGCCAGCGCGGCGCGAGCGTAATCATCTCCGTTTGTGAGACAATATTCATGGCGCTGCTTAAATCATTGGCCTGATAAACAATCGCCCGGCGCGCTTCGGCGGTCGAATAAAATTCTGAGCTGAAAGAACCGGGCCGGGAGAAATCCACCACCGCATGGTGCTCTTTTAAATAATTTTCACGGTTGCTCAGTGTCTTAATATTCGGATGGGCAGAAGAACAGACCAGCACCACTTCATCCTTGAACAGCACATCACTGCAAAACATCTCGCTTTCAAACGTTTTATAACTGATAAAAAATTCCACGTCCTGATAACGCAGCTGATGCTCAATATTCTCATCAAAGCAGGAGGTCAGCCGTAATTGCACATTGGGCGCATGTTCAGCCACCACATTATAAATTTTAGGTGCCAGGCGGATATCCAGCGGGCTGCTGATCGAGAGCGAAATAAGGCGATCGCTGGTGGCCGGTTCAAAGCCGGCCCCCGGCAGCTCATTGAGCACCAGTTGCAGCGCCTGGCGTACCGGGCCGAACAGCTGGCGGGCGCGCACCGTGGGCTGAATGCCGCGGCCATAACGCACAAACAACTCATCATTAAACATCATTTTCAGCCGCGCCACGGCATTACTGACCGCCGGCTGAGACATCCCCAGGCTCTCTGCCGCACGGGTAATATTCTGCGCCTGCATCACGGCGTCAAATACCGTCAGTAAATTTAAATCAAAATCACGCAACTGAACTTCTTCAACTTCTTTTTCAATTTCATGTTCAATGTCTTGTTCCAACGTTAAAACAGTATCAGACATGGTTGACTCCATTAGGCCGGCAGACAGAAAAATAACCCAAAGGGATTTCCGTCCAGGGCAGGATCTTATTTAGTAGCCTCCACGCCGCCGGCTGTTATCAATACCACGGGGGAGAAGTCATCACGAAAAACAGGCGCGCGTCTGAGGAATAACCCGTGGCTCCCGTCACTGCGCAGTATTTATAATTAACTGTCAGTTAACAGTGGCCATCAACTATCATGCCTGTTTATTTGTTGGGCTAATATGAACACATGCTCTTATGACAGACAACATGAGCAAAATAGAATAATAAATTCATTATCAATAAACTGTTTACTAACATCATGATATATCAATTATTTCTTTAAACCCTCCTCAACCCTCTCATCACAAATAACAATAGATAACAGGGAACGATAAATCTGTGTTAAAACCAGAAACCAAAACCCACGCCATGATAAAAATCAAATAAACCTGGTTTGCCCGCTTTCGGCAAATCATTTGCGGGATCTCTGACCGGCAACATATTCCGTCAGTAACGGTTTCAAGGGCAGTGTTTTATCCTGTGGCGGTGCGCCGGGCGCCGGAATGCTATTTCAGGAGGCAGGGTTGACAAGGCCATCCTGATAACGTATCAAATTAGGCAACGACTTTTTTACAAGATAACGGGACGCTGACACATCATGTTTATTATCACCCGCCTAACCAGCCTACTACTTCACGCATCTTATTTGCGCGGTATGGCGGTGGCCGGGATCCCAAACTGATTCAGCCCTCTCCCAGATGAAAACCCGCGCCATTGCGCGGGTTTTTTTTTACTCGCTGGGCGCGAAACGAGACAACTAAAAGGATTAACCCCATGAGCCAACAAGTGATTATTTTCGATACCACCCTGCGCGACGGTGAACAAGCCTTGCAAGCCAGCCTGAGCGTGAACGAAAAACTGCAGGTTGCGCTGGCACTGGAAAGAATGGGTGTTGATGTCATGGAAGTCGGCTTTCCTGTCTCCTCCCCCGGCGATTTTGAATCCGTGCAGACCATCGCCCGCCAGATCAAAAACAGCCGCGTCTGCGGGCTGGCGCGCTGTGTAGACCATGACATCGATGTCGCCGCCGAAGCGCTGCGGGTGGCGGAAGCCTTCCGCATCCACGTGTTCCTGGCCACCTCCACGCTGCACATTGAATCCAAGCTGAAACGTACTTTTGACGATGTGATGGAGATGGCTGTCCGCTCGGTGAAGCGCGCCCGCAATTATACCAGCGACGTCGAATTCTCCTGTGAAGATGCCGGCCGCACGCCGATTGATAACCTGTGCCGGATTGTGGAAGCCGCCATCACCGCCGGGGCCACCACCATCAACATCCCGGACACCGTAGGCTACACCACGCCGCACCAGTTCAGCGGTATTATCTCCACCCTGTACAACCGCGTGCCGAACATTGATAAAGCGATCATCTCCGTACACTGCCATGACGACCTGGGCATGGCGGTCGGCAACTCCATCGCCGCCGTGCAGGCGGGGGCGCGCCAGGTTGAGGGCACGCTGAACGGTATCGGCGAGCGCGCCGGTAACACCGCGCTGGAAGAAGTCATCATGGCGATCAAAACCCGTGAAGACATCCTGAACGTGCACACCAACATCAACCATAAAGAGATCTACCGCACCAGCCAGATCGTCAGCCAGATCACCAACATGCCGATTCCGGGCAACAAAGCGATTGTCGGTTCCAACGCCTTCGCCCACTCCTCCGGCATCCACCAGGACGGCGTGCTGAAAAACCGCCAGAACTACGAAATCATGACGCCGGAATCCATCGGCCTGAACCAGGTGCAGCTGAACCTGACCTCCCGCTCCGGCCGCGCCGCGGTAAAACACCGTATGGAAGAGATGGGCTATAAGGAGAGCGACTTTAACCTGGACGCCCTCTACAGCGCCTTCCTGAAACTGGCTGACAAAAAAGGCCAGGTGTTTGATTACGACCTGGAAGCGCTGGTGTTTATCAACAAACAGCAGGAGGAGCCGGAGTTCTACCGTCTGGACAACTTCAACGTGCAGTCCGGTTCCAGCATCACCGCCACCGCCACCGTCAACCTGGGCTGCGGCGACGACGTGCAGACCGAAGCGGCGACCGGCAACGGCCCGGTGGACGCCGTCTACCAGGCGATCAACCGCATCACCGGCTACCAGATTGAACTGGTGAAATACCAGCTGACCGCCAAAGGCCACGGCCGCGACGCGCTGGGCCAGGTCGATATCGTGGTTTCCTTCGAGGGCCGCCGCTTCCACGGCGTGGGCCTGGCCACCGACATCGTCGAGTCCTCCGCCAAAGCGATGGTGCACGTGCTGAACTGCATCTGGCGCAGCAAGCAGGTAGAAAAAGAGAAACAGCGCCTGCAAACCACTTCACAACAAAATAATCAGGAAACGGTGTGAACATGAGCAAAACCCACCACATTGCCGTCTTACCCGGTGACGGCATCGGCCCGGAAGTGATGGCCCAGGCGTACAAAGTGATCGACGCAGTGCGTCAGCGTTTTAATCTCGCGATCACCACCCGCGAATATGATGTCGGCGGCGCGGCCATCGACAAACACGGCAGCCCGCTGCCGGCCGACACCGTGGCCGGGTGTGAGCAGGCAGACGCGATTCTGTTCGGCTCAGTGGGCGGCCCGAAATGGGAAAACCTGCCGCCGGACCAGCAACCGGAACGCGGCGCGCTGTTGCCGCTGCGCAAACACTTCAAACTGTTCAGCAACCTGCGCCCGGCGCGCCTTTACACCGGGCTGGAAGCCTTCTGCCCGTTGCGTGCCGACATCGCCGCGCGTGGCTTTGACATCCTGTGTGTGCGTGAGCTGACCGGCGGCATTTACTTCGGCCAGCCGAAAGGGCGTGAAGGCCAGGGGCCGCAGGAGAAAGCGTTCGATACCGAGGTCTACCACCGTTTTGAGATTGAACGCATCGCGCGCATCGCGTTTGAATCGGCCCGCAAGCGCCGCAGCAAAGTCACCTCGATCGACAAAGCCAACGTGCTGCAAAGCTCGATCCTGTGGCGTGAGGTGGTTAACGGGGTCGCGAAGGATTACCCGGATGTGGCGCTGAGCCATATGTACATCGACAACGCCACCATGCAGCTGATTAAAGATCCCTCACAGTTTGATGTGCTGCTCTGCTCTAACTTATTTGGTGACATCCTCTCCGACGAGTGCGCGATGATCACCGGCTCAATGGGGATGCTGCCGTCTGCCAGCCTGAATGAAGCGGGCTTTGGGCTGTACGAGCCGGCGGGCGGTTCCGCGCCGGACATCGCCGGCAAAGGCATCGCCAACCCGATTGCCCAGATCCTCTCCCTGACGCTGTTGCTGCGTTACAGCCTGAGTGCGGATGACGCGGCCGACGCCATTGAGCGCGCCGTCAATCAGGCATTGGAACAGGGTTTCCGTACCGCCGACCTGGCCGGAAACGGCAACGCCATTTCTACCGGTGACATGGGCGACATCATCGCCCGCTTTGTGAAAGAAGGGGCATAACATGGCCAAGACCTTATACCAGAAATTATTTGATGCCCATGTGGTCCACGAAGCGCCCAACGAGACGCCGCTGCTCTATATCGACCGCCACCTGGTGCATGAGGTGACGTCTCCGCAGGCGTTCGACGGCCTGCGTGCGATGGGCCGCCCGGTGCGCCAGCCGGGCAAAACCTTCGCCACCATGGACCACAACGTCTCGACCCAGACCAAAGACATCAATGCCTCCGGCGAAATGGCCCGCATCCAGATGCAGGAGCTTATCAAGAACTGTGCGGAGTTCGGCGTACAACTGTATGACCTGAACCACCCGTTCCAGGGCATCGTGCACGTTATCGGCCCGGAACAGGGCATGACGCTGCCGGGCATGACCATCGTCTGCGGCGACTCCCACACCGCCACCCACGGCGCGTTCGGCTCGCTGGCGTTCGGCATCGGCACCTCTGAGGTGGAGCACGTGCTGGCGACCCAGACCCTGAAACAGGGCCGCGCCAAAACCATGAAAATTGAAGTCAACGGCGACGCGGCTTCCGGCATCACCGCCAAAGACATCGTGCTGGCCGTCATCGGCAAAACCGGCAGCGCCGGCGGCACCGGCCATGTGGTGGAATTCTGTGGTTCGGCGATTGAAGCGCTGAGCATGGAAGGCCGTATGACCTTGTGCAACATGGCAATTGAGATGGGGGCCAAAGCGGGCCTGGTCGCGCCGGACGCCACCACTTTCGCCTACCTGAAAGGCCGCCAGTTTGCGCCGAAAGAGAGCGACTGGGACGCCGCCGTGGCCTACTGGTCAACGCTGAAATCGGATGAGGGCGCGCACTTTGACAGCGTCGTCACCCTGGACGCCGCCGACATCGCCCCGCAGGTGACCTGGGGCACCAACCCCGGCCAGGTGATCGCCGTGAATCAGGACATCCCGTTCCCGGACTCCTTCAGTGACCCGGTGGAGCGTGCCTCCGCCGAGAAAGCGCTGGCTTACATGGGCCTGAAGCCGGGCATCAAACTCACCGATGTGGCAATTGATAAAGTCTTTATCGGCTCCTGCACCAACTCACGCATTGAGGATCTGCGCGCCGCCGCCGCCATCGCCCGCGGGCGCAAAGTGGCCGCCGGGGTACAGGCGATTGTGGTGCCGGGCTCCGGCCCGGTGAAAGCGCAGGCGGAACAGGAAGGGCTGGACAAAGTCTTCCTGGAAGCCGGGTTTGAATGGCGTCTGCCGGGCTGCTCGATGTGCCTGGCGATGAACAATGACCGCCTGAACCCCGGCGAGCGTTGCGCGTCCACCAGCAACCGTAACTTTGAAGGCCGTCAGGGCCGTGGCGGCCGCACCCACCTGGTCAGCCCGGCAATGGCAGCCGCTGCGGCGGTCACCGGCCACTTTGCTGACATCCGCGAACTGAATTAAGGAGCATTTTCATGGCGAAATTTACCCAGCATACCGGTCTGGTTGTGCCGCTGGACGCGGCCAACGTCGACACTGATGCCATCATCCCGAAACAGTTCCTGCAAAAAGTGACGCGCACCGGCTTTGGCCAGCACCTGTTCAACGACTGGCGTTTTCTGGATGATGCCGGTCAGGTGCCGAACCCGGAGTTCATCCTGAACGCCCCGCGCTATCAGGGTGCGACAATTCTGCTGGCACGTGAAAACTTCGGTTGCGGCTCCTCACGTGAGCACGCCCCGTGGGCGCTGACCGATTACGGCTTTAAGGTGATCATCGCGCCGAGCTTTGCCGATATTTTCTATGGCAACGCGTTCAATAACCAGTTGTTGCCGGTGACCCTGAGCGAAACGGATGTGGAGACGCTGTTCCGGCTGGTGGCGGAAAACGAGGGCATCACCTTCACCGTGGACCTGGAGCAGCAGCAGGTGATCGCAGGCGACCAGCGTTACCCGTTTGAGATCGACAGCTTCCGCCGCCACTGCATGATCAACGGGCTGGACAGCATCGGCCTGACGCTGCAACATGACGCCGAGATAAGCAACTACGAAGCAAAACAGCCGGCCTTTATGCGTTAACCCGCGCCGCGCCGACAAAAAAGCCCGCCGGTCTGGCGGGCTTTTTTTATCCTGGCCGGTTACACATCCCGTATCCGGCAGGTCAGCAGCAGGGCGGCGACCATCAGCGCCGCCGCCACACAGTAGACGGCATAGTGGTTGACGTGCTCGGCCACCACGCCCTGCAATACCCCGGCAACGATCACCCCGGTGGAGATGCTGTTGGTGAATAAGGTGGTGGCGGAACCGGGCCGCCCCGGCATCAGATCCTGGAAATAGAGCATCCCGATCCCGGCGACAATGCCGATAAAAATGGCGTTAAACAGCTGCAACAGCAGCAGCGCCGTTTTGCCCTGGAACAGCACCAGCCCGCCATAGAACAGCACCCCGGCCACCACTGCGCCAATCATCATTTTGCGCTTGCCGAACCGTTTGACGTAATAGCCCGCCAGCAGCATCGCCGGGATCTCAAGCCCTGCCGCCGTCCCCATCAGCAGCCCGGCCAGCCGGTCAGGCAGCCCGAGGTCGTGGCTGATGTAGAGCGGCATATCGATGATGTACATGGTGTTGCAGGTCCACATCAGCAGCGAGGCAAAAAACAGCGTGCGCACATTCACATCCTTCCAGGCGCTGGTGGACACCACCATCTTATCGACCGGCTGTTCGGCACGCGGCACCGACGGCAGCATCCACCAGACCATAAAGGCGCTGACCAGGAAGAATGCCGCGGCCAGGCTGAACATCAGGGTAAAGCCGTAGTTCAGCGCCAGCGTAAAGGAGAGCGGCGGCCCGATCACCCAGGCCAGCGAGAGCTGCGCCCGCATCATTGAGCTGAACATCACCACTTCGCGCGCCGAGTTATCGGCATATTCCCGCGCCAGCGCAAACAGCTGCGGCATGGCGGCGTTGGCAATCGCCGCCAGAAACACCCCGGCGGTGATCAGCGTCAGGTAGTGGCGGTTAAAGGCGAACAGCACACAGTTGCCCACCGCCATCAGCAGGCAGACCAGGATCAGGCTGCGCCGGTTGCCGCTGTGGTCAGAGCGTTTTGCCAGCAGGAAACTCACCACAATCCCGGCCACGGCGTTGATGGTGTAAAACAGCCCGACCCACAGCGGGCTGGCCTTGACCTCGGTGGTCAGAAACAAACTGAGCGTCGGCGCCTGGAGCGCACCGGCAATCCCGCTCAGGAACGTCACGGCGAGGAAAGCGACAAAAACAGGATTGAGCCGGCGGAAGGCGGTCAGCCGCTGAGTCATAAACCGGTTGGACATAACTGTGTATCCCTGCGAGTGAAAGCGGTTTTTAACCCGGTGAAACGTGGAGTGTAGACGGGTTTTGCCGCGGATACAGCAGCAAAAACCTGCAACCGCCCGCTTTTTTGGTTCAGTGAACGGCAATAAAAAAGCCAGCGGGAAACCCGGCTGGCTGGTGAAAAACACCATTACTCAGAAAAGTGGATGACCGGCGCGTCAGGTGTGTGAGTGGTATTGCTCGTCGGTCATAGCAGGCGTCTGCCACTGCATCAGCTGTTCGAGCAGCGTGATGCGGTGCTGGCAGGGGATCCAGGCAAGCCAGTCCCATTGCGGCGAGACGGCGTTGAAATAGCGCCGGTAAAACCGGCTGGTCAGCAGGCGTGTCATGTTCTCTTCTCCGGGCGGCAGTGTGGGTTGCTGAGAAGCAGTATCGGCGTAATATGGGGAAAGATAAATTGATGAAGTTCTCGCGCGGAGTTCCCCTTTTATGCCGACCTCACGTTTACAGCAGCAGTTCATCCGGCTTTGGCAGCACTTCCACGGCCAGCCTGCCGACACCACGCTTCAGGCGCTGGCGGACATCCTCTCCTGTTCGCGCCGCCACGTCCGCTCGCTGCTCACCACCATGCAGCAACAGGGCTGGCTGCACTGGCAGGCGGAGGCGGGGCGCGGGCGGCGCTCTACCCTCACCTTCCTGCGCACCGGGCTGGCGCTCCAGCAACAGCGCGCCGAGGAGCTGATCGAGCAAGGCAACGCTGACCAGCTGGTGCAACTGGTCGGGGACAAACAGGCCGCCCGCCAGATGCTGCTCGCCCAGCTCGGGCGCAGCTTCCGCCAGGGGCGGCACCTGTTGCGGGTGCTTTACTACCGCCCGATGTTTAACCTGCTGCCCGGCTCGCCGATGCGCCGCTCGGAAACTCATCTGGCGCGCCAGATCTTCAGCGGCCTGACGCGGATAAATGAGGAAAACGGGGAACTGGAACCGGATATGGCGCACCACTGGCAGGCGCTCTCCCCGCTGCACTGGCGCTTTTACCTGCGCCCTGCCATCCCGTTCCACCACGGGCGGCCGCTGGAGATGGAGGATGTGATCGCCTCGCTGACGCGCATCCGCACTTTGCCGCTCTTTTCCCACCTGCTGGCGATCACCTCGCCGACGCCGCATGTCATCGAGATCCGTCTCAGTATGCCGGACCACTGGCTGCCGTGGCTGCTCGGCAGCGTCCCGGCGATGATCCTGCCGCGCGAATGGCCGCAACTGCCGGACTTTGCCCGCCAGCCGATCGGCACCGGCCCCTACGCGATGGTGCACAACCGCCCGGCGCAACTGAAGATCCGCGCGTTTGATGACTACTTCGGCTACCGCGCGCTGATTGATGAGGTCAGCATCTGGGTGCAGCCGGAGCTGAGTGAGGAGCTGATCTTCGGCGGCGTACAGTTGCAGGCCGACGACACCGCCCACCGTGAACTGGAGAACCGGCTGGAAGAGGGCTGCTACTTCCTGCTGTTTGACCGGCGTTCTGCCCTCGCCGCCCGGCCGGAGGTGCGCGCCTGGCTCACTGACCTGCTGAACCCGCTGGCGCTGCTGCATCATGCCGATCGCCTCTACCAGCGCTACTGGTCACCGGCCTTTGGCCTGCTGCCGCGCTGGCACCACCGTACATATGACGCCCGGCCCGCCCAGCCCGCCGGGCTGACGACGCTGACGCTGACCTGCTACCGCCACCACCCGGAGTTTCTGGCGATCGTCAATGCGTTACGGCCATTGCTGGCGGCGCAGGGCGTCACGCTCGTGATGCAGGAGGTGAGCTATGAAACCTGGGTCAACGGTGACGCGCAGAGCGACCTGTGGCTCGGCAGCGTTAACTTCACCCAGCCGCTGGAGTTCTCCCTGTTCGCCGGGCTCTACGAACTGCCGCTGCTGCACCATTGCCTGGATGAGGATCTGCACCCGGCGGCCGCGCAGTGGCGTGACAACCACTTGCCGCTGGCGGAGTGGTGCCGGGCGCTGGTGAGCCGCCAACAGCTGCACCCGCTGTTCCACCACTGGCTACAGATCCAGGGCCAGCGCAGTATGCGCGGCGTGCGGATGAACAGCCTCGGCTGGTTTGACTTCAAATCTGCCTGGTTTGCGCCGCCGGAGACCTAAGCCCGCCCTTTCGCCGGGCGGAGTAAGCCTTTACAATGGCGCGTTCTCAACGGGGTGCGACACCGCCTGCCCGGCCGTGATCGCTGAGAGAGTCCCGTCGAACCTGATCCGGTTAATACCGGCGGAGGGATTTGAGACTGCGCCACGCTTGCTCAAAATCCTTTGCCACCCTTTTCCTGAGGAGCGCAAAGTGTCACGAAAGATCCTGCCTTATCTGTGTGTTGTCTCTGCCGTTATCTTGTCTGCCCCGGCGCTGGCCGCCAAACCGCTGCTGACGGTGTATACCTATGACTCGTTCGCCGCGGACTGGGGCCCCGGCCCGGCGGTGAAAAAAGCCTTTGAGGCAGAGTGCGGCTGTGAGCTGAAATTTGTGGCGCTGGAAGATGGCGTCTCGCTGCTCAACCGCCTGCGCATGGAGGGCAAAAACAGCCCGGCCGACGTGGTGCTGGGGCTGGACAACAACCTGTTGCAGGCGGCGGCACAAACCGGCCTGTTCGCCCCGTCGGGCCTTGACACCGCCGCGCTGAAGGTGCCGGGCGGCTGGCAGGATAAAACCTTTGTGCCTTATGACTACGGCTATTTCGCCTTCGTCTATAACAAAGAAAAACTCAAAAACCCGCCCACCAGCCTGCGCGATCTGGTCGAGAGTGACCGCCCGCTGAAAGTCATTTATGAAGACCCGCGCACCAGCACGCCGGGCCTCGGCCTGCTGCTCTGGATGCAGAAAGTCTACGGCGACAACGCAGCCGACGCCTGGCAGAAACTGGCAAAGAAAACCGTCACCGTGACCAAAGGCTGGAGCGAAGCTTACGGCCTGTTCCTCAAGGGCGAAAGTGACCTGGTGCTGAGCTACACCACCTCCCCGGCATATCACCTGATTGAAGAGAAAAAGGCGAATTATGCCGCTGCCACCTTCAGCGAAGGCCACTATTTACAGGTGGAAGTCGCCGGGAAACTGGCCGCCAGCCGCCAGCCGGCACTGGCGCAAAAGTTTATGCAGTTTATGGTGACGCCCGCCTTCCAGAACACTATCCCGACCGGCAACTGGATGTACCCGGTGACGCCGGTGGCCCTGCCTGCCGGGTTTGAGCGCCTGGCTGTACCGCAAACCGCGCTGAGCTACAGCGCCGCTGAGGTCGCTGCCCAACGCGCCGCCTGGATCCGCACATGGCAAACCGCCGTCAGCCGCTGATGTCCGGCTGGCAACTGCCCGGCCTGCTGGCGGGCGCGCTGCTGCTCGGCGTCGCCGGGCTGGCGTTCGGCGCGATCGTCTTCCACGCCCCGGCGCTGGCGTGGCGCACCCTGGCCGATGACGCCTATCTCTGGCATGTGGTGCGCTTCACCTTTTTGCAGGCGCTGCTGTCGGCCGTCTGCTCGGTGGTGCCTGCGCTGTGGCTGGCGCGTGCGCTGTTCCGCCGCCGCTTCCCCGGCCGGGCGCTGCTGCTGCGGCTCTGCGCCATGACGCTGGTGCTGCCGGTGCTGGTGGCGGTGTTTGGCCTGCTGAGCGTGTATGGCCGGCAGGGCTGGCTGGCGCAGATCTGCGGCGGGCTCGGTGTGCCTTACACCTTCTCGCCCTATGGCTTGCAGGGCATTTTGCTGGCGCATGTGTTCTTCAACCTGCCGCTGGCTGCCCGCCTGCTGTTGCAGTCACTGGAGAATATCCCGGTGGAACAGCGCCAATTGGCGGCGCAGCTCGGCATGAACGGCTGGCAGCAGTGGCGCTTTGTGGAGTGGCCCGCCGTGCGGCGGCAACTGCTGCCCGCCGCGGCGCTGATCTTTATGCTCTGCTTCGCCAGCTTTGCCACCGTGCTCTCCCTCGGCGGCGGGCCGCAGGCCACCACCATCGAACTGGCTATCTATCAGGCGCTGAGTTACGACTACGATCTCAGCCGCGCGGCGATGCTGGCGCTGATCCAGCTCGGCTGCTGCCTGGGGCTGGTGCTGCTGAGCCAGCGCTTCAGCCAGGCGCTGCCCAGCGGGCATACGCAGGCCGCGCAGTGGCGTAACCCGCAGGACAGCGCTTTTTCCCGGCTGTCGGACGGCGTGGTGATTACGCTGGCGCTCTTGCTTATCCTGCCGCCGCTGCTGGCAGTGGTGGCGGACGGTGCCAACCGCGCGCTGCTGGGCGTGCTGCAACAGCCGGTGCTGTGGCAGGCGCTCACTACCTCGCTGCGGATTGCGCTGGGTGCCGGGCTGCTCTGCGTGGTGCTGACCATGATGCTGCTCTGGAGCAGCCGGGAGTGGCGGTTGCGTCAGCAGCGCGGCCGGGCGCAGGCGCTGGAGCTGTGCGGCATGGTGATCCTGGCGATGCCGGGCATCGTGCTGGCGACCGGCTTCTTCCTGCTGCTGAGCGCCACCGGCGGCCTGCCTGCTTCCCCGTGGGCGCTGGTTATCCTGACCAATGCGCTGATGGCGGTGCCCTACGCGCTCAAAGTGCTGGACAACCCGATGCGTGACCTGGCGGAGCGCTATACCCCGCTCTGCCGGGCGCTCGGCATGGGCGGCTGGCAGCGCGTGCGCTGGGTGGAGCTGAGCGCGCTGCGCCTGCCGCTGGCGCAGGCGATGGCCTTTGCCAGCGTGCTGTCGATGGGGGATTTCGGGGTGGTGGCGCTGTTCGGCAATGAGCAGTTCCGCACCCTGCCGTTTTATCTTTATCAACAGATGGGCGCCTACCGCAGCCAGGACGGCGCCGTCACCGCGCTGCTCCTGTTGCTGCTCTGCTTCCTGCTTTTCACCCTGATTGAACGTTTACCGGAGCGCCGGAACCATGCCCGAACCGATATTGACGCTGGATAAGCTGACCTACCTTTACCACCACCTGCCGATGCGCTTTGACCTGGCGGTACAGCCCGGCGAACGCGTGGCGGTGCTGGGGCCGAGCGGCGCGGGCAAGAGCACCCTGCTCAGCCTGATCGCCGGTTTCCTCCCTGCCAGCAGCGGCACCTTACAGATCGCCGGGGCGGATCACCGCGACACGCCGCCGGCGAAGCGCCCGGTGTCGATGCTGTTTCAGGAGAACAACCTGTTTGCCCACCTGACGGTGCGGCAGAACCTCGGGCTGGGGCTGCACCCCGGCCTGAAACTCACGGCCGCCCAGCGGCAGGCGCTGGCGGAGATCGCCGCGCAGGTCGGGCTGGAGGAATGCCTGGAACGGCTGCCGTCGCAGCTCTCCGGCGGGCAGCGGCAGCGGGTGGCGCTGGCGCGCTGTTTGTTGCGCAGCCAGCCATTGTTGCTGCTGGATGAGCCGTTCTCGGCACTTGACCCGGCCCTGCGCAGCGACATGCTGGCGCTGCTGGACGAGGTATGCCGCCGCCGCGCGCTGACGCTGTTAATGGTGTCGCATAATCTGGATGACGCGGCACGGATTGCGCCGCGCACGCTGCTGGTGGTGGACGGGCGGATCTACTATGACGGCCCGACCGCCGCACTGATTGACGGCAGCGCCGCCGAGGCACGCATCCTCGGCGTGGCGCGCCCCTGACTCAGAACGCCATCACCTGCCACAGCAACCGGCGGTAGACCGGCATCAGCGGGTGGCTGAACAGCATCACCAGGCAGGCGACCGCCACCACGGTGACCAGCCCGCACACCCAGCGCAGCCGCGCCAGCGGCAAACGGCGTGACAGCCAGTCCTCACTGCGTTTGCCGTCGCGGAACCAGCGCCAGCCCAGCCAGGCCGCCAGCCAGACGGCCACGAACGCCGCCAGCAGCAGCCAGCGGAAATGCGCGACGTCCGCCCCGGCCGGAATACCGATCGCCACCCCGGCCAGAATGCCCGGCAGGAAATAGACCGGTGGCCAGGTCAGGCAGCCCACCACATTCGGCACGGCGAACGTCAGCGGTTTCAGGTCCAGCATCCCGGCCACCAGCGGCACCAGCGGGCGGGTCGGGCCGATAAAGCGCCCCACCAGCACGGTGGCGAAACTGTGCTTGTGCAGCGCGTGGCGGGTTTTGCTCATCAGGGATTTATGCTTCTTCAGGAATGACCAGCGTTGCAGCGGCCCTTTGAAGCGGTGGCCGATGTAGTAGGAGATCCAGTCACCGGCGAAACAGCCGATGCTCCCGACCACCCAGGCTTCATAAAAGTTCACCCGCCCACTGCCGATCAACGCGCCGAGGGTGGCCATCATCACCGTGCCCGGCAGCAGCAGCCCCACCAGCGCCAGTGATTCCAGAAATGCCACCAGGCCCACCGCCAACAGTGAAAAGGCCACAGACTGGGTAATCAGATGTTCAAGGTAAGATTCCATAAATTCCAACGAGGTTGCGGCGTAAATTCATCATTTTTCCGCTGAATTGTTAACGTGGTTATTCACGCAGTCAATCAATGAATTGTATGTGAATTGTATGTGCCGTTGGCAGAGGCCGCCGGTGTTGGACATCCCCTGTATAAAAAACCATACTACGCGCATCCGTTCCCTTCACCCGACAGGCAGCACCATGACCCCAGCCCGCCAGGGATTTATCCTGACCCGCCACTGGCGTGATACGCCCACCGGCACAGAGATCACGTTCTGGCTGGCGACCGATGATGGCCCGCAGAAAGTCTGCCTGCCGCCCCAGCAGGCGGTGGCGTTTCTGCCTGCGGAACAGCGCGCGCTGGCGGAGCCGGTGTTGCGCGGTGAAAGCGGCGCCGTGCTGCGTGAGGTGGCGCTGTGTGATTTCCGCCACCGGCCGCAACTGGCGCTCTATTGCCGCCAGCAGCGCCAGCTCTCCCGGCTGGAGCGGGCGCTGAAGGATCAGGGCGTGGCGCTGTATGAGGCGGACATCCGCCCACCGGAGCGTTTCCTGATGGAGCGCTACATCACTGCGCCGGTCTGGTTCAGCGGTGAGCCGGGTGCAGAGGACACGCTGTTCAATACCCGGATGAAACCGGCCGAAGGCTATCGCCCGCCGCTGAAACTCGCCTCGATTGACATCGAAACCAGCGGCAGCGGCGAGCTGTACTGCATCGGCATTGAGGGGTGCGGCCAGCGGCAGGTTTACATGCTGGGGCCGGAGAACGGCACGCCGCAGCGTGAGGATTTCGCGCTGGAGTATGTCGCCTCACGCCCGCTGCTGCTGGAGAAGCTCAACCAGTGGCTGGCTGAGCATGACCCGGATGTGATCATCGGCTGGAACGTAATCCAGTTCGACCTGCGGGTGTTGCAGAAACACGCCGAGCGCTACGGCATCCCGCTGCGGCTGGGGCGCGGCGGCGCAGTGCTGGAGTGGCGCGAGCACGGTTTCCGCCAGGGGCATTTCTTCGCCTCGGCCGCCGGGCGGCTGATTATTGACGGTATCGAGGCGCTGAAATCGGCGTTCTGGAATTTCCCGTCCTTCAGCCTGGAAGCGGTGTCGCAAACGCTGCTGGGCGAAGGCAAGGCTATTGACAACCCCTACCAGCGGCTGGCGGAGATTGAACAGCGCTTTCGTGAAGACAAACCGGCGCTGGCGCGCTACAACCTGAAAGATTGCGAACTGGTGACGCGCATTTTCGCCAAAACCGATCTGCTGGCGTTCCTGCTGGAGCGCGCCAGCGTCACCGGGCTGGAGGCGGACCGCAACGGCGGCTCGGTGGCCGCATTCAGCCACCTCTATTTCCCGCGTATGCACCGCGCCGGCTTTGTCGCGCCGAACCGGGGCGATGTGGAGGAGCAGGCCAGCCCCGGCGGTTTTGTGATGGACTCGCGCCCCGGCCTGTATGATTCGGTGCTGGTGCTGGATTACAAAAGCCTCTACCCGTCAATTATCCGCACCTTCCTGATTGATCCGGTGGGGCTGGTGGCCGGGCTGCACGACCCGGATGAGCAGGCCTCTGTTGAGGGCTTCCGCGGTGCGCGCTTCTCCCGCACCACCCACTGCCTGCCGGAGATTGTGCGCCAGATCTGGCAGGGGCGCGAGGCGGCCAAACAGCAGCAGAACGCCCCGCTGTCACAGGCGCTGAAAATCATCATGAATGCGCTGTATGGCGTGCTCGGCACCAGTGCCTGCCGCTTTTACGACCCGCGCCTCGCCTCCTCTATTACCCTGCGCGGCCACGCGATCATGCACCAGACCCGCGCACTGATTGAGGCCGAAGGCTATCAGGTGATATACGGCGACACCGACTCCACCTTTGTCTGGCTGAAACAGCCGCACGACGAGGCCGCCGCGCAGCAGATCGGCCGGGCGCTGGTGGCGAAGGTGAACCAGTTCTGGCAGCAGCATCTGCGCGAAGAGATGGGGCTGGAGAGCGCGCTGGAGCTGGAGTTCGAAACCCACTTCTGCCGCTTCCTGATGCCCACCATCCGCGGTGCCGGGGTGGAGCAAGGCAGCAAAAAACGTTATGCCGGGCTGGTGCGCCGCGACGGTGAAGAGAAGATGATCTACAAAGGGCTGGAGACGGTGCGCACCGACTGGACGGCGCTGGCGCAGATTTTCCAGCAGGAGCTTTACCGGCGTATTTTCCACCGCCAGCCCTACCAGGAGTATGTGCGTGATTATGTGGCGCGCACCCGCGCCGGGGAGTTTGATGACCGGCTGGTCTACCGCAAACAGGTGCGCCGCCCGCTGGCGGAATACCAGCGCAATGTGCCGCCCCATGCACGCGCCGCACGGCTGGCGGATGAGGCCAACCGCGCACAGGGGCGGCCGTTGCAGTACCAGAAAGGCGGCTGGATACGCTACGTGATGACCACCGCCGGGCCGGAGCCGCTGGAAGCACGCCATGCGCCGATTGACTACGAGCACTATATCGAGCGGCAGCTGGAGCCGGTGGCGGACGGCATTTTGCCTTTCCTTCAGGACGATTTTGCTACACTGATTACCGGGCAAATGGGATTGTTCTGACGCAAACGGTTTAAGACAAATAACGGCGTTTGGCAGGTGACGAAACCGCGACCATCCATTACCATAGCGCCCTTTCCCATTTTTGCACCTCTCCCAGAGACTCCGCGCCCCGGCATGGCAGCGTTGCTATTGCCCGGATAACGCACGCAAAGCAGTAAAAAAACGCACGGCCCGATACATCAACACAGAGAGTAACTATGCCCTTTAAACTTGGTCAACGCTGGATAAGCGACACGGAAAGCGAATTAGGATTAGGCACTGTAGTCGCGCTCGACACGCGTATGGTGACACTGCTTTTCCCCGCGACGGGTGAGAACCGCCTCTATGCCAGAAATGACTCACCGATCACCCGCGTGATGTTCAATCCGGGTGACACCATCAACAGCCACGAAGGCTGGCAGTTGAAAGTTGACGAGGTTAAAGAGGAGAACGGCCTGCTGACCTACATCGGCACCCGTCTGGACACCGACGAGGCCGCCGTTGCCCTGCGTGAGGTGCTGCTCGACAGCAAACTCACCTTCAGCAAGCCGCAGGATCGGCTGTTCGCCGGGCAGATCGACCGGATGGACCGCTTTGCGCTGCGCCTGCGGGCGCGCAAATACCAGCGTGAGCAGTTCCGCCTGCGCTGGAGCGGCCTGCGCGGGATGCGCGCCAGCCTGATCCCGCACCAGTTGCACATTGCCCATGAAGTGGGCCAGCGCCATGCGCCGCGCGTACTGCTGGCGGACGAAGTGGGCCTGGGTAAAACCATCGAAGCGGGGATGATAATCCATCAGCAACTGCTCTCCGGCCGTGCCGAGCGCGTGCTGATCGTGGTGCCGGAAACCCTCCAGCACCAGTGGCTGGTGGAGATGCTGCGCCGCTTCAACCTGCGTTTCTCCCTGTTTGATGATGAGCGTTACGCCGAATCGCTGCACGACGCCACCAACCCGTTTGAGAGTGAGCAACTGGTTATCTGCTCGCTGGATTTCGTGCGCCGCAACAAAAGCCGCCTGGAGCAGATGGCCGATGCCGCCTGGGACTTGCTGGTGGTCGATGAAGCGCACCACCTGGCCTGGAGCGAAGAGGCACCAAGCCGTGAATACCAGGTGATTGAGCAACTGGCGGAACACACCGCCGGTGTCCTGCTGCTGACCGCCACGCCGGAGCAGCTCGGCCCGCAGAGCCACTTTGCGCGCCTGCGCCTGCTCGACCCGAACCGCTTCCACGACTATCAGGAGTTCGTGGCCGAGCAGCAACAGTACCGCCCGGTAGCGGACGCCGTGACGCTGCTGCTGAGCGGCGATCGCCTCTCCAACGATGAACAGAACCTGCTGGGCGACATGGTCGCAGAACAGGACATCGAACCGCTGCTGGCCGCGGCCAACAGTGACGGCGAAGAGAGCGAAGCCGCGCGCCGCGAGCTGATTGCCCTGCTGATGGATCGCCACGGCACCAGCCGCGTGCTGTTCCGCAACACCCGTAACGGCGTGAAAGGCTTCCCGCACCGCGTGCTGCATGAGATCCGCCTGCCGCTGCCGGCCCAGTACCAGACGGCGATCAAAGTCTCCGGCATCATGGGGGCGAAAAAGAGCACCGAAGATCGCGCGCGTGACATGCTCTACCCGGAGCGCATCTATCAGGAGTTCGAAGGCGAGAACGGCACCTGGTGGAACTTCGACCCGCGCGTCGAGTGGCTGATGGGCTTTTTGACCAGCAACCGCGACGAAAAAGTGCTGGTGATCTGCGCCAAAGCAGAAACCGCGCTGCAACTGGAGCAGGTGCTGCGTGAGCGTGAAGGCATCCGCGCCGGGGTATTCCACGAAGGGCTGTCGATTATCGAACGTGACCGCGCCGCGGCCTATTTCGCCTCCGCCGAAGAGGGCGCGCAGGTGCTGCTCTGCTCGGAGATTGGCTCTGAAGGGCGTAACTTCCAGTTCGCCAGCCATCTGGTGATGTTCGATCTGCCGTTCAACCCGGACCTGCTGGAGCAGCGCATCGGCCGTCTGGATCGTATCGGCCAGCAGCGTGACATCCAGATCATGGTGCCGTACCTGGAGCAGACCGCGCAGGCGGTGCTGATCCGCTGGTATCACGACGGGCTGGACGCGTTCGAGCACACCTGCCCGACCGGCCGCGCGATTTATGACAAGCACTACGAGCAGCTGATCGGCTACCTTGCCACCCCGTCCGAGCAGGAAGGGTTGCCGGAATTTGTGCACCAGTGCCGCCTCGAGCACGATGCCCTGCGCCGCCAGCTTGAGCAGGGGCGTGACCGCCTGCTGGAGCAGCACTCCAACGGCGGTGAGGCCGCGCAGGCGCTGGCTGAGGCGATCGCCGAAGGTGATAATGACGTCAACCTGGTAAACTTTGCGCTTAACCTGTTCGATATTGTCGGCATCAACCAGGATGACCGCAGCGACAACCTGATTGTGCTGACGCCGTCTGATCACATGCTGGTACCGGATTTCCCCGGCCTGCCGCAGGATGGCTGCACCGTGACCTTCGACCGTGAGCAGGCGCTGTCACGCGAGGACACGCAGTTCATCACCTGGGAGCACCCGCTGATCCGCAACGGGCTGGATCTGATCCTCTCCGGTGACACCGGCAGCTGTGCCGTGTCGCTGCTGAAGAACAAGGCGCTGCCGGTCGGCACCCTGCTCACCGAGCTGGTGTATGTGGTGGAAGCGCAGGCGCCGAAACACCTGCAGCTGACGCGCTTCCTGCCGCCGACGCCAATCCGTATGCTGATGGACCGCAAAGGCACCAACCTCGCCAAACAGGTGGAGTTTGAGAGCTTCAACCGCCAGCTGAACGCGGTGAACCGCCATACCTCCAGCAAGCTGGTGAATGCGGTGCAGCAGGATGTGCACGCGATGCTGCAACACGCGGAAGCCCTGGTGGCCGACGAGGCGCGGGCGCTGATCGAGGCGGCGAAAATCGAAGCCGACGAGCAGACCAGCGCCGAACTCGCCCGCCTGGAAGCGCTGCGCGCGGTGAACCCGAACATCCGTGACGACGAAGTCGAAGCGCTGGAGTTCAACCGTAAGCAGGTGCTGGCGAACCTCAACGACGCCACCTGGCGGCTGGATGCCATCCGTCTGGTGGTGGTGAGCCACCAGTAACCCCGGTCCGGGCGCACACCGCGCCCGGCTGTTTTCTCCTCTACAGTGACCCAACACCATGAGCGACCATACCGCGTCACAGACACCGCCGCTGGAAGGCTATAACCCGCCGCAAGAGCCGTGGCTACAGATTCTCTATCAGGATTATCACATCATGGTCGTGAACAAGCCGAGCGGCCTGCTGTCGGTGCCCGGCCGTGCCGAAGAGCATCAGGACAGCGTGATCACGCGCGTGCAGCGGGATTTCCCGCTGGCGGAATCGGCGCACCGGCTGGATATGTCCACCAGCGGCGTGCTGGCGGTGGCGCTGACCAAACCGGCAGAGCGGGAGCTGAAGCGGCAATTCCGCGAACGCGAACCGAAAAAAAGCTACCTGGCACGGGTCTGGGGGCATGTGGCAGAGGATGAAGGGTTGATTGACCTGCCGCTGATTTGCGACTGGCCGAACCGGCCGAAGCAGAAAGTCTGCTTTGAAACCGGCAAAACCGCGCAGACGCTCTATCAGGTTTTGTCACGGGATGAGGACGGCACCAGCCGCGTGCGGCTGACCCCGGTCACCGGCCGTTCACACCAGTTACGGGTGCATATGCTGGCGCTCGGCCACCCGATCCTCGGCGATAATTTTTACGCGCCGCCGGAAGCCCGGGCGATGGCCAACCGCCTGCAACTGCACGCTGAAACCCTGACGCTGGCCCACCCGCACTACCACACTTCCATGACCTTCCGCGCCCCGGCGGATTTCTGACTGCCCTGCCCGCCCGGGCAGGCGCGCTGGTTGTGACCTGACGCACCTTTTTTCCACCGCGCATAACATAGCGTTAAGCGCGGCTGCCCTTTGCCTGTTTTCCGGCGGCCGCTCTCTTTTACTGTTTATCACCGCCATGCGGGTAACGGTCACGGAGAGGCATTATGCTTAAAAAACATGCTGTCAGCATGGGCACTTCCCCCTTTTCCGCCCGCCCGGTTGGGTGCGGCTCTCAGGAGAATGTTGGATGAAAAGATATGCATTGGTCGGCACCGGCGGCCGCGCCGGGCTTTACCTTGAGGCAATTGCCGCCACCTACCGCGAAAGCGCGCAGTGGGTGGCGTTCTGCGACACTAACCAGACGCGGATGGACTACGCCAACCATCTGCTGGCCAAGGCCGGGGCGGCACCGGTGTCCACCTGGCGGGCCGGGCAGTTTGAGGCGATGATCGCCGAAACCCGGCCGGATATCGTGATTGTTACCAGCATCGACCGTACCCACGACGACTATATTGTGCGGGCGCTGCACGCCGGCTGTGATGTGATCACCGAAAAGCCGATGACCATCGACGCGGCGCGCGCCCTGCGTATTGCAGAGGCGATTGAGAAGACCGGCCGCCAGGTACGCGTGGCGTTCAACTACCGTTATGCGCCGCACCACAGCAAAGTGCGTGAACTGCTGATGAACGACACCATTGGTGAGGTGTTTTCAGTGCATTTTGAGTGGCTGCTGAATACCGAGCACGGCGCGGACTACTTCCGCCGCTGGCACCGCGACAAGCGCAACAGCGGCGGGCTGCTGGTGCACAAATCGACCCACCATTTCGACCTGATGAACTTCTGGCTCAACAGCTCGCCGGAACAGGTGTTTGCACTGGGCGACCTGCGCTTTTACGGCCGGGAGAATGCGGAAAAACGCGGCGAAACCCGGTTCTACAGCCGGGCGCACGGCGCGCCGCAGGCCGCGGATGACCCGTTTGCCCTGCATATGGACGAGAACCCGCAACTGCGCGCGCTCTACCTGGAGGCGGAGCATGAAGACAGCTACTACCGTGACCAGAGCGTCTTCAGCGACGGCATCACCATTGAGGATACGCTGTCAGTGCTGGTGAAGTACCGCAACCGCACGCAGCTCACCTATTCCCTCAACGCGTACCTGCCGAAAGAGGGGCTGAATGTGGTGTTCAACGGCAGCAAGGGGCGGCTGGAGATGAACGTGGAGGAGAACTCCTACGTCAACGGCGGCGGCCTGCGCGAGGAGGAAGGCAACCTCGACGCCTGCCGCATCACCGTGTACCCGATGTTCGGCACCCCGTGGGAAGCGGACTTTACCGCCGGTGAAGGCGGGCACGGCGGCGGCGATCAGGCGATGCTGGCGGACTTGTTCGGCAACCCGCCCGCTGACCCGCTGCACCGCGCCGCCGACCACCGCGCCGGCACCCTGTCTATCCTGACCGGTGTCGCCGGTAACCTCTCCATGCAGCGCGGCACCCCGGTGTTCTTCGACGAGTTCGAGGTGGTACGTAAGCTGCGCGGGCGCTGAAACCATAAAAAAGCCGCCCCAGGGGCGGCTTTCGCGGTGACACGGCACGCAACGGGCTTAGCGGAAACCTTTCTCGCGTTTGATCAGGTCATAGGCGGCCTGAATCGACTGCGCTTTCTGCTTCGCCATCTCCATCATTTCCGGCGGCAACCCTTTGGCCACCAGCTTATCAGGGTGGTGCTCACTCATCAGCTTGCGGTACGCACGCTTGATGGTGGTGGCATCGTCCTCTTCTTTCACGCCCAGCACTTTGCAGGCATCGGCCAGCGTCGGCCCCTGCGGCTGTTGGAAACCGCCGTGGGAGTAACCGCCCTGCTGCTGCCCGCCGAACTGCTGGCCGCCTTCCATCATGCGCAGGAACTGCTCAAACTGGCCGCGCGAAATGCCCAGCTCCTCGGCAATCACATACAGCACCTGGCGCTCGTTCGGGTGCAGCTCGCCGTCATTGAACGCCACCTGCAACTGGATCTCCAGAAACATGCGGATCAGGTCAAAGCGGCCGAAGCAGACGCTGCGCAGTTCACGCAGTTTCTCACGCAGCGGGAAGTTGCCCTCTTTACCCTCACGGAAAGCCTGCTGCGCCATAGTGCGCTGCTCGCCATGCAGGTTCAGGCGCTGCATAAACAGGTTGGCGGTCTGGATATCCGTTTCCGTCACGCGTCCCTTCGATTTCGACAGGTGCCCCATGACCTGGAAGGTGGTGCGGAAAAATATGGTCTGTCTTGTCTGCTGGTCGGCAAAGTAGCCGCGGCTGCGGGCGGCCCGCGCCTTGTCAACCATATGGCCGATCAACAACCCTAGTACTACGCCCCAAAAGCCTGCGCCGGACATCAAGCCCAGTACAACGCCGAGCACCTTTCCCCAATACTGCATATACTCCTCAATTCACATGCCGTTGCGTCAGATTTGCTTTATCATACCCGGCATTTATCCGGATGCCTAACGACGACAGACCCACGGCTGGATTTAACACTAGCGCAACGCTGATGAGTGATATAGTCTCTGACCGTTTGCCGGCATGACGCCTCTGATGACGGAACACCGAATACCGCGTATGAAAAAATGTCTCCCAACACTGCTGGCCACCATGATTGGCTCGGCACTCTACAGCCAGGGTGCGCTGGCCGACCTCGCTGAACAATGCATGATCGGCGTTCCCACCTATAATAAGCCGCTGGTTAATGGCGACCCCAACACGCTGCCGGTGCATATCCAGGCCGACAAAAGTGAGGCCAATTACCCGGACAATGCGGTCTTCTCCGGGAACGTCAATATCCAGCAGGGCAACAGTACGCTGACGGCTGACCAGGTCGAGCTGAACCAGACGCAGGTGGAAAACCAGCCGGAGCCGACGCGCACCGTGACGGCCACCGGTAACGTCCATTACGACGACAACCAGATCAAGCTGAAAGGCCCGCGCGCCTTCTCCAACCTGAACACCAAAGATACCGATATGGATCAGGGCGACTACCAGATGGTAGGACGCCAGGGCCGGGGTAACGCCGACAAGATGAAGATGCGTGACAGCAACCGCTACACCATCCTCGACAACGGCACCTTTACCTCCTGCCTGCCCGGTGACAACAGCTGGAGCGTGGTCGGTTCCGAGGTTATCCACGATCGCCAGGAAGAAGTCGCCGAGATCTGGAATGCGCGCTTTAAAATCGGCCCGGTGCCGGTATTCTACAGCCCGTACCTGCAACTGCCGGTGGGCGACCGCCGCCGTTCCGGGTTCCTGATCCCGAATGCCAAATTCGGCAGCAACAACGGCTTCGAGTTCATGTTGCCGTACTACTGGAACATCGCGCCCAACTTTGACGCCACGCTGACGCCGCACTACATCAGCAAGCGTGGGATGCAGTTCCAGAATGAGTTCCGCTACCTGACCGCCCCAGGCGCCGGTGTGGTGGAATTTGACTGGTTGCCGAGCGACAAAGAGTACGAAAAAGATTACCCGGAAGATGACAACAACACCCGTTGGCTCTTCTACTGGCGCCACGGCGGGGTAATGGATCAGGTGTGGCGTTTTGACATCGACTACCTGAAAGTCAGTGACTCCAAATACTTCACTGACCTCGACTCCACGTACGGGTCCACCACCGATGGCTACGCCACGCAGAAATTCAGCATCGGCTATGCGGACACCCACTGGGATGTGAAACTGGCGTCGAAACAGTTCCAGGTCTTTGCCGATTCGGGCAACGCCAACGCCTACCGTGCGCAGCCGCAGCTCGACATCAACTACTACCAGAATGATGTCGGCCCGTTTGATTTCAACATCTATGGGCAGGCGGTGAAATTCACCAGCGTCAACCCGGACAACCCGGAAGCGACGCGCCTGCACATTGAGCCGACCCTGAGCCTGCCGCTGGCCAACAGCTGGGGCAGCCTGGACACCGAAGCCAAATTGCTGGCCACGCACTACCAGCAGGATGTGCCGGACGAATTCAATACCAATAACAACCTGGCGCTGCAGGACAACGTCAACCGCACCATGCCGGAGTTCAAGACCGACGGCAAAATGGTGTTTGACCGCAGCATGACCTGGGCCGAGGGCTACACCCAGACGCTCGAGCCGCGCGCGCAGTACCTTTACATCCCGTACCGCAACCAGAGCGACATCTACACCTACGACTCCACCCTGCTGCAATCGGACTATACCGGCCTGTTCCGTGACCGCAGTTACAGCGGCCTGGATCGCATCGCGTCAGCCAACCAGCTGGCCGCCGGGGTGACCTCGCGGATTTATGATGATGCGCTGGTTGAACGTTTTAATGTTTCTGCGGGTCAAATCTACTACTTCACCCAGCCGCGCACCGGTGACCCGAACTCCTCGCTGGATGAAAGCGACGATACCGGCAGCCTGGTGTGGGCCGGGGATACCTACTGGCGGATCGACAACAACTGGGGCCTGCGTGGTGGGTTGCAGTATGACACCCGTCTCGACGCCGTGGCCCTGGGCGATGCGGTGGTGGAGTACCGGAAAGACGCAGAGCGGATGGTTCAGCTGAATTACCGTTACGCCAGCCCGGAATACATCCAGGCCACGCTGCCGAGTGTGCAGAACCCCGGTTACCAGCAGGGTATTTCCCAGGTAGGGATGACAGCGAGCTGGCCTCTGGCCGACCGCTGGGCTGTGGTGGCCGCTTACTACTACGATATTGAGGCGAAACAGCCGGCCGATCAGCTGATCGGGGTGCAGTACAGCACCTGCTGCTGGGCCATCAACCTCGGGTATGAGCGCAAAATCACTGACTGGGACAACACGACCCAATCAAGCCAGTACGATAACAGGGTGTCATTTAATATTGAGTTGCGCGGCCTGAGCAGTAACCATTCGCTCGGGACGGATGAGATGCTGAAGCAGGGTATCCTGCCGTATCAGCGTGCATTCTGATTATGTGCAACTGCAAGATGTGTAAACTTTAACCCGCTATGCGGATGACAAAAATGGAAAAGGTATGAAGAACTGGAGAACGCTGATTCTCGGCTTGGCTATCTGTGCCAATACCGCGTTCGCAGCACCGCAGGAAGTTGACCGGGTCGCCGCCGTGGTGGATAACGGCGTCGTGCTGGAGAGTGATGTGGATGGCCTGATGCAGTCAGTGAAGATGAATGCAAAAGACGCCCGCCAGCAACTGCCGGATGACAACACGCTGCGCCACCAGATTCTGGAGCGTCTGATCATGGACAACATCCAGTTGCAGATGGCGCAGAAAATGGGCATTACCCTGACCGACGCGGACGTCGATAAAGCGATTGCCAACATTGCCGCCCAGAACCGCATGAGCGTGGATCAGCTGCGCAGCCGCCTGGCCTATGACGGCCTGAACTACGGCACCTACCGCGCGCAGATCCGTAAAGAGATGCTGATCTCTGAAGTGCGTAACAACGAAGTGCGCCGCCGCGTGACCATCCTGCCGCAGGAAGTGGAATCACTGTCGAAGCAGATCGCCGCCCAGAACGGCAGCGGTGCGGAATTCAACCTGAGCCACATCCTGATCCCGCTGCCGGAAAACCCGACTCAGGATCAGGTCGATCAGGCAGAAGATCTGGCGAAAAAACTGGTGGGTGAGATCAACAGCGGGGCCGATTTCGGCAAACTGGCGATCACCTACTCCGCTGACCCGCAGGCGCTGAAAGGCGGCCAGATGGGTTGGGGCAAGCTGGAAGAGCTGCCGACGCTGTTTGCTGAACGCCTGCAAACCGCGCAGAAAGGCCAGGTGGTCGGGCCGATCCGCTCCGGTGTGGGCTTCCACATCCTGCGCGTGAACGACATCCGCGGCAACAACCAGACAGTGTCGGTTACCGAAGTGCACGCCCGCCACATCCTGCTGAAGCCGTCCGTGGTGCTGACTGACGACCAGGCGCGCGCCAAATTGCAGGACGCGATCGCGCAGATCAAGAGCGGCAAAGCGGACTTCGCCACCCTGGCGAAACAGCTTTCCCAGGATCCGGGCTCTGCCATGCAGGGCGGCGATCTGGGCTGGGCATCCCCGGATATGTATGATCCGGCCTTCCGTGACGCCTTGCTGAAATTGCAGAAAGGGGAACTCAGCCAGCCGGTTCACTCCGCCTTTGGCTGGCACCTGATCCAGCTGATGGACACCCGCCAGGTGGATAAAACCGATGCGGCCCAGAAAGACCGGGCATACCGGCTGCTGTTCAACCGCAAATTTGCTGAAGAGGCACAGACCTGGATGCAGGAACAACGCGCCAGTGCCTACGTAAAAATCCTGGATGGCAATGCTCAACAACCCTAAACCTGTGGTCATTACGCCCGGCGAACCCGCCGGGATTGGGCCGGATTTGGTGATTGCCCTGGCTCAGCAGGCGTGGCCTGTTGAGCTGGTGGTGTGCGCCGATCCGGCTTTGTTGTCTCAGCGCGCCGCCCAGCTTGGGCTGCCGCTTTGCCTGCGCACCTACCAGCCGGGGCAGGCGTTTACCCCGCAGGCCGGGCAACTCACCGTGCTGCCGGTGGCGCTGGCGGAACCGGCCGTGGCCGGTACGCTGAACGTCGCCAACAGCGCCTACGTGGTGGAAACCCTGGCGCGCGCCTGTGACAGTTGCCTGAACGGCGAGTTTTCCGCGCTTATCACCGGCCCGGTACACAAAGGGGTGATCAACGACGCGGGCGTGGTGTTCAGCGGCCATACCGAGTTCTTTGCTGACCGCAGCGGCTGCGAACGTGTGGTGATGATGCTGGCGACCGAAGAGCTGCGCGTGGCACTGGCGACCACGCACCTGCCGCTGAAAGCGGTGGCGGATGCCATTACCCCGCAGAGCCTGCATGAAGTGATCACCATTCTGGATAGCGACCTGCGCACCAAATTTGGTCTTGCCCGCCCGCATATCTATGTGTGCGGCCTGAACCCCCATGCCGGTGAAGGCGGCCACATGGGGCGTGAAGAGATTGATACCATTATCCCGGCGCTGAACGCACTGCGTGAGTCCGGGATCCAACTGACCGGCCCGTTGCCGGCGGACACCCTGTTCCAGCCCAAATATCTGCAACATGCGGATGCGGTGCTGGCGATGTACCACGATCAGGGGCTGCCGGTGCTAAAATATCAGGGGTTCGGCCGCGCGGTGAACATCACCCTCGGCCTGCCCTTTATCAGGACCTCAGTTGACCACGGTACCGCTTTAGAGCTGGCCGGCAGCGGCACCGCCGACGCAGGCAGCTTCAAAACGGCCTTAAACCTTGCCATTAAAATGATAACCAACAGTAATGAATAATCGAGTCCACCAAGGGCATTTTGCCCGCAAACGTTTTGGACAAAACTTCTTAAACGATCAGTTTGTCATCGACAGCATTGTGTCTGCCATTCACCCGCAACCCGGCGAAGCCGTGGTGGAGATTGGCCCCGGCCTCGGCGCGCTGACTGAACCCGTCGGCGCACGCATGGACAAAATGACCGTTATCGAGCTGGACCGCGACCTGGCGGCCCGCCTTGAAGTGCACCCCACGCTGAAAGACAAGCTGACCATCCACCAGCAGGACGCCATGACGGTGAACTTCGCTGAGCTGGCGGAAGAAGCCGGGCAGCCGCTGCGCGTATTCGGCAACCTGCCGTACAACATCTCCACCCCGTTGATGTTCCATCTTTTCAGCTATACTCAGGCGATCCGCGACATGCACTTTATGTTGCAGAAAGAGGTGGTCAACCGCCTGGTTGCCGGGCCGAACAGCAAAGCCTATGGCCGCCTGACGGTGATGGCGCAGTATTACTGCAACGTGATCCCGGTGCTGGAAGTGCCGCCGACGGCCTTTACCCCGCCGCCGAAAGTGGATTCCGCCGTGGTGCGCCTGGTACCACACCGTGAGCTGCCGTACCCGGTCGGCGATGTGCGCATGTTGAGCCGCATCACCACCCAGGCGTTTAACCAGCGCCGTAAAACGATCCGCAACAGCCTCGGCCACCTCTTTACGCCGGAGCAGTTGACCGAACTGGGGGTTGACCCCAGCCTGCGTGCGGAGAACATCTCAGTGGCGCAGTATTGCGCACTGGCGAACTGGCTCTCCGCCAACCCGCCTTTGCAGCAGGAACCACAGGAGTCGCTGTAATGATTGAGTCGCCCCGCGTCTGCGTTCAGGTACAGAGTGTTTACATTGAGTCCCACTCCTTCCCGGAAGAGGATCGCTATGTGTTTGCCTATACCATCACGATCCGCAACCTGGGGCGCCATCCGGTGCAGTTACTGCGCCGGTACTGGCTCATCACCAACAGCAACGGCGGCAAAATGGAAGTTCAGGGCGAAGGGGTGGTCGGTGAGCAACCGCTGATCGCGCCGGGCAGTGAATTCCAGTACACCAGCGGCGCCGTGCTGGAGACCCCGCTCGGCACCATGCAAGGGCACTACGAGATGGTTGACCAGAACGGCGACGCCTTCCGTGTCGCTATTCCGGCGTTCCGTCTCGCCATTCCAACCATGATTAACTGATCTATGTCGACATACCTGATAGGCGATATCCACGGCTGTTACAACGAGCTGCGCGCGCTGCTGGCGCAGGTGGCGTTTGACCCGGTCCATGACACCCTGTGGCTCACCGGTGACCTGGTTGCCCGTGGCCCTGCGTCGCTGGAGGTGCTGCGTTATGTGCGCTCACTCGGCTCCGCGGTGCGGATGGTGCTGGGCAACCATGACCTGCACCTGCTGGCGGTGTACGCCGGGATCAGCCGTAACAAGCCGAAAGATCGCATCACGCCGCTGCTGGACGCCCCGGACGCGGATGACCTGATCAACTGGTTGCGCCGCCAGCCGGTGCTGCAGGTGGATGAGGAAAAACGCCTGGTGATGGCGCACGCCGGCATCACACCGCAGTGGGATTTAGAGACGGCGAAAATGTGTGCGCGTGAGGTGGAAGCGGTGCTGGGCAGTGACAGCTACCCGCTGTTCCTGGATGCCATGTACGGTGATATGCCGAACAACTGGCTGCCGGAACTCACCGGCCTGGCGCGCCTGCGTTTCGGCACCAACGCGCTGACGCGGATGCGTTACTGCTTCCCGAACGGCCAGCTCGACATGATCTGCAAAGACACGCCGGATCGCGCGCCTCCCCCGCTGAAGCCGTGGTTTGCGCTGCCGAACCAGGTTGCCGAACAAGGTTACGCAATTATCTTTGGTCACTGGGCCTCGCTGGAAGGGCGCGGCACGCCGGAGGGGATCTACGCCCTCGACACCGGCTGCTGCTGGGGCGGTGATTTAACGCTGCTGCGCTGGGAAGATAAAACCTATTTCCACCAGCCCTCGCTGCGCCAGCCGGACCTCGACGACGCCACGCCGAAAGCGTCCTGATTTTCTGCCGGGTGTTCTGAGGCCTGATGAGATGTAAAAAGCCGCCGGGTGAGTGCCCGGCGGCTTTTTTATGCGCGCGGTTCAGGCGTTACGTTACGCGCCGATGATGCCGCCATCCTCACGGGTGATCATCAGTACCGACGAACGCGGGCGCGGGCTGTTATTCGGGAAGTGGGAATCGCCCTCTTCACCGGGGTGCTGGATGTTGACGAACAGCGTGCGGTAGTCCGGGGTGAAGGCCACGCCGGTCAGCTCACAGGATTTTGGCCCCACCAGGAAACGGCGGATCTCACCGCTTTTCGGGTCACCGACCAGCATCTGGTTATTGCCCTGCCCCTGGTAGTCATCCTTATTGGTGTACTTGCCGTCAGTCAGGATCCATAAGCGGCCGTCACGGTCAAAGCCCAGGCCATCCGGGCTGTTGAAGGTGTTTTCCGCCGTGATGTTCGGGGTGCCGCGGTTCACGCCCTGCGGGTGGGCAATCGGGTTGCCGCACAGCGCGTACATGTCCCAGCGGAAGTTTTCTGCGGTGGCGTCGCCGCCCTCATCCCAGCGGATGATCTGGCCGTAGATATTGTCCGGGCGCGGGTTCGCCGCGTTCAGGGGCATTCCCTCGCCGCCACGCTTGCTGTTGTTGGTCAGGGTGCAGTAAGCGCGTCCGTCATGCGGGTTCACCGCGATCCATTCCGGGCGGTCCATGCGGGTCGCGCCCACTTTGGCCGCCGCTTTACGGGCGAAGATCACCACCTGCGCCGCATCCTGGAAGCCGTTCTCCGGCGTCAGGCCGTTCTCACCGAAACGCAGTGCCAGCCATTTGCCGGTGCCTTTCAGCGGGGTGCCGTTCTCATCGCCGTTGAACTGTGCGACGTAGAGCGTGCCTTCATCCAGCAGGGTGCGGTTGTTGGCCGGGTTGGCGGTGTCCACTTTGCCGTTGGAGACATATTTGTAGATGAACTCGCCGCGCTCGTCGTCGCCCATATACACCACCACACGCCCATCTTTCGCCACGGTCACGGCGGCATTTTCATGCTTGAAACGGCCGAGGGCGGTGCGTTTGATCGGCGTGGAGGTTGGGTCCATCGGGTCGATTTCCACGATCCAACCGAAGCGGTTAAATTCATTCGGGTTTTTCGCCACGTCGAAACGCGGGTCGAAATCGGGCCAGTTGCGCTCCGGCTCATCCGGCTTCAGGGTGTAGCGTTTCTGATCGGCCGTGGTGACAAACCCTGCTTGTTTGGTGCCGAAATAGGTGTCGAAGTTCTCTTCGCAGGTGAGGTAGGTGCCCCACGGGGTTTTGCCGTTGGCGCAGTTGCCGAAGGTGCCGAGCACCCTGGTGCCGCTTGGGTCTGCCTCGGTTTTCAGCAGCGCATTGCCGGCTGCCGGGCCGCTGAAGGTCATCGGCGTGGCGGCGGTGATGCGGCGGTTGTAGCGCGAATCGATCACTTTTTCCCAGCGCGGGGAGTTGGCGATGCGGCGCACTTCCACCACCGAGACGCCATGCGCCGCCTGGGATTTACGCACATCTTCCAGGCTGGTGGCTTTGCTGCCGCCGTGGGCGAACAGGTACTGTTCGTTGACGTATTCGTTGTTGATCGCCATGACGCCGCGGTTTTCATCCAGCGGGAAGAAGCTCATGCCGTCATTGTTGTCGCCGAACTGCTTCTCCTGATCGGCTGCGCTGTTGCCGCCGTTCGGGTCAAAAGCCGGGGCATCCGGGTGCAGCGGGTCACCCCAGGAGATCAGCACATCCGCACGGTAGCCTTCTGCCAGTACCACCTTGTCTTCCGTGGAGGCGGCGATGCCTTTGAAGCCCAGCAGCGGGCTGCCGGTGACGCCTGCGGCCGTACCGGCGGCCCAGCTTTTGCCGGGGAACGCGCTGATGCCGCCCAGGAAACCCGCCAGCCCCACCGCCCCGGCGCTGCCGAGCAGCAACTTACGGCGGGTGGGGTTGATCAGGCGATCGTCGTTCAGTTCAATTTTGTCACTCATGCGGAATTCCCTATGCTTTATTTGACGCAGCAAGGCTGCCGGCTGCAATGATGCGGGCCAGTGTAAACAGGGAAAGTGACAGGATTGTTACAAAAAACAAGAATTGTTACAGCGGGAAAACAGGGGAAACAGGCGCGTGAAGCTCACGCGCCGGGGTCAGTCAGGCGTTAACGGCGGTCGAGGATTTCGAAGCAGTAGCTGTGGGAGTTATTGTCATCTGCATCGTGGAACTCGCTGAAGGTGCTCTCCCATTCGTCCGGCTCGTAGTCCGGGAAATGGGTGTCGCCCTCGACTTCCGCATCGATGTGCGTCAGGTAGAGGCGGTCAGCGCGCGGCAGGAACTGGGTGTACACCCGCCCGCCGCCAATCACCATCACTTCAGCGGCCTCACCGGCGGCGCCGATCGCGTCGTCAACCGAGGTCACCCAGGTGACGCCGTCGTGGTCGCCCGGATGGCTGCTGATAACAATATTGTGGCGTCCCGGTAACGGGCGTCCAATAGACTCAAACGTCTTGCGTCCCATAATTACCGGTTTGTTGAGCGTGTTACGTTTAAACCACGCCAAGTCAGCCGGTAAATGCCATGGCATGGCGTTTTCCATACCAATAACGCGATCCACCGCCAGTGCAGCGATCAGGCTGATAATCATTGTTGAACCTTGTGTGTCGGAAAGTGTTGTCGTCGGAAAAAAGTGTGTCACCGAAAAGTGCTGCCACTATACGGAAAGGGAGTAAAGTCGTCGATAGCGTTCGCCCCTCCGCAAGAATTTATAAGACAGCTCTTAGCGAAGCCGGCATTTTACCGTTTATTTCGCCACAAATAGTGACTTATTCACGTGTTTCATCGTATCTAAAGGCACACCCGGCAGAATAAGATCGCCCGGACTGCCCAAAAAGGGTCAGACGCCCGGCCGCGTGCGGTAGAGCCACAGCCCCGGCAGCGACAGGCCAACCGACAGCGCGCCGACGATAAACCCGGCCCGCAGGAAATGGGTCACCATGCGTGCCATCAGCACTTCGCTGTAACCCACACGGGCAATCTCCACCACCGCGATCATCGCCGTATAAGCTGAGATGCCGGGGAACATCGGGATCACCGCCGCCACGGTAAACACTTTCGGGTGCGCCAGCAGCCAGCGTGACCAGTTAATGCCGATCACCCCAATCAGCACCGCCGCCAGCAGTGACGCCCACTCAACCGGCAGCCCGGCGTGCATCATCAGCAGCCGGGCGCCATGCCCGGCGGCCCCCAGCGCGGCGCAGTAGGGCAGCGCCCGCTGCGGCACATTAAACACCAGGGCAAACCCCAGCGCCGGAATGGCCGCCAGCGCCATATCTTCCAGCAACAGCAGCAACAGGTTCATGACCACCCCGGCAGATCAAACAGCGCCATCGCCATCACCATGCCGATGCAGGTCGCCAGCGTCAGCAGGCTGGCCATCGCCCAACGCGCCAGCCCGGTATTCACATGCCCTTTGAACATGTCCGCCACCGCGTTAATCAGCGGGAAGCCCGGCACCAGCAGCAGCACGCTGGCGGCCATCGCCACGCCTGACGCCGTATGCAGCACCTCCAGCCGCAACAGCAAACCGGCAATCGCCGTCGCCACAAACGCCGTCAGGCAGAAGTTGATCAGCGGGTTCATCTGCCGCGCGGTCAGCCACTGGCGCACCGCCATCGCGGCACCGCTCGCCACAAAGGTCACCGCCGCCGCGCTCCAGCCGCCGCCGTTCAGCCGGCAGAAACAGGCACAAGAGCAGGCGACCATCAGCACTACCAGCCAGCGCGGGTAACGCAGCGGCCGGATGTTCGCCAGCCGTTTTGCCACGTCGTCACTCTGCAACAGCTTGTGCTCCGCCAGGATCACGCAGTGCTGCACCTCAGTGACCACATGCATATTGATGCCGCGGTCGCTGTTGCGGCGGGTGGTGGTCAGGCAGTGGCCGTTGCTCAGGGTGGTCAGCACCACCGCATTGGCGGAGATGGCGCTCTCGACGGCGTCCATGCCGAGCGCGATGCCGAGCCGCGCGGCGAGCTGCTCCACCAGCATACTTTCCGCGCCGTGCTGGAGCAGCATCAGCGCGCATTGAATGCAGAGCCGGGTAATCTCCCGCTGTTGCGGGTGGGCGGTCGCCGGAGGCGGCGACAAGGAAACTGCCTGCATAACGGCCCCTTTATCATTACAAAGAAAAGGGAATTGTTAACATAACGGCAGCGGATAACCAATAAGCGTGATGCGAAATTTTGCCGGGGAGGCTATCATTCCCGTTTTCCGCTCCCGGTTTTGTCAATAATGTTAGAAACGTCTCTGTTTGTCGCGACCATCGCAGCCCTGGGTATGCTCTCCCCCGGCCCCGATTTCTTCCTGGTGATTAAAAACGCCGCCCGCTACCCGCGCTCCGCCGCCATGATCACCGCGCTCGGTGTGACCTGCGGTGTCGCCACCCATATGACCTACTGTGTCGCCGGGCTGGCGGTGGTGATCACCACCACGCCGTGGCTGTTCAACGTGCTGAAATATGCCGGTGCCGCGTACCTGATCTGGGTCGGCATCCAGGCGCTGCGTGCCAAAGGCGACAGCAAAATGAACCTCAGCCAGTTCAGCGCCCAATCCGTGAGCCTGAAAACCGCCTTTGTCCAGGGCTACCTCTGTAACCTGCTGAACCCAAAGGCCACGCTGTTCTTCCTGGCGGTGTTTACCCAGGTGTTGCAGGTTAACTCCAGCGTCGGGGAAAAACTCTGGTACGCCGGGATTATCCTCGGCCTCTCCGCCGTCTGGTGGCCGCTGCTGGTGGTGTTGATCCAGAGCGAGCCGGTGCGCCGCGGGCTGGCCAAAGCGCAGAAGATTATCGATCGCCTGCTGGGCGGTGTGCTGATCGCGCTCGGCATCAAAGTGGCGCTGAGCTGATCGCCCCTTTGGGGTGACAGGCGGGCTGCGGCCCGCCTTTTTATTGCCCGCCGGTTACATTCTGTTATACCCCCGGAAACCTCTTTCCCCCCGAACCGTCAATACGGCTTAACATTCACCGCCGTAAAAGTTGCCCTTCGCCCCACTTTTCTTTGTCGCCTGCTGAAACGCCGCTTTTGTTGATCTCGCCCGGCCTTTTTCGCCAGTTCGCTGTTTTATGGTGCTTTTCCGGCCATTCTGCCGCATCGCACCATTCACTTCACCGCAATTGAGAGGGATATTCATGGAACCTGAGCAGCGTGACGCACGCCTGGGCTGGGCGGCCTACCCGGCGTTTTTTATTACGATCATTTTCTTTTCCGGCCTGTTTTCCACCAGCACCGGCTGGTGGCGGGTGTTTGATTTCACCGTGCTGAACGGCGCGTTCGGCACCGTGAACGAGGCAGGGCAAACGGCGGTCTCCTTTCGCGGCACCGGCGGCACCGGGGCCAAAGAGGGCTTCCTGTTTGCGCTGGAGCTGGCGCCGTCGGTGATCCTTTCGCTCGGCATCATTGCCGTGACCGAAGGGCTGGGCGGCCTGCGCGCCGCGCAACAACTGATGACGCCGATCCTGCGCCCGCTGCTGGGCGTCCCCGGCATCTGTTCCCTGGCACTGATCGCCAACCTGCAAAACACCGACGCCGCCGCCGGCATGACCAAAGACCTGGCCGAAGCCGGGCTTATCACCGGTGAGGAGAAAGCCATTTTCGCCACCTTCCAGACCAGCGGCAGTGCGCTTATCACCAATTACTTCTCCTCCGGCGCGGCGCTGTTCACGGTGATTACCGTGCCGGTGATCACCCCGCTGGCGGTGATCCTGATGTTCAAATTTATCGGCGCCAACCTGCTGCGGGCCTGGATCCACAGCCTGGAGCGCCGCCGGGCGCAGGAGCAATAAGATGACGACGCAGGCACGTAAAAACGTCATGGAGATGTTTATTGACGGCGCACGGCGCGGCTTCACCATCGCCACCACCAACCTGCTGCCGAATGTGGTGATGGCGTTTGTGATCATCCAGGCGCTGAAAGTCACCGGGCTGCTGGAGATGGTCGGCAACCTCTGCCGCCCGGTGATGGCTATCTGGGGCTTGCCGGGGGAAGCGGCGGCCGTGTTGCTGACCTCGCTGATGAGCATGGGCGGCGCGGTCGGCGTCTGTGCCAGCCTGGTGGTGGCCGGGGCGCTGACCGGGCATGACGCCACGGTGCTGTTGCCCGCCATCTACCTGATGGGCAACCCGGTGCAGAACGTCGGGCGTTGCCTCGGCACCGCCGGGGTGGACGCCCGGTATTACCCGCACATTATCGCGGTCTGTGTGATTAACGCGCTGCTCTCCCTGTGGGTGATGCAGGCGCTGGTATAGGAGCGACCGATGGATCTTTCTTTGGCAGGTATCACGTTATTACGCGGCGCGGAGGTCTACAGCCCGGACGCGCTGGGGCAACAGGATCTGCTGGTCAGCGGCGGGCAGATTATCGCGATGGCGCCGCATATCGCAGACGACGCCCTACCCGGTTGTGCGGTGGTGGATCTGCACGGTTACACCCTCTGCCCCGGCCTGATTGACCAGCATGTGCACCTGATTGGCGGCGGCGGCGAGGCCGGCCCGCACAGCCGCACGCCGGAAATTGCCCTGTCGCGGCTGGTGGAGGCGGGCATCACCACCGTGGTCGGGCTGCTGGGCACGGACGGCATCACCCGTCATCCGGAGACACTGCTGGCAAAAACCCGCGCACTGGAGCATGAGGGGATCACCGCCTTTATGCTGACCGGTGCCTATGCGCTGCCCTCCCCCACGCTTACCGGCAGCATCGCCCGCGATCTGACGCTGATTGATAAGGTGATTGGGGTGAAATGCGCCATTGCCGATCACCGCTCTTCAGCGCCGTCGGCGGCGTTGCTGGCGGAGATGGCGGCACAGGCGCGGGTCGGTGGCTTGCTCGGCGGCAAGGCGGGCGTCAGCGTATTCCATATGGGCAACAGCCCACGCCTGCTGGCTCCCCTTTATGACATCCTGCGTGACAGCGATGTGCCGATCGGCAAACTGCTGCCGACCCACCTCAACCGCAGCGAGCCGCTGTTTACCGCCGCGCTGGCGTTTGCGCGCGACGGCGGCTTTATCGATTTCACCAGCGGCATTGAGCAGCCGATCGACGCGGCTGCTGCGGTGGCGCGGGCAGTGGCCGCCGCGGTGCCGCTGGCGCAGATCACCGTGAGTTCAGACGGCAACGGCAGCCAGCCGGTGTTTGACGCCCAGGGCAACCTTACCGGCATCGGCGTCGGCGGCGTGGACAGCCTGCCGCGCGCCCTGCGCACACTGGTGCAGCAACATCAGTTCCCGCTGGCAGAGGCGCTCCGGCCGTTCACCTGCAATGTGGCGGCGTTTCTCGGGCTGTCGGGCAAAGGCGCACTGCGGCCGGGGAGTGATGCAGATTTGCTGGTGCTGACGCCGGAACTCGCGATTCATCAGGTCTGGGCGAAGGGGAAACGGGTGGTGGATCAGGGCAAGGCCACGGTCAGAGGGACGTTTGAATAGCGCGTCGCTGAAAACAGGCAGTAAAAAGGCGGGCATCATGCCCGCCTTTTTTTCGTGCGCCCTTATGCCGGGCGCGGGGTGTCGTCCTCGACCGGGAGCTCCGCGTCTTCCGGGCGGCCCTGCCAGCCGGTGCGCTGCTCCTGCGCCAGACGGGTGTGGTCCATCGCCATCGCGTCCGTCAGCATCGCTTTCGCACGCTGCATACTGGCGATGCGGAACTCGGTGTCCTCGTAGTTCGGCAGCGTCTCTTCCAGCACCTTCAGGTTGTACTCACGGAAGATGTCCGCTTTCTCCCGCGCCTCATACGCGCCGAAGCCAATCGCCTCCAGCGTGTGCCGGGCAGTACGCAACGACCCTTCAAACAGCTCACGCTCCGGGGCCTCCACGCCGCGCAGCCGCAACTGGTAGTAGTGATCGACATCGCGCGCACGGGCGATGATCTTCAGGTGCGGGAAGTGTTCACGCGCCAGATCGGTGAGTTGCAGGTTGGCGTCCACGTCATCAATGGCGTTGATCAGCACTTTCGCCTGCGCCGCCCCGGCGGATTCCAGCAGCTCCACCCGCGTGGCATCGCCGTAGAACACCTTGGTGCCGAACTTGCGCAGCGTCTCGACGTGATCCGGATCGTGATCCAGAACCACCGCGTTAATGCCGTTGGAGAGCAGCATACGGCCGGTGATCTGCCCGAAGCGGCCAAACCCGGCGATGATGACACTCGCATGTTCATCAATGGTGTCGGCCGGGCGGGTGTTCACCGGCGTGCTTTTTTGCAGGCGTTTTGCCAGCACCAGCAGCACCGGCGTCACCGCCATTGAGAGCGCCACTGCCAGCGTCAGCGCTTTTGCCCAGTCTACCGGTAACACCCCGGCGGTCTGGGCGGTGCTGAACACCACGAAGGCGAACTCACTGCCCTGCCCGATCAGGATGGCAAACAGCGCCCGTTGCGCGCGCGGCACATTCAGTACCGGGGCGATAAGCCACAGCAGCGCGCCTTTCAGCAGCATAAAGCCGCCGAGCAGCGTAAGGATCAGCAGCGGATGGTGGATAAGCGTGCCGAAGTCGATCGACATCCCGACGCCGATAAAGAACAGCCCCAGCAGCAGCCCTTTGAACGGCTGGATATCGCTCTCCAGCGCATGACGGTATTCCGAACTGGCCAGCAGCACCCCGGCGAGGAATGCGCCCATCGCCATCGACAGCCCAGCCATCTCCAGCAGCACGCCAAAGCCGAATACCAGGAACAGTGCCACGGCGCTGAAGACTTCACGCATCCCCGATTTCGCCACAAAGTGCAGCAGCGGGCGGGTCACGTAACGCCCCAGCAGCACCACCAGCGTCAGCGCCATCACCACTTTCCCGGCGGAAAGCGCAAACGCGGCAAGCGTGGTGCTGCCGCCGCTGGTCGCCAGCAAGGGGATCATCGCCACCAGCGGGATGGCGGCAATATCCTGGAACAGCAGCACCGCAAAGGCGCTGTTGCCGATCGGGGTGCCGGTCAGGTTGCGTTCGCTCATCGCCTGCATGGCGATCGCCGTGGAGGAGAGCGCCAGCGTCAGGCCAATCAGCGCCGCCACCTGCCAGGTCAGCCCCAGGAAGTAGCAGAACGCGCTGAGCAGCAGGCCGCAACCGACCATCTGTAGCCCGCCGCCGCCAAACACCGCGACCCGCAGGTTCCACAGCCGTTTCGGGTCCAGCTCCAGGCCGATGATAAACAGCATCAGCACTACGCCTATCTCCGCAAAGGTCAGGATCGATTCGGCATCCGATACCAGGCGCAGCCCCCACGGGCCGATCAGGCAGCCGGCGATCAGGTAACCCAGCACCGAGCCGAGGCCGAAACGCACCGCCACCGGCACAATCAGTGCGGCGGAGCCGAGGTAAATCAGCCCCTCCAGCATCATTTCATGGTTATCCATGCGCACCTCCGGTCAGCACATCGGCCGATTCATTGGCTGCCTGCGGCAGCAGATAGGTGGAAAGCTGCTGGTGGTAGCGGATGGCGGCCGCCTCCAGCGTCGCCGGATCACAGTTAAAGGTGCCGTGCAGCACAAACGGCGGCTGCCACTGCATCCCGCAATAGAGCGCGGTGGCTTCCAGCGGCTGCGCCAGCGCGGCGAAGTCCGGGAAACTGCCGAGTTCAAAGTGGTGGTTGTCACCGCCGGTGGTCACTGCCCAGAGCGCTTTTTTGCCGCGCAGCGCATTGCCGCCGTGGCCATAGGCCCAGCCGTGGGTCAGCACTTTGTCAAACCAGAGCTTCAGTAACGGCGGCACGCTGTACCACTGCATCGGATGTTGCCAGACCACCAGCGAGGCGCGGCTCAGCGCCTGCTGTTCAGCCTCAACATTCAGCGTGAAATCGGGGTAGAGATCGTAAAGCGATCGCACTTCAACCTGATCCAGCTCACCGGCCGCCTGGATCAGGCGTTTGTTGGCGTGTGAGTGTTGTGGATAGGGATGGGCATAGATAATCAGGATCATAGGGATCTCACTGCAAAGCGTGTGCTTCAGGTCGTGGTCACGGGAACAGGCCCCGTTACCGCCGCCTTTCGGAAACAGGCATTCTACGGGGTTAACCCGGTGTGAGAAATGGGAAAAAAGAGAAACACGGGCACCAGGCGGCGTGCGCCACCGCCTGGTGCGGTGGGTTCATAAAGAAACACCACGCTGAGCGCTTAACGGACGTCAGGCTACCCGGCGCGCGATGCTGCCAAAAAACGCGTCAGCCGCTGACCATACAACCCGACAACCAGCCCCGAAATAATCAGCAGCAGGGCGAGGATTTTCACCGGTGTGATAGTTTCCCCAAATATCGCCATTGAACCCAGCATCCCAAACACCGGCACCAGCAACGACAGGGGGGCCACGGTAGACACCGGGTATTGCTTCAGCAGGGAATTCCATACCCAGTAGCCAAACAGGGTATTGGGATAGACCTGAAACAGCACTGACAACATGGCGCGCGCGTCCATGTGGCTGACCAGCGATAGATAGCCGCGGGTGCCGTTAACCAGCCAGCCCAGCAGAAAAAGGGGCACCGGCGCAAAGGCGCTCGACCAGACCAGAAAGGCGAATACCTGCTTTGTGCCCATCTTCTTGTTGATGATGTTGGCGATACTCCAGGCGATGGCGCCCGCCAGCACCAACAGCATCCCGGAGAACGTCACGGAACCATCAGTGATGAAAACAATGCTCAGTAATCCCCCGCAGGCCATGATGAACCCGGCGAGTTGATAACGGCTGAGGCTCTCTTTAAACACCAGACACCCCAGCAAAAGGGTAAAAAAGGCGCTGAATTGCAGCAAAAGTGACGCAATGCCGGCTGAAAGCCCGGTTCTGATCCCCAGATTGACCAGCCCCCACAGGCCAATGCCAAACACCAGACCATAGCTGATGAGGTAACGCCACGGGACATCTGGTTTTTTAATAAAAAACAGGGCCGGTAACGCGCATAGCATGAAGCGTATGCCTGCCAGCGTGAAGGGCTCCACCGAACTCAGCCCCAGCTTAATCACGGAAAAGTTAATGCCCCAGATGGCCGTGATCAGCATGGCGAGCAGCAAATGATATAATTTCATGATTGACGTGATCCTGCCCAGAAGAGCAAAGCACAGGCACTCACAGAGGCACCCGCGAAGCAGACGGGCTGCCACCCCCAGCGCGCATAAAGCGCTGTGGCGGCAATGGCACCCAGTGCGCTGCCCACGGAGTAAAAGCACATGTAGGCACCGACCAGACGGCTCGCCGCGTCCGGCCTGGCAGCCAGAAGGATGCTCTGGTTAGTCACATGGATGGTCTGCACCGCGAAGTCCAGCGTGATAACGCCGATGACGAGCCACAGCAAAGACGTTTCAGCATAGGCGATGGGCAGCCATGAGAGAGTCAGCACAACCAGTGCTGTGCCGGTAGCCCGCTGCCCCCTGCCCCCATCTGCCCATGCCCCCGCTTTTGACGCCGCCAGCGCACCGGCCATGCCCGCCAGGCCAAACAGGCCTATCTGCGTATGTGACAATGACATGGCGGTGAGCGGCATGACCATTGACGTCCACAGCATGCTGAAAGCCGCAAAGATAAGCAGTGCCAAAAGCCCCCGCTTCCTCAACTGCGGCTCCGTGAAAAACAGCCGGAAAACCGACAGCAGCAGGGAAATATAACCGGGCGCTGGCCTCCGGGGCGGGGTGGACGGCATTGCTTTGCCCAGTAAACAGGCGACGAGCAACATCAGGCCGGCTGCCGTCAGGTAAACAGCCCGCCAGCCGGCGAGATCGGCAATCGTTCCGGAGATAACGCGTGCCAGCAGAATGCCCAGCACAATGCCGCTGGTCACCGTGCCGACAACCTGCCCGCGCCTCCTGGGAGCCGCCAGTACCGCCGCCCAGGCCACCATGAGTTGCACCACCACCGCCATCAGGCCGGTAAACAACATCGCACATAACAGGGTTGCCAGATTTTGTGATAACCCCGCCGCTGCCAGCGCCAGCACGGAAAGTAACAGATGCGTGATAACCAGGGCTTTTCGGTTTACCCGATCACCAAGCGGCACCAGAAAGAGCAACCCGGCGGCATACCCCGCCTGGGTGGCAGTGATGACGCTGCCTATCGTGCCGGGCACCACCTTCAGGCTGGCTGACATTGATTCCAGTAAAGGCTGAGCCGAATAGACATTGGCCACCGCCAGGGCACTGGTGAGTGAGAACAAAAAGGTTATCTGCGGGGTCAGCACCGGGGCCTCTGCCGACGCCATCTGTTCCACAACCTCCGCGTTCGTACCTGTTTTCCCGTCCATCATCACGCCCTTATCTGGTTTTTTTTTGAAACTACATATCCCATAGAATTACCCGTAGTGGTTTTTTTTTGCAACTTCTTTTGCTGAGGATTATGCTGGCGTCAATAAACAGGCAAACGGAGAGAAAACCCAGATGGCAAAACAGGAATCGCTCAGAACCAGCGAGTGTCCCGTCGCCAGGACGTTGGAATCTATTGGTGAACGCTGGTGCCTGATGATCATCCGTGAGGCGTTTGACGATGTGCGCAGATTCAGTGAGTTTCAAAAGAATCTGGGCCTGGCGAGAAATATTCTGGCTTCCCGCCTGAAACTCTTGGTGGATATCGGCGTATTTGAGATCTGCCCCGCGTCAGATGGCAGCGCGTACAGCGAATATGTCCTGACCGAGAAGGGCCGTTCCGTCTTCCCGATTGTGGTGGCCATACGGCAATGGGGGGAGCGCTATCTGTTTGACCAGGGCGAGACACACTCAGTGCTGCTGGATAACGCCTACGGGCAGCCCGTCCAGCCGCTGGAAGTGCGTTCCCTCCACGGGCATAAACTGGAGCCGGGTGACTGCCACCGCCGGCGGGTGATATCAAAACCTTACCCGGATAAATAAAGGCCGATGCGCCCACAGCATATAAACACATAGCGGAAAAACCGGCGTATTAAAAAACACAGGCGCGTTAAAAGCCGTTCATATCCGCTGAAAGAGGGAATAACCAGGCGGGTACAGCAGGATAAAAAAACCCCGGCGATTGCCGGGGTTAATGATAAACGCCTGTTAAACCCAACGTTACTTCCGCAGGCCGCCCTGGTAAGGCGGTTTTACCGGCTTCGGACCGCAGTAAGAAGACGGGAACGTCCCCGGCAGATATTCCACCTCGGAAAGTTTACCGTGTTTATTTCTGCAGTATTTATAACCTTCGCAATACCAGGTATTCCCTGAGTTACTCCAGTCATAATTGACGCCGCAATCTTTGCCGCCGACGATAACGTCAACATTATCCAACGCTAATTTTTCCATGAAAAAAGTCCTTTTGTTAAAAATAGTCTTTATGCCAAAACATTATTCAGCAGAGTGCTGAGTTAAATTATCGGCCGGAAGCGTAGCATTGAGAAAAGTGCACTGTAAATTCAAACGAATTAAATCATTATTTCACCCTGAATAAATTAAAGGTTTTTAACGTTAGTGCGGTTAATGTGAAGTGAGTTATTGATAAAAGCGTTTAATAAGCAAAAAAATAGGAGGGAACATGACAAATCAGTGTTCATCAATAAAAACCCCGGCTTGTATACCGGGGTGGGGGGAGCAATACCGGCCAGGTTTTTGACGGCCCGCCCGGTAGCGTAATCAGCCACGCCTTGTAATGTTAATTAACTACCCGCGTGGCTTAACGCACTCATTGATAAGGGGGTTTTACCGGCTTAGGCCCGCAGTAGTTAGAGGGATACGTGCCGTTGTGATATTTTACATCTTTCCGGTTGCCGTGCTTATCGGTGCAGTAGTTATAGCCCAGGCACGTCCAGGTACCGTTGGATGAATTCAGGCTCCAAGTATAGTCTGTGCTGCAGTTTTTGCCGCCGGTTACCGCAGCAACATTATTTACTGATAACTTTTCCATAAAAACTCCTTTTAATTAACATCTGTTTTTACTGCCCGGCAACGTGTCCCTCACGTCGCCGAAATAATAGTGCGACCGGCAGGTTAACACCCCAAAAATAGCGCTGTAAATTCAAACAGATTAAATGATTACTTTATTATTTATTAAATCTTTTTCACGTAAGTGTGATAAATCGATAACCGCCTATCCGGCTTTGGTTGTTTATCAGGTGCAGGGAGAAACAGGGAGGACGATCGCTATAACGGCACTGCGGCCGTTATAGTCATACGCGAAAATTACAGGTTCCCCAGCAGGCGGCAGAGTTGCCGGCAGGTCTGCGCGATGGCCTGGCTGTTACGCGGGGCGACCCACACCATGCTGCTGCCGGCCACCACACCGAGTACCTCAGGTAAGGCACAATGATCAATCACCCTGCCTACCGCCCGGCCATACCCGGCCACCGTCTGCACCAGAATGAATTCGTGGTTGGCCTCAATGCTCAGCACCATCTCCGCCAGGCGGCAGGCAGCATGCGGCAGCGCCTGGGGTTTTGGGGTCAGGATATAGATTTTATGCCCCCTGGCGTTGCGGGTTTTGATCACCCCTAACAGGCTGAGCAACCGCGACACCGTAGACTGGCTGACCTGCCGGTAGCCGTGCCGCTTCAGGTCACGGCGCAGCGCTTCCTGCGAGCGGTAGGCGTGGCCGGCGATAAGCGTCCGGCAGAGCGCCAGTTGTTTCTGTTCCTTGTCGAGCGTGGTTTGTGACTTATTCACCATGATAGTTGTCCATCCGGAAAAAGAAGGCACCTTGTTACCTGTTTTTGCACATCAGAACAGTGCCCCGAGGCTGAGGATCAGGGTAAGCATCACAAACAGTATGCCCAGCAGCGGTGCGACCCACTTCAGCCAGCGCGCATAGGGCACCCTGGCGATCGCCAGCCCGCCCATCACTACCGCCGAGGTGGGGGTGATCAGGTTAACCAGACCGGATGCCGACTGGTACGCGGTGACCACCAGATCACGCGGCACCTGGGCGAAATCCGCCAGCGGCGCCATAATCGGCATCGTCAGCACGGCTAGCCCAGAGGAAGACGGCACCAGAAACGACAGCACCGCCTCCAGCCAGAAAGTCACGTTGATAAACACCGCCGTGGAGAGGCCACTGACCAGCCCTTCGGCATAATTCAGGATGGTGTGGGTGATCATGCCGTTATCCATCACCACCACAATGCCGCGTGCGATGCCGATGATCAGCGCCACGCCCAGCAGGTCACGCGCGCCGTTGACGAAGGTACTGGTCAGCACCTCTTCCCCCATGCGCGCCACCAGCCCGGTAAGGATCGCCGCCGCCAGAAACAGCGCTGAGATCTCCGCCATCCACCAGCCGCGCACCGCCACCCCGTAGATCATTACCGCGAAAGCGAGCGCGAAAATCACCAGCACGATTTTCCGCACCGGAGTAAATGCCAGCGCCTCTTCGCGCCGCTGGCCGAGAAAATGGGCACGGTTCTCCTCCCATTTGTCCGCCAGCAGCGAACAGGCAGGATCGCGCCGCACCCGGCAGGCGTAACGCATCACATACGCCACACACACCAGCCAGCCCGCCACCAGCACCAGCAGGCGTAAGCCGATGCCGGTGGTGAAGGGCACACCCGCCGCGTTGGCGGCGATCACAGTGGCAAAGGGGTTGATGGTCGATCCCAGCGTGCCGATCCCGGCACCGAGCAGCACGGTTGCGGCGGCCACCACCGGATCAAAGCGGGCGGCCACCATCACCGGCACCAGCAGGGTGTAGAACGGCAGCGACTCCTCCGCCATGCCGTAAATGGTGCCGCCGGCGGCGAACAGCGCCATCAGGATCGGGATCATCCAGACTTCTTTGCCGCTAAGCCGCACCATCACGCGCTCAATACCGGCATCTATCGCGCCGGTTTTACCCACCACGCCAAGAAAGCCACCGATGATCAACACGAACAGCGAGACATCAATCGCCCCGGCTTCATTGGTTTTGTGGTTGTAGAGGCCGTCGATTGGCGCCAGCAGCACATCAACTGCCCCTTGCGGCTGCGGCGCGGCGGGCTGGTAGGTGCCGGCGACCGGCACCTCTTTGCCCAGATCGGCATTCATCACCATGTTGTAGTGGCCCGCCGGGATGACCCAGGTCATCACGGCGATAAGCGCAATCAGGAAAAACAGAATGGTGTAGGCAGAAGGAAAGGTGAATTTTTTCATAGGTTTTCTGCTCGTATCGGGTACAGCGCACCGGCGCACCGGCGCGCTGAGAGGTTGCTCAGTCCGCCAGCGTGGCGACCATAACGGCTTTGATGGTGTGCATCCGGTTTTCCGCCTCATCAAACACAATGGACTGCGCGGACTCGAACACCTCTTCCGTGACTTCCAGCCCCTGTAGCCCGTAGGCTTGCTCAATCTCCCGCCCGACGTGGGTGTCCGCATTGTGGAAAGCGGGCAGGCAGTGCATGAATTTCACTGCCGGGTTGCCGGTGGCCGCCAGCACCGCCCGGTTCACCTGGTAGGGCCGCATTACGCTGACCCGCTCTGCCCAGGCGGATTGCGGTTCGCCCATCGACACCCAGACATCGGTATAGAGGAAATCGACCCCGGCCACCCCCGCCGCCACGTCGTCGGTGAGGGTGATACGTGCGCCGGTGGCGGCAGCGATGTCACGGCACCGGGCCACCAGCGCGGCCTCCGGCCAGAACGCTTGAGGCGCCACCAGCCGGATATCCATGCCCATTTTGGCCGCGCCCACCATCAGCGAGTTGCCCATGTTGTTACGCGCATCGCCGAGGTAAGCGAACGCCATCTGGTTGAGGGTTTTATGCGGGCAGTGCTCCTGCATGGTCATCAGGTCAGCGAGGATCTGCGTCGGGTGGAAGTCGTCCGTCAGCCCGTTCCAGACCGGCACCCCGGCGCACGCGGCCAGCTCCTCGATCGTCGCCTGGGCAAACCCCCGGTATTCGATGCCGTGATACAGCCGCCCCAGCACGCGGGCGGTATCTTTCATCGACTCTTTGTGGCCGATCTGCGAGCCGCCGGGGCCGAGGTAGGTGACCTGCGCACCCTGGTCAAAGGCTGCCACCTCAAACGCACAGCGGGTGCGGGTTGAGGTTTTCTCAAAGATCAGGGCAATATTTTTCCCCTTCAGTTTCGGCTGTTCGGTGCGCTGTTGCTTGTCATGTTTGAGCTGCACCGCCAGCGCCAGCAGGTAGGCGATCTCCTCTGGGGTGAAATCCAGTAACGTCAGAAAATGGCGTTGTTGAAACGAAGTTTTCATCATCTCTCCTTAATAAGCCGTATTGTCCGGGCCGTTGTGATCAGCGTGGTTCCCGTTGCGGCCAGCCTGAATCAGCGTGCCGTGTTGGCCGGTCAGAATGGTGGTGCCGTGCTGTAACGCGCCGATGCCCGCCACCCTGCCCCCGGCCGACACAAACCGGCAGGCCGCCTCAACTTTCGGCCCCATCGATCCGGCGTCAAATGCCATACCGGCCAGCTCAGCCGGGGTGAGGCGCGCCAGCGGTTGCTGATGGGGCGTGCCCCAGCCGAGGTATACCGCGTCGGCATCGGTGAGGATCAGCAGGGCATCGGCGTGGATCTGCTCTGCCAGCAGCGCGGCACAGAGATCTTTATCAATCACCGCCTCGACCCCGTGGCGCAGTTCGCCGTCACACACCACCGGCACCCCGCCGCCGCCGCCGCAAATCACCAGATGCTGTTGCGCCAGCAGCGCGGTGATGGCGTGTTGCTCGACAATCCGCCGCGGATGCGGCGACGGCACCACCCGGCGGAAATGCACGCCATCGGCGCGCATCGCCCAGCCTTTTTCGCGGCTGAGCGCCGCCGCCTGCAACGCGCTGTAAACCGGCCCGATATATTTGGTCGGCGACCGGAAGGCCGGATCGTCCGCTGCGACCTCGACCTGCGTCAGCAGCACGCTCACCTCCTGTGACGGCAGGCGGTTTTTCAGCGCCTGTTGCAGCAGGTAGCCGATCATCCCCTGGCTTTCCGCCCCAAGGATGTCCAGCGGATAGGGCGCGACGGCGGTATAGGCGCTGTTCTGCAACGCCAGCAAGCCGACCTGCGGCCCGTTGCCGTGCACCAGCACCACCCGCCATGTCTGGGCCAGCGCCGCCACGATCGCCGCCGCCTGTTCCACATTCTGTTTCTGGACTGCCGCCTCCAGCGGCTCGCCGCGCTTGAGCAAGGCGTTCCCGCCCAGCGCGATCACCAGCGTTGGTTTTGTCATGCCTGTGTTCCTTGTGTAGGGGTCAGAGCGCGTCGCGTTCCAGTGGGCAGCTCATGCAGCGTGCGCCGCCGCGCCCGCGGCCCAGTTCGTCGCCGGGGATCGGCAGTACGGTGATGCCCGCTTTGTCATATTTTTCGTTGGTCCAGCTGTTGCGCGCGTAGCCCACCACCACGCCGGGGCGTAAGGTCAGCACGTTGTTGGCATCGTTCCACTGCTCGCGCTCCGCCTCGAAGCTGTCACCGCCGGTCGTGATCAGGCGGATCTGATCGAGCCGCAGCGCCTGTTCAATGGCGTGGATAAAATGCGGCGCTTCACCGTATTTCAGGCCACCGTGGCCGTCATCCGTCAGCGTCCAACAGGGCATCTCCCGGCGGATCACCTCCGGGTAGATGGAAAACGCGTCGATGTCGATGTGGGTCATCACCGTGTCCAGATGCATACAGGCGCGGTGTTTCGGCAGCTCCAGCACGATCACCCGGCTGGCCTGCCGGTGTTTGAACAGCGCCCGCGCCAAAAACTCCACCCCTTGCGGCGTGGTACGTTCCGACAGGCCGATCAGCACCGTGCCCTGCCCGAGCACCAGCACATCGCCGCCCTCCAGCGTCGCGTGGTCATAATTCAGGTCATCGTCACCGAAATATTTGATGAACTCCCCGTCGGCAAAGCGCGGGTGCCAGCGATAGATGGCGCGTAAGTTATGGGTTTCCCGCTGGCGGGCGACTTTCGCCATCGGGTTAATCGACACACCGTGGTATATCCAGCAGGAGGTATCGCGGGTAAACAGGTGATTGGGCAGCGGTGCCATAATAAAATCATCAGGCTGGGGGTGGCCCAGGATCTCCTGGCTGAATACGCCGGGAAGTTCGCCATAAGTCAGCCCGCCGCTCATCAAGCGCGCCAGTTGCCGGTGTGGCTGGTCGCCCAGCCAGCCGCGTACCTCCGCCGCCAGCGCCGGGCCGAGCCGGAAATCAGAAACCTGCGCCGCCAGCAGCCAGGCTTTGGCCTCCGGCACCTGGAGGGTTTCACTGAGCAAATCGGTCAGCAACAGCACGTCCACCCCCTGCTCTTTCAGGGTGCCCGCAAACCGGTCGTGTTCCTCCCCGGCCCGCTCTACCGACAGCACATCATCAAACAGCAGTGACTGACAATTAGAGGGCGTCAGGCGTTTCAGGCTTAAATTGGGCCGGTGCAACAAGACGGTTCGCAACCGGCCGATTTCAGATCCCACATAATGTTTTTCCATATTCCATCCTGTTTCTCAAAATACATCCTGCCGGTGAATCACCGGCACCGGTGCTATTTCCTCAGGGGATTTGGCAGGAGGGATAATATCGGCGAACGTGATTATTTATGTGATAAGCCTCACGGGAGGCAGCCCAACGCCTATTTATTGAAATAAGTTTGATTAAACGCATTGTAACGCACGGATTTTCCAGGCGGCTTTTGCGTAATTATCGGCAGGCGTGAATAGTTATTTCCGGCTGAATTATTTACCCGACACCCAATAATATAATATGTTTTTATTCAACTGGTTATTACAGATGGCTTATCAACAAGCATAATTACTCACATCACACTGAAGATTATCGCCGTTTATGAAATAAGTATGCGAAGACCCGCGCACCCGGTAAAAACCGTCACTGTGACGTGGCCGCTTCTTTTTTTATGACGCGTTTATTTTAAACGAAAATAAAAGCAGGCATATTCACCGCAGACACCACAACAGGCAGGAGAAAAAGAATAATGTGCACGGTGTGCCGAAATAATTATGCACCGGCCATTCGGGCATAAAAAAACCCCACGTTGCAGTGGGGTTTTTCACTGCGGCCGGGAAAATCAGCCGTTAATCAGCGCATGCATCTCTTGTACGGAGATAACCTGCTCTGTCGGGTCAGTGCTCAGCGCCATCGCGGTGGCGAAGCCGCCGTTCAGCGTGGTGTCGTAGTGCACCTTATATTGCAGGGCGCTGCGGCGAATCAGCTTGGAGTCCTCAATCGCCTGACGCCCGGCCGTGGTGTTCACGATATAGGTGTACTCGCCATTCTTGATGCGATCCTGAATATGCGGACGGCCTTCATGCACCTTGTTGACCAGGCGCGGGTTGATGCCCGATTCGCCCAGCACCACCGCGGTGCCGTGGGTGGCGTCCAGCTCGAAGCCGCGTTTCAGCAGCTTGGCGGCCAGGTCCACCACGCGGGATTTGTCACCCTCGCGCACTGACAGCAGCGCACGGCCGCTTTTCTTGATGTTCATGCCGGACTGGCTGCCGAGCATCGCTTTGCCGAACGCTTCTGCGAAGGTACGGCCGACGCCCATCACTTCACCGGTCGAACGCATTTCCGGCCCGAGGATTGGGTCAACGCCGGGGAACTTGTTGAACGGCAGCACCACTTCCTTCACGGAGTAGTACGGCGGGATGACTTCTTCCGTCACGCCCTGCTCCGCCAGGGATTTCCCGGCCATCACCCGCGCCGCCACTTTCGCCAGCGGCACACCGGTGGCTTTGGAGACGAACGGCACCGTACGCGCCGCACGCGGGTTCACCTCAATCAGGTAGACTTCGTTGTCTTTCACCGCGAACTGCACGTTCATCAGGCCGCGCACGCAGAGTTCGAACGCCAGCTTCTCGACCTGCTGGCGCATCACATCCTGAATCTCTTTGCTCAGGGTGTAAGCCGGCAGGGAACACGCGGAGTCACCGGAGTGCACGCCGGCCTGTTCGATATGCTCCATGATGCCGCCAATCAGCACCCGCTCGCCGTCGCAAATCGCGTCGACGTCCACTTCCACCGCGTCATCCAGGAAGCGGTCAAGCAGCACCGGCGCGTCGTTGGAGACTGACACCGCATTCTGGAAATAGCGTTTGAGGTCGGTTTCGTCGTAGACGATTTCCATCGCCCGGCCGCCCAGCACGTAGGAGGGGCGCACCACCAGCGGGTAGCCCAGCCCGGCAGCTTTTTCGACCGCCTGTTCAATGGTGGTCACGGTGGCGTTGGCCGGTTGCTTCAGGCCGAGGCGGTTGACCGCCTGCTGGAAGCGCTCGCGGTCTTCTGCGCGGTCAATCGCGTCCGGGCTGGTGCCGATAACCGGCACACCGGCGGCTTCCAGCTCACGCGCCAGTTTCAGCGGGGTCTGGCCGCCGTACTGCACGATCACGCCTTTCGGCTGCTCGATGCGCACAATTTCCAGCACATCTTCCAGCGTTACCGGCTCGAAGTAGAGGCGGTCAGAGGTGTCGTAGTCGGTGGAGACGGTTTCCGGGTTGCAGTTGACCATGATGGTTTCATAGCCATCTTCCCGCAGCGCCAGTGAAGCATGCACGCAGCAGTAGTCGAACTCGATGCCCTGGCCGATACGGTTCGGCCCGCCGCCCAGCACCATCACTTTCGGGCGGTCATTGGTCGGGTTGGATTCGCACTCTTCCTCATAGGTAGAGTACATGTAGGCGGTGTCGGTGGAGAACTCCGCCGCACAGGTATCCACGCGTTTGTAGACCGGGTGCAGGTTATATTTGTGGCGCAGTTTACGGATTTCGCCCTCAGAGACACCGGCCAGTTTCGCCAGGCGCGCATCGGCAAAGCCCTTGCGTTTCAGGTCACGCAGGAAGTCTGCGGTCAGCACGCTGGCGCCGCCCTCTTCCACTTTCTCTTCCAGACGTACCAGCTCCTCAATCTGCACCAGGAACCAGCGGTCAATGTTGGTGAGGTTGAAGACGCCGTCAACGGACATCCCGGCGCGGAAGGCGTCCGCGATGTACCAGATGCGATCCGCACCGGCATCTTTCAGCTCGCGGCGGATCTTGGTCAGGGCTTCCGGATCGTCCAGGCTGACCATCGGATCAAAGCCGGTTTTGCCGACTTCCAGCCCGCGCAGCGCTTTTTGCAGCGACTCCTGCTGGGTGCGGCCGATAGCCATCACTTCACCCACCGATTTCATCTGGGTGGTCAGGCGGTCGTTGGCCCCGGCGAACTTCTCAAAGTTGAAGCGCGGGATTTTGGTGACAACGTAGTCAATCGACGGCTCGAACGAGGCCGGGGTGCGCCCGCCGGTGATGTCGTTCATCAGCTCGTCCAGCGTGTAGCCTACGGCCAGTTTGGCCGCGACCTTGGCGATCGGGAAGCCGGTGGCTTTGGAGGCCAGCGCCGAGGAGCGCGACACACGCGGGTTCATCTCGATGACAATCAGGCGGCCGTTTTTCGGGTTCACCGAGAACTGGACGTTGGAGCCGCCGGTTTCCACGCCGATTTCACGCAGTACCGCCATCGAGGCGTTACGCATGATTTGGTACTCTTTGTCGGTCAGTGTTTGCGCCGGGGCCACGGTGATGGAGTCACCGGTGTGGATGCCCATCGCATCGAAGTTTTCGATTGAGCAGACGATGATGCAGTTGTCATTTTTGTCGCGCACCACCTCCATCTCATACTCTTTCCAGCCAATCAGCGACTCATCAATCAGCAGCTCTTTGGTAGGGGAGAGGTCGAGGCCGCGTTCGCAGATCTCTTCAAACTCTTCGCGGTTATAAGCGATGCCGCCGCCGGTGCCGCCCATCGTGAATGACGGGCGGATGATGCACGGGAACCCGACGTCAGCCGCCACGGCCAGCGCCTCTTCCATGTTATGCGCGATGCCGGAACGGGCGGTATCCAGGCCGATTTTCTTCATCGCCTGGTCAAAGCGGCGGCGGTCTTCCGCCTTGTCGATGGCGTCCGCGGTGGCACCAATCATGGTGACGCCGAACTCTTCCAGCACGCCCTGGCGCTCCAGCTCCAGTGCACAGTTCAGCGCCGTCTGGCCGCCCATGGTCGGCAGCACGGCATCCGGGCGCTCTTTTTCGATGATTTTGCGCACCACTTCCCAGTGGATCGGCTCGATATAGGTGGCATCGGCCATGTCCGGGTCGGTCATGATGGTGGCCGGGTTAGAGTTCACCAGGATAACGCGGTAACCCTCTTCACGCAGCGCCTTACACGCCTGCGCGCCGGAGTAGTCAAACTCACATGCCTGGCCGATAACAATCGGGCCGGCGCCGAGGATCAGGATGCTTTTTATGTCAGTACGTTTTGGCATGGCTGTTATGGCTCCTGATTATTTGGCGGTGGAACGGTAAGTCTTGATCAAGTCGATAAAGTGGTCGAACAGCGGTGCAGCATCGTGCGGGCCGGGGCTGGCTTCCGGGTGGCCCTGGAAGCTGAAGGCCGGTTTGCTGGTGTGGTGGATGCCCTGCACCGTGTGGTCAAACAGCGAGGAGTGCGTGACGCGCAGCGTCGGCGGCAAGTCCTCTTCATCCACCGCAAAACCGTGGTTCTGCGCGGTGATCATCACCGTGTTGTTGTCCCAGTCTTTTACCGGGTGGTTGCCGCCGTGGTGGCCGAGTTTCATCTTGCGGGTTTTCGCGCCGCAGGCCAGCGCCAGCAACTGGTGGCCGAGGCAGATGCCGAACACCGGCACGTCGGTCTCAAGGAAACGCTGGATTGCCGCGATGGCGTAATCGCACGGTTCCGGGTCGCCGGGGCCGTTGGAGAGGAACACGCCGTCCGGGTTCATCGCCAGCACTTCATCGGCCGGGGTCTGTGCCGGCACCACCGTCAGGCGGCAGCCGCGATCCACCAGCATCCGCAGGATGTTGCGCTTCACGCCGTAGTCATAAGCCACCACATGGAACGGCAGGTCTGCCGCGTCGGCCGCTTCCGGCAGGCCGCCTTCCAGCGCCCAGCTCCCCTGCTGCCAGCTGTAGCTCTCGCGGGTGCAAACCTCTTTCGCCAGATCCATGCCTTTCAGGCCGGGGAACGCTTTGGCTTTTTCCAGCGCCAGCGCGGCGTCAACGTTGTCACCGGCGATGATGCAGCCGTTCTGCGCGCCCTTCTCACGCAGCAAGCGCGTCAGTTTACGGGTGTCAATGTCCGCGATGCCGACGATGTTAAGGCGCTTGAGGTAATCGGAGAGGGTTTCTTCATTACGGTAGTTGCTGGCAATCAGCGGGAGGTCACGGATAACCAGGGCTTGCGCATGAACAGTGGAGGATTCTTCATCGGCGGCGTTGGTGCCGACATTGCCGATATGGGGATAAGTAAGGGTGACGATCTGGCGGGAATAGGAGGGATCAGTGAGGATTTCTTGATAACCGGTCATCGACGTATTGAAGACCACTTCCCCCACTGCCGTACCTTCGGCCCCGATGGCCCGACCGTGGAATTGGGTTCCGTCTTCCAGAACCAACAGCGCTGACTTAATCAAAGCATCCTCCAGGAATAATCAATCACAATATTTGCATATTAATTCAGAACAGACGCACTAAATCAATGCAAAAATCGCTGCAAGAGCTAATTTTCGGCAAATTGCGCGCATTCTAATGAGGGCGATCCCCTTTGTCTACCCAAACGCCCCTTTTTTGTTATGTTTTCTCTCGATTCAGAGGAATTACCCCTGATTCCGGGCAAAAGCACCGGATAAGTCGGGTCAGTAAACGGTTGCGACTCTGCAAGCAGAAAGAAACGGCAAGGAAAAGCCAGATATGGTTATTTTTTATACCAAGCCTGTATAAACAAGAGAAGTAAACCGGGGGAAAAGGTAATTAATGCAGCTTATAGGATGGAAATATGATGAACATCACCTTTTTAACAATAAAAAAAGGGCAACCAAGGAATTGCCCGTCAATCAAAGAGTTATGATTAAAAAACCACATCACGATGGTTTGGGTAAACTATAATTCATGCAATCCAAGCACGTCGCGCATGTCATAAAGCCCGGTTTTATGGCCTGACACCCAGGCAGCGGCACGAACCGCGCCATTTGCAAAGGTCATGCGGCTGGAGGCCTTGTGGGTAATCTCCACCCGCTCGCCGATATCTGCAAACATCGCGGTATGCTCACCGACGATATCCCCGGCGCGCACGGTGGCAAAACCGATGCTTTTTGGGTCACGTTCGCCGGTATGGCCTTCGCGTGCGTAGACCGCACACTGTTTCAGATCACGGCCCAGCGCGTCGGCAATCGCCTCGCCCATTGCCAGCGCAGTGCCGGAAGGGGCATCCACTTTGTGGCGGTGGTGCGCTTCCAGAATTTCGATGTCAGTATAGTCGCCCATGATTTTGGCGGTCTTTTCCAGCAGCTTCAGCACCACATTGACGCCGACGCTGAAGTTGGCGGCAAACACGATGCCGATGTCATCAGCCGCTTGTTTAATCGCGCTTTTTCCGGCGTCATCAAAGCCGGTGGTGCCGATCACCATGCCTTTGCCGTGGTGGCGGCAGGTTTCCAGGTAAGCCAGCGTGGCCTCCGGGCGGGTAAAATCGATCAGGATGTCAAAGGTGTCCATGACGGCGTCCAGGCTGTCACTGACCTTCACGCCCAGCGCGCCGACCCCGGCCAGTTCGCCCGCATCCACGCCCACCAGTGATGAACCGGGGCGTGCCAGCGCGGCACCCAGTACCACCCCGTCGGCCTGCTGCACGGCCTGAATCAGTTGTCGGCCCATCCGGCCGCCCGATCCCGCAATCGCGATGCGGATATCAGCATTCTGCATAAGTTCTCTCTTCTGTTTTCATGATTCGCGTGAATCCTTTTCAGGGTAGCCACGCCCGATCATCACGGCCAGATAAATTCTCAGATAATAAGAAATTTATGATATAGGCTTGTTAACATCAGTAAAATCTATCCCTATGATGTTAAAAGATTAGGCAAAAACCGGTACATTTGTGTGATTTTTAATCACCCCCGCTGCCGGTTTTGTCCATGCATGATCTTCGCATAGTCATGCATTTTCAGCCAGCGTGCCGCACGGGCGATTCCGGCCGGAATGATCCGATTCCGCCAGCGCGGCGGGGCGCACCGGGCTACGCTAAGAGAGTGCGCCGCCTGTTCGCGGCGCAAGCCATCTGTGAAAGGGAGGACAACCACCGTTATGGCCGATTTTCTACGTTCTGAGATAACCCCGGTTAATGATTACCGGGCCGAGCTGGGTGAAACGCCCGTGTGGTGTGACCGCAGCCAGTCACTGCTGTGGGTGGACATCAACCGCCAGCGGCTGCTGCGCTACTGGCCGTCACGCCGGGAAACGGAGATCCGCAATTTACCGAGTGTCACCAGCGCGGTACTGCTCACGGATAAAGAAGAGGTGTTCCTGCTGGCCGCCCATCAGGGCATTGCCGCCTATGACTATGCCAGCGGTGAGATTACCGTGCTGTGCGACTACCCGGAAGAGACCAGCAAAACCCGCCCGAATGAGGCAGCCATCGCCCCGGACGGTTCCCTGTGGTTCGGCACGATGGATCTGACCGAAGGCGAACCGATCGGCGCCTGGTATCGCTTTGCCGCCGGGGACGCCGCACCGGAAAAGATGATGGATAACCTCACCATCCCGAATACGCTGGTATGGCATGAGAACCGCGTCTGGTTCGCCGACAGCCACGCCAAACGCTTCTATTCCGGCAACGGTAAGCGCATCAACCCGCGCACCCTGAGCTGCTACTCCAGCGGTGACCTGACGCCGGACGGCTCCACGCTGACCACCGGCGGCCGCCTGATTAACGCCTGTTTCGGCCACCACTGCCTGTTCACTTACCAACTGAATGAGGGTGAGTTGCTGGCGGAAGAGGCGATCCCGCTGCCGGTGACCCAGCCAAGTTGCTGCACCTTCGGCGGCCCGGAGCGAAAAACGCTGTTTATCACCTCCGCCCGCAAAGGCCTGGAGAACCCCGGCCCGCTGGAAGGCGCGCTGTTGCAGGTGGAAACCCGCGAAACCGGTATGCCGCAGCACCGCTTTATTCTGCCGGGCTGATCGCCCCCTACTCCTGACCAGGCGGCCGGCCTTACCAGGCCGCCCATTCCGCCTCACCGGCCGGGAACGCGGCCAGAAACAGCGTCACCGCCAGCAGATCGGCACTGCCGCCGGGGCTGAGGTGCCGGTCAATCAGCGCATCATCCAGCGCATATAACCGCGCCGCGCCGTCCGGGGCCTGTACCCCGCCCTGCCACAACAGCCCCTGCGCCTGCTGCTGCACATAGTGCAGCCCCGCCATTCCGCCGCGCGCCGCCAGATTGGTGTCGGCGTTCCAGGCCATCAGGTGCAGCAACACCTGCAACTGCGCCTGCTCTTTCTGGCCGGTTTTCGCCATCATCCGCCGCCAGGTGGGCAGCGCCACACTGCGCACGGTGTGAAAGCCGCTCTCTGCCTCGCCGCGCGCGCCGGTCAGGCCGTGCTGCTGGTAGAGCCGCTCCCCGGCGGTGCGCGGTGCGGTAATGCCGCCCAGCTCCCGTTGCACCAGCCCGCGGCAGAAGTGGCTGACGGTTTCACACAGCGGCTGCTGCGCCAGCGGCCGCTGTAGGGCAGTGAGCCGCCCGGCCGCCGCCAGCAACAGGCCGAAGGCGAAAATCGCGCCTTTGTGGGTATTCACCCCGCCGGTGGTGCGCAACATCTGCGCCTCACCGGCCAGCCCCAGCGGCCGCAACATCGGCAACACCTGCACCGGGGCGAGCGCGGCGGTGCTGAACCCCAGATCGTAAAAGCGCGGCATCTGGCTCAGCAGTGCCTCAATGCTGCGCACAAACAGCCCGAGGTTCATGTCCCGGTGTGCGCCGTTGTTGCGCTTATCCACCAGCCCCGGTTTCGGCGTCAGCATTACCTCCTGCAACAACGCCTCCCCCATCTGCTGCACCAGTTGTTCCCGTAACGGCGTCCGGGGCGGCAAGGTTATTTCGCTCATAATGTTCCATCCTGTGATGAATCTCTTCCTTTATCAGCCACAGCGCATGGCGGCGCGCACGGGCGCAGAGGTGGGCCGGTTCCGGGCAGATCAGGCAGCGCCGCGGCGGAATGCCGAGCTGCGTGCGGGACATCACCTCCCCGGCAGCGTTCAGCACGTCCAGATCCCACAGCCGCCCGAGCGGGTGGCGCTCTTCCAGCGCGATCAGCGCCGCCTTCACCTCTGTTGCGGCCGCCTCCACCACCAGCATAAATTCCGGCCCGGTGGCGTGCAGCCAGCGCTGGTGCCAGCAGACCGGCCACTGTTTTTCGCGGCAGAGCGCGGCGACCGCCTCGCGCGCGTAGTGGCTGAGGCGACGGTACGCCGCGCTGTCTTTGATGCCGCCCGGCGCAATCAGCGTGCCGCAAATCAGGGTATTGCCGAAGCACTGCAACGCCTGCTGCTGCCGCCTGGCGCGCCGTTCGCGGGCGGCGAGCATCTGCGTGAGCGTGACGACGCGGGGCGGCGGCATCCGGTGTTGACGGTTCATGGTTTGACCTGACGGATCACATCAATCACTGAACCGTCGCGGTAGCGCACCACCGCCACGACCCGGTCAGTGAACTCAATCGCTTTCGGCTCGCCGGTCAACAGCCGCGCCCGCGCATGTAATTGCTCAATGGTCATCAACGGCAGGCCCGCCGCGTGCAGCCGTTCGCGGATCTCCGGGCGGCGCGGATTGACGGCGATGCCGTGGTCCGTGACCAGCACGTCGATGCTTTCGCCCGGCGTCACGGTGGTCAGCACCTTGTCCACCACCGTCGGCAGGCGGCCGCGCACCAGCGGCGCAGTGATAATGGTGAGATCCGCCCCGGCCGCGGTGTCGCTGTGGCCACCCGAGGCACCGCGCAGCACGCCGTCGGAGCCGGTCATCACGTTGACGTTGAAATTAAGATCGATCTCCAGCGCGCTCAGCATCACCACATTCAGCCGTTCACAGGCTGCGCCCTTGGAACGCGGGCTGGCGTACTGGTTGGCGCTGATCTCAATATGGTGTGGGTTGCGGCTCAGGGATTGCGCTGCGTCGGCGTCAAAGGATTGGGTGTCGAGCAGTTTTTCCACCAGCCCTTTTTCATGCAGATCCACCATCGTGCCGGTAATGCCGCCCAGCGCGAACCCGGCGGTAATCTGGCGGCGGCGCATCTTCTCTTCCAGAAAGCGGCTGACGGCCAGTGCCGCGCCGCCGGTGCCGGTCTGTAATGAAAAGCCGTGGTTGAAATAGCCGGAATGCTCGATCACGTTGGCGGCCTGCCGGGCGATCAACAGTTCACGCGGGTTACTGGTGAGGCGGATCGCCCCGGCGCTGATCTTCGCCGGATCGCCCACTTCCTCCACCTGCACGATCAGATCCACCTGATCCTGCGCGATGCTGGCCGGGTGGTTGGGGTAGCTGACAAACGCTTCGGTGAGCAGCACCACCGTGCGGGCGCGTTCGGCATCCACCTGCGCATAGCCCAGCGAGCCGCAGCGCGATTTGCCGCTGAAGCCGTTGGCGTTGCCGAATTCGTCACAACAGGGCACACCGAGGAACGCCACATCAATGGCCAGTTCGCCGCTGTCGATCAGCTGCACGCGGCCGCCGTGGGAGTGGATCTGCACCGGGTTGTCCATCAGCCCGCGGGAGATCGCCTCGCCCAGTTTGCCGCGCAGGCCGGAGGTGTAGATCTGGCGGATCACCCCCTGTTGGATGTGTTCGATCAGCGGCCAGTGGGCGTCGATCAATGAGCTGGAGGCGAGCGTCAGATCGCGGAACCCCATGCGCGTCAGCGTGCCGACCACCAGGTTGACCACCTTGTCGCCGCCGCGGAACGCATGGTGGAAAGAGATCGTCATGCCGTTTTTCAGGCCGGATCGCACAATCGCCTGCTCCAGCGAGGCGCACAGCTTGCGCTGGCGTTTTTCATCTTCCTGCGACAGCCACGGGCTGTGGGCGGCGGCATGGGTAAACGCCGGGAGGTCAGTATGTGCCGGTATGCGGGGTGCCGGTAGGGTGTGGGTTGTCATGTTTGTTGCTCCTTATTCGCGAATGCCGCCCGCGGCCCGTGACAGAACGCGCTGCGCGTGCAGCACAATCGGGCCGTCGATCATTTTGCCGTTGAGGGAAATCACCCCCAGCCCCTGCCGGGCGGCGTCGTCTGCCGCGGCAACCACGTCGCGGGCGTCGTCCACCTCCTGCTGCGTCGGCGCGTAGGCCTGGTGCAACAGCGCAATCTGGCGCGGGTTGACCAGCGATTTGCCGTCAAACCCCAGCCGCCGCACCTGCTCCACCTCACGCAGGAACCCGGCGTCATCATTAACGTCTGCCCACACCACGTCATACGCGGCGATGCCCGCCACCCGCGCCGCGTGCAGCACCGCACAGCGGGCGTAAAACAGCTCCGAGCCGTCGCCGCGCGAGGTTTGCATGTCCATCACGTAGTCAAACGCCGCCAGCGCAATCGCCACCATGCGCGGGCTGCTGCGGGCAATCGCCACCGCGTTCACCACGCCCTGTGCCGACTCAATTGCCGCCATCAGCCGGGTGCTGCCCACCTCGCGGCCGCAGGCGGCCTCAATGCGCGCCACTTCCGCTTCCAGTTGCTGTACATCCTCCACGTTGTTGGTTTTCGGCAGGCGGATGATGTCCACCCCGGCGCGCACCACCGCCTCCAGATCGGCCAGGCCGAACGGCGTGTCCAGCGGGTTGATACGCACCACTTTTTCCACCTCGCGGTAGAACGGGTGCTGGAGGGCGTGGAACACCAGCAGGCGGGCGCTGTCTTTTTCGCGCAGCGCCACGGCATCTTCCAGGTCAAACATCACGGCATCGGCACCGTAGACAAATGAGGTGCTGAGCATCGCGGCGTTGGCACCGGGGATAAACAGCATACTGCGACGTAATTTCATCCGGGCAGGCTCCATTCTGAAGGTTCTTTTCCGGCGGCACGCAGCGCGGCCGCCTGCACGCGGGCGCGCAATACGCACTCCAGCGCCCCTTTGTCATCAATGGCGATCTGCGCCTGGGTGATGCCAAGCTGCGCCAGCGTCACCCGCGCGAGGTGTTCGATTGCCTCACCAAATTGCGCCTGCACCACGCTTTCCAGCGTCAGGTGCAGCCCCGGTTCCGGCGACGGGCCGATGCGCACCAGCGCATCACTGGATTCCAGCGTGCCCGCGACAGCGTCTTTTACGATCTCCATGTCGTGTATTGCCTCATTGGTTGGTTAAGTCAGGCAGGGGTCGTTTCCCTGCGGTGTGCATGTCGCAAAAATGCCAGCGTGGCCGGCGGCACCAGCGCGGCCACGGCGTCCCAGTCACCGGCGGCCAGCAGCGCCCGCACCCTGGAGGCTGACACCGGTGCGCCGTTGATTTCCAGCCGCGGCAGCTCCACCACCTCCACCGGCGGCCAGAGGCCGTCCGGCTCCGTCAGCAGCGTCTGCATACGGCGGTTATAGGCGGCGGTAAGCGGGCAGAAAGGTTCGGTGCCGACAAAACGGTGGGTGATGCCCAGCGCCGGGGCGAGGTAACGGCGGAACAGCTGTAAATCGATCTGGCTGTGGCAGATATCCACCACGCCCTGATCTTTCAGGAAGTAACCGGGAAAGGTGGCGCGTGAGATCACGTATGCCGAGCCGGGGTGCAGCGTCAGGTTGCGGATGCCGTGCGTGCCCTGCGCAATCAGCGGGTAGCGGTCGGCGTAGCGGAACTGCGAGGCGTCCTCCTGCACCACCAGCAGGTGCAGCCAGTCACAGCGGGCAGCGGCCTGCTCCACCAGCCAGCGGTGGCCGAGGGTGAACGGGTTGGCATTCATCACAATCGCGCCGATACGCTGTCCCGGCTGACGCTGACGGCGGAGCTGGGCGCAATGGCGGCGCAGGCGGTCGGGGCTGTTTTCCATCAGCACCAGGTAGCCCGGCACTTCAGCCAGCGGGAAAAACCCGGCGGCGGCAAACAGCGTGTGGTTCTCCGGTTTGGTGAACAGGAAGAGTTCAGGGTGGCCGCGCTCAAACGCCAGCGTAATCAGCTCCGTCATCAGGATCAGGCTCAGCCCCTCCCCGCGCCGCGCCGGGTCAATGGCGATGCACTTCAGCACCCGGCCAGCCAGCCCGCCGCAGGCCACTACCCGGCCCTGCCGGTACGCGGCGACCATCACCTCCACATCCTTTTCCAGCCGCAGCCCGGCCTGGTGCAGCAACGGCAACAGGTGGGTGAGGCGTTCATCGCCGGGAAAAAGGCGGCGAAACAGAACCGGCATAATGCGCTCCGCATCATCAGCAAAAGAAAGGGAGCGCTATTTCGCCACGCCGCGCCGGGGATTAATTCCGGCAGGATCACATTTCACCGGCAATTTTAATGCCGCCTATGGTGTTTATTTATTTAATTACCCCAGGTGTATAAACCACATTAAATTAATAAAAACCCTGGTGATTCATTGAACGCCATCACATCACGCACGCCCTGCGATTCATTAGCATCTCCCCCGCTGCTGTCTGGTCTCTCTTAATAAAAGGATAACGTCATTATGACGACAATTACCCCGCTTCCGGTTAAGGAAGCCAAGGGCTTATCTGCCCTTTGGTCATTCAAGCTGTTTGGTATGCCGCTGCCGCTCTACGCCTTCACGCTGGTGACGGTGTTGCTGGCGCATGTCACCGATACCCTGCCCAATGATTTGGTTGGCGGGTTTGCGCTGATGTTTGTGATTGGCGCGCTGTTTGGCGAAATAGGCAAGCGCCTGCCGATCTTTAATAAATATATCGGCGGCGCACCGGTGATGATATTTCTGGTCGCCGCCTGGTTTGTGTATGCCGGCATCTTCACCGAAAAAGAGATAAAAACCATCACCAATGTGATGGACGAGAGTAATTTCCTGAACCTGTTTATTGCGGTGTTAATTACCGGCTCGATTTTGTCGGTAAACCGTAAATTACTGCTGCGCTCACTGGTGGGTTATATCCCAACCATTCTGGCCGGGGTGGCCGGGGCGGCACTGTTTGGGGTGCTGATTGGCGCGCTGTTCGGCATTCCGGTGGATCGGGTGCTGATGCTCTATGTGCTGCCGATCATGGGCGGCGGCAACGGTGCCGGGGCGGTGCCGCTTTCTGAAATCTACCATTCAGTGACCGGCAATTCGCGCGAGGAGTACTACTCGGTGGCAATCGCCATCCTGACCATCGCCAATATTTTCGCCATCGTCGCGGCGGCGATCCTCGACATTATCGGCAAGAAATTCCCGTCGCTGACCGGCGAGGGTGAGCTGGTGCGCAAAGCCTCTTTCCGGGTGGAAGAGGAGGAGAAAGCCGGGAAAATTACCCACCGCGAGGTGGCGGTCGGCATGGTGCTGGCGACCTGCTGCTTCCTGCTGGCCTATGTGCTCTCCAAATCATTGCTGCCGGGCATCGGTTCGGTACAAATCCATACCTTTGCCTACATGGTGCTGATTGTGGCCGCGCTGAACGCCGCCAACCTCTGCTCGCTGGAGATCAAAGAGGGGGCGAAACGCCTCTCCGATTTCTTCTCCAAACAGATGCTGTGGGTGCTGATGGTGGGCGTCGGCGTCTGCTACACCGACCTCGGCGAAATCATCGCGGCGCTGACCTTCGCCAACGTGGTGATTGCCGGGTTTATCGTGCTCGGCGCCATTGCCGGGGCAGCGCTCGGCGGCTGGCTGATCGGCTTCTTCCCGGTGGAATCGGCGATTACCGCCGGGCTGTGCATGGCGAACCGCGGCGGCTCCGGCGACCTGGAAGTGCTCTCCGCCTGTAACCGTATGTCACTGATCTCCTACGCGCAGATCTCCTCGCGCCTCGGCGGCGGCATTGTGCTGGTGATCGCCAGCGTGGTGTTCGGCATGTTCACCGGCTGATCCCCTGCGGCACGGCCAGCCGCCGTGCCGCGCTTTGATGGAGAACCCAACGATGTCTGAACCTGGTTTGATGCGCGAGGGCCTGGCCCTGATGGTCTGCGGCATGGGCTTTGTGATGATTTTCCTGCTGGTGCTGGTGTTCGCGCTGCGCCTGATGTCCGGGATTATCGTCCGTTTCTCGCCCGCGGAGGCCCCGGCACCGGCGCCCACGGCACCAGCTGCCGATGCCCTGGCGCCCCTGCGGCCGGTTATCGCCGCCGCCCTTCACCACCACCGCCGTCTGCACGGCATTCACTGATTTCTGGAGAACCTGATGTCCCCTTTATTGCGCCCTGTGGCGATAACTGATGTGGTGCTGCGCGATGCGCACCAATCCCTGTTTGCAACCCGCCTGCGGCTGGACGATATGCTGCCCGCTGCCGCGCTGCTGGACAAGATCGGCTTCTGGTCGCTGGAGTGCTGGGGCGGCGCAACCTTTGATGCCTGCATCCGCTTTTTGGGCGAAGACCCGTGGGTGCGCCTGCGCGAGCTGAAAAAAGCGATGCCCACCACCCCATTGCAGATGCTGCTGCGCGGCCAGAACCTGCTGGGCTACCGCCACTACGCCGACGATGTGGTGGAGCGCTTTGTAGAGCGGGCGGTCGCCAACGGCATGGAGGTGTTCCGCGTGTTTGACGCAATGAACGATGTGCGCAACATGCGCTGCGCGTTGCAGGCGGTGCGCAAACAGGGCGCGCACGCCCAGGGCACGCTGAGCTACACCACCAGCCCGGTGCATAACGACGACACCTGGCTGACCCTCACCGAAAAGTTGCTGGAAACCGGCGTCGATTCAGTGGTGATCAAGGATATGTCCGGCATCCTGACGCCGGACACCGCCTTCCGGCTGGTGGGGTTGATTAAGCAGCGCTTCAATGTGCCGCTGCACCTGCATTGCCACGCCACTACCGGCATGGCGGAGATGACGCTGCTGAAAGCGATCGAGGCCGGGGTGGACGGCGTGGACACCGCCATTTCGTCGATGAGCGGCACTTACGGCCACCCGGCCACCGAGGCGCTGGTCGCGGCGCTGCGCGGCACCGCCTGGGACAGCGGGCTGGACCTGGTGCAACTGGAGGCGATCGCCGCCTGTTTGCGTGAGGTGCGCAAAAAATACCACGCATTCGAAGGCCAGTTGCGTGGCGCGGACAGCCGGATCCTGGTGGCGCAGGTGCCGGGCGGGATGCTCACCAATCTGGAGAGCCAGCTCAGGCAGCAGAATGCCGCCGACAAGCTGGACGCGGTGCTGGCGGAGATCCCGCGCGTGCGGGAAGATCTCGGTTTCCTGCCGCTGGTGACGCCGACCTCCCAGATTGTCGGTACCCAGGCGGTGATGAATGTGCTGCTGGGGGAACGCTACAAAAGCATCGCCAAAGAGACGGCCGGTATCCTGAAAGGGGAATACGGCGCGACGCCTGCGCCGGTCAACGCTGCGCTGCAACAGCGGGTGCTGGCGGGCGGCCAGCCGGTGACCTGCCGCCCGGCCGATCGCCTGCCGCCGGAGATGGCGACGCTTGAGGCGGAGGTGCAGCGCGAGGCGGCGGCGAAAAACATCACGCTGGCGGACAGCCCGATTGATGATGTGCTGACGGTGGCGCTGTTCCCGCAGATTGCCTGGAAATTCCTGGAAAACCGCCATAACCCGGCCGCGTTTGAGCCGTTGCCTGGCGGCGTTGCCGTGCCGCAGCCGCAGCCGCAGCCGCCAGCATCGCCCAACGGCCCGGCGCGCTATACCGTGGAGATGGAGGGGCGGCGTTACGTGGTGCAGGTCACTGAAGGGGGCGATGTTGACACCATTACGCCGGTGGCCGCCCCTGCCCCGGTGTCAGCCGGGGGCGTGGCGGTGAATGCGCCGCTGGCCGGGGCGATCTGGAAAGTGGTGGTCAGTGAGGGGCAAGCGGTGCAGCAAGGCGACGTGCTGGTGATTCTGGAAGCGATGAAGATGGAAACCGAGATCCGTGCTGCACAGCCCGGCACCGTCAGCGCCATCCGGGTGAAACCGGGTGATGCCGTCAACGTGGGCGATTGCCTGCTTACTCTGGCCTGAGGCAAAACCGCATGGAAAGGTTAACGGCCCTGTTTCAGGGATTGGGCATCCTGCATCTGAGCGGCGGGCAGGCGCTGATGCTGCTGGTGAGCCTGCTGCTGCTGTGGCTGGCGATTGCCCGGAAGTTCGAACCGTTGCTCCTGATGCCGATTGGCTTCGGCGGGCTGCTGGCCAATATCCCGGATGCCGGTCTGGCGATGTCGGCGCTGGAGATGGCGCTCTACAAGGCGCAGCCGGATCAGCTGGCGGCGCTGGCCGCGCGCCTGCACTGCCTGCCGGACGCGGCCGCGATCAAGGCGCAACTGGTGACCGCTGCCCCGGCAGTGCTGCATGGGCTGGCGACCCTGGCGGAAGAGATGGGCCACAGCGACGGCGTGCTCTACGTGTTCTATAAGGTCGCGATCGCTTCCGGCATTGCGCCATTGGTGATCTTTATGGGCGTCGGGGCGATGACCGACTTCGGCCCGCTGCTGGCTAACCCACGCACCCTGCTGCTGGGCGCGGCCGCGCAGTTCGGCATCTTCGCCACGGTGCTCGGCGCGCTGGCGCTGAATGTGCTGGGGGTGATCAGCTTCACGCTGCCGCAGGCAGCGGCGATTGGCATTATCGGCGGCGCGGACGGGCCAACGGCAATCTACCTCTCCAGCATCCTGGCCCCGGAGCTGCTGGGGGCGATTGCGGTGGCGGCCTACTCCTATATGGCGCTGGTGCCGCTGATCCAGCCGCCCATCATGCGGGCGCTGACCACCCCGGCGGAGCGGCAGATTGTGATGACGCAACTGCGGGTGGTGCATAAACGGGAGAAGATCATTTTCCCGGTGATGTTGCTGCTGCTGGTGGCGCTGCTGCTGCCGGACGCCGCCCCGCTGTTGGGGATGTTCTGCTTCGGCAACCTGATGCGCGAATGCGGGGTGGTGGAGCGGTTGAGCGAGACGGTACAGAACGCGCTGATCAATATCGTCACGATTTTCCTTGGCCTGTCCGTCGGTGCGAAACTGGTGGCAGATAAGTTCCTGCAACCGCAGACGCTCGGCATCCTGCTGCTGGGGGTGATTGCGTTCGGCATCGGCACCGCCAGTGGGGTGCTGATGGCGAAGCTGCTTAACCGGTTTGGCCACACGCCGATTAACCCGCTGATTGGCGCGGCCGGGGTGTCGGCAGTGCCGATGGCCGCCAGGGTCGCCAATAAAGTGGGGCTGGAGGCCAACCCGCAAAACTTTTTGCTGATGCACGCGATGGGGCCGAACGTGGCCGGGGTGATTGGCTCAGCGATTGCGGCCGGGGTGATGATTAATTATATCCTGGCGCGGTGACCCGCTGCTTTCTCACGCTGTAACAAAAAAGCGGCCGTCCATCGCGGCCGCTTTACAATATTCTCGATTGTTTGATACAACCTGGCGAAATAGCGCCGCCCTTTCTGCGTGATAAACGAATATTATTCATAACGTGCATAAAGTGCATAAAATTTTCAGCACTCCACGCATTCCTTCACGGTTTTCACCTTTCCAGCGATTATATTAGCAAGGCATTTCACCCCGGCCTTTCGCGCTATTTCATCCATTCCACCCCTTTATAAGGAGAATATTTATCCAAGCGGTTAATTCATCAACGCGGAAAGCCGCAGGCTGGCGAAAATATGCCGGCCCGAAAACCTTTCAGACGCGCGTTTTTCTGCTGTTGCTGTTTACTTCAACCATCAGCCTTTTGGTGATGACCGGTTATTTCAGCCGTATGGAAAAAGAGCGGCTGCATTATCAGGTCGGCCAGCGTGCGCTGGTGCAGGCCCGGCAAATCGCCGCGATGCCCTCGCTGGCGGCAGCGGTGGCGCAGCAGGACACCGACGCCGTCAAAACGCTGGCGACCCGGCTGCGCGCGCTGTCAGATGCTACCTACATCACCATCGGTGACAGCCGCGGCGTGCGGCTGTTCCACGTCGATGAGGAGAAAATCGGCGCGCAGATGGAGGGCGGTGACAGCGGCCCGGCGCTGAAAGACGGCCGCAGTTACCTCTCTGAACGGCGCGGCTCACTGGGCACGTCGCTGCGCGGCAAAGCCCCGGTACGCGCGGCGGATGGCCGGATCATCGGGATTGTGTCGGTGGGCTATACCCTGAGCCAGCTGGAGAGCTGGATCTGCCTGCAACGCCAGACGCTGCTGTTGCCGATGCTGTTGCTGCTGCTGTTCCTGCTGGTGTGCGCCTGGTGTTTTTCGCTGCATATCAAGCGGCAGATGCGCAGCCTGGAGCCGGATGCGCTGGCGCGGCTGCTGATCCAGCAGGAAGTGCTGTTCGAGTCGGTGTTCGAGGGGCTGATTGCCATCGACGCGGAGAACCGCATCACTGCCATCAATCAGGCGGCGCGGCGGATGCTGGGGCTGGTGCAGCCGGTGCATCTGCTGATTGGCGAGCCGGTCCAGGAGATTGTGCACCCCGGCAGTTTTTTCCTGGATGCACCGGGGCAGGATAAAAAAGATGATATTGCCTCATTTAATAATGTGAAGGTGATTGCCAGCCGGATGAGCATTTGCATTAACGGCATCCCGCAGGGGTCGGTTATCAGCTTCCGTAATAAAGATGATATTAATACCCTGAGTCTGCAATTGAGCCAAATCCAGCAATATGCAGATAATTTACGCGCCATGCGCCATGAGCAAATTAATACGTTATCGACCCTGGCCGGGCTGCTGCATATAAAAGCCTATGATGATGCGGTGAACATGATTCAGGCGCAATCTGCGCGCCACCAGAAAATAGTGGATTACGTGACGATGAATTTCCGGAATAACCCGCTGGCCGGGCTGTTAATCGGGAAATATTACCGCGCGCAGGAACTGGGTATTGAACTCATTTTCGACCCCGGCTGTGAGGTGGCGGAGTTGCCGGAGAGCCTGACGCACAACGAGTGGATCTCGATTGTCGGCAACCTGCTGGATAACGCCTTTATCGCCACGTTAAAGCAGCCCGGCAGCCCGCGGGTGGTGGAGTGTTACCTCAATGCGCAGGGGGAGGACGTGGTGCTGGAAGTGGCGGATCACGGCTGCGGCATCCCGGAGGCGATCCGTACGCGGATTTTCGAACGCGGCATCACCACCAGCACCTCCGGCGATCACGGCATCGGCCTGTGGCTGGTGGACAGTTATGTACGGCAGGCCGGGGGCACCATTTTCATTGATGACAATACGCCGACCGGCACCATTTTTACCCTGACAATCCCGTGGTGAGAAGAGGATGAATTATGACGGTATTATCGCTGCTGATTGTTGAAGATGAGCCGCAACTGGCAGAGCTGCTGGCGGACTACATCAAACAACATTTTAATTTTCATATTGTGAGCATCGCCGGCACGCTGAATGAGGCGCGGATGATTACCCGGCGCTATAAACCCCACCTGATCCTGCTGGATAATTTCCTGCCTGACGGGCGCGGCATTGAGCTTATCAAACATCTGGTCAATGAGAACAGCACCAGCCGCGTGGTGTTCATCACGGCGGACAATGATATGGACACCATCAGTGAGGCAATCCGCCTCGGGGTGTTCGATTACCTGATAAAGCCGGTGCATTACCAGCGGCTGCACCATACCCTGAGCCGCTTCAGCCGTTATGTCAGTTCATTGCGCTCCAGCGAGCAGGCCAGCCAGCAGCATGTGGACGCGCTGTTTAATATGCAGTCACGCGAATGGGCGGAGGAAGCGCCCGCACCGTTGCGCGGCATTGAGGGCAATACGCTGCAAAAAATCCGCGATTTGTTCACCGGGGAGAGCAGCTACACCGCCGACAGCCTGGCGCGCCTGCTCGGCAGCAGCAAAACCACCGCCAGGCGCTATCTGGAGCATGGCGTGAAAGAGCGCTTCCTGGAGGCCGAAGTGGTGTATGGCCGGGTCGGCCGCCCGGAGCGGGTCTATCGCGCGCGCCGCGCCTGACGCCGCCATAAAAAAAGGGTCTGCCGAGGCAGACCCTGTAGAACGCAGCAGGAGCCGGATCAGTCGATCTGTTTTACATCCACCCGCAGCTCTTTCGGCACTTCAAACACGATGTTCTCTTCGCGGCCGCTCATCTCAATCGCCGCACCGCCGCCCAGCGCCTGCAGGCGTGTGATCACATCCTGCACCAGCACGTCCGGTGCGGACGCCCCGGCGGTAACGCCGATGCTCGCCGCGCCTTTCAGCCAGGCTTCCTGGATGTCGGCGGCGGAATCGATCAGATAGGCCTGTTTGCCCATGCGCTGCGCCAGCTCCGCCAGACGGTTGGAGTTGGAGGAGTTGCGCGACCCAACCACCAGCACCACGTCCGCGCCATCGGCCAGGTTGCGTACCGCTTCCTGACGGTTGGTGGTGGCGTAGCAGATGTCGTCCTTGCGCGGCCCGACAATCTTCGGGAAACGCGCACGCAGGGCGTCAATCACGTCAGACGTGTCATCCACCGACAGGGTGGTCTGCGTCATGAAGCAGAGGTTATCCTCATTTTTCACTTGCAGGGCGAACACGTCCGCCGGGGATTCCACCAGGTACATGCCCCCTTCCGGGTTGCTGTACTGGCCCATGGTGCCTTCCACTTCCGGGTGGCCGGCATGGCCGATCAGGATAGCCTCGGTGCCTTTGCGGCTGGCGCGGGCCACTTCCATATGCACTTTGGTCACCAGCGGACAGGTGGCGTCAAACACCGTGAGGTCACGGCTGCGCGCTTCCGCCCGTACCGCCTGGGAGACGCCGTGCGCGGAGAAGATCAGGATCGAGCCGTCCGGCACTTCGCTGATCTGCTCGATAAACACCGCACCGCGGGCGCGCAGGCTGTCTACCACGTAGCGGTTGTGCACCACTTCGTGGCGCACGTAGATCGGCGCACCGTAGATCTCCAGCGCACGCTCCACAATGCTGATGGCGCGGTCAACGCCCGCGCAGAAGCCGCGTGGGTTAGCCAGCAGGATTTGCATCATTGGCCTCCAGATCCGGGTCAATCTCCAGCACGTCCAGATCAAAACTGATGTGCTGGCCGGCCAGCGGATGGTTGAAATCGACGGTGATCGACTCCTCCGCCACCTCACGCACCACGCCCGGCATTTCACTGCCGTCCATCGCGGTGAACATCATAATGGTGCCCACTTCCGGGATGCCGGTTTCAATGAAGTCACGGCGGGAAAAGAACTGGATCAGATCCGGGCTTTTCTGGCCGAACGCCGACTCCGGCGACAGGGTAAAGGCGCGCTTGTCGCCGACCTGAAGGCCCAGCAGGTGCGCCTCCAGATCGTCAGAGAGGCTGCCGTCGCCCAGGCGGAACAGCGCCGGTTTGCCGTTGCCGCGGGTGGATTCCGCCACTGAGCCATCTTCCAGCGTCAGGGTAAAATGCACCAGCACGGCGCTGTCAGGTTGAACATGGTCTGCCATCAATTACCCCTTATTTCCGGCCGCAGCCTTGTCATCGGTGTTGGGGGCGATGAAGCCCTCCAGCACCACCAGTGCCGCGCCGACACAGATGGCGGTGTCAGCGATGTTGAAGGTCGCGAAGTGCCAGTTGCCGATGTAGAAGTCCACGAAGTCCACCACAAAGCCATGCCACATGCGATCAAACAGGTTGCCGAGCGCCCCGCCGATAATCAGCGCATACGCGCAGTTGGCGATTTTCTTCTGCGCACGGGTGCGGTACATCATCACCAGCAGGGCCAGCGCGATGGCAATCGCGATACCTGCGAAGAACCAGCGCTGCCAGCCGCCTTTGTCCGCCAGGAAGCTGAACGCCGCGCCGTAGTTGCGCGCGTAGTGCAGGTTCAGGAACGGAAACAGCGGCTGCGTTTCGCCCAACATAAAGTGGTTCACAATCCACTGCTTGCTGCCGAGGTCAACGATCAAAACCACAATCGTCAGCCACAGCCAGCGCAGTCCGGTTGAAAGTAACGGTTTACGCATCAGGCAAATTTACGCTCTTCGCCGTGACCGGCTACGTTGGTATAGCAGCGACCGCAGATTTCTGCGTGCTCCGGGTTCTGGCCGACATCGGTGGTGAAGTGCCAGCAGCGCGGGCATTTTTCACCGTCCGCTTTCGCCAGGCCAATTTTCAGCCCTTTGAGTTGCTCGCTGGCCTGTGCATCGGCCGGGGCCTCCGCCAGCGGTGCCACGGTGGCCGCCGACGTCAGCAGCACGAAGCGCAGTTCCGCGCCCAGGCTGTGCAGTTTCGGTGCCAGGTCGTTGTCCGCATACAGCGTGATGGCCGCTTCCAGCGAGCCGCCGAGGCGTTTGTCCGCACGGGCCTGCTCAATCACTTTGTTCACTTCGCCGCGCACTTTCAGCAGCTCAGCCCAGAAGGCGTCGCCCATCGGCTCGGCAGCGTCCAGCCCGAACAGGCCGTCGAACCACTCTTCGGTGAACACGTATTGCGCGCGTTTGCCCGGCAGGTAGCCCCAGATCTCATCCGCGGTGAAGGACATGATCGGTGCCATCCAGCGTACCAGCGCTTCCACGATGTAGTAGAGCGCAGTCTGGCAGCTGCGGCGCGCCACGCTGTCGCTTTTCGCGGTGTACTGGCGGTCTTTGATGATGTCGAGGTAGAACGACCCCATCTCCACCGAGCAGAACTGCATCAGGCGCTGCACCACTTCGTGGAAATCGTAACGGGCATACGCCTGTTCGATGTCCTGCTGGGCAGCCAGCGCACGGCCCACCGCCCAGCGGTCCAGCACCACCATCTCTTCCGGGCTGACCATGTCAGTGTCCGGGTTGAAGCCGTTCAGGTTCGCCAGCAGGAAGCGGGCAGTGTTACGGATACGGCGGTAGGAGTCCGCGGCGCGCTTCAGGATCTCGTCAGACACCGCGATCTCGCCGGTGTAGTCGGTTGATGCCACCCACAGGCGCAGGATGTCGCCGCCCAGTTTGTTCATCACGTCCTGCGGGGAGACGGTGTTGCCGATGGATTTGGACATCTTGCGGCCCTGACCATCCACGGTGAAGCCGTGGGTCAGCACCTCTTTGTACGGCGCTTTGCCCTTCATCGCGGTGGAAATCATCAGCGATGACATAAACCAGCCGCGGTGCTGGTCGGAGCCTTCCAGGTACATGTCCGGCGTGTGGCCGTCAAATTCCGGGCGCGCATCCACGACAGAGAAACTGGTGGAGCCGGAGTCAAACCAGACGTCCAGCGTGTCCGGCACTTTCACGTAGTCTGCGGCGTCGTCACCCAGCAGCTCAGCCGGATCGAGATCCCACCAGGCCTGAATACCGTTCTCTTCAACGCGTTTCGCCACCTCTTCCATCAGCTCGATGGTGCGCGGGTGCAGCACTTCCGTCTCTTTATGGACGAACAGCGACATCGGCACGCCCCAGGTACGCTGGCGAGAGATACACCAGTCCGGGCGGTTGGCGACCATGTTTTCGATACGCGCCTGGCCCCAGTCCGGGATCCACTGCACGCCTTTGATTTCGCCCAGCGACTGCTTACGCAGGCCGTGCTGATCCATGCTGATGAACCATTGCGGCGTGGCGCGGAAGATGATCGGCGTTTTGTGACGCCAGCAGCACGGGTAGCTGTGGGTCAGTTTCTCAACGTGCAGCAGGGCGCCCTGCTCACGCAGCAAGTTAACGATCACATCGTTGGCTTTGAAGACGAACAGGCCGTCCAGCGCCGGGTAGGTGCCCGGCAGGTAGCAGCCGTTCGGGCCAACCGGGTTGGCGACTTCCAGGCCATATTTCTGGCCGATGACGTAGTCATCCGGGCCGTGGCCGGGTGCGGTGTGTACTGCACCGGTACCGGCGTCCAGCGTGACGTGGTCGCCCAGGATGGCCGGGACGTCAAAGCCCAGGAACGGATGCCGGAAGCGCAGCAGCTCCAGATCCGCCCCTTTGCACTCGCCCAGCACCGTCCAGTCGGTGATGCCGGCGCGCTTCATCACGCTCGCAACCAGATCGGTCGCCAGGATCAGGCAGCGCCCTTCCACCTGCACCAGTTGGTAGGCGAATTCCGGGTTCAGGGAGATGGCGCGGTTGGCCGGCATGGTCCACGGGGTGGTCGTCCAGATAACCAGCGCCACCGGGCCGTTGAACTGCGTCACGCCAAATTTCGCGGCAACGCCTGCGGCGTCGGTGGCGTTGAACATCACGTCAATCGACGGCGAGGTTTTGTCGTAATACTCCACTTCCGCTTCCGCCAGCGAAGAGCCGCAATCGGTACACCAGTGCACCGGCTTCGCGCCTTTGTGCAGGTGGCCGTTGGCGATGATTTTACCCAGCGCACGGATAATGTTGGCTTCGGTGCCGAAATCCATCGTCAGGTAAGGACGATCCCAGTCGCCCAGCACGCCGAGGCGGATGAAATCCGCTTTCTGGCCGGCAACCTGTTCAGCGGCATATTTCCGGCACGCTTCACGGAATTCTGCCGCGGTGACTTTCTCACCCGGCTTGCCGATCAGCTGCTCGACTTTCAGTTCGATCGGCAGGCCGTGGCAGTCCCAGCCCGGTACATACGGCGAGTCATAACCGGCCATCCCTTTCGACTTGATAATAATGTCTTTGAGAATTTTGTTAACCGAGTGACCAATATGAATGCTGCCGTTCGCATACGGAGGGCCGTCATGCAGGATAAAGGTTTTTTTGCCCTTTTTGGCAGCACGAATCATCCCGTACAGATCCTGCTCATACCAGCGTTGCAGCATGCCAGGCTCGCGCTTGGCGAGATCGCCGCGCATCGGGAACCCTGTTTCCGGCAAATTCAGGGTATTTTTGTAGTCACTCATCAGATTCTCGGTTCCGTTTTCGGCAAGAGAGGTTAAACCGGTGCCTTCAGCCCGAAATATTTCCGGGTAGTCACCACATCGTTGGCGATCTGCTGTTTCAATGCATCGAGTGAAGCAAACCGCTGTTCATTACGCACTTTGGCGCTCAATACTACTTCTATATGGCGCCCGTATAAGTCCATTGCAACATCCAGCAAGTGAACTTCCAGTTGCTGACGCACGCCCGACACGGTGGGGCGGGTGCCGATGTTGGCGACGCCGGGCAGCGGGGACGGCCCCAGGCCGTGCACCTGCACCGCATAGACGCCGCTGACCGGTGCCACCCGCCGTTTCAGCGGCAGGTTGGCAGTGGGGAAGCCAATGGTGCGGCCCAGGGCGTCGCCGTGTACCACCCGGCCGGAAATGCTGTAAGGATGGCCGAGCAGGCGCTCTGCCAGCCCCAGGTCATCATTTTTCAACGCGGTGCGGATGGCGGTGCTGCTGATGCGCAGGCCGCCCTCATGGAAGGTCGGCGTATTCTGTACGGTAAAGCCGTACTCCACCCCCGCCTTCTGCAACAGGGTGAAATCCCCCTGGCGGCCCGCCCCAAAGCGGAAGTCATCGCCTACGGTCAGGAACTTCACGCCCAGCTTTTCAATCAGCAACTGGGCGACAAACGCCTGGGCGCTCATGGCGGCGAAGCGCGGGTCGAACCGCACACAGAGCAGGTAATCGACCCCGGCCTCCGCCAGATAGCGGGCTTTGTCACGCAGGCGGGTCAGGCGCGCCGGTGCTTTGTCCGCCGCAAACAGCTCCAGCGGCTGCGGTTCAAACACCATCACCATCACCGGCAGCCCCAGCCGCCTGCCTTCATATTTCAACTGCTCCAGCAACGCCCGGTGGCCACGGTGCACGCCGTCAAAATTACCAATAGTGAGCACGCAACCGTGATGGCGCGCCCGAAGATTGTAAATGCCGCGAATAAGCTCCATAGCAGGCTCAAGAGAGTGGAAATCGGCGGATTATACCTTGTACAGCCGTCAAGGTTAACCCGCGATTGGGGGTTTAGTATGATGTCCTACCATACCGGAGATATGCAGGCGGTAAAATCCTTTTGCTGCCGCCTGCCGTCAGGTTGCCGGTGAGCGGCTGAATGTAAACAACCGGTTAGCCCTGTTTCTCAATCCTTTCTGCGTGCCGCGGCGAATTTTCGTGGGAAAGGCTGTATTCCCTGGGGCGAAGCTGTTAAAATCCTGCGCCATCACAACGTAACAAGTGCCGGCCGTACAAACGGCGCTTATTTGCACAAATCCATTGACAAAAGAAGGCTAAAAGGGCATATTCCTCGGCCTTTGAATTGTCCTCAATAGAATATTTTGGGAGTTGGACCTTGGCTAATATCAAATCAGCTAAGAAACGCGCCGTACAGTCAGAGAAGCGTCGCAAGCATAACGCAAGCCGTCGCTCTATGATGCGTACCTTCATCAAGAAGGTATACGCGGCTATCGCTACTGGCGATAAAGAAACTGCACTGAAAGCATTTAACGAAATGCAACCGCTTGTGGACCGTCAGGCTTCTAAAGGCCTGATCCACAAAAACAAAGCTGCGCGTCATAAGTCAAACCTGATCGCGCAAATCAACGCAATGCAATAATCGCATTACGCTGTTTGCTTTGTTAAAGAAACCGGCCTTGGCCGGTTTTTTTACGTCTGCGTTACCTTGAAAAACCGGCTCACGCCGGTTTTTTTATTTCTGCCACCGCAACGCCGGGCTTATGGCATCGGCGAGGAGACGTCAGCCAGCCGCTCGTCCTGCGGGTCGCGGTGGCTGAACAGCCCGGAGAAATCCGTGTGGCAGATGCGCTGCACTGCCGGGTGCTGAATCATCCGCTCGGCGAAAATCACGTGATACTCCTCTTTCACCGAATCGACCTGCCCCAGCTGATGCACCTGCATCATGCCCTGCATGTCCGCCGCATACAGCGCCGGTGCCACAAAAATGGCATTGTTACGCCGGCCAAATGCCGCCATCAGTGCCGCATCATCAAACTCACCCAGGATTTCCGGCTGGATGCCCTGCGAGCTGAACCAGTTGAGCAACGTGCGCCCAAGCATCGAACGGCGGCCGGGGATCAACAGCTTACGGTGCCGCAGGCAGTCCGGGAAGGGCTGGGGCGGCAGCGGTGCCGCGCAATAGAAGCCCACTGCGCACTCCCCCAGCTTCAGGGAAAACAGCCCCGCCTGCTGGCTGGAATCCACCGGACAATCCGACAGGATCATGTCGAGTTTGTGCTGGCTCAGCTGCTCCAGCAGCAATTCATGGGTTGATTCATAACAGCGCAGGTGAATCTGGCCCTCCTCCGCCACCGCCGTTTCCAGCACCCGGCTGACCAGCCGCTTGGAGAGCGCATCCGCCACGCCGACATCAAACAGCAGGCTCGACTCTTTGCGGTAGTTGACGATATCCAGCATCTCCTGGCTGAGCATAAACATCTTGTCCGCATAGCGGAACACCAGTTGCCCCAGTTCAGACGGCACCAGCCCGCGCCCCTGCCGTTTGAACAGTTTGCCGTTCAGCCGCTCTTCCAGTGCTTTGATCTGGCCGGTGATGGTCTGGGGGGTCAGAAACAGTGCCTCCGCCGCCCCGGCCACCGACCCGGCTTTGCAGACATGCCAGAAATAGTAGAGATGGTTAAAGTTAAGATGAGACATACGCATGATAAAGCCTCACAACCGGCAGACGTTCCTGTCTGCCGGATAATGCCCGGATCAGGCGGGGCGTTTGGCCGGCAGTACCCGGCTCAGGGCCAGGTAACCGAAGCAGGCTGCCAGCAGGGAACCACTCAGGATGCCCAGTTTGGCATAGTTAATCAGCGCCGGGTCATCATGGCCGAATGCCAGCCCGGCAATAAAGATCGACATGGTAAAGCCGATGCCGCACAGCACGGACACCGCGCCGATATGTTTGAACGTCGTGTTATCCGGCAGCCGGGCAATGCCGCTTTTCACCGCCAGCCAGCAGATCAGGGAGATCCCCAGCGGCTTACCGATAAACAGCCCGGCGATGATGCCGAGCGGCAAATCAGACAGCAGCCCCCCCATCGACACTTCACCCAGGTAGATCCCGGCATTGGCAAACGCAAACAGCGGCAGGATCAGGCGGGCGACCCACGGGTGCAACTGGTGCTCCAGCTCGCGCAGCGGGGAGAATTTGTGGCCGCGGTTAAGCGGGATCAGGAAGCCGGTAATCACGCCCGCCAGGGTGGCGTGGATGCCTGACTGTAGAATAAAGATCCACAAAACTGCCCCCAGCAGCAGATAGAGTGTGCGCGCATTAACGCCGCGCCGGTTCATCACCGCCATCACCAGAATGGTCGCTGCCGCCCCGGCCAGCGCAGTCAGGGAGAGATGGGAGGTGTAGAACAGGGCAATAATCACGATCGCCCCGAGATCATCGATGATCGCCAGCGCCAGCAAAAAGGCTTTCAGGCTGGCAGGGACGCGGCTGCCGAGCAGCGCCATCACGCCGACGGCAAAGGCAATGTCGGTGGCGGCCGGGATGGCCCAGCCCACACGCGTGACCTCATCCGCGGCGTTAAACAACAGGTAAATCAGGGATGGCGCAATCATGCCGCCCAACGCGGCAATCACCGGGAAAATGGCTTTATTCCAGCCCGCCAGCGCTCCTTCCATCAATTCACGTTTAACTTCCATCCCGACCAGCAGGAAGAAGATCGCCATCAGCGCATCATTAATCCACCAGAGTGATGAATGGCTGAGATCAACACCGCCCAGATGCAGTGGCAACGGGGTATTGATCAGCCATAAATAGGTATCATGCAGCGGCGAGTTTGCCATGATGAGCGCGATAATGGCCGCCACGATCAGCACAATGCCGCCGGAGGCTTCCATATTGAAGAAATGCCTGATGGTGTTACGCACGAATGCCATCCTTTATATTTATGATCAGGTTGAACCAGGAGCCTAGAGGTTACGCATTTCAACTCATCGTTAAAAGCAGCTTTTTAGACAACTTTGATTCGGGATAAACGAATTGAACAAATAAATAAAAGGCGGGCGGAACAAAATGTTAAGTAAAAAAAACCAGATGACGTGTCATCTGGTTTTGTTAAGTAAGGTGCGCTTTTACGCAGCCGTCTTTTTAATCCGCTGTTTGAAACAAGCAGCGCCGCAGGTTAGCGGGTCAAATCGTCGAAGAACTTTTTCACGCCGTCGAAGAAGGATTTCGACCGCGGGCTGTTGTTCTCACCCGACGGGCCACCGAGGCTGTCTTCCAGCTCACGCAGCAGCTGTTTCTGTTTTTCGCTCAGGTTGACCGGCGTCTCGACCACCACGCGGCACAGCAGGTCACCCTGCGCCCCGCCACGGACCGATTTCACGCCTTTGCCGCGCATACGGAACAGTTTACCGGTCTGCGTTTCTGTCGGCACTTTCAGCTTCACGCGGCCATCCAGGGTCGGGACTTCAATTTCCCCGCCCAGGGCTGCCATCGCAAAGTTGATCGGCACTTCACAGTAGAGGTTATTGCCTTCACGCTCGAAGATCGGGTGGGCTTTCACCTGCACCTGAACGTAGAGATCGCCTGCCGGTGCACCGTGCTCCCCGGCTTCGCCCTCACCCGCCAGGCGGATGCGGTCACCGGTGTCCACGCCGGCCGGGATTTTCACCGACAGCGTTTTGGATTTCTCTACCCGGCCGTGGCCGTGGCAGGTGTTGCACGGGTCTTTAATGATCTGGCCACGCCCCTGACAGTGCGGACATGCCTGCTGCACCGTGAAGAAGCCCTGGCGCATCTGCACCTGACCGGCACCATGACAGGTTGGGCAGGTGACCGGGGAGCTGCCCGGTTTCGCGCCGCTGCCGTGGCAGATGTCACACTCTTCCAGCGTCGGGATGCGGATCTCTTTGGTGACGCCGCGAACGGCCTCTTCCAGCGTCAGCTCCATGTTATAGCGCAGGTCAGAGCCACGGCTGGCACGCTGACGGCGGCCGCCGCCAAAGATGTCGCCGAACACGTCGCCGAAGATGTCGCTGAAGTCTGCACCGCCGCCACCGAAGCCGCCGCCGCCGCCCATGCCGCCCTGTTCAAAGGCTGCATGGCCGTACTGATCGTAGGCCGCACGCTTCTGGGCGTCCGTCAGGATCTCGTACGCTTCTTTGATCTCTTTGAATTTGGCTTCCGACTCTTTATCACCCTGGTTACGGTCCGGGTGGTATTTCATCGCCAGGCGTTTATAGGCCTTTTTGATCTCACGCTCTTCCGCTGTTTTGGAAACGCCTAAAATCTCGTAATAGTCTTTCTTCGCCATTCTGTTGTCCTGCCCTCAACATGCGTGCACGGGCGTAGAGTTTCCCCGACGCCCGTGCCTGGTTATCAGCAGCAGGGTGATATTCCTGGTTTCCCCGGCCTCACCGCTGCTGTGCCCGCTTAAGGGCGATTATTTTTTGTCTTTAACTTCTTCGAATTCAGCGTCGACAACGTCATCTTCTTTCTTGGCACCGTCAGTTGGCTGGCCTTCAGCCGCACCGGCCTGAGCCTGAGCCACTTCCAGCAGTTTGCCGGAAACCTGCACCAGCGCCTGGATTTTCGCTTCGATGTCTGCTTTGTCTTCGCCTTTCAGCGCGGCTTCCAGATCTTTCAGCGCGGCGTCGATCGGTGCTTTGTCGTCAGCAGAGAGTTTGTCACCGGCTTCTTCCAGCTGCTTACGGGTGCTGTGCACCAGATGGTCAGCCTGATTGCGGGTCTGAACCAGTTCTTCGAACTTACGGTCAGACTCGGCGTTGGCTTCCGCCTCACGCACCATTTTCTGCACTTCTTCATCGCTCAGGCCGGAAGAGGCTTTGATGGTGATCTTCTGCTCGCGACCGGTGTTTTTGTCTTTCGCCGACACATGCAGGATACCGTCCGCATCGATGTCGAAGGTCACTTCGATCTGTGACATGCCGCGCGGTGCCGGCTGGATGCCGTCCAGGTTGAACTGGCCCAGGGACTTGTTGTCCGCGGCACGTTTACGCTCACCCTGCAGCACGTGGATGGTCACGGCGGACTGGTTGTCTTCCGCAGTCGAGAACACCTGGCTGTGCTTGGTCGGGATCGTGGTGTTTTTGGTGATAAGCGGAGTCATCACGCCGCCCATGGTTTCGATACCCAGGGAGAGCGGGGTCACGTCCAGCAGCAGCACGTCTTTCACGTCACCGCTCAGCACGCCGCCCTGAACCGCAGCACCGATGGCCACTGCTTCGTCCGGGTTAACGTCTTTACGCGGCTCTTTGCCGAAGAAGTCTGCCACTTTTTTCTGCACCATCGGCATACGGGTCTGACCGCCGACCAGGATCACGTCGTTGATCTCGGACACAGACAGGCCGGCATCCTGCAGGGCCACTTTCAGCGGCTCAATGGAACGTGCAACCAGATCTTCTACCAGCGACTCGAGTTTGGCACGGGTCACTTTGATGTTCATGTGTTTCGGACCGGTTGCGTCTGCGGTGATGTACGGCAGGTTCACGTCGGTCTGTTGTGCAGAGGAAAGCTCGATTTTCGCTTTTTCTGCTGCTTCTTTCAGGCGCTGCATCGCCAGCGGATCGTTGCGCAGATCAATGCCCTGCTCTTTTTTGAACTCATCCACCAGGTAGTTGATCATACGGCTGTCGAAGTCTTCACCACCCAGGTGGGTATCACCGTTGGTTGCCAGTACTTCGAAGGTTTTTTCGCCGTCAACGTCATCGATTTCGATGATGGAGATATCGAAAGTACCGCCACCCAGGTCATAAACTGCGATGGTGCGGTTGCCCGTGCCTTTGTCCATGCCGTATGCCAGTGCGGCAGCAGTCGGTTCGTTGATGATACGTTTGACTTCCAGACCTGCGATACGGCCGGCGTCTTTGGTCGCCTGACGCTGTGCATCGTTGAAGTAGGCCGGAACGGTGATAACGGCTTCAGTGACCGGCTCACCCAGGTAGTCTTCTGCCGTTTTCTTCATTTTTTTCAGCACTTCAGCAGAGATCTGCGGCGGTGCGATTTTCTGGCCTTTTACGTCGATCCAGGCGTCACCGTTGTCTGCGCTGATGATCTGGTAAGGCATGATGCCTTTGTCGCGCTGGACTTCTTCGTCCTGGAAGCGACGGCCGATCAGGCGCTTGATCGCAAACAGGGTGTTTTGCGGGTTAGTGACAGCCTGACGTTTAGCCGGTTGACCTACCAGGGTCTCACCGTCCTGCGCATAAGCAATGATAGAAGGCGTGGTACGGTCGCCTTCGCTGTTCTCCAGCACGCGAGCCTGAGTGCCGTCCATGATTGCCACACAAGAGTTGGTTGTACCCAGGTCGATACCAATAATTTTGCCCATCTAAACGTCTCCACTAAATATTCATATTCGATCAGGTTGCTAATAGATATGCGGGCGGTTTTTTGCTTTTCAACGCCCGATATGTCCGGCTTGCCCGCGATTAGCAACTGCGGTTGCAAATAAGATGGGGCCAAGCGCGACGGCATCAAGGGGCAGAGATGAAAAAAAAATGCGTTTTCTTCCTTTCCGGATCAATGTTTGCCCATTTGCCGCTGATTATGATGGCGCGCCCTGCACCGTGAAGAAGGTTATCGGGGCATTTTTCCCGTTTTCAAATCCGGCCACTTACTCTTTTGTGATGCAGAGGACCTATGCACACCACGCACTACGCCAACCCCGCGCCCCTTGGGCTGATGGGCTTTGGTATGACCACGATCCTGCTTAATCTCCATAACGCGGGCTTTTGCGACCTGACGGCCGTTGTCCTGAGTATGGGGCTGTTTTTTGGCGGCCTGGCACAGATCCTCGCCGGGCTGTTGGAATTCAAAAAAGGCAACACCTTCGGCATGACCGCCTTTACCTCGTACGGCGCGTTCTGGCTCAGCCTGGTCGGGATTTTATTGCTGCCGCAACTGGGCCTGGCCCAGGCCAGTGACGGCGAAACGCTGGGCGGTTATCTGGCGCTGTGGGGCGTTTTTACCCTGTTTATGTTTTTCGGCACGCTGCGCGCCAACCGGGTGATGCAGTTTGTTTTCGCCAGCCTGGCGCTGCTGTTTGCGCTGCTGGCTGTGGGTAATCTCACCGGCAATGCCGGGCTGCTGCGCATTGCCGGGTTTGAAGGCATCGTCTGCGGTGCGAGCGCCATCTACCTGGCGATGGCGGAAGTGCTGAAAGAGCAGTTCGGGCGCACGGTGTTGCCGATTGGTGAAGCGGCCTGAATAAAACATCGGCGTAAATAATAGAGGAATAAAAAAGCCCTGTCTGACAGGGCTTTTTCTTTGCTTTTTCTTTTACTGCGCGCTTATCGCTCCGGCGCCAGCGCGATTTTTTGTGCGCCTTCTGATGAGCGCCGGTTCAGCACCAGCCCTACCCCCACCCCTATCGCGGCCAGCGCCAGCACATAATAGGCCGGTGCCATCGGCGTCAGGGTCATCAGCAGGGTGACGCAAATGGGGGTCAGCCCGCCAAAAATCGCGTAGGCCACATTATACGAGAAAGAGATGCCGGTAAAACGCACCGCAGCCGGGAAGGCCCGCACCATCACATACGGCACCGCGCCCACCACCCCGACGCTGAACCCGGCCAGGGTATAGGCGGCGAACAGGGTCGGCGCATCCGCCGAGGCGAGATGGTAAAACGCCCAGCAACCGCCGCCCAGCAGCAGGGAGCCGCCGATCAGCGTCTTGCCGCCGCCGATGCGGTCCGCCAGCATCCCGCTCACCACACAGCCCACCAGCAACGCCACCGTCGCCAGGCAGTTGGCCTGCAACGCCAGCGCCGCCGGGACGCCCAGCTGTTTTTGCAGGTAGGTCGGCGTCATCAGGATCACCACCACGATGCCGGCCGAGAGCAGCCAGGTCACCAGCATACTGATCACCAGGCCGCGCTTATGGGCCGTCAGCACCGTTTTCAGCGGCAACTGTTGCGCCAGCGTTTTGCGTTGCTGCATCTCCGTGAAGACCGGTGTCTCTTTCAACCAGCGGCGCAGGTACATGGCGCCAAGGCCGAACAGGCCACCGAGGAAGAACGGAATGCGCCAGCCGCCCTGCGCCAGCGCCTGGGGCGTCAGCCAGGTGTTCAGCAAGGCGGCGACCAGCGACCCTAATAAAATCCCGGCGGTCAGCCCGGCCGTCAGGGTGCCGCAGGCAAAACCAGTGCGCCGATCCGGCACATGTTCCGCTACAAACACCCAGGCCCCCGGCACCTCGCCGCCGATCGCCGCGCCCTGCAACATCCGCAGTAACAGCAGCAGCAACGGCGCAGCAATGCCGATGGAGGCATAGGTCGGCAACAGCCCCATCGCCAGTGTCGGCAGCGCCATCAGCAGGATGCTCAGGCTGAACATCTTCTTACGGCCGGCTTTGTCGCCAAAGTGCGCCATGATGATGCCGCCCAACGGGCGCGCCAGATAGCCGGCAGCGAAAATGCCGAACGTCTGCACTAACCGCAGCCACTCCGGCATCTGCGCTGGAAAGAACAGGTCGCCGATAACAGCCGCAAAGTAAACGAAGATAATGAAATCGTAGAACTCCAGCGCACCGCCCAGGGCGGCCAGGGAGAGGGTTTTGAAATCTTGCCGGTTCAGGCGGGAGGTAGCGTCAGGGATCATAATTAACCACGCGAATCAGGGGTAAAGAGTGCCGATTGTCTGTAAAGTTAACATGACTATATCGGCAATTTATTTACACACCAGCGCTGAGGCAGCTTATGACAGAAAAGCCTGAACTTTAGTTATTTGTTTCGCGGATGGCACTTTTAGGGCGGAAAGCTGCTGTCACCTGGGGGTTGGTCTCCACGTACGGCCCGTCCAGCAACTGGATACAATAAGGGACACTGGCGAAGATGCCGTGTACAACTACCTTTCCACTTTCATCTTTCAGCCCTTCCAGCGTCTCCTGGATCGACTTCGGCTGGCCGGGCAGGTTAATGATTAACGCCTGTTTGCGGATCACCGCCACCTGGCGGGACAAAATAGCCGTCGGCACAAAATTCAGGCTGATCTGGCGCATCTGTTCGCCAAAGCCCGGCATTTCGCGGTCAGCTACCGCCAGCGTCGCGTCCGGCGTGACGTCCCGGCGGGCCGGGCCGGTGCCGCCGGTGGTCAGCACCAGGTGGCAGCCGCTCTCATCCACCAGCTCGCACAGGGTCTGCTCAATCAGCGTCTGCTCGTCCGGGATCAGGCGGGTTTCCACCACAAACGGCGTGGTCAGCGCCGTCGCCAGCCATGCCTGTAAAGCGGGAATGCCCTTATCCTGATAAACCCCGCTGGAGGCGCGGTCGGACACCGACACCAGACCAATGCGTAATGTATTCATACTCCACCTTTCCACACATGCTTCATTATGCGCTTTAGTATACGAATTCTGCCCCGGCTGCGATCCTTCCGGCATAAAAAAAGGCGGCCGGAGCCGCCTTTTCTGCGCCTTGTTCCGCCTTACAGCAGATCAGCGATCATTTTTTCCAGCTTTTCCTGATCCGCCGCGAATTTGCGGATGCCGTCGGTGAGTTTTTCCACGGCCATCGGGTCACTGTTGTGCTGCCAGTAGAATTCAGACTCGGTCAGCGGTTGCGGACGATCTTTAATCTCACCGGTATAGGAGAGTTTACGCTCCAGTGTGCCTTCGCTTTCCGCCAGCTCTTTCAGCAGGGCCGGGGCGATGGTCAGGCGGTCACACCCGGCCAGCTCAATGATTTCACCGATATTACGGAAGCTGGCACCCATCACCACGGTGTCGTAGCCATGCTCTTTGTAATATTTGTAGATCTCGGTAACGGACACCACGCCCGGATCTTCATGGGATTCGAACTCTTTTTTCTCGCCGTTGGCTTTGTACCAGTCGAGGATACGGCCCACGAACGGGGAGATCAGGTACGCACCGGCTTCGGCACAGGCACGCGCCTGGGCGAAGGAGAACAGCAGCGTCAGGTTACAGTTGATCCCGGCTTTTTCCAGTTGCTCCGCAGCACGGATGCCCTGCCAGGTTGAGGCCAGTTTGATCAGGATACGATCGTTGCTGATCCCGGCGTCGTTGTAGAGTTTCATCAGGCGCTTGGCCTTGGCGACGCTCGCCTCGGTGTCATAGGAGAGGCGCGCATCCACTTCCGTGGAGATACGGCCTGGGATCAGCTTCAGGATTTCGAGGCCGATGTTTACGGCCAGCTTGTCAGAGGCATCCATGATTTGCTGATCGTGATCGTTGCTCTGGTCACGCGCCCAGGCAATGGCTTCTTCAATCAGTTTGCGGTATTCAGGGATTTGGGCGGCGTTCAGAATCAGGGAAGGGTTGGTGGTGGCATCTTGCGGCTGATAAAGTTTCATCGCTGCGATGTCGCCGGTATCCGCAACCACGGTCGTCAGCTGGCGCAGGGCAGTCAGTTTATTGGTCATGTTGGCATTTCTCATAGGATGGGTATTCATGGAGGCCGGGCGGCCTGGCCGTTGCCTGATAATAACATGCAACCGAAGCCGCGCAAGGCACGATCTGGGCGAAAACCTTACCGATTCCCACACACCTTCCGCCTGCAAAAATGACGCTGCAATTCAACCAGATCGGGCCAATCGTTCTGACAGGCAGCGCCGTGCAGTTCGTGGTAAAGTCGCGGTGGATGTCAGGTTTATACCGGTGCCCGGTTAACATCATGACCGGGCCGCGCGTGTGCCCCCCGCAATGAGGCCCTTCATGACAGAATTGCTGGATTTTCTTAACGCCCTGCTTTGGGATTCGATCCTGATTTACCTGCTGATCGGTGCCGGTCTCTATTTTATCTACCGCACCGGCGGCCTGCCGCTGCGCCACCTGCCGGAGATGTTCCGCGTGCTGACGCAACGCCGCGCCCACCCGCCGGGCAGCCTCTCTGCCTGGCAGGCGCTGTGCCTCAGCCTCGCGGGGCGCGTCGGGGCCGGCAATCTCGCCGGGGTGGCGGTGGCCATCAATACCGGCGGGCCGGGGGCAATTTTCTGGATGTGGGTAATAAGCTGGCTGAGCATGATCACCGCGCTGGTGGAGAGCACACTGGGCCAGCTCTATAAAACCCGTGACAGCCACGGGCAACTGCGCGGCGGCCCGGCCTGTTATATGGAAAAAGGGCTGGGAATGCGCTGGATGGGGGTGGTGTTTGCCCTGCTGCTGATCTTTGCCTTTGGCTTCGCGTTTAATACCTTACAGGCAGGCACCATGGCGGTGGTGAACCGTTATGCGCTGAATTGCCCGCCGCTGGTGCTGGCGTTGGGCCTGTTGCTGCCCGGCGGCCTGGTGCTGTCGGGCGGGCTACCGCGGATTGCCCGCTGTTGCGCCCTGCTGGTGCCGCTGCTCCTGCTGCTCTACCTGGCCCTGACCCTCTGGACGATGGCGACCCACCTCGCGGCATTGCCGCAGGTGTTCGCGGCCATTTTCCGTGGGGCGTTCGGCGCAGAACAGGCCGCAGGCGGCGCGATGGGTTACGGTATGTCACAGGCGATGACCCAGGGCGCCCAGCGCGGGATGTTCTCGAATGAGGCCGGGCTGGGGACCGTGCCGAATGCTGCGGCCTCGGCCCGCCCGACGCCGTTGCACCCGGTTTCCCAGGGGTATATGCAGATGCTCGGCGTGGTGGTGGACACCCTGATGATCTCCAGCGCCACGGCGATGATCATGCTGCTGGCCGGTACGCCCGGCCGCGCCCACCCGGCGCAGGGTGTGACCTTAACGCCGGAAGCTTTTGCGGCATTTTCCGGGCTGTGGGGCGGCCCGCTGGTGACGCTGGTGGTGTTTCTGTTCGCCTTCACCGCCATGCTGGCCAACTATGCCTATGCCGAAAATAACCTGCTGTTCCTGACCCGCCACCGCCCGGTTGGCCTGGTGCTGTTGCGCGTGCTGGTGCTGTTGGCGGCGGCGACAGGTATCCTCTGGGATATCAGCTGGCTCTACCCGCTGGCGACCATCGCCACGGCGCTGATGACCCTCACCAACCTCACGGCGCTGCTGCTGCTGTCCGGGGTGGCGTTTACCCTCATCAAAGATTATCACCGCCAGCGCCAGATTGGCCGGGAGCCGGTGTTTAATGCCGCCCACTTCCCGGCGCTGCAAAAACAGCTTTCGCCCGGCATCTGGGAGCGCGAACGCTGACACGGCGCGCCCTATCAAACTCATCGCCCCTTTTTACGCGGGCATTTGGTAGAGTAGCGCCAGGAAAACAGAGGACTGCCCGTTATGTTGATGATTATCTCCCCCGCCAAAACGCTGGATTATGAAAGCCCGCTGGCGACCACCCACTATACCCAACCGGCACTGCTGGACCACAGCCAGGCGCTGATCGAACGCTGCCGCGCGCTCACCCCGGCCCAGATCGCCAGCCTGATGAGCATCAGCGACAAGCTCGCTGACCTCAACGCCGGCCGGTTCCAGAACTGGACGCCGGACTTCACCCCGGACAATGCCCGCCAGGCGCTGCTGGCGTTCAAAGGCGATGTCTATACCGGGCTGGAAGCGCACACCTTCAGCGAACAGGATTTCAGCTTTGCCCAGCAACATCTGCGGATGCTGTCCGGCCTGTATGGCCTGCTGCGCCCGCTGGATCTGATGCAGCCTTACCGGCTGGAAATGGGCACGAAACTGGACACGCCGCGCGGCAAGGATCTCTACGCCTTCTGGGGGGAAATCATCACCACGGCGCTGAATGAGGCGGTGGCGGCGCAAGGGGATAATGTGGTGGTGAACCTGGCCTCGGATGAGTACTTCCGCGCCGTGAAACCGAAACAGCTTCAGGCCGAGATCGTGAAGCCGGTGTTCCTGGACGAGAAAAACGGCAGTTATAAAGTCATCAGCTTCTATGCCAAAAAGGCGCGCGGGCTGATGAGCCGCTTTATCATTACCCGGCGGCTGACGCAGCCGGAACAGCTTAAAGCGTTTGACCTGGAAGGCTACCGCTTCGACGAGGCGCGCTCGCAGGGCAACGAGTATGTCTTTACCCGCGCCCAGCCGTAACCCGGCCCGGCGGTATAAAATAAAAAGCCGGGCGAATGCCCGGCTGGAGAAGTACAGATAACAATGCGTACCGATCAGTAGGTGCCTTTCGCCACCCACGGGCGGCCGGAGCCGGTGCCGCGTTCGGTCCCCGGTTCGTCGCCCTGCGTCCACCAGGAGGCCTGGTAGTTGGTGCCTTTCCAGCTGACGGTTTCGCCACCGCTGTACGCTTTGGTTTTGTCCCACAGCGGGTTGGGCGTGTCCTCTGCCGGTGCAGCAGGTTCTTCCGGTTCTTCCGCCGGGATCTCCTCTTCTTCATACTCCTCGTCAGGGTACGCCTCTTCCCCTGCGGCAATGACCGTCAGCACAAAGGTCTCCAGCGTTGAGCTGGCGTTTTTGCTGTCCGTCACTTCCAGCGAGAAGGTGAAGCTGGCTTCGCTGACGACATCCGGGACGATGAATTCAATGTCAGAGGCGGTTTTGTCCGTCACGTAAATCGCCGCCGGTACCGTCCACAGGTACGTGATTTCATCATCATCCGGATCATGGGAACCCACACCATTCAGGCGCACTTTTGACCCGCCCACAACCTGAAGATCAATCGCCGCCACCGGCGCACGGTTCTCAGCACCCGGTTCTTCTTCTTCCGGTGCCGGTTCATCCGGCACGGTGCCGCTGACGTTGATGCCTTCGAAATAGAACGGCGACATATCAATCACTTTTTTGCTGATGCTGCACCCCAGGCCTTCACGCGCCGCGTTAACCAGCACGCCGTTATCCTGGTCGATAGTCCAGGTAAACAGGGCACCCAGCCCTTTCTGTGCCACATATTCCCCTTTGGCTTTGACGGAGCGCGGGGTTTCGCATGACATATAGAGCTTGGTTTCCGGGTTATACAGGTAATCGGCATCTGCCACCTGATCGGTGTAGACGTTGAAGCCGTTGCGCCCTTTCTGGTTTTCCAGATCGATGTAGTTCTTGATCAGGTCATACCATTCAGTGGTGCCGCTCTCAAAGGTACCGGTGGTTTTTTCGCCTTCGGTAGGCTTATAGGTGCCTTTCAGCGGGGAGAAACTTTCGATCTCGGTATTCTGGCCGTTACGGGTATAAGCGGCATAGCCGACGTTGATGCGATCGGGCGCCACGCCTTGTGCAATCAGGTAGTCCACTGCGGTGTCCACGCCCCAGCCGTCTTTTTCCAGCGCATGGAGGTTGGTATGGTGGGCGAGCGTTTCTGCCCAGGGTGTACCGAAGAAGTCATAGGTCATGACGTTAAGGCCGTACAGGCCGGCCTCCAGCAGGCCTTTGATGTTGCTGTGCTCCAGCGTGCTGGGCACCGCCGAGCAGGCGATACTGATTTTGATGTCTTTACGGTTAATCGCCGCAAACTCTTTTGTCAGTTCGGCAATCAGCAGCGCATAGTTTGCGCCGTCTTCCGGGCCGTGCGGGTTGTTGTTCCCGATGTTGTTCGGGTACTCCCAGTCAAGGTCTACCTCACTGAACATCGGGAAGCGTTTGAACAGGCCGGCGGTGCTTTTGGCAAAGGCACTGCGGCCTTCGGCGGTTTTCGCCATATTGTGGAACCCGTTACTCAGCGTCCAACCACCGATACTCAAAGACAGCACCAGGTTATGCCCCTGCGCCTTGGCTTTTTTCTGCAGATCGCGCAGCCCGCCGACAACCCCTTTGGCGTTGGCCTGGGTCAGTGAGGAAAGAGAAAGTTCTACCCAGCCCGGATTATCCAGCCCGCAGTTGGTGGATGACGCGAAATCACCCCACGGGTCAAGGAAGGTGACTTCATTGTCTTTTTTATTGGCCTGCTGTGCCGCATTCGCCACGGTCTGTTGCTTTTCACCCTGATCGCCAACAATACCGATAAAACCTAAAATAATTTTGTCATAGGCGGTCGGGGAAACATTTGCCAGGTCATACCCACGTCCGCGCGCTTCAATCCCGGCGGAGCCACCACTCTGTAAGCGGCCGTCATACTGTGACCAGTCAGTGTAATAACCAAATACTTTAGGTTTATTCGCGGTGTTATATTTATTGTAAACGGGTTTAGTCACCCTGGCAGAGGTGGTGCTGTATTTAATCGTTTCGGTCGCGGGATCAAAACCATCCATCTTATAGGACTGCTCTGACAGATCGTCAGTTTGAATAAGTTTACTTGTCGCCATTTTATTTACCTTATGTAGTGTGAGAAAACATCAAACAGCCTTGCGCTGTGGACGTTATTTTTCGCTCTGCACGCCACGAAAACAAATCACACCACATCAAAATTATTATGTGAACAATCACTCACCCAGATAATAAAGTTTCCCACATGTATTGAGAAAAGAAAAACCCGCTCACCTTCATTGTCAGGCCGCGCTTCCCCGACATCATTTACCTATCTCTGCCGAAGGAAACATTAATTTTCCTGTTCTTAGCCTGACATATTATGTTACGTCCAAATACATAATTATCGCGATAAATCCGACTCAAAAAATATAATTTGAGTAAAACTCAAAAGGGTATTTAGTAAAACTAAAAAAGGGTGGTTTTTATTGAAGTGCTCCACAGAATAAAATAAACGACAATGTTTTAGCCATCTCAGAACTAGATTATTGTGCAAACGCAATTACGCTTTTAAAAGTCCATCCGTTCCTGCAATGAACGCAACACATAAGAGAGCTTAATATGATGAGCAACTATCTTCTGAATAAGATGTGTATTTTCAATGAGAATGCTAAAGAACTGAAATTAGTGGACAGTGATGTCATTATAAAGCTCACGTCCATGCGGGCACGTTGCCTCAGCTATATCATTGAACATGCCAATGAAGACGTGATTGAAAAATCCTCGCTTTCACAGGCGCTCTGGGGGAAACGCAGCCAATTTGCCAGCGATGCCAGTCTGACCCAAACCCTCTATTTAATCCGGAAAGATCTCAAGACCCTGGGGCTGGATGACTTTTTTATTACCGTTCCGCGCTCTGGTATCCGGGTTAATGATACAGTGCAGATAGAGAAATTAGAGAAGGCGCCGGAGATCGTCTATCCGCGCAAAGGACTTTATCTCACTGGGGGTGCCTTAATTCTGTTTTTAATTGCGGTAGGCACCCTTTTCTTCCTCTATTAGTCGTTATAAACAAGGGGAAACCTTATGTTTACTAATCCTGTTATTAACAGCATCATAGAAAAAGAAGGACATTATGTTGATCACCCTCATGATAAGGGTGGGCCGACATGCTGGGGCATTACGGAAGACGTCGCCCGTAAGCATGGTTACAGGGGGGCGATGAAAGATCTCCCTAAAGAAAAAGCCTATAGTATTCTGGAGGATGACTACTGGCGAACACCGAAGTTTGACAAGGTGCATGACCTGGCGCCGATCCTGGCCCTGGAGCTGTGTGATACCGGTACGAATGTCGGCACCGTTCTTCCGGTGAAATGGTTGCAGCGCTGGCTGAATGCCTTTAATAACCAACAAAAATATTATCCTGATATTGTTGTCGACGGCCTGTTAGGCCCAAAATCATTCTCTTCCCTTGAGAGCTTCCTGAAAAAAAGGAATCCGCATGGTGAGAATGTTTTGATAACCTCTTTGAATTGCAGTCAGGGAAATTACTATCTGGAATTGGTGGAGAAAAGGGAGAAGAACGAAACGTTCATTTATGGCTGGATGAGTACACGCGTAGCATTAATCTGACTGAGATAAAAAGGAGAACGTCCTGTTCTCCTTTTTAGTCTTTCAGGCTGCATTTTCTTACTTAATCACGACCGCATTCCCCCCCAGGATATTTTTAATGCGCTCCCCGGCGACGGTTAACAGCGTACCGGAAAAGGCCCCGCCCAGCCCGGCCATCATGATAATCATATGTGAGCTTAATCCCCGCTCCAGCCCCAGCACACTCAGAATAAAGCCACTGAAGCAGGAGATAACCACCTGCGCAATACAACGGCGCGCCAGGTTCTCTTTGGACAAGCCATCTTTCTGCAGCAGTACGCGGATAATACCGCCCCAGGAGGCCATAATAAGAATGACCAGCAGTAATTCAAATTCCATAAAAGCAAAGTTTTCTACCATTGTTGCGTTCATAACCGATACCTCATTGAGTCATTAAAAAGGAGTTGTCTTGCTGGGGTGCATTTTAGGACCCGGCACCTGGGCCGGCAAATCACGCTGCCTCTCGTTTTCTATGTGACGTGTGTATAAAAATAATTATCTGTGAGCCTGAGCCGGGTTCAACATGTGATTAACCAGAGAAGTCATTACTCTCGTATTTCTTAACAAGTGGGTAAAAGAGAAATATTTAAGGAGGGCTTAAATCAATATTAAATGGCTTTTAATTTAGTAAGCAAGCTTTCAATCGTTGAATGGTAAGCGGAATTAACATAATGGCTGGCATACACATTAACCGGATAAGGCTCTAATTCCGGAGGAAGCGACAGTGTCGCCAGCTTCTTTTTTTCTTTATCTATCAAAAAACGGGCAATATCCTCAGGGACAATCGCAATCATATCACTCTTTTCAATCGCATTAATAATTCCGCTAAAACTGTTGGAACGATAAGCAATTTTACGCTTTCCCCGAAACTCATGGTTAATATGCATAAGGCTGCCTAATAAAGTGGTGTCCATATCGGAGATTTCCCCATTCATGCCTGCATGAGGCAGGGCATAATAATTTGCCAGGGTGATCCCCTCATTGGCGGCCAGCAGGTGATCTGAGCGGCAAATGGCGACAAACTTTTGCAGGCTATTTATTTTCTCCGATATTATTGACTCGTGAACGAGTGGCAAAAATGTTAACACCAGATCACTTTTATTCTGTAACAGGCTATCGGTTAATTCAAACTCGTCCTGGTTTATCAGGGTATAAAAAACGATATTGTTTATCTGTAAATAGCCCATCTCAATTAATTGTGAGACGTAGTAAGCCTCGGTAAAATCTGATCCGGTTATCCGCAAAAATTCTAAATGACTCTCCTCCTTTTGATAGACTTCAATTATATTATCAACTATATCAATAGCTTGCCTGAAGGAACGGTTAATTTCCAATGCTGACGGGGTGGGCTTGAGTCCGGTGCCGGTTCTAATGAACAACTCCTGACCAAAATGCTTTTGCAGGCGGCTCAGAGAAAGGCTCACGGCGGAAGTGGAAAGGTTCAAACGCTTTGCGGCTTTAGACGCGCTCCCTGCGGCGATCACCTCATCCATAATTCGGATAAGGTTGTAGTCGAATAACGGGGAACGTCTTTCTTTCATTGCTGCCTCATGAGCGTTTTAGGCACGTTATCACTTTAGATATCGCTACATCCCTCTCCGGGTAAAATAACTTAGCCTAACTCACCTAAAAAGATTTAAAATTGAGAAGTTTGCGGCAGGCGAAGTTGGATAATTTTTATGTATAAAAAAAGGCCATTAAAAAATGGCCTTTATCTGAAAAGAGAGGGGAAAAAATTTATGCAGGAATATTCAGTAAAAATTCTCTTATTTTCAGGTAGTCAGCAGGCAGGTCGTGTGACAATAAATCCAGCCCGGCACGTGCCGCTAACGCCTCTGGCAAATCGAGTTCTTTTCCGAGAATCGCTTCCACACTCTCTTTGAATTTTGCCGGGTGCGCCGTTCCCAGGAACAGGCCAAATTCCCCTTCCTGGAGTTGATCGCGTAATAAACGGTAAGCGATGGCGGCGTGCGGCTCAGAGAGATAGCCTTTTTCATCCAGCTCACGCAGGGTATCACGGGTGGTTTCATCATCCACTGCGCCAAAGCCCAGCTCTTTCAGTTGCCAGGTTTTACGGCGGAACAGCTCCTCTACCCGCGGCCAGTTATTCGGCTGGCTGACATCCATCGCGTTCGACAGCGTAGCCACCGTGGTTTGCGGCTGCCAAGCCCCGGCTTGCAGGAAACGCGGCACCGTGTCGTTGGCATTGGTGGCGGCAATAAAGCGTTTCACCGGCAGGCCCAGGGATTTCGCCAGCAGCCCGGCGGTCAGGTTTCCGAAGTTGCCGCTCGGCACCGACACCACCAGCTGGTTACGTGCCTCTTGCGGCAACTGCGCCACGGCTTCGAAGTAGTAGCAAATCTGCGCCAGCAGGCGGCTGATATTGATCGAGTTGGCGGAATTGAGGCCGAGGCGCTGTTTCAGCTCTTCATCATCAAACGCCTGTTTCACCAGCGCCTGGCAGGCATCGAAATCCCCCTCAACCGCGACGGTGTGGATATTGCCGCCCAGGGTACAGAACAGCTTCTCTTGCAGCGGGCTGATTTTCCCGCGCGGGTAGAGGATAACCACCCGCACATTCTCCATGCCATAGAACGCATGGGCCACGGCGGCCCCGGTGTCACCGGAGGTAGCCGTCAGGATGGTGACCGGCTGGTTGCCGGAGACCAGCGCCAGCATCTGCGCCATGAACCGGCCGCCAAAATCTTTGAATGCCAGGGTCGGGCCGTGGAACAGCTCCAGGGCGGCGATATCCTCTTCCACGTTCACCACCGGGGCCGGGAAAGCGAAGGCGGCACGCACCCGCGCTTCCAGCGTCTCAACCGGGATCTCATCGCCAATCATGGCTGACAGGATGCGGGTGCTGCGGGTCACGAAATCCTGCTCCAGCAGGCGGTCGATCTCTGTCAGCTCAAACTCCGGCAGTTCCAGCGGGAAAAACAGCCCCTGCTGTTTCCCTAACCCCTGCTTAACCGCCTGGGCGAAGCTGACTTGTTCGTTATGATCCTTCAGGTTGTAGAGTTTCATGTCTTATCCTAATTGTCGTGCGCCGGTGGTATCCAGACGGCATATATGAACAAAACCTTCATCATTTTGCAGGTAATGGTTTTGCAGCCATTCCGCCATGCGCTTCGCGGTGGCGGCCTCATTGCATACGGCAAACAGTGTCGGGCCGGAGCCGGAGATTCCGCAGGCCAGTGCGCCGATGTCCCCCGCGGCTTTGCGCGCCTCGGCGAAGCCGGGCAGCAGGCGGGTACGGTACGGTTCGGCGATCACATCGTTCATCAATTTGGCGGCCAGCAGCGGCTGGCGGGTATGGCAGGCGTGGATGAACCCCGCCAGGTAACGCCCGTGGCTGATGCAATCCTGCCGGCGATATTGCGCAGGCAGAATGGCACGCGCCTCGGCGGTGGAGACTTTAATGCCGGGATAGGCCATCACCCAGAACCAGTCATCAAAGGCCGGCACCGGCTGGCTGATGATGCCGTCCGCTTCCAGCATCAGTTGCAGGCCCCCCAGGTAGCAGGGGGCGACGTTGTCATAATGCACGCTGCCGGAGATGCGCCCTTCCAGCTCGCCCATAAGGGAGAGCATGGTGGTTTCATCCAGCGGGCGGTCACAAAATTCGTTCATCGCCATCAGCCCGGCGACCACCGAGCAGGCGCTGGAGCCGAGGCCGGAGCCGATCGGCATGTTTTTTTCCAGCGTCATCGCCACCGGGATTTCGCGGCCGACGGCCTGGCAGAAACGCTGCCAGCACTGGTAGACGATATTCTCTTTCGGGTCATCCGGCAGTTTGCTGACGAAACGCCCTTCATTACGCAGACTGAATGTGGCGGCCGCCTCAACGCTGACGCAGTCGCCCAGCAGGGTGCCGTCCACCGGTGACACGGCCGCGCCCAGCACATCAAAGCCTACGCTGACGTTTCCGATTGACGCCGGTGCATACACCTTAACCATATTAAACCCCCAACTTCCATGACAGTGTGCGTAAAAGATCTGCAAAGACGCCGGCCGCCGTGACATCATTCCCGGCCCCGTAACCCCGCAGCACCAGCGGCAGCGGCTGGTAGTAACGGCTGTAGAACGCCAGGGCGTTTTCACCGTTCTTCACTTTAAACAATGGATCGTTGCCGTCAACGGCCGCGATTTTCACTTTGCAGCGCCCCTCTTCAATCACCCCGATATAACGCAGCACTTTCCCGGCGTCCCGCGCCTCCGCCACCCGGCGGGCGAACGCGTCGTCAAGCGTGGGCAGGCGTTGCAGGAAGGTGGCCACGTCACCCTGGCTGTCAAAGGTGGCGGGCAGCACCGGTTCCACCTCAATCTCATTCAGCTCCAGCGTATACCCGGCCTCACGCGCCAGGATCAGCAGCTTGCGCGCCACGTCCATGCCGGAGAGATCGTCACGCGGATCGGGTTCGGTATAGCCCATCTCTTTCGCCTGCAACGTGGCCGCCGAGAGTGACATGCCTTCATCCAGCTTGCCGAAGATAAAGGAGAGCGAACCGGAAAGAATACCGGAGAAGCGGGTAAGCTCATCGCCCGCATTCAGCAGGTTTTGCAGGTTTTCAATCACCGGCAGCCCCGCCCCGACGTTGGTGTCGTAGAGGAATTTGCGGCGGGAGCCTTGCGCGGCTTTGCGCAGCTGGTGGTAGTAATTCATCGACGAGGTGTTGGCCTTTTTGTTCGGCGTTACCACGTGGAACCCATCGGCCAGGAAATCGGCATACTGGTCCGCCACATCCTGGCTGGAGGTGCAGTCCACAATCACCGGGTTCAGCAGGTGATACTCTTTCACCAGGCGGATCAGGCGGCCCAGGTTGAAACTCTCCTGCGCGGCACCCAGCTCATCACGCCAGCTCTCCAGCGCAATGCCGTGCACGTTGGTCAGCATCGCCCGGGAGTTGGCAATGCCGCAGACCCGCAAATCGATGTGCTTTTGCTTCAGCCACGCCTGCTGGCGGTTGATCTGCTCGATCAAGGCACCGCCGACCCCGCCGACGCCAATTACAAACACCTCGATCACCTGATCGGTGTTGAACAGCATCTGGTGGCTGACACGCACGCCGGTGGTGGCGTCATCATTGTTGACCACCACGGAGATCGAGCGCTCAGAGGAGCCTTGCGCAATCGCCACAATATTGATGTTGGCCCGCGCCAGCGCTGAGAAGAATTTAGCCGAGATGCCGCGCAAGGTGCGCATCCCATCCCCCACCACAGAGATCACCGCCAGCCGCTCCATCACATCCAGCGGTTCCAGCAGGCCATCTTTCAGCTCCAGATAAAACTCCTCTTCCAGGGCGTAACGGGTGCGCGCCATATCGCTCTGCGGCACGCAGAAGCTGATGCTGTATTCCGACGAGGACTGGGTGATCAGCACCACGGAGATCCCGGCGCGGGACATCACGGCAAACACGCGCGCCGCCATGCCGACCATGCCTTTCATGCCCGGCCCGGAGACGTTGAACATCGCCATATTGTTCAGGTTGGTGATGCCTTTGACCGGGTTGGCCTCGTCATGGCTGTCACCCCCAATCAGCGTGCCCGGTGCCTGCGGGTTGGCGGTGTTTTTGATCAGGCACGGGATCTGGAACTGGGCAATCGGCGTGATGGTGCGCGGGTGCAGCACTTTGGCCCCAAAATAGGAGAGCTCCATCGCCTCCTGATAGGACATCGATTTCAGCAGGCGCGCATCCGGCACGGTGCGCGGGTCACAGGTGTAGACGCCGTCAACATCCGTCCAGATCTCACAGCAGTCGGCGCGCAAACAGGCCGCCAGCACCGCCGCAGAGTAGTCGGAACCATTGCGGCCCAGCACCACCAGTTCCCCCTTCTCATTGCCGGCGGTAAACCCGGCCATCAGGATGATATGGTCAGCGGGAATGGCCGCGGCAGAGATCCGCAGGGTGGACTCGGTGATGTCCACGGTCGATTCCAGATAGTGCCCCTGGGCCAGCAGCTTCTCGACCGGGTTGATCACCGTGACCGGGAAGCCTTTCGCGCGGAATACCGCCTCCATGATCGCGATGGAGAGTTTCTCACCCAGACAGATGATCGCGGCGTTGACGCTGTCGGGGCACTGCCCCAGCAGGGCGATGCCGTGCAGCTTCTGCTTAAGCTGGGCGATCTCCTGCTCCACAAACGCTTTCACCCCGGCCAGATCGAACCCCGGCTGCGCCTGTGCCAGCCCGGTGAGCAGCTCAGAGAAAATACGCTCGGCATCGCTGATATTCGGCTGGATGTCCTGCCCTGCGACCGTTTTTTCCACCATGGCCACCAGGTGGTTGGTGATCTTCGCCGGTGCAGAAAGGACGGTGGCGACTTGTCCCTGACGTGCGTTGCTTTCCATAATATCGGCCACGCGTAAAAAGCGCTCCGCATTCGCTACCGAGGTCCCGCCAAATTTCAGCACTCGCATTTCTGGTTTCTCCTGAATTTATGCCGAAAAAAAAGCCCGCACTGTGAGGTGCGGGCTTTTTTCTTGTTTTTTCCTGTACGCGTCAGCCCGCCCCGTTACCTGTGGTACCGGTGGTGGTAATAATTGTGGTGTTCAGGCTGATGTGTCGCATGGAGTCTGTCTGTCCGATTTATCTGTCCCCCTATTAGCTAAAGCAATCGCCCTTTCAAGTCAAATTATTTCTCCGGGCACCGGCGGAAAGCGCGAGGCAGCCCGCAAAGCGTTCTCACTGCAAAAGCCCGTGCGCTCCGGCATATCGCTTGATGCACGCAAGACGTGCAGACGATCCCACTGCCTGATCCACGCCGGGCAGGAGAATCCTCAGCGCTTAGTCAGCGAGTTTTTTTTCGATGTCATGCAACAAACGGTGCAACATCGCCGTGTCCCGCTGAGACACACTGCCCAGCCGCTGGTTGATCCAGGCCACCATTTTGTGGTCCTGCTCGCAGCCAAGTTGCGGCAACAGGCCCAGCGCCCGGCTGCGCAGCGCGGCCAATTGGCCCGGCTCGGCGGCCGGGGCCACCGCCTGCGCCTGCTGATGCAGGGCGGAAAGCTGGTAACAGTAGACCATCACCGCCTGCCCGAGGTTAAGGGACGGGTAATCGGCCTGCATCGGCACGCCGGTCAGCAGATCCGCCAGCGCCAGCTCCTCGTTGGTCAGCCCGGAATCCTCCCGGCCAAACACCAGCGCCGCATGGTGGATCCACTGCTGTTTTTCCTCCAGTTGTGCCTGGAGCTCCTGCGGGGTGCAGTAGTAGTGATAGTGTGAACGGCTGCGCGCCGTGGTGGCGATGGTCAGGTCGATACCGGCCAGCGCCGCCTCCAGGGTGGGATAGTGCCGGGCCTTCTCCAGGATGTCGGTGGAGCCGTGGGCGACCCAGCCGGCCTCCGGCTGCCGGTGGGTATCGCTGTCAACGATACGCAGTGACGAGAAGCCCATGGTCTTCATGGCGCGGGCCGCCGCGCCGACATTTTCCGGGCGGGCGGGCGAAACTAAAATAATATGCAGTTGCATAACAGGCTCAACAGGTCAAAAAAGAGAAACGTTCATTACTTTACCTTGTCGGTGGGATGCTGACCAGTTACGCTAATTTTACAGTGCATTAACATAAAAGCAGGGGCCATTTTCACCGGCTGATGTGCAGAATAATCCGCTTCATGATTAAAAAACTTTAAGTTATAACATTGCTTTATTTATACGGATGAAATTTTTATAAATCAAACGGATATAGTTTATCTTTTTCATAGATAATTAATATTAATTGCCACCATTAATCGTCATTAAAAGCGCAGGAATAATCGTTAAAGTGTGACTAAACCCGGCATTCTACGAAGTGTTTATCACCAATCTGTTAACGTGCTACAATTGAATTTGATATATGTCAACAAAGCGTAGTTTTGTTGGGTGGTAAATTCGATACACACTGTTATATTGCTGTTAATGGGGCTAGGATGTGCGCCTCTTTTGGTTCCCTGGCGCGGTTAGCGTATCTTCCCCAACCAGACTGGCGATGTTGTTGACGTTGATGGAAAGTGCATCAAGAACGAGTTTACGTACTTTAGTCGGGTAGTAAGGTGAGTTGACGGCCATTGCCGCATACAGCTCCATGAGAACAAAGACTTCTGTACTTCCTATTTTCTATTTGTTGGCAATTTTAGGTAGCAAACATGCAGACCCCGCAAATCCTGATCGTCGAAGACGAGTTGGTCACTCGTAATACGTTAAAGACCATTTTTGAGGCCGAAGGCTACCTGGTCTATGAGGCCAATGACGGTGCGGAGATGCACCAGATCCTGTCTGAAAATGACATCAACCTCGTTATCATGGATATCAACCTGCCGGGGAAAAACGGCTTGTTGCTAGCCCGTGAGCTTCGCGAACAGGCGAGTGTCGCCCTGATGTTCCTGACCGGCCGCGATAATGAAGTGGATAAGATCCTTGGCCTGGAAATCGGCGCGGATGATTACATCACCAAGCCGTTCAACCCACGCGAACTGACTATCCGCGCGCGTAACCTGCTCTCCCGCACCATGAACCTGGCGAGCACCGGTGAAGAACGTCGTCTGGTGGAGAGCTATCGTTTCAATGGCTGGGAGCTGGACATCAACAGCCGTTCCCTGATAAGCCCCCAGGGCGATCACTACAAGCTGCCGCGCAGTGAATTCCGCGCCATGCTGCACTTCTGTGAGAACCCCGGCAAAATTCAGACCCGTGGTGAATTGTTGAAAAAAATGACCGGGCGTGAGCTGAAACCGCACGACCGTACCGTGGATGTCACCATCCGCCGTATCCGCAAGCATTTTGAATCCACGCCGGATACCCCGGAAATCATCGCCACAATCCACGGCGAAGGTTACCGTTTCTGTGGTGACCTGGAAGAGTAAATCCCGGAAGCCTAAGGCTCTGCCGGAAACAAAAAAGCCAGCGTCTGCGCTGGCTTTTTTTATGGGTTATCGCCCGCTCCAGGGGATAATCGGCACCGCGCTCAGGGCATTTTTCGGTGAGCCGTCCACGACTTTGTCTGAATAGGTCAGGTAGATCAACGCATTGCGCTTTTCATCATAGAAACGCACTACCTGCAGCTTCTTGAAAATCAACGACGTCCGCTTCTGGAACACCACCACGCCTTTATCCTGCGTCTGTTTGACTTTGTCACTCAGCGTAATCGGGCCGACCTGCTGGCAGGAGATGGCCGCGTCTGAGGTGTCTTCAGCCAGCCCCAGCCCCCCCTTGATCCCGCCGGTTTTTGCCCGGCTGATATAACAGGTGACGTTATTGACGTCCGGATCATCAAAAGCCTCGACAACAATTTTGTGGTCCGGCCCGAACAGTTTAAACACGGTATCCACTTCGCCGACCTGTTCAGCCTGCGCCATCCCTGCACTGCCCAACAGCAGGCTGCAACATATTAACCAGCTTATTTTCATTTACTTACTCCCTTTTACCATAAAGTAACGCGGTCGGCTTACCACTGCCATCTCTGTACCGTGCTCACAAAAACAGATAATTCTCTACATTTTTACCCCGCAATAGCACGTGCGGGCAAAAAATTCTTCAGAAGTGTTAGTCTGAAAATATTGCTATCATGCGGCGTCAAATTTAGTTGCGCCAATCTTAGTTCAATGAGGACGATCTATGGATCAAGCCGGAATTATTCGCGATCTGCTTAGCTGGCTGGAAAGCCACCTTGATCAGCCGTTATCCCTTGATAATGTGGCAGCCAAAGCCGGGTATTCCAAATGGCATCTGCAACGTATGTTCAAGGATGTTACAGGGAATGCGATTGGTGCTTATATTCGTGCACGCCGTCTTTCGAAAGCCGCGGTCGCGCTTCGCCTGACCAGCCGCCCGATCCTGGATATCGCCCTGCAATACCGCTTTGATTCGCAGCAGACGTTTACGCGCGCGTTCAAAAAACAGTTTGCCCAGACACCGGCGCTCTACCGCCGAGCGGAGGACTGGCACTCTTATGGCATCTGCCCGCCGATCAGGCTCGATAACCAGCCACTGCCGGAACCGGAGTATGTCTCCTTGCCGGAGCAGCATCTGGTGGGCCTGACGCAAAGCTACACCTGCACCCTGGAGCAGCTTTCCCGGTTCCGCAGCGAATTGCGCTCGCAGTTCTGGGGCCAGTTCCTCGGCCAGGTTTCCACCCTGCCGCCGGTGCTGTACGGCCTGCACCACTCCCGCCCGAGCCAGGAAAAAGATGATGAGCAGGAGGTGTTCTACACCACTGCCCTGTTGCCGGAGCATGTGCCGGAGAGCGTGCAGGAGGGGCAGCCGGTGGTATTGCAGGGCGGCGAATACGCGATGTTCCGTTACGAGGGGCCGATCAGCGCCTTCCAGGACTTTATCCTGATGCTGTACAGCACCTGCCTGCCGCTGCTGAAAATGACCCGCCGCAAAGGCTACGACATTGAGCGCTTCTCTCCGAGAGGCGATCAGAGCACACGCCCTCCGAAAGAAGTGGCGTGTGACTACCTGATCCCGATCCGGCGTTAACGCTGGAGTTCATCCAGGGCGGGCAAGTCCAGATGCGAGACATCGCCCGCACTCTCCACAATCCAGCCGGGGGCCAGCCACGGGCTTTGCTGGTGGTCCACGCGGGAAATCGAGCAGTTGCGCAGCCGTAACCGGCGTTCCGCATAAGGCGGCAAGCCGATAATGGTGCCCAGCAGGCAGCCCAGCGCAATACCGTGGCTGACCACCAGCGGCACGCTGCCTGCCGGCAGTTCCAGCAGGCTGTTGAGCGCCTCATGCATCCGCGCGCCCAGCTCCGTCATGGATTCGCCCTGCGGGATGCGGCCATCCGGCGTGCCGTCCACCATCTGTTTGCGCCACGTCTCCTCTTCAGCCGTCAGGCTGTCGATTTCCCGTTCTTCCAGCACGCCCATATGCAGCTCGCGCAGGCGCGGTTCGAGGATTACCGGGCAGCCACAGGCATCGGCAATGATCTCTGCGGTACGGCGGGTGCGGCCCAGATCACTGGTGACCACATGGGTGATGCCGAGCGAGCGGGCGCGCTGCGCCACCTGGCGGGCCTGTAGCTCGCCCTTGGCGGTCAACGCGCTGTCTGACTGCCCCTGAATACGGCGCGCCGCATTCCATTCGGTTTCGCCGTGGCGAACAAGATATACCTGTAGCATGTGTGTTTTCCGTTATACTGCGTGAAATTTGCCAAAGAATGCTGAAATCTTTATGTATCACGTGGTCGTCGCAACAACCAATCCCGCCAAACTTGACGCTGTCCAACTGGCTTTTGAAGACATTTTCGGGGCAGGCACGTTCCGTATAGAAGGTGTCAACGTCGACAGCGGGGTGCCGTCCCAGCCAATGAGTAACCTGGAAACCCGCACCGGGGCGCGTCACCGGGTTATTTCAGCCCGCCAGGTGCGCCCGGAAGCGGATTTCTGGGTCGGGATTGAAGCCGGGATAGAAGAGGAGATGACTTTCGCGTGGATGGTGATCGAAAACATGCACCAACGCGGGGAGTCGCGCTCTGCCAGCCTGATGCTGCCGGAAACCATCCTGCAGGGGATCCGCCAGGGCAGTGAGCTCGGGGACGAAATGGCCAGGTTCAGCGGCATTGCCGATGTAAAACGCCGGGGCGGTGCCATCGGCTTGTTTACTGCCGGGGTGCTGAGCCGCACCCGCGTATACCATCAGGCGCTGGTGCTGGCATTGGCCCCGTTCCATAACGAGATCTACCAGCAACGCCGCCGCACGCACTGATCAGGCCGGGTCGTCGAGCAGTTGCTCGGTCAGCCACTGTTTGAGTTCAGGCGTGGCGCTTTTCAAACTGTTGGAGCCGCGGGTGATGGTCGCAATGCCGACCCCCAGCTCCCCTTTCAGCTCACGCTGGCTCAGTTCGCCCCGCATCAGCTCTTCAATAATCCGTAGCCGCGTGCCCAGCGAGGTGCGCTCGTCCGGGGTCAAAAACAGCTGCAACAGCTGCGGGTGCCGGTTTTCGGCAAACGCCTGCTGGAGCAGCGCGACAAAACGCAGCCAGTCTTCATTGCCTTGTTGGGAAAGAGCCGGATCGTTAAGGATTAATTGCGCCATAATCTGCTGCCATACTATTTAACTAGTACAGCAGCATACCATAACCCAGTAAAAATCAATAACGCCTCTGCCATTCTGCGTCGGTCAGCACTTTTGCCGGCCGGTGCATGAAATAGCGGTAGAACGCATCATATGATAACACGTTTTTAACATATCCTCGGGTTTCAGAGAAAGGAATACTTTCAATGAACGCCACCGCATCTGCCCGCCCGGCGCTGTTCTCCAGCCAGGTGGTGACCCGCCCCGGCCCGGCGTTGTACCCGGCAGAGGCGAGGATGCGGTTACGGCCCAGCATCTGGTAAACGTACTCCAGGTAGCTGGTGCCGATCAGGATATTGGTCTGTGGATCAAGCAACTGGCTGCTGTTGTAGTAGCCGGGAATGTTGCTCATTTTCACCGTATGCTCGGCGGTGCGCGGCATCACCTGCATCAGCCCGGCCGCCCCGACCGGCGACTGCGCTTTCGGGTTCCAGGCGCTCTCCTGGCGGGCGATCGCCATCGCATAGCTTGGCGTAATCCCCTTCCCTTCGGTGTTGGTGCGGAACTCTTTCACCCACGCCATCGGGAACCGCTCCTCCAGGTTATCCCAGAGTTTGCCGGTGATGGTGGCCTGAACGCTCAGATCCGCCCAGCCCTGATTAAAGGCGTAGCGCGCCAGTTGCCCCTGCTCGGTTTTATCACGGCTGGCGACCAGATAACTCCATTCGGTGCGCGCCAGGTTGTCCATGCCCCAGTACATCAGCTCACGCACCCGCGCGATGCCCGGCAACGCGGCGGTGCGGCTGTCCGGTGCGGCGGAAGGCGTCACGTTGATGGTGTAAGGGACATTGAGTTTCTGCGCCGCCACCATCGGGTAGAAGCCGCGCGCCTGCATCAGCGAGCGCAGGATCGCCTCACCTTCACTGCGGCGGCCCTGGTCGATCAGCACGGACGCGCGCCAGTAGCGCCACTCATCTTTCTGCTGCGCCTCTTCCGGCAAACGGTTCAGCCACACGGCCAGCCCCTGGCGGTCACCCGCGCCCAGCGCCATACGCACGCGGCGTTCCAGCAAGGCCGTGGCGTGCCCGCGCAGGATCACGTTGTCGCGCCAGGCGGCCTGTTCCGCAGTGACGTCATTGCCCATCAGCCGCCAGGCAATCGCCTCCTCCAGCGCCAGCTTTTCGCTGTCGCTCATTTTTTGCAGCCGGGCGATCACCGGCAACATGGAACGCGCATTTTCCGCATCCTCACGCGCCACGCGCTCAAACGCCACGGTCACGGCCTGGCGGGTGAAATCGGTCGGCCCCACGGTGCGGGCAAAACTCTCCACGCTGTCCGGCTGGTTTTGCAGCGTCGTCAGCGCGGTGGCCATCGTCTGGTAATCTTCCGGCAGTTGTTTCGCCAGGAAGTTGACCAGATTGGTGTTGCCCTCTTTCATCGCCAGGCCGATGCGCGCCAGGATGGTAATTGGCGTAACGTTGCCGGCCTGCTGCCAGACGGTGAACAGCTTATCGCAACTGCCCGGCAGCGAGTTGCCGGAGAGCCAGATAGCCTTCGCGCCATCCCAGGCCACCTGCTGCTGGCCGGTCGCCCATTTGGCATAGTAATAGTTGCAGCGGGCCGCCACCGGTTTCGGCGGCTGCGGGCTGAAGGCGAGCAGGCCGCGCCAGTCCTCACGCCGCGCCAGCTCATTAACGAAGCGCGACGCCAGTGACCGCGCGGGCGGCAGCGTCGGGTTTGCCTTGATAAAGGCCGACACCCGCATGGACACGGCCGTACCGAGATCCTCCGTCAGCTGGCGGTATTCAAGGTAGGGATAGAGCGGATAATCCTGCAACGTCGGCATCAGCTGATAGACGGTATCCATTTGCTTACTGTCCCAGGCCTGTTTGATCTGCTGATAGCGCTGCCGCTGGGCCTCCAGCGAATCGGCATGGGCGCTCCCGGCCAGCAATGCCAGCCACACCCCTACTGCCAGAACCCCTCTTTTGTCCACCTTGACCATACGTGCTCTTACCCTCGCTGTGTGTCGGCGAACAGGGGAATGCCCCCCGTTGCGCATATTCTCTGCCGGCCGTTTTGCCGTGCCGGCTAACCGTAACGCTAATCTATTCACCGCTAAAATTGAAGGTCGCGCCCGGTAAAGCCACAAAATTTACACGCGCCACACCGCCCTTTTTCGCCGGCCTGGTGCCTGCCGGGATGAAAAGAAAACAAAAAAGCCGGGCGAATAAGGCAGCCCGACGCGGTTTTTTATTAATCCAGATCAAAACGCGAAATGGCAGGTCATTTACCATCACGCCTCCAAATAATTTAGCAGTAACAAATTCACGGCATGATTAATTTAGATCCGGCGGCAGTTTACGTTTTATTAATGAAACGTTAATAAAAAGAGGCGCGTTATTTTCTTCTCTCTCCCTGACTGTTTACCCCTGGTTTATTCAGGCTTTTATTTTCGCTGTGTCGTCATGCCGTTATTCCCCTTTAATCCCACGATCAGGAGTACGACCTTATGGCGATCACCCCCTCTTCCCCGCCGGATAGCCACGCAAACCTTTCGCCCGCCTGGTACCAGTACCGCGCCGATGAAACCCTGGCACGCCTCCACAGCCGCGAAACCGGCCTCACTGCCCTGGAGGCGGAAGACCGGCTGGCGCGCTATGGCCGTAACAGCCTGCCCGCCGCGCCGCGCAAACCGGCCTGGCTGCGCTTCCTGCTGCATTTCAATGATGTCTTGATTTACATCCTGCTGGCGGCGGCCGTGGTCACCGGCGTGATGGGCCACTGGGTCGACACCGCCGTGATCCTGGCCGTGGCGGTGATTAACACCCTGATCGGCTACCTGCAGGAGAGCAGTGCCGAGCGCTCGTTGCAGGGCATCCGCGCCATGCTCTCCAGCCGGGCGCGGGTTATGCGGCAAGGCCGTGTCCAGGCGATCGAGGCAGATGAGCTGGTTCCAGGCGATATCGTTCAGCTCCGGCCGGGGGATAAAGTCCCGGCGGATCTGCGCCTGATAGCAGCCCATAATCTCCGGGCCGATGAAGCGATTCTGACTGGTGAATCGATTACCGCCGAGAAAACCTGCACGCCGATTCAGGGCGAAAGGGGCATCGGCGACCGCAGCAATATGCTGTTCTCCGGCACGATGGTCAGCGCCGGCAGCGCCGCCGGGGTGGTGGTGGCCACCGGGCAGGCCACCGAGCTCGGCCGGATCAACCAGATGATGGGTGAGGCGAAAGCCCAGCGCACGCCCCTGCTGCAACAGATGGATCGCCTCGGCAAAGGCATTCTGGGGCTTATCCTGCTGATGATGGCCTTCCTGTTTCTCTTTGCCTTTATCCTGCGGGATATGCCGCTGGGCGAGCTGCTGCTGGCGCTGATCAGCCTGGCCGTGGCGTCGGTGCCGGAAGGGTTACCGGCGATCATCTCGATTATCCTGTCGCTCGGCGTACAGGCGATGGCACGCAACCATGCCATTATCCGCAAGTTACCCACGGTAGAGACGCTGGGGGCAATGACGGTGGTCTGTTCCGACAAAACCGGCACCCTGACCCGCAACGAGATGACGGTCAACGCAGTGATCCTGGCCGACAGCCAATGGCGCGTCAGCGGTGACAGCTATGCACCGCAAGGCGAGATTGTGCATGAAACCTCCGGCCGCCCGGCCAGCCTCACGCAGGACACCGCACTCTCTGCCTTTCTTACCGCCGCCCATCTCTGTAACGACAGCCAGTTGGCGCAGGATCCGGCCGGAGACTGGTCAATCACCGGCGGGCCGACCGAAGGGGCGATGAAAGTGCTGGCCGCCAAAGCGGGGGTCACCCACGCCACCGCACGGCTGGTGGATAAGATCCCGTTTGATTCCGCTTATAAATACATGGCGACTCACCACCAGTTGGGTGATGAGCACCGGATCTTCCTGACTGGCGCGCCGGATGTGCTGTTCTCCCTGTGCGAATACCAGCTCACCGACGCAGGCGTGGTGCCGTTTGAGCGCGAATTCTGGGCGCGGGAGATGGCGCGTTATGCCCGCCAGGGGCTGCGGATGCTCGCCGCCGCCAGCAAACCGGCCACGCCGGACGCGGCCCCGCTCGATCACGCTGACCTGCATCAGGGCATGGTCTTCCTCGGTATCGCCGGCATGATGGACCCGCCGCGGCCCGAGGCGGTGGATGCCATCGCCACCTGCCGCCAGGCGGGGATCCGCGTCAAAATGATCACCGGCGATCACCCGGAGACCGCGATGGCGATCGGCGCCATGCTGGGGATCGGGGACGGCACCACGGCGATCACCGGGGCGGAGCTGGAAACGATGAGTGACGAGGCACTGGCCGGCGCGGCCCAGCGTTACGACATCTTCGCCCGGACCAGCCCGGCCCATAAACTGCGGCTGGTGCGCGCCCTGCAACAGCGCGGGGAAGTGGTCGGCATGACCGGGGACGGCGTGAACGATGCCCCGGCCCTGAAACAGGCTGACGTCGGCATCGCGATGGGCATCAAGGGCACCGAAGTCACGCAGGAAGCGGCAGATATGGTGCTCACCGATGATAACTTTGCCACCCTGGCCCAGGCAGTGAAAGCGGGCCGCCGGGTCTATGACAACCTCCGCAAGACCATCCTGTTTATCATGCCGACCAACCTGGCGCAGGGCTTGCTGATCGTGATCGCCATTCTGGCCGGGGCGTTGATCCCACTGACGCCGATCCAGATCCTGTGGATGAACATGGCGACCTCCGTCACCCTTTCGTTCGGGCTGGCGTTTGAACCGGCGGAACCCGATCTGATGCAGCGCCGCCCACGGGATCCGCGACGGCATGTGATCGACCAGCACGGGATCTGGCGCATCGGCTTTGTCGGCACGTTGATCGCCTGCGCGGCCTTCCTGCTGGAAGCCTGGCTGCAACCACGCGGTTATGCGCCTGAGTTCATCCGTACCGTGCTGTTGCAGATGCTGGTCACCGCCCAGTGGGCCTACATGCTCAACTGCCGCACCCTGCAAGGCTTTGCCCTTAACCGGAAGGTGTTTGCCAACCGCGCGCTGTGGGTGGTGTCCGGCATTCTGCTGCTGCTGCAACTGGCCATCCTGTACTTGCCGTTTATGAACACCCTGTTCGGCACCGTGCCGCTGCCGCCCACCTGGTGGGGCGTCACGCTGCTGGCCGGCGTGGGGATCTTCCTGATCGTCGAGCTGGAGAAGTGGTTGCTCGGGCGCATCAAAAAACCCGTATCACCGGCGGCTGAACCCACCGGCGATCGTTCATAACGTCTCAATCTGGCGTCAGGTTGTCTCAATCCTGGCCTGCCCGCTTTACAGTGCCGCAGGCCTGCCCTATTACTGCTCGCATGGCCGGTTGCGCACACCTGCCTGCCTTTTATCGTGGATGGATAACCCTGGCGCGTTTTCACCGCCCCTGACATTACATGGAAATACTATGTCTGCCATTATTGTAGATCCGTGCCATTTTACCCGGCTGGCGCTCTCCACCACCCTGCTTGATATGGGCCTGGACACACACGAGATGCTGGCAATAAGAACTCTCTCCGCCCTGCGGGAGAATATCGGCCTGATGATGCCGCATGCCGTGTTTATTAATGAACTCTGTTTCTGCCGCAGCCCGGCGGGTACCGCGCAGTTCCGGCAAATTATTGATAATTACCCCGGCACCCAGTTTGTGATTTTAATTGACTATGAGCAGGCAAATTACCGGGAGTTTGTTCCACTCCGCCGCAATATTGTGATCCTGTCCAAATCGGCCCGGCCGCACACCCTTTACCCGCTGCTGCGCCAGTGTCTGCCGGCGGTTGCCACGCCGGACGACGAAGATGAGATCGACCTTACCCCGTTATTGCTGAGCCGCTCAGAATCCCAGGTGCTGAACATGTGGATGGCGGGCCAGCCGACCCCGGTGATTTCCCGGCAGCTGAACATCCAGCAAAAAACCGTGTCGCTGTATAAAGGCAATATCCGGCGCAAAGTCGGCTGCATGAATAATCAGGTGATCCACCACGTTGCGCGGCTGGCCGGGCAACTTACCAGCGGCATCCAGGTCACCCGCCGTTAAGCACCGGTAAAAAGCCCAATGTTGTGCGTTGCCCGGCATTCGCCGCGCGTTTAGCGGCGGTAAGCGGCAACCATCCACGCTATACTGGGTGGTCAATGCGTTCGGCTGTTATCGCGCCCGGAAACGGGCTACACTCCGCAGCCGAACTCCAATACCCGGTCTGATAAAGAGGCTCAATTCAACGTGGCTCAATACGTCTATACCATGCATCGCGTCGGCAAAGTGGTTCCGCCGAAGCGTCATATCCTGAAAAACATCTCCCTCAGCTTCTTCCCCGGCGCCAAAATTGGTGTGCTGGGCCTGAACGGTGCCGGTAAATCGACCCTGCTGCGCATTATGGCGGGCATCGATAAAGACATCGAAGGCGAAGCGCGCCCGCAGCCCGGCATCAAAATCGGCTACCTGCCGCAGGAGCCGCAGCTGAACCTGGAGCAGACCGTCCGCGAATCCATCGAGGAAGCGGTGGCCGAGGTGAAAAACGCCCTGACCCGTCTGGACGAAGTCTACGCAGCGTACGCCGATCCGGACGCCGACTTCGACAAGCTGGCAAAACAGCAAGGCGAGCTGGAAGCGATTATCCAGTCCCATGATGGCCACAACCTCGACAACCAGCTTGAGCGCGCCGCCGATGCGCTGCGCCTGCCGGCGTGGGATGCCAAAATCAGCAACCTTTCCGGGGGTGAGCGCCGCCGTGTGGCAATCTGCCGCCTGCTGCTGGAAAAACCGGACATGCTGCTGCTCGACGAACCAACCAACCACCTGGACGCCGAGTCCGTGGCCTGGCTGGAGCGCTTCCTGCACGATTACGAAGGCACCGTGGTGGCGATCACCCACGACCGTTACTTCCTCGACAACGTGGCCGGCTGGATCCTGGAGCTGGACCGCGGCGAAGGCATCCCGTGGGAAGGCAACTACTCCTCCTGGCTGGAGCAGAAAGATCAGCGTCTGGCGCAGGAAGCCTCGGCAGAAGCCGCCCGCCGCAAATCCATTGAGAAAGAGCTGGAGTGGGTGCGTCAGGGGGCCAAGGGCCGCCAGTCCAAAGGCAAGGCGCGTCTGGCCCGCTTTGAGGAGCTCAACAGCGTTGAGTACCAGAAGCGTAACGAAACCAGCGAGCTGTTCATTCCGCCTGGCCCACGCCTCGGTGACAAAGTGCTGGAAGTTGAGCACCTCAGCAAATCCTATGGCGATCGCGTCCTGATTGATGACCTGAGCTTCTCGCTGCCGAAAGGGGCGATTGTCGGCATCATCGGCCCGAACGGCGCCGGTAAATCCACCCTGTTCCGGATGCTCTCCAACCAGGAACAGCCGGACAACGGCACCATCACCCTGGGTGAGACGGTACAACTGGCGTCTGTTGACCAGTTCCGTGACAACATGGACGGCTCAAAAACCGTGTGGGAAGAGGTGTCCAATGGTCAGGACATCATGCGTATCGGCAACTTTGAGATGCCGAGCCGCGCCTATGTCGGCCGTTTCAACTTCAAAGGGGTGGATCAGGGCAAACGCGTCGGTGAACTCTCCGGCGGTGAGCGCGGCCGTCTGCACCTGGCGAAGCTGTTGCAGGTAGGCGGCAACATGCTGCTGCTCGACGAACCGACCAACGACCTGGACATCGAAACCCTGCGCGCGCTGGAAAACGCCCTGCTGGAGTTCCCTGGCTGCGCGATGGTTATCTCGCACGACCGCTGGTTCCTGGACCGTATCGCCACCCACATCATCGACTACCAGGATGAAGGCAAGGTGGAATTCTTCGAAGGTAACTTTACCGAATACGAAGAGTACAAGAAGCGTACCCTGGGTGCCGAAGCCCTGGAGCCGAAACGCATCAAGTACAAGAAGATCGCCAAGTAAGCGCCCTTCTCCGCTGATAAAAAAGCCCGCAATGCGGGCTTTTTTTATGCGGCCCGGTCAGCGCGGCATCCCCAGCAATTGCTGGATCAACTCGACGCAGCGCAGGAAGCGCTGGTCATAATCTGCGGAGTCAACGTGCTCAAATTCCACGTTATTCTCGTTGAGCATCTGCACCAGCAACTGCTGGAAGCTCTGCCGGTCGACTGAACTGCCCAGGCTGCGCAGGCCGTCCGCCACCCACGGCGTGTTGTTCTCCAGCAGGATCACCAGATCAAACCGGTACTCATCAATCAACGCCTGCACAAACGGGTGTTCCCGCCCCTCATACTTTTTGCAGAACGCCTGCGTAGTGACGAAATCGGTGTCGATGATCGCCACTTTGTTGGCATATTTCACCGCGAAATCGATGTATTGCGCCTGGCCCAGCGCGATCTTGTCGTAGTCGGAATATTGCAGCGCCATCTCGTCACCGCCCAAGTGGGAGAAGACGTAATCGCGGCCATACTCCCAGGCGCTGGTGGTGTTAAAGATGTTGGCGAGCTTGTTGACCAGCGTCGATTTACCGCTCGATTCCCCACCGAGGATCGCCACGGTGCGCACAAAGAACGGCTTCACTTCTGTCGGGATGTAGTCCCAGTAGCGGAACGGGTTCTGGCGGATCTGCGTGCCGCTGATGCTCATAAAGGAGCGCTGCGGGTCAATCAGCACCGTATCAATGCCGAGGTGCTCACGGTATTGCGGCGCGTCCTGCGCTTCGCTGGTGTAGATGGTGTTTGGTTCGATGCCCTGCGCCGACATAAACGCCTTGATGCCGCGGCTCCAGACATCCCAGCCGTGCGGGTACGGCTCCACGCCCTCTTCATTAAAGGCATGGATACGGATGTTTTTCTGGTATTTGAAGGTTTGCAGCAGCCAGCGCAGGCGGTCACTCACCGTGGGCTGCTGGGACATCGAGCTGTTTTCAAACAGCTGGCGATCGCGCGGCTCGTCAAAGCCCATCACGATATGCAGTTCATCCACCTGGCTACAGGCGCGCTGGATCAGGTAGATATGGCCGGTGTGCAGCGGGTAAAATTTACCAAACACCACGCCAATCTTTTTCTCGCGGTGCGGATACTCCAGCCCCAGGAAGTGATGCAGCGCCTGTAACTTCTGCGCGCTGGGGCTTTTTATCTTGTCATTAAGGAGTTGGCTTAAATAGCCTTTGGTCATTCCGCTGGCGTCCGCCACCTGCTGAAGGGTGCATCCCTTATGCTTTATGGCCGCCTTCAGGTAATCAAACTGCGACATCGCCGATCCTCTTGTTCAGGGCATTAAACCACCCTATCACAACCACGGCGACGTTGAAGCGCCGGCGTTACAATTCGTCGAGGATCGACAGCGCATCCGCCAGTTTTTTCACCCCGAACACCTGCATGTTGGGCGGCAATTTTTTCGGCACGTTGGCGTGCGGCACAATGGCGCGCTTGAAGCCGTGTTTGGCTGCTTCCGACACGCGCTCCTGCCCGCTCGGCACCGGGCGGATTTCGCCGGACAGCCCCACTTCGCCAAACACCACCAGATCCTGCGGCAGCGGCCGGTCACGCAGGCTGGAGACCAGCGCCAGCAGCAGCGAGAGGTCAGCGCTGGTTTCGGTGACTTTCACCCCGCCGACCACGTTGACGAACACATCCTGATCGGACATCTGCAACCCGCCGTGCCGGTGCAGCACCGCCAGCAGAATCGCCAGCCGGTTCTGCTCCAGCCCCACCGCCACGCGGCGCGGGTTCGCCATCATTGAGTGGTCCACCAGCGCCTGGATCTCCACCAGCAACGGGCGGGTGCCTTCCCAGATCACCACCACCGCACTGCCGGACATGATCTCATCGCCGCGGCTGAGGAAGATGGCGGACGGGTTACTCACCTCGCGCAGGCCCTGCTCCGTCATGGCGAACACGCCCAGCTCGTTCACCGCACCGAAACGGTTTTTGTGGCTGCGCAAGGTACGGAAGCGGGAATCGGCGTCGCCGTCCAGCAGCACCGAACAGTCGATGCAGTGCTCCAGCACCTTCGGCCCGGCCAGTGAACCATCTTTGGTGACGTGGCCCACCATGATGATCGCCACCCCGCGGGTTTTGGCGAAGCGCGTCAGGTAGGCGGCGGTTTCCCGCACCTGCGCCACGCTGCCGGGCGAGGACTGGATCTCCGCCATGTGCATCACCTGGATGGAGTCGATCACCATCAGTTTCGGCTGCTCCTGCTCAGCAATCAGGCAGATCTGCTCGATGCTGGTTTCAGAAAGCATATTGAGGTTGGCGGTCGGCAGGCCGAGGCGGTGGGCGCGCATCGCCACCTGCTGGAGGGATTCCTCACCGGTGACGTAGAGCGTTTTCATGTTTTCTGAGAGTTTGCACAGCGTCTGCAGCAGCAGGGTACTTTTACCGGCACCGGGGCTGCCGCCGATCAGGATGGCGCTGCCCGGCACTACGCCGCCGCCCAGCACGCGGTCAAACTCTTTGAACCCGGTGGAGAAGCGCGGCAACTCTTCCAGGCTGATGTCGGAGAGCTTCTGCACTTTGCTGATGCCGGCATCACCGGCATAGCCGCTGAAGCGCTCGGTGCGCGCCGACGAGGAAGATGAGGCAGCCACGCGCACTTCCGTAATGGTATTCCAGGCGTGACAGGCACTGCACTGCCCCTGCCAGCGCGGGTAATCCGCACCACATTCATTACAGACAAACGCACGTTTTGGAGCTTTAGCCACAGCTTACCTCATCGTTTTGCAGCGCCGGGGCGCCCTGACAACCGGCACGTTTTGCGCCGGACAAGGCCCGATTATACCCCGTTAACTGTATAAATAACCAGTCTTTAAATGCCGTCGCGGAAGCTGCCGCTCAATACGCACAGCACGCCGGTGAGATCCGCATGGCGGATGCTGACGCGCGCCTGCGCATAGACTTTTGGCTTGGCATGGTACGCCAGCCCCAGCCCGGCGGCTTCAATCATCAGCAGGTCGTTGGCACCGTCACCGATGGCGACGGTTTGGGACGGTGGGATCTCCAGCTTTTCCGCCAGCGCAGTCAGCGTGTCGGCTTTGTATTGGGCATCCACAATCGGCCCCAGCACATTGCCGGTCAGCTTGCCGTCACGCAGTTCCAGCTCGTTGGCCACAATTGCCGTCAGGCCGAGGGTATCCCGCAGGTGTTCAGCAAAGTAGGTGAACCCGCCGGAGGCGATCGCCACATGCCAGCCAAAGCCCTGCATACGGGCCACCAGCTCAGTCAGCCCCGGCATCAGCGGCAGGCGGTCACGCACGGTTTTCAGGATGTTGGCATCGGCATCTTTCAGCGTGCCGACGCGCTGGCGCAGGCTGGCGGTGAAATCCAGCTCGCCGCGCATCGCCCGTTCGGTGACCTCGGCCACCTGCTCGCCCACGCCCGCCAGTTTGGCAATCTCATCGATACACTCAATTTCAATGGCGGTGGAGTCCATGTCCATCACCAGCAGGCCCGGCACCCGCAGGTCCGGCAGTTTGCCGAGCGGCGCGACGTCCAGCTGGTAGCGGTCTGCCAATGCGGCGATTTCCGGCGTCAGGGTACCGGCAATGCGGGCCACACAGTTGTGCCCGATGCACCAGGCGCTGACAATCACCAGCGCGTTGCCCAGTTCACGCTGGAAACGGGTCACGGTCTGCTTATCCAGCGTGGTGCCGTACAGCAGCCAACCGGTCTGGCCAGCGCGATAGTCAAGCGGCATCACTTCATCACCGCTTAATGAAAGGGGGAGCCCCGGCCATTGATCAATCTCCGCCGGAAGATCGCAATAGGTCAGACTGGTAGACATCGTTAACTCCTGTAGGGGTGCAGAGGGGTCATGATAAACTGGGTGATAGTGCCGATGCATTCATTATGCAAAACGATCAGGCATGGATTTAACTGATAAAGCGGAAAGCAGGCAGCCCACAGGGCACGGCGAACGTGGCTCTCGTTAAAACGCCGCATCAAGCTATCCTATCGCCCTTGCTTCTGGCAACATGAAACTGATGAAATCCCCCTGAAGGAAATGGCATGGCCCGAGCCAAATTTACGTTCCGCCTGCACCGCACGGTTATCGTGCTGATTTGCCTGGCATTGCTGGTGGGGCTGATGCAGGGTGCCTCCTACTTCAGCCTGAGCCACCAGATGGCGCGCTCAGAGCAGACGGAGGAGCTGGCGCAGACGCTGGCGCGGCAGGTGGCCTATTCATTGGCACCCCTGATGGATAACGACAATGACAACGTGGACAGCGACAAGATCAACGCGCTGCTCACCCGCCTGACGGATGACAACAGCCGCATTCTGGATGCCGCCGTGTACCAGCTTGACGGCGCACTGGTGGCCCATGCCGGTGAGACGGTGCCGGTGCGTGACCGGCTGGCGCTGGACGGCAAGCGCGCCGGCAGCTATTTCAACCACCAGATTGTGGAGCCGGTGGGCGACCGCGCCGACCCGAGCGGCTTTTTGCGCATCACGCTGGACACCCACGTGCTGGCCACCGAATCGAAGCAGGTGGATAACACCACCAACCTGCTGCGCCTGATGATGCTGCTGGCCCTGGCGATCGGCATCATCCTGGCCCGCACCCTGTTGCAGCACCGCCGCAGCCGCTGGCAGCAGTCCCCTTTCCTGCTCACCGCCAGCACCCCGCTGAAAGAGAAGGACGACCCGGCAGAAGACGCCCCGCCGGGGAAATAGCCGGCATAAAAAAAGCGCCCCGCAGGGCGCTTTTTTATCGGCAGGGAACCCCTTACTCCTGGTCGCCCAGCAGCACGGATTCCAGTGCGATTTCGATCATGTCGTTGAAGGTGGTCTGGCGCTCTTCAGCCGTGGTCTGCTCGTGGGTACGGATATGGTCAGACACGGTGCAGATGGTCAGCGCTTTTGCGCCGAACTCGGCGGCCACGCCGTAGATACCGGCGGCTTCCATCTCAACACCCAGGATGTTGTACTTTTCCATCACGTCGAACATTTGCGGGTCCGGCGTGTAGAACAGGTCAGCAGAGAAGATGTTGCCCACACGCGCCGGGACGCCTTTGGCTTTCGCCGCGTCTACCGCATTGCGCACCATGTCGAAGTCCGCGATCGCCGCGTAGTCGTGATCTTTAAAACGCAGACGGTTCACTTTGGAGTCGGTGCAGGCACCCATGCCAATCACCACATCACGCAGTTTCACGTCGCTGCGCACTGCGCCGCAGGAGCCGACACGGATGATCTTTTTCACGCCGAACTCGGTGATCAGCTCTTTGGCGTAGATGGAGCAGGACGGGATGCCCATGCCGTGGCCCATCACAGAGATGCGGCGGCCTTTGTAGGTGCCGGTGTAGCCCAGCATACCGCGCACTTCGTTCACCAGGCGGATATCGTCCAGGAAGTTCTCAGCGATGTACTTGGCACGCAGCGGGTCGCCCGGCATCAGTACCACGTCTGCAAAATCACCCATTTCAGCATTGATATGCGGCGTAGCCATAATTCATTCCTTATTCTGCCAATTCTGGCGTTAATCATCGGTAAAAAAGCGCCGCCCGGAGGCGGCGCAAGCAAAGGTTACAGCATCGATTTGCCATATTCCATCGGCGAAAGGCCGAAGTAGGCGGCAACGGTCTGGCCGATATCCGCAAAGGTGTCGCGCTTGCCGAGGAAGCCCGGCTTGATTTTCGGGCCGTAGATCAGCACCGGGATGTGCTCACGGGTATGATCGGTGCCGGTCCAGGTCGGGTCACAGCCGTGGTCGGCGGTGAGGATCAGCATGTCATCCGGGCCGACCAGCTCCATCAGCTCCGGCAGGCGGCGGTCGAACAGCTCCAGCGCGGCGGCATACCCCGGCACGTCACGGCGGTGGCCGTAGGAGGAGTCGAAATCAACGAAGTTGGTGAAGACGATGGTGTTGTCGCCCGCCTGCTTCATCTCTGCCACGGTGGCGTCAAACAGCGCGTCCAGCCCGGTGGCTTTCACTTTTTTGGTGATGCCGACCTGCGCATAGATGTCCGCGATTTTACCCACTGACACCACGTTACCGCCCTTCTCGTCCACCAGCTTTTTCAGGATGGTCGGGGACGGCGGCTCGACGGCCAGGTCGTGGCGGTTGCCGGTACGCTGGAATTCGCCCGGCTTGTTGCCGATGAACGGGCGCGCAATCACGCGGCCGATGTTGTAGCCGCCCTCGGTCAGTTCTTCACGGGCAATTTCACACAGCTCATACAGTCTCTCCAGCCCGAACGTCTCTTCGTGGCAGGCGATCTGGAACACGGAGTCCGCGGAGGTGTAGAAAATCGGCTTGCCGGTTTTCATGTGCTCTTCACCGAGCTGGTCGAGGATCACGGTGCCGGAAGAGTGGCAGTTACCGAGGTAGCCCGGCAGGTTGGCACGCTCCACCAGTTTGTCCAGCAGTTCCTGCGGGAAGCTGTTTTCGGTGTCGCTGAAGTAGCCCCAGTCAAACAGGACCGGCACCCCGGCGATCTCCCAGTGGCCGGACGGCGTGTCCTTGCCGGAGGAGAGTTCGCTGGCGTAGGCATACGCACCGATGATATCTGCTTTCTCATCCAGCCCTGCCGGGAACGTCCCGGTGGAGGCTTCGGCCGCCTTGCCGAGGCCCAGGCGGCTCAGGTTCGGCAGGGTCAGCGGCCCTTTGCGGCCGACGTCGGCGTCGCCGCGCGCACAGGCTTCAGCGATGTGGCCCAGCGTGTCGGAACCTTTGTCGCCAAATTTCTCCGCATCAGCACTGTAGCCGATGCCGAAAGAGTCTAAAACCATGATAAAAGTACGTTTCATTCTGCTCTCCTGCGTATTCACGCGTTTTGCGGCGGGCTGACAGCCGGGCCACAGAGGGTGCTAAAGGATGACCATTATGCCCGGATACGTTGGCAGACCACCGGCGTCGCCCCGGGGGCGTGTTCACTCAGCGTCACGGCAGCGCGCACAGCGGCCGCGGCCTGTTCCCACGCCTCTTCACTGGCAGCATGGATCATCGCCAGCGGCTGCCGGGTGTCAACCCGGTCGCCCAGGCGCGCCATGCCGGTGAGGCCCACGCTGTAGTCAATGGTGTCACTGGCCCGGCGGCGTCCGCCACCCAGCGCGACCACGGCCATGCCCAGCGCGCGGGTATCCATCGCGCTGATGATGCCGTTTTCCATCGCATACACCGGCTTGCTCAGCGTTGCCGCCGGCAGGTAACGGTCATAGTGCTCAATAAAATCGGTGGGGCCGCGCTGGGCTGCCACCATCCGGCCAAAGATTTCTGCGGCCGCGCCATTGTCCAGCACGGCCTGCAATTTCGCGCGGGCATCGGCATCATCTTTCGCCAGCCCGCCCGACAGTAACATTTCCACGCACAGGGCCATCGTGACCTCATACAGGCGCGGATTACGGTAATCGCCGGTCAGGAAGCGCACCGCTTCGCGCACTTCGACGGCGTTCCCGGCGCTGGAGGCCAGCACCTGGTTCATGTCCGTCAGCAGCGCGGTGGTCTGGCAACCTGCCCCGTTCGCCACGCCGACAATCGCCTGCGCCAGATTTTCTGACGCTTCATAAGTCGGCATAAACGCGCCGGACCCCACTTTGACATCCATCACCAGCGCATCCAACCCTTCGGCCAGTTTTTTCGCCAGAATCGACGCGGTGATCAGCGGAATCGAGTCCACGGTCGCGGTGATGTCACGCGTCGCATAGAAGCGTTTGTCCGCCGGGGCCAGTGAGTTGGTCTGGCCGATAATCGCCACACCGACCTCTTTGATGATGGCGCGGAAACGCTGGTCGTCCGGGAAGATGTCAAACCCCGGGATCGCTTCCAGCTTGTCCAGCGTGCCGCCGGTGTGGCCGAGGCCGCGCCCGGAGATCATCGGCACGTAGCCGCCGCAGGCGGCCACCATCGGGCCGAGCATCAGCGACGTCACATCGCCCACGCCGCCGGTGGAGTGTTTGTCCACCACCGGGCCGTTCAGCCCCAGCTCCGCCCAGTTCAGCACGGTGCCGGAATCACGCATCGCCATCGTCAGCGCCACGCGTTCTGCCATGTTCATGTCATGGAAGTAGATCGTCATCGCCAGCGCGGCGATCTGCCCTTCTGAAACCTGGTTGTCGCGAATGCCGTTGACGAAGAAACGAATCTCTTCTGCCGTCAGCGGCTGGCCGTCCCGTTTTTTTCGAATAATTTCTTGTGCCAGAAACAAGGTGTCCCCCTGCATGACGCAGTAAATAACAGGGCCGCACCGGTATGGCCGGCGCGGCATTATTCAGATCAATAGCCGCCGTTGCTTTTCGCGGTGGCGTGGCCGAGCGTGGTGAGCAGGCTGGCCAGCAGGCTGGAGGCGCCGAAACGGAAGTGGCGCGCATCGGCCCAGGTTTCACCCATGATGCGGTCAGCAATCGCCAGGAACTCGGCGGCATCCTCTGCGGTGCGCACGCCGCCGGCGGGTTTAAAGCCGACGCGGTCGCCCACGCCCAGATCGTGGATCACCTGAATCATCAGCGCCGCGCTTTCCGGCGTGGCATTCACCGGCACTTTGCCGGTCGAGGTTTTGATGAAGTCAGCCCCGGCGTTGATGGCGATCTCAGACGCCTTGCGGATCAGCGCGTCCTGCTTCAGCTCACCGGTTTCGATGATCACTTTCAGCAGCACATTGGCGGCGGCGCAGGCTTCTTTGCACACTTTCACCAGCTCAAAGCCGACCTGCTCATTGCCGGCCATCAGCGCGCGGTACGGGAAGACCACATCCACTTCGTCCGCCCCGTAGGCGATAGCGGCGCGGGTTTCTGCCAGCGCGATGTCGATATCATCATTCCCGTGCGGGAAGTTGGTGACGGTCGCGATGCGGATCTCCGGGGTACCCTGCTCACGCAGGGCCTTGCGGGCCACCGGGATGAAACGCGGATAGATGCAGATGGCGGCGGTGTTACCGGCCGGGCTTTTCGCCTGGCGGCACAGCGCGATCACCTTCTCATCGGTATCGTCTTCATTCAGGGTGGTTAAATCCATGAGGCTCAGCGCACGTTGCGCTGCGGCGGTTAAATCAGTCATATGACTCTCCAACATTTTCGTTGCTGATGGCCACGATCACTTCTGAGGTTTCATGGGCAACGCGTTCCACAGGTTGGCGAGCGGGCTTGGTTCCATGAAGAGGCCGCAGCCTGCCTGAAAGCGGGCCACGGTTGAATTCCTTCTCACCGCGCGAGCCGGCAAACACCGGGCCGGTACTGGCTATTGAACCATGAGCACAGGGGACGCTTATGTGTTCTGATTCACAAAATCTTAAAGCCAATTGTAACGCGTTTAGATTAACTGTGACAGGAGTCACAGGATAATCGTTTTATGCTCAGAAAGTGACCATGATGATAAGTTTACACCAGGTAGAGTGGCCCGGCGTGTGAAGGCCGCTGATCGGGTCAGGCGGCCATGCTCTCTGGCCGTGATGTTATAATAGTCACATTAAGAAGAGAACGGATTTCCGCGCCACAGCCCAAAATCATTGAAGATTGCGCAAGGTGAACCGGATAACTGCCCGGTAAATGTGATTATTTTCACATTGATTTTCAGATTCGGGCAGGGGGTGTTTTTAGCCCGGCAGCAGCGGCAGGTTAAACACCCGGCGGGTATTGGCGTTCAGGGCGGCGGCGAGGGTTTCCGGCGGCTCCGGGCGCAACTGGCAGAGCACCTCAAACACCAGGGCAGCGCGCTCCGGCCGGTTGGGCTGGCCCTGATAACCGGCCAGCGGCATATCCGGCGCATCGGTTTCCAGCAGCAGGCAGGAGAGCGGCAGCGCCGCGATGGTGTTGCGGGTTTTTTGCGCCCGCTCATAGGTAATGGTGCCGCCGACGCCAATCGCGTAGCCGAGTTTCACAAACGCCTGCGCCTGCGCGAGGCTGCCGGCAAAGCCATGCACCACCCCCGTGGCGGGCAGCGCCTGCTTGCGCAGCAGGGAAAACAGCTGATCATGGGTGCGGCGGGAGTGCAGGATCACCGGCAGGTTGGCCTGTTTCGCCAGGGAGAGCTGATCCACCAGCAGCGCTTTCTGCCGCTCAAAATGCGGGTTCTCCATATAGAGATCCAGCCCGACCTCACCGATTGCCACCACCTTCGGGTGCGGCTGCTTCAGGCTCTGTGCCAGGCGGGAGAGCGCCGCATCATCATGCTGTTGGATAAATAACGGATGCAGCCCCAGCGCGGCGAACAGGGCATCATGCTGGTTCGCCAGCGCCAGCACGCGGTCAAAGCGATCCGCGGTCACCGCCGGGACGATAATCTGCCGGACATGCCGGTCAGCGGCACGGGCCACGCTGGCGGCCGCGTCATCGGCAAACGGCGGGAAATCGAAGTGGCAATGGGTGTCAATAAAGTAACGCGCTGTGCTCATCCCGCCTGCTCCTCATCATCCGGTTCTTCATTCTCTGCCACCGGCGGCGCATCCACCAGCAGGCCGCTGACCGCATCACTCACGGCCGACACCAGCGGGGAATCGGTGATCAGCGGCGTATTCGCCGGTTCTTCCGGAAGAACCGTGGCGGCCGGTACCTGCACCGCCAGATCCGGCTGTTCGTCACGCGGCAGCAGCCAGTGCGCCACGGTCGCCAGGAAGTAGCGCCCGCACCGCCGCCCGAGGTGATAATCGCGGTTCAGCGCCGACAGCCGACTGCCCAGCGCCCGGCTGGCCAGCGGTTTGGGTGGGTAAATTTCAAAGATGCGCAGGTTGCCCGGCGGGTTCTCAATAAATTGCTGGATGCGCCGGTAGCTTTTTTCATGGTGCTGCATCATATGCACCAGTTGTTGCAGGCTGCTTTCACTCAGCCACTGCTCCATGCGCTTCATCCACTGCGGCGCGTAGAACATCTGCGACGGCACAGTGCGGACAACAATAATGGTGTCGGCACCGCGCCGGTACGCCTCTTCCACCGGGATCGCATCACTGATGCCGCCATCCTGGTAGCTGATGCCGTCCAGCTCGACGCCCATCCGGTAGAAACCGGGAATGGCGCTGGAGGCCTTCAGCACCGACAGCCAGTTTTCACGGGTCGGTGAGAAATAGGTGGGGCTGTAATCATCACTGCGGCAGGCGCACATCAGGAATTCCCGGTCATTGCCGAGATAGCTTTCCGCCGCTTCCAGCGCCAGCGGCATCTGTTGGCCCGTCACGTCCACCAGCCAGTCGAGATCGATCAGGTGCCCGCCGCGCACAAAGCGCAAAGGGTTAAAAAACTGGGGAGCGGTGGTGTAGCGGGAGATCACACGCCGGGCATAGCCGGGTTGTTGGCAGACAAACGCAGAGAGGTTTTGTGCACCGGCAGAAGTGCCGATCAGCAGGTCAAACGGATTGAAGCGGGCACGTTGAAATTCATCCAGCACACCGGCTGTGAATATTCCGCGTTGCCCGCCCCCTTCGCATACCAGCGCGATTTTACCCGGCTGGTAGGGTTTATACGCCAGGGGTTCAATGTTCCCCAGCGTGATCGGTATTCTGTATCCCAACCTTTACCCCGTTACCTGGTCGTCCCCATCCTGGGTTGAGCATACCCGGTATTCGCTCTTGCCGTAATCATCTTGTATGACATTGGTGAATAAATCGTTGCGTCCTGGCCTGATTTACTCGTTACGGCAAGAGGTTAAAGGTGTTTTACAGCGTCGCTATGAGCGCCGGCGACCGGTAAACAGGCTGACCAGGAACAGGATGATGCCGACAACGAAGACGATTTTCGCAGCCCATGCCGCAGTACCTGCCAGTCCACCAAAGCCCAGTGCTGCGGCAATCAGTGCGATGACTAAAAAGATAATGCCCCATCGAAACATAAAATCTCTCCTTACCTTATTAAAATTTGAGATGCCCTTGCACAGCACAAAGTTTCGTCGCCAGAACGCGAAACCTTATTAAAAAAGATAGCGTTAAATCAGAATCCTGCCTGACTTTCGCGCACTTTTCCTGCTGCCGGGCGCACATTTTCTTGTGGTTTTGGTCACGCTACCGGCTGCCCTGCAACCAAGGCAGCCGTTACATCATCAGTTCAGCAGAGCTTATGGTTTGATCTGCAGGTCGTTTTTAACGGATTTCACACCGTCAACCGCCTTGGCAACACTTTCTGCGCGCTCAGACTGGGCCTGGTTCTCAACCGTACCGGTCAGCTGTACCACGCCTTCGGTGGTGATCACTTTCACGTTACGGGACGGGACAATGTCATCGGCCAGCAGTTTGGCTTTGACTTCGCCGGTGGTGGCGGAATCACCTGCATAGGCTTTCGCAGACTGCTCTTTTGCGTCACGCACGTGCAGCTTATCGCTGACGGAGGTCACGCCTTCCACTTTCTTGGCGGCGGCGACGGCCTGGTCGGCTTCAGCCTGGCTGCCGACAAAGCCGCTCAGCGTGACCACACCGTTGGTGGTGTCGACAGAGATATCGGTGCTTTTGATCGCATCGTTATCTACCAGCGCGCTTTTCACTTTCGCCGTGACGGCGCTGTCGCCCATGTAGTTGCTGACTTTGTTGACTGAACTATCGATTTTCGCGCCTGCGGAGTCCGCAGCGTTCTCAGTCTTGCTTGTCATGGTTTCAGCCAGGGCGTTACCGCCAACCAGCGCAGAACTCAACACCACGGCCATCATTGAATAGGCAAATTTAGACTTTTTCATCGATTCATTCCTTTATGTTGTGATTCCCAACTGCCGGGAAACCGTGAGTCACGAACAGGGTGACGACTAATCGTTGCGACAATTTCACGTTTTTATGCACGTCGGAAACTTGCAGAGTGTGCGTCTTAAAAGCTAAACATTCTGTTGTCTTATGAATTCACGCCGAAGCGTTTCCTTCTCTCCATGACATGTCCGGTGTCCGTACCGAACTTCCTGGGCATACCCGCCTTATAAGGATTAACGACTGCTTTTTAGCATAGTTGCCTTATAATTCGCTGCCTTCCTTGTTAACTCCAGTGCTTTATGGCGGTTTTCGCCGGGCACAAATTAAATATAGTCGAAAAAGACCGGAGTGGTTGAAAAATTGCAGAAAAGCGGGGAAATGCAGACTAGTCCGAGCTTTTCGGCCTGAAAATAGCCAAAAAACCGGATGAAAGCGGAAAAAACCAGCAAAAGGCGGGCAAAAAATGGGGAGATATTCCCGGAATCACCGGCATAAAAAAACGGCATTGCTGCCGTTTTTTTGACCTGCCGGAGGAACGGGGAGGATCAGTGTTCGCGGGTTTTGCGGAAGCTGATGTCCGGGTAACGTTCCTGCGTCAGATTAAGGTTAACCATCGTCGGGGCAATGTAGGTGAGGTTGTCACCGCCATCCAGCGCCAGGTTCAGCTCACTCTTGCGCTTGAACTCTTCCAGCTTCTTCACGTCATTGCACTCGACCCAACGGGCGGTGGAGACGTTCACGGATTCATAAATCGCCTCAACGTTGTATTCGCTTTTCAGGCGGGCGACGACCACATCAAACTGCAGCACACCCACCGCGCCCACAATCAGGTCATTGTTGGCGATTGGGCGGAACACCTGCACCGCGCCCTCTTCCGACAACTGCACCAGCCCTTTCAGCAACTGTTTCTGCTTCAACGGGTCACGCAGGCGGATGCGGCGGAACAGTTCCGGCGCAAAGTTCGGGATGCCGGTGAACTTCATGTCTTCACCCTGGGTAAAGGTGTCACCGATCTGGATGGTGCCGTGGTTATGCAGGCCGAGGATGTCGCCTGGGTAGGCCTCTTCCACATGGGAGCGGTCACCGGCCATAAAGGTCAGCGCATCGGAGATGGTCACGTCTTTGCCGGTACGCACCTGGCGCAGCTTCATGCCCTTCTCATAGCGGCCGGAAACCACACGCATAAAGGCCACGCGGTCACGGTGTTTCGGGTCCATGTTCGCCTGGATCTTGAACACGAAGCCGGTGAACTTCTCTTCCTGCGCCGTCACTTCACGGGTGTCCGTGTTGCGCGGCATCGGTGCCGGTGCCCACTCCACCAGCCCGTCCAGCATATGGTCTACGCCGAAGTTACCCAGCGCGGTACCAAAGAAGACCGGGGTCAGTTCGCCGTTCAGGAAGGCTTCACGCTCAAACTCATGGGAAGCGCCCTGCACCAGCTCCAGCTCGTCACGCAGTTGCGCGGCCAGGTCCTCACCCACGGCAGCGTCCAGATCCGGGTTATTCAGCCCCTTCACGATCCGCACTTCCTGGATGGTATGGCCTTTACCGGACTGATAGAGGTAAACCTCATCCTTATAGAGGTGGTAAACGCCTTTGAACAGCTTGCCGCAGCCAATCGGCCAGGTGATCGGCGAACAGGCGATCTTCAGCTCACGCTCCACCTCATCCATCACTTCCATCGGGTCACGGATGTCACGGTCCAGTTTGTTCATAAAGGTCAGGATCGGCGTGTCGCGCAGACGGGTCACTTCCATCAGCTTACGGGTACGATCCTCAACGCCTTTTGCGGCGTCGATCACCATCAGGCAGCAGTCCACTGCCGTCAGGGTACGGTACGTATCCTCGGAGAAGTCTTCGTGCCCTGGGGTGTCCAGCAGGTTGACCAGGCTGTCACGGTACGGGAACTGCATCACCGACGTGGTGATGGAGATACCACGCTGCTTTTCCATCTCCATCCAGTCCGATTTCGCGTGCTGGCTGGAGCCGCGGCCTTTTACCGTCCCGGCAGTCTGGATAGCCTGTCCGAACAGCAACACCTTCTCGGTGATGGTGGTTTTACCCGCATCGGGGTGAGAGATAATGGCGAAGGTGCGGCGTTTGGCCACTTCGCGGGCGTATTCACTTGGAGACATTTTCACGTTTCTATAGTTGTACCGCCCTGCGACAGGAACATCGTGCCGCGAACGGCAGCAGGCAAAGCGGAAGGAATAAATTATGGGGCGCTATTTTCTATGATTTACCCGGCAGAGACAATCAATGATGAAATATTGTGCATATTGTCCCGGCATTGGCCTTAAACCGGTGCCGTTACACCGGCAGCGCCATGATCACCGCATCCTCACGGCCGGTGGCGGTAGGGTAATAGTTGCGGCGCAGTGAGACTTCATTAAAGCCGAGCTGCTCATACAGGGCGAGTGCACCGGCATTCGACGCACGGACTTCCAGCCACAGCGTGAGGATGCCGCGCGCCTCAAGTTCAGCGATCAACGCCTCCAGCAGCTCACGGCCGAGGCCGCGGCGCTGGAACACCGGATCGATGGCGATATTGAACAGCGTCGCCTCGTCCAGCACGATCTGGGTGATGGCGAAACCGGCCATCTGCCCGTCGGCCTCAATTTTCAGGTTAAGGTAGCGCTCGCCCTGGTTGCCGGCGAAGGTGGCGTCACTCCACGGAAAGGCGTGGCTGGCGCGTTCAATCTGCATGGCGCGCGGATGGTCGTCCGGCGTCAGGATAGAGATGCTGTTCATGGTCACAAATCTGCTGCCAGAGTGCGCGTTTCGCACCGGCGTCCTGGGAAAGCACCGGCAGCGCCGGGCTGGAAAGGTGTACGCCCTCAAGGGCCGGTGGCGTGCTGAGGCCGAGGCACCAGCTGGCGCAGCGGGTGCCTTCCGGCAGCATCGCCACGTTATCCGGGGTCAGGCTGTAGACCTGGTGCGGCTGCAACCCCAGCGCGTGCAGGACGTCCTGCAACAGCGGGTGATCCTGCGGCGGCAGGTCATCCGCCACAATCAGCAGCCGCGCATCGTCCGGCAGATGGACGGCGATTTCACCCTGCAAGACCGCCGGGCGGCGCAGCGTCCACTGCGTAATACCCAGTTGTTGTAACAGTATGTCGCGTCGCGTTGCCATGCCAAACCCTGCCAAGCACCCAAATGTGCCGCGCTATGCTAGCAAACCCATCGAACATGCGCCAACAAACCTCTATAATCCCCGGTCATCTTCTTAAGGAGCCACACCCTGATGTCTGCATTAACCCCCGCCAGTGAAGTCATACTGCGCCACACTGATGAATTTACCGAGCGCCGCGTGCTGTTTGCCGGCGACTTACAAGACAGCCTGCCCGCCCAGCTTGAAGCCGCGGAGGTGCGTGTCCATACCAACCAATATCATCACGGACAGATGCTGAGCCAGGCGCTGGGGGAAAACGTTCAGTACAGTCTGCTGGCAGACGCCGACGTGGTGGGCGGCTGCGATACGCTGATCTACTACTGGCCGAAGAGCAAGCAAGAAGCACAGTTCCAGCTCACTAACCTGCTCTCCCTGCTGCCGGTCGGCAGCCATGTCTTCGTGATCGGCGAAAACCGCGCCGGGGTGCGCAGCGCGGAACCGATGCTGGAAGGGCTGTGTACCTTGCAGAAAATCGACAGCGCCCGCCGCTGTGGCCTCTATTATGGCCGCCTGGAACAGCAGCCGGAATTTGATGCCGATGCGTGGTGGCAATCCTACGTGGTGGCGGACGTCACGGTGAAAACCCTGCCGGGCGTCTTCAGCCGTGATGCGCTCGACCCAGGCAGTATGCTGCTGCTGGGCACCTTCAGTGAAGACATCAAAGGTTCCGTGCTGGACATCGGCTGCGGGGCCGGTGTGGTCGGCGCGGTGCTGGGCACCCATTTTGCGAAAGTGAAACTGACGCTGAGTGACGTCAACGCTGCCGCGCTGGAAGCGAGCCGCGCGACGCTGGCCGCCAACGGCCTGGAAGGCAACGTGATCGCCAGTAACGTTTACTCCGACATCCGCGGCCGGTTTGACATGATCGTCTCTAACCCGCCGTTCCACGAGGGGCTGCAAACCAGCCTGCACGCGGCAGAGATGCTGATCCGCGGCGCAGCCAGCCACCTGCACATCGGCGGCAAGCTGCGCATCGTGGCGAACGCCTTCCTGCCGTATGCCGACATCCTGGATGCCACCTTCGGCAGCCATGAAGTGCTGGCGCAAACCGGCCGCTTTAAGGTGTACCAGGCTGAACTGGGCCGCCCGCCGCGCGCGTCGAAGAAAAAATCTAAGCGTTAAGCATCGGCATCACGTGGTCCTGATACCGCCCGCCGGCGGCCGCGTGATACGGGAAGATGGCCTCAATCGCCGCCAGTTCGCTGTGCGTTAACCTCACATCGAGGGCGGCGATGTTCTCATCCAGATAGCGGCGGCGCTTGGTGCCGGGGATCGGCACAATGTGCTCCCCCTGCGCCAGCACCCAGGCCAGCGCCAGCTGCGCCGGGGTTACTCCCTTCTCTTCCGCCAGCGTTTTCACCTTCTCCACCAGTGCCAGGTTGCGGCTGAAATTCTCCGGGCTAAAGCGCGGGTTATCCCGCCGGAAATCATCGGCTGCCAGATCCTCCGGCGACGTCAGCGTCCCGGTCAAAAAGCCGCGCCCCAGCGGGCTGTAAGGCACAAACCCGACCCCCAGCCGTTCACAGGCCGCCAGGATCCCGTCTTCCACATCACGCGTCCAGAGCGAGTACTCCGTTTGCAGCGCCGTAATCGGGTGCACCGCGCAGGCCCGTTCCAGCGTGCTGACGGAGGCCTCACTCAGGCCGAGATAACGGATCTTGCCTTCACGCACCAGATCGGCCAGCGTGCCGACCACCTCCTCCACCGGCACCGCAGGATCGACCCGGTGCTGGTAGTAAAGATCAATCACCTCCACCTGTAACCGCGCCAGGCTGCCTTCGACAGACTGGCGGATATACGCCGGGCGGCTGCTGACGCCCCGCAGCGACGGCTGGGCCGGATCGCGCAGGATGCCGAACTTGGTGGCGAGGAAAACCTGGTCGCGCTTGCCTTTGATCGCCTCGCCAATCAGTGCCTCATTGGTGTGCGGCCCGTACATGTCGGCAGTGTCGAGCAGCGTGACGCCCCGCTCCAGCGCATGGTGCAGCGTGGCCACCGCCTCTTTATGGTCGCTGCCGGTGGAGTAAAAATCGCTCATGCCCATGCAGCCCAGTCCGATGGCGGAGACCGCCGGCCCATTTTTTCCCAGTTGACGCTGTTGCATTGTGTTCTCTCCCCCAGGGTGCTGTGTCAGTGGTGGAGAGTGTGGTTGTTTATCCGGGCAAGATAAATCATGCTTTCTGCTCAGCACTGTTCAGAAATCACCAACAATCGGATGCCCTATGGACCAGATCCAGGCGATGCGGATCTTCACCCGTATTGTGGAGTTACAGAGTTTCAGCCGCGCGGCGGAAGACCAGAACCTGCCGCGCGCCACCGTCAGCACCACCCTGAAACGGCTGGAGTTGCGGCTCGGCGTGCGCCTGCTGGTGCGTACCACCCGCCGGCTGCACATCACTGACGAAGGCGAGCTTTATTACCATCGCTGCCTGCAACTGCTGGATGCGCTGGCGGAAACCGACGCCCTGTTCGCCCACCAACGCCACCAGCCGCAGGGCAACGTGCGGGTGGATATGCCGCACTCGCTGGCACGGGAAATCGTCATTCCGGCGCTGCCGGATTTTACCGCACGTTACCCGCAGATTGCGGTGATGCTCGGCGCCAATGACAGCGCCATCGACCTGCTGCACCACGGTGTGGATTGTGTGCTGCGCGCCTGGCCCTCTGCCGATGAACAGCTGGTGACGTACGCCCGCGCGGCGTTGCCGCAGGTCACCTGCGCCTCGCCCGGCTACCTGGCCCGCTATGGGCAGCCGCGTTCGCCACAGGCGCTGGGCAGCCACCAGATGGTGGGTTACGTGTCCGGTCATGGCCGGCAGGCGGAGGCGCTGGAGTTCCAACAACAGGGGGAAACGGTGGCATTGCAGTTGCCATACACCCTGAGTGTCAGCGGGGCCGATGCCTATATCGCCGCCGGGCGCAGCGGGTTTGGCTTAATCCAGGCGGCACGCCATGCGTTACAGCGTGAACTGGCCGCCGGTGAGCTGGTGGAAGTGATGGCGGATTGCCCGCCGCCACCGATGCCGGTCTGGCTGATGCACCCGCCCGGCCGTTTTATTGCGCCCCGCGTACGGGTCATGCTGGCCTGGCTGACCGGCTTATTGCAGCAAATGGAAGCGGGTTAACCGGCTGAAAACCGCAATCTGCACTTTTTCTGATGCTTTTTGCAGCAGTCGTGTCATCTTACCGAAATAACTATTGACGCCCCGGCGAAAATCTCTAGAATTCGCCTCCGTGGTTGCATTACTCCGGTAGTGCACTTGGAATGCGAAGGTGGCGGAATTGGTAGACGCGCTAGCTTCAGGTGTTAGTGTCCTTACGGACGTGAGGGTTCAAGTCCCTCTCTTCGCACCAAATAACCACATGATTTATATCGCAGGGCATAATGCGAAGGTGGCGGAATTGGTAGACGCGCTAGCTTCAGGTGTTAGTGTTCTTACGGACGTGAGGGTTCAAGTCCCTC
>NZ_PJZI01000050.1 GCF_002858805.1 Chimaeribacter arupi
GATTTCAGCGGCGGTAAACTGTGCCCCTTTCCGGCTGCGGCCTGTTGCCGCACCCGCCAGCCTTGATTGAGAGAAACCATGACAGACCAATTTTCCCAGGCAGATAACACGCTGGACGCGCTGGGCCTGCGTTGCCCGGAGCCGGTGATGATGGTGCGCAAAGCGGTGCGCCATATGGAGGAAGGGCAGACGTTACTGATTATTGCTGACGATCCGGCCACCACGCGCGACATTCCCGGTTTCTGCCGGTTTATGGAACATACCCTGCTGGCCTCGGACACCGAGAACCTGCCGTACCGTTACCTGTTGCGCAAAGGCGTTGCCTGAAGGGAAAGGTCTGCGCCTGAGGCGGCGCAGACCGTGAAGCTGGGGGGAAGGGCGGGTTACAGCACCATCGACCGCACGACCATAAAGTGGCCGCCGAAGTAGCAGGCTGCGACCAGGGCATCCGCCGCGCGGAATTTCAGGCGGTAATGGTTCACCAGCCCCAGGATCACCGACAGCAGCAGCAGGGAGGTGCCGACCAGAATCGAGAAGGTGAAATCGGTGCTGCGCATGTAATATTGCTCACCTGCCAGCCACACCATCAGCAGCGTCATCGCCACAAAGGTCACCACCGGCCAGCGCATCTCTTCCAGACGTGTCCAGATCACCGCCAGCAGTGCCGCGCCGATAATCACCAGCGTCAGCGGCAGCGGCCAGAACAGCGAGATGGTCATCTGGGTGGCAAAACTCAGCGTATAGAACAGGTGGGAAAGGAAAAACGCCCCCAGCGCATACATCACGCGTGACTTCGGCAACAGCATCAGCGCGTCGCCCAGCAGCGTCGCCACCAGCCCCATGATGATCAGGTAGCCGTACACTGACAGAACCGGGGTTTCCAGCGCCAGCAGCAGCAACAGCAACAAGGTAATCGGCTTAAACAGCCAGCGCTGCCAGTCCGGGCCGCGATAACTGGCATCTACGTAAAGCCAGGCCGAAAAAACTACCGCAAGTAAAGGCCAACTCATTCTGTTTCCCTCTTAACGTTTATGTTTTTCATCATTACAGCCACGCTGCGCGGCTGCATTTCCCTCTGTCGGGATAAGTGTAGGGGAAAGCGCCGCCGGCGGACAATCGGATTCCCGGTGCTTTACTGTCCGTTACACGGGTTGCCGCCGCCATGCTATGTTAACGAAAAGCGTCAGATTTCCTGCGGAGGAAAAGGGGAAAGTCATGAGTAATGAACAACCGCTGTACCGGATTCAGTTTATGAATAACGGTAAAAACTATCAGCTCTATGTGCGGGAAGTGGTGCAGGGCGCGCTGTTCGGCTTTATCGAGATTGCGGATTTCGTGTTCGACAGCCACTCCACGGTGCTGGTTGACCCGTCCGCCGAGCGGCTGAAAAGCGAGTTTGCCGGGGTCACCCGCAGCTATATTCCGTTGCAGGCGGTGATCCGGATTGATGCCGTCACCGAACGCGGCAGCGCACGTATTTCAGAACTTGGCGATAACGTCGCGCCGTTTCCGCACCTGCCCGGCAAGCGGCCGTGATGAGTAAGCCGCCGCTGATTATTGTGCTGGTGGTGCTGCTGATCGTTGGGCTGGCGACCCGGCAATACCTGAAACAGCGGCGCACCGCCGCAGAGAATGATGCCGCGCCGGTTCAGCACCTGGTGGTGACGGTGGCGGGCAAGCGTGAGTTTCCGGCCCCCAACCGCCGGTCGCGCCAGCGTGAGGTGATCCCGGTCGAGGAGATGCGTTATGAGGTCTCATTCAAGCCGTTGGACAACAGCCCGGTGACGTTGGTGCTGAGTGCACCGGATTACCGGCAGATCGACAAGGGCGCGCGCGGCACGCTGGTGCTTCAGGGGACGCGGTTTATCGCCTTCACCCCGGACGCCGCGCCCTGAGGCGGGATTATTTCTTCTTCAGGTTTTTCAGTGCCGGTTGCTTCTTCTGCCAGGCCAGCAGTTCAAACACCCCGAACAGGAAAATGCGGAACTGCTGCGCACGGCTGAGCGCCGGGCCGTCTTTCGGCTGGGTCGATTTCAGCAGCGTCAGTTGCAGCCCGTGCATCATCGCCATAAAAATCATCGCCACATTCAGGAAGATATTCAGCGGTTTTGGGAACGGGTGAACCAGGTTCGCCAGCAGAAAGCCCCAGATGCAGAGCATCAGCAGGCGGCCAATATTAATCAGCATCGGTGTGTTTCTCCTCGGGTGCCGGTGATGTCTCAGAACTCAGGCGGATATAGAGCCGGTAGGCGACCTGCCCGGCGATTTTTTCACGGTGTAACTGCCAGCCTGCGGGCACCGCGGTGGCGGCGCTTTCGGCTTCCGCTTCAATATAGATCCAGGCGTCCGGGGCCAGCCAGTTGCGCTGCTCCAGCAGCGCCACGGTGGCATCCAGAATGCCTTTGCGGAACGGCGGATCGAGGAACACCACATCGTACGGTGTGCCGGGCTGCTCCAGCCAGTTCAGCGCGTTGGTGTTGACCACTTCCGCGCTCTCCGGGCGCAACAGCGCCAGGTTTTTCTCCAGTTGCTGCGCCACCGGCCGTTCGTACTCCAGCAGTGTGGCGTGCGCGGCATAGCGGGAGAGCGCCTCCAGGCCCAGCGCGCCGCTGCCGGCAAAGCAGTCAAGGCAGCGTGCGCCGCGGATAACCGGCGCAAGCCAGTTAAACAGCGTTTCACGTACCCGGTCGGTGGTGGGGCGCAGGCCGGGGCTGTGTGGAACCGGAAGTTTGCGGCCACGCCACTGCCCGCCAATAATGCGGATTTGCCCGGCCGGGGCGGTTTGCGGTTTTTTTGCCATATCTCGTTTCAATTTTCAGCGGCCGAACCGGCAGCACTCACATACAGTTTGGTGCGCTATTCTACCGGTGTCAGGTTTCAGGGCAAATGTTTCGCCATGCCCGTGAAAACAGCGGCTTTGCACTGCCGGAGGTGTATTGCCGCTCACATAAAGTGATAGACTGCCGGGTTCATAACGTTTTAATGCCCTGACGCCCAGCAACAGGCGAGGAGTGAAGTCTAAAAATGGCAAAAGAGAAAAAACGCGGGTTTTTCTCCTGGTTTGGTCGTAACCGTCAGGAAGAGAAAACCGAACAGGAAGAGGTTGTGGTTTCTCCGGAAGAGACCACCGTACCGGACGCACCTGTTGACGCAGCGCCTGCTGAACCCAAGCCCGCTGAGCCGGAAATCACGCACGTCCCGGAGGCCGCCCCTGCGCAGCCGGAGCCGGTTAAACCCGAACCCGCCCAGCCTGAGCCGGTAAACGCAGAGCCGGTGGCCGCCGCGGTGCCGGAACAGCTGGCGCAGGAAATTGTGACCCTCACCGAACAGGTGGCGGACGAGCAGGCCATCGCCCACCAGCCGGTAGAACAGACCGACGCCGCCATCCCGGCGCTGGCCAACGACCGCGGTGAGCCGCTTTCGGACGCCGTGCTGGAAGAAGAACAGGCCGCGCCGCTGGAACTGGCCCCGATTGTGCCTGCCGAGGCCGTGACGCAGGAGCAGGAGCGCCCGACCAAAGAGGGCTTCTTCGCCCGCCTGAAGCGCAGCCTGGTCAAAACCAAGCAGAATCTCGGTTCCGGCTTTATCAGCCTGTTCCGCGGCAAGAAAATCGATGATGACCTGTTCGAGGAGCTGGAAGAACAGCTGCTGATCGCGGACGTCGGCGTGGAAACCACCCGCCGCATCATCACCTCGCTGACCCAGCACGCCAGCCGCAAAGAGCTGAAAGATGCCGAGCAGCTCTACGGCAAGCTGAAAGAGGAGATGGCGGAGATTCTGGCGAAAGTCGATGAACCGCTCGACGTCACCGCCCATACGCCGTTTGTGATCCTGATGGTCGGCGTCAACGGCGTGGGGAAAACCACCACCATCGGCAAGCTGGCGCGCCAGTTTGAGGCCCAGGGCAAATCCGTGATGCTGGCCGCCGGTGACACCTTCCGCGCCGCGGCGGTGGAGCAGCTTCAGGTCTGGGGCCAGCGCAACAACATCCCGGTGGTGGCGCAGCATACCGGCGCGGATTCCGCCTCGGTGATCTTCGACGCCCTGCAAGCCGCCAAAGCGCGTAAAATCGACGTGCTGATCGCCGATACCGCCGGGCGCTTGCAGAACAAATCGCACCTGATGGAAGAGCTGAAGAAGATTGTCCGCGTCATGAAAAAACTGGACGAGAACGCCCCCCATGAGGTTATGCTCACGCTGGATGCCAGCACCGGGCAGAATGCGGTAAGCCAGGCGAAATTGTTCAATGAAGCCGTGGGCCTGACCGGTATCACGCTGACAAAACTGGACGGTACGGCGAAAGGCGGGGTGATCTTCTCCATCGCTGACCAGTTCGGCATCCCGATCCGCTACATTGGCGTCGGTGAGAGCATTGAAGATTTGCGGCCGTTTAAGGCCGACGATTTTATTGAGGCACTTTTTGCCCGAGAGGATTAATACGGATGATTCGCTTTGAACAGGTCAGTAAAGCTTATCTCGGTGGCCGGCAAGCGTTGCAGGGGGTGGATTTCCACCTCCGTCCCGCGGAAATGGCGTTCCTGACCGGCCACTCCGGCGCCGGGAAAAGTACGCTGCTCAAGCTGATTTGCGGCATTGAGCGCCCCAGCGCCGGGCATATCTGGTTCGGCGGGCATGACATCAGCCGCCTGAAAAGCCGCGAAGTGCCGTTCCTGCGCCGCCAGATCGGCATGATTTTCCAGGATCACCACCTGCTGATGGACCGCACGGTGTATGACAATGTGGCGATGCCGTTGGTGATCGCCGGGGCCAGCACCGAAGATATCCGCCGCCGCGTGTCGGCCGCGCTGGACAAGGTCGGCCTGCTGGACAAAGCGAAAAACTTCCCGATCCAGCTCTCCGGCGGGGAACAGCAGCGCGTCGGCATCGCCCGTGCGGTGGTAAACAAACCGGCGGTCTTGCTGGCGGACGAACCCACCGGCAACCTTGACGAAGCGCTCTCCGAAGGCATTTTGCGTTTGTTCGAAGAGTTTAACCGGGTGGGCGTCACGGTGTTGATGGCCACCCACGACATGGGCCTGATCGCCCGCCGTGATTATCGCATCCTGACCCTGAGCCAGGGCCGTATGGGCGGAGGGCACCCTCATGGCCAGTAACCCAAAAACCACCCGCAACGCCGCACCGGCCAACACGGCCAAAAGCAAATCATTGCGCGGCGGCTGGCATGAGCAGTGGCGCTACGCCTGGTCGAACGCGCTGTCTGACATGCTGCGCCAGCCGCTGGCGACGTTGCTCACCATCATGGTGATCGCCATTTCGCTGACGCTGCCGAGCGTCTGCTACCTGGTGTGGAAAAACGTCAGCACTGCGGCCCAGCAGTGGTACCCGACGCCGCAGCTTACGGTCTATCTCGACAAGGCGCTGGATGATGACGCGGCGGAAAACGTCATCAAAGCGCTGAGGGCAGAGGCCGGGGTAGAGAAGGTCAACTACCTCACCCGTGACGAGGCGATGGGCGAGTTCCGCAACTGGTCAGGGTTCGGCGGCGCGCTGGACATGCTGGAGGAGAACCCGCTGCCGGCGGTGGCGATCATCACCCCGAAGCTCAACTTCCAGAGCCAGGAGACGCTCAACACCCTGCGTGACCGCGTGGCGGCCGTGCAGGGCATCGACGAAGTGCGGATGGATGACAGCTGGTTCGCCCGGCTGGCGGCGCTGACCGGGCTGGTCGGCCAGGTGGCGGCGATGATCGGCATCCTGATGATCGTGGCGGTGTTCCTGGTGATCGGCAACAGCGTGCGGCTCAGTATCTTCAGCCGCCGTGACACCATCAATGTGATGAAGCTGATTGGCGCAACCGACGGCTTTATCCTGCGGCCGTTCCTGAATGGCGGCGCGATGCTCGGCCTGTTTGGGGCGCTGCTGTCGCTGGTGCTCTCTCAGGCGCTGGTGATGCGGCTGGAAAGCGTGGTGCTGCATGTTGCCGCAGTGTTCGGTACCACCTTCACCCTGCATGGGCTGGGCTGGGACGAAAGCCTGCTGCTGCTGCTGATTGCCGCGATGATTGGCTGGGTCGCCGCGTGGCTTGCCACGGTGCAACATTTACGGCGCTTTACACCACAATAACGATTTTTTGATATACTCTTCCCCTGCTGCTCTGATTGTGTACGCAGGGGAAGAGCCTCCACGCAGTCACCTTTCCGGCCTCTTCCTTTCGCACATTTTCCCTACCCAAATTTGATGCCATCACGTAGGGTTGGCTGTTCGGAAAAGATTGTCAGGGAACTTGTGACGACGATCACGGTCAAAGAGTGAGCAAATGTAAGGGTGTCCGCCCGTGGCTACGCAAACAGATCAAAAAGGCCCGGCGGTAAACGAACCTGCATGAACGTTCTAATCAAGAGAGGGTTTGAATGACCAAAGAAATGCAAACTTTAGCCTTAATTCCCCAAGGTAGCCTGGAAGCCTATGTGCGGGCCGCCAATGCTTATCCGATGCTGACGGCAGAGGAAGAGCGGGAGCTGGCTGAACGGCTGCATTATCAGGGCGATCTGGATGCGGCTAAGCAGCTTATCCTGTCTCACCTGCGCTTTGTCGCTCACGTAGCCCGTAACTATTCAGGCTACGGTCTGCCGCAGGCGGACCTTATCCAGGAAGGCAACATCGGCCTGATGAAAGCGGTACGCCGCTTTAACCCGGAAGTCGGGGTACGTCTGGTTTCCTTTGCGGTGCACTGGATCAAGGCCGAAATCCACGAGTATGTGCTGCGTAACTGGCGCATCGTGAAAGTGGCGACCACCAAGGCACAGCGCAAACTGTTCTTTAACCTGCGTAAAACCAAGCAGCGTCTGGGCTGGTTTAACCAGGATGAAGTCGAGCTGGTGGCGCGTGAACTCGGCGTGTCGAGCAAAGACGTGATGGAGATGGAATCCCGCATGTCGGCACAGGACATGACCTTTGACCCGACGCCGGACGACGAAGCGCGTGATGGCCAGGCGATGGCCCCGATGCTCTACCTCCAGGACAAAAGCTCTGACTTTGCCGAGGGCATTGAAGAGGACAACTGGGAGAGCAACGCCGCTGACAAACTCAGCTACGCGCTGGAAGGGCTGGACGAACGCAGCCAGGACATCATCCGCGCCCGCTGGCTGGACGACGATAACAAGTCCACCCTGCAGGAGCTGGCCGACAAATACGGCGTGTCTGCTGAGCGCGTGCGCCAGCTGGAAAAAAACGCCATGAAGAAACTGCGGCTGGCGATCGAGGCGTAATGCCCGGCGCAGTGTGGCCGTAAATGATAAAAAGCCCGGCTCGCCGGGCTTTTTTGTGCCTGTTATCCGGCGAGTTCCCAATGCCCGGCAACCGCCCGGAACCCACACGCCAGCATAAACGCCTGTAGCGCCGCATCATCCGCATCGCCTTCCAGCCGCCAGCGGCGCACGCCCGGCACCTGCCGCATCGTCTCTTCCAGCAGATAGCGCCCCACACCCCGGCGGCGCGTCACTTCCCGCACCGTGAAACCGGTCATCACGGCGGTGGCACCCGTAACCTCAACGTTCACCGCTGCCAGCAGCCGCGCATTGAAGCGGGCAGCAAACAGCAGCCCACTGCCGGCCAGCGGGCCGGGCGCGAACGCCTGTTGCGGCCAAATCTTTTCCAAATCAATCACATCTTGCTGATTCAACGCCGTCAGCCGCTCAATCGTGAGTTTCATGCTCTCTGCCCTGGGAATACGCGGTCATGGTATTTGCGCTATATAAAAATGGCGCACGCTATTTTTTTTAACTGCGCACAACGTTTTTTTCCGCACGCATTTTCAGAGTTATAGATCACCGGCTGCGGCAAAAGCCAGCATAAGCGACCATACTGATCTCAGGGTGCGCGAATTTACTCCGATTTTTATTCTGTTTGTACCGCTTGTTTCTGAGTGTGTGAGTTGATTTGCAGAAGAAAATTCCTGTTTAATGGCATGAAAAATAAAGTCTTATTATAAAAAAACGCCTGTAAGAAAACTAACCCGTTATTACCTATACAGAAAAAGGAATAAGCGGCGGTTTTTCAGGCAATAACCACAACGATGACATCACAACCACAGATGGGGTAGTTCGGATGAAAGTAACCAAAACGGGTTCGGTACTGCTGGCCGGGTGTATTGCTCTGGCGATGGCGCAAACAGCAGTGGCCAAAGAGATTAAAATTGCCATTGTCGGGGCCATGTCCGGGCCGGTCGCCCAGTATGGCGACATGGAGTTCACCGGCGCACGCCAGGCGATCGCGGACATCAACGCCAAAGGGCTGCTCAAGGGTGACACCCTGGTGGGCGTGGAGTATGACGACGCCTGCGACCCGAAACAGGCGGTGGCGGTCGCCAACAAAGTGATCAATGACGGCATCCGTTATGTCATCGGCCACCTCTGCTCCTCCTCTACCCAGCCTGCGTCCGATATCTATGAAGACGAAGGCATTATCATGATCACCCCGGCAGCCACCAACGCCGACCTGACCACCCGTGGTTACAAGATGATTATGCGCACCACCGGCCTGGACTCTGACCAGGGGCCGACGGCGGCAAAATACATTGTCGACAACATCAAACCGCAGCGTATCGCCGTGGTGCATGACAAACAGCAGTACGGCGAAGGGCTGGCGCGCTCAGTGCAGGAGAGCCTGAAGAAAGCCGGGGCCAACGTGGTGCTGTTCGAAGGGATCACCGCCGGGGATAAAGACTTCTCCACGCTGGTGGCGCGCCTGAAGAAAGAGAACGTCGATTTCGTCTACTTCGGCGGTTACTACCCGGAGATGGGGCAGATGCTGCGCCAGGCCAAACAGGCCGGGCTGACGGCCAAATTCATGGGGCCGGAAGGGGTCGGCAACTCCTCGCTGTCGAACATCGCCGGTGCCGCGTCCGAAGGGATGCTGGTGACCCTGCCGAAACGCTATGACCAGGTACCGACCAACCAGCCGATTGTGGACGCGCTGAAAGCCAAGAAACTCGACCCGACCGGCCCGTTTGTCTGGACAACCTACGCGGCGTTGCAATCCCTGACCACCGGCATGGTGCGCAGCGGCAGCCAGGAGCCGGAAGATATCGTCAAAGACCTCAAAGCCAAACCCGTGGACACCGTCATGGGCCCGCTGAGCTGGGATGAGAAAGGCGACCTGAAAGGGTTCGAGTTCGGCGTCTTCCAGTGGCACGCAGACGGTACTTCCACACCGATTCAATAAGCCCCGTTATTGCAGGACGCCGGCGGGTGAAGTCACAGGGAGGGGCGCGGAGAACCGCGCCTCTTCTGCCTTTATCACTCCGGGCCGGGCGTCCGCACGTTAAGGTCAGCGTATGTCAGAGCAGTTTCTCTATTTCCTGCAACAAATGTTCAACGGCGTCACGTTGGGCAGCACCTATGCACTTATCGCCATTGGTTACACCATGGTGTACGGCATCATCGGCATGATCAACTTCGCCCACGGCGAGGTGTATATGATCGGCAGTTATGTCTCCTTTATCGTGATCGCCGCCCTGATGATGATGGGCATCGACGCGGGCTGGTTGTTGATCGGCGCCGGGTTTATCGTGGCGATTGTGATCGCCAGCGCCTACGGCTGGAGCATCGAGCGCGTGGCCTACAAGCCGGTGCGCAACTCGAAGCGGTTGATCGCGCTGATCTCCGCCATCGGGATGTCGATCTTCCTGCAAAACAGCGTCAGCCTGACGCAAGGCTCGCGCGATCTGGCGCTGCCGAGCATCGTTACCGGCAAATGGACGCTGGGCGAGAGCAACGGCTTTGCCGCCACCATCAGCACCATGCAGCTCACCATCTGGATAGTGACCTTCCTCGCCATGCTGGGCCTGACGCTGTTTATCCGCTATTCGCGGATGGGCCGCGCCTGCCGTGCCTGTGCGGAAGATTTGAAGATGGCCAGCCTGCTCGGCATCAGCACCGACCGGGTAATCTCGCTGACTTTCGTGATCGGCGCGGGCATGGCGGCGGTGGCGGGCGTGTTGCTCGGCCAGTTCTACGGTGTGATTAACCCCTACATCGGCTTTATGGCCGGGATGAAAGCCTTTACCGCTGCCGTGCTGGGTGGCATCGGCAGCATCCCGGGCGCGATGATTGGCGGGCTGATCCTCGGCGTGGCCGAGGCGCTCACCTCCGCCTACCTGAGCACCGAATACAAAGATGTGGTCTCCTTTGCGCTGCTGATTGTGGTACTGCTGGTGATGCCGACCGGCATCCTTGGCCGCCCGGAGGTTGAGAAAGTATGAAACAACTCAATCTGGTCAATGCGCTGGTCTCCACGCTGGTGCTGCTGGTGCTGGCCTCGCTGCTGATGGGGCTGCAACTGAGCCTCGACGGCACCCGGCTGGTGGTGAACGGCGCCTCCAGCGTGCGCTGGGAGTGGATCGGCATCGGCTGCGTGGTGGTGTTTTTCTTCCAGCTGTTCCGCCCGCTGCTGCAACATACCCTGAAACGCGGCAGTGCGCCGTCGTTCGTGTTGCCGAGTTTTGACGGCACCACCACACGGCAGAAAGTGCTGGCGCTGGTGCTGCTGCTGGCCGCGATTGCCTGGCCGTTCCTGGTGTCACGCGGCACGGTGGACGTCGCCACCCTGACGCTTATCTACATCATGCTGGGGCTGGGCCTTAACGTGGTGGTCGGGCTGTCCGGGTTGCTGGTGCTGGGGTATGGCGGCTTTTACGCCATCGGCGCCTACACCTACGCGCTGCTGAACCACTATTACGGGCTGGGCTTCTGGGAGAGCCTGCCGCTGGCCGGGCTGGTCAGTGCGGCGTTTGGCTTCCTGCTGGGCTTCCCGGTGCTGCGCCTGCGCGGCGATTACCTGGCGATTGTCACCCTGGGCTTCGGCGAGATCGTGCGCATTTTGCTGTTGAACAACACCGAGATCACCGGCGGGCCGAACGGCATCAGCCAGATCCCGAAACCCACGCTGTTCGGGCTGGAGTTCAGCCGTACCGCGCGGGACGGCGGCTGGGACACCTTCAGCAACTTCTTCGGCCTGCGTTATGACCCCAGCGACCGCATCATCTTCCTCTACATGGTGGCGCTGTTGCTGGTGGTGCTGACGCTGTTTGTCATCAACCGCCTGCTGCGGATGCCGCTGGGGCGCGCCTGGGAAGCGCTGCGCGAAGATGAGATAGCCTGCCGCTCGCTCGGCCTCAGCCCGACCCGCATCAAGCTGACGGCGTTTACCATCAGCGCCGCGTTTGCCGGCTTTGCCGGGACGCTGTTTGCGGCGCGGCAGGGCTTCGTCAGCCCCGAATCCTTCACCTTTGCCGAGTCGGCCTTTGTATTGGCGATTGTGGTGCTCGGCGGCATGGGCTCGCAGTTCGCGGTGATTCTGGCGGCAATCCTGCTGGTGGTGTCGCGTGAGCTGATGCGTGACCTTAATGAGTACAGCATGTTGGTGCTCGGCGCACTGATGGTGCTGATGATGATCTGGCGGCCACAAGGGCTGCTGCCGATGAAACGGCCACAACTGAAAATGAACGCAGCGGCCTTGCAACAGGCGGCCCATTCCGGCGATAAAGGAGAGCAGGCATGAGTACCCAACCTTTATTGCAGGTGGATGGCCTGATGATGCGTTTCGGCGGCCTGCTGGCCGTCAATAACGTGGCGCTGACGCTCAACCGGGGCGAAATTGTGTCGCTGATTGGCCCGAACGGCGCGGGCAAAACCACGGTGTTCAACTGCCTGACCGGCTTCTACAAGCCTACCGGCGGCAGCATCAAACTCAACGATCAGCACCTGGAGGGGCTGCCGGGGCAGAAAATCGCCCGCATGGGTGTGGTGCGCACCTTCCAGCATGTGCGGCTGTTCCGCGAAATGACGGTGATTGAAAACCTGCTGGTGGCGCAACACCAGCACCTGAAAAGCGGCGTGCTGGCCGGGTTGTTCAAGACGCCGGGCTTCCGTCGGGCAGAAGCGGATGCGCAGGCGCGGGCAGCGGTGTGGCTGGAGCGCGTCGGGCTGCTGGAGATGGCAAACCGCCAGGCCGGGAATCTGGCCTACGGCCAGCAACGGCGGCTGGAGATTGCCCGCTGCATGGTGACGCGCCCGGAACTGCTGATGCTGGATGAACCCGCCGCCGGGCTGAACCCGAAAGAGACTGACGAACTGGACGAGCTGATCGCCGAGCTGCGCGGCCACCACAATGTGTCGGTGCTGCTGATTGAGCATGACATGAAACTGGTGATGGGCATTTCGGACCGCATCTACGTGGTCAATCAGGGCACGCCGCTGGCGCACGGCACCCCGGCAGAAATCCGTAACAACCCGGATGTGATCCGGGCCTATCTGGGCGAGGAATAATTACTTTGTCATTAAATCCGATGTTGTCGTTAACCCAGGTTTCCGCCCACTATGGCAAGATTCAGGCGCTGCATAATGTCAGTCTGCATATCGACAAGGGTGAGATCGTCACGCTGATCGGTGCCAACGGTGCCGGGAAAACCACGCTGCTCGGCACCCTGTGCGGCGAGCCGCGCGCCACCACCGGGCGTATCCGCTTTGAAGGCAGTGATATTACCGACTGGCAGACGGCGCAGATCATGCGCGGGGCGATCGCCATTGTCCCGGAAGGGCGGCGGGTCTTTTCCCGTATGACGGTGGAAGAGAACCTGGCGATGGGCGGTTTTTTTGCCGCGAAAGATCAGTTCCAGCAACGGCTGGCGCGGGTTTACACCCTGTTCCCCCGGCTGAAAGAGCGGGAGGCGCAGCGCGCCGGGACGATGTCCGGCGGCGAGCAGCAGATGCTGGCCATCGGCCGTGCGCTGATGAGCCAGCCCAAACTGCTGCTGCTGGATGAGCCGTCGCTGGGGCTGGCGCCGATCATCATCCAGCAGATTTTTGACACCATCCAGCAATTACGGGAAGAGGGCATGACCATCTTCCTGGTGGAACAAAACGCCAACCAGGCGCTGAAACTGGCTGACCGCGGCTACGTGCTGGAAAACGGCCACGTGGTGCTGGAGGACAGCGGCGACGCCCTGCTGGCAAACGAAGCGGTACGCAGCGCCTATCTGGGCGGCTGACCGGAGCGGGGCGGCAACGCCCCTTTTTCAGGCACCTATTTTTAGTGAATCAACATGAAGAAAGAGATGAACACTGAGGGATTACTGGCACAGCGCATGATCAGGCTGAAAAGTTCGGCCATCCGCGAGCTGCTTAAACACAGTAAAATGGAGAACGTCATCTCGCTGGCCGGCGGTATTCCGTCGGATGCGCTGTTTGATTTTGACGGGCTGAGCCAGGCGACGCAGCGTGCGATCACCGAGCAGCCGAAGAATGCGTTCCAGTATGGCCTCACCGAAGGCAGCCACACCCTGCGTGAGCAGATCGCAGGGTTGTGCGCGGAGCGCGGCATCGTGACCCGCCCGGAAGACATCGTGGTGACTGCCGGTTCCCAGCAGGCGCTGGATCTGGTGATGCGTGCGCTGGTTAACCCCGGCGACATTTTTGTGGTGGAAAGCCCGACCTACCTGGCGGCGCTGCAAACGCTGGAACTGGCCGAAGCGCAGTTGCTGACGGTGCGCTCTGACCGCGACGGCATGATCGTGGACGACCTGGCGGAGCTGCTGAAAACGCAGACCATCAAGGGTGTGTATCTGGTACCGACCTTCGGCAACCCGAGCGGCGTTTCGCTGAGCCGCGCGCGCCGCGAACAGCTGGTGACACTGGCCGCCGAGCACCGTTTCCTGATCATTGAAGATGACCCGTACGGCGAGCTGCGTTTCACCGACGAACGCAACCCGACGCTGTTTGAGCTGGCGGCTGCGCTGAACGGCCACACCGATAACATTATCTATACCTCCACCTTCTCTAAAATTCTGGCACCGGGGCTGCGCCTGGGCTGGGTGATCATGCCGGCGTGGCTGCTGCATAAAGTGGCCAGCATCAAACAGGCGGCAGATTTGCACGCCAGTTCGCTGTCGCAGGTGGTGGCGGAATATTACCTCGGGCTGGGGCGGTTACCGGCGCAGATCGAAACCATCCGCGCCGCCTACAAACACAAGTGTGAGGTGCTCGCCTCCCTGCTGGAGCAGGAGCTGGGTGAACATGTGACCTTTGAGATGCCGAAAGGCGGCATGTTCCTGTGGGCGAAATTCCGCCAACCGCGCAACACCGCAGACTGGTTGCAGGAGACACTGAAGCAGGGCGTGGTGTTTGTGCCGGGCGAGTATTTCTTTGCCGCCGAGCCGGACCACTCCACCTTCCGCCTCTCCTTTGCCACCGCCACAGAAGCACAGATGCAGGAGGCGGTTGCCCGCCTGAAGCGCGCCCTGTAAGGGTTAACGGCGAGGCGCCTTTCCGGCGCTTCGCCCCTTTTTTGCCATCTGCCCGTCACTCTCACTTCATTCACCTGTCATTTTATTGTCATTTAACGGTTATTTTTCTATCATTTTATCGTGTCATGTTAGCTCCCGGTTTCGAAAATGTGTTCATGCATGAGGGGTTTACCTCGCCATGCCGTACACCCCCCCTTTTCAGGAGACAGGCATGTTTATTTCCCTTACCTTTTCACCCCGCCTTAAAACCGCTGCCCTCTGTACGGCACTGGCGCTCTCTTACAGCACCCACGCGCTGGCCGTGACCACCATTCCGTTCTGGCACTCGATGGAAGGCGAGCTGGGCGTGGAAGTCGATTCGCTGGCAGATCGCTTCAACCAGGCCCACCCGGACGTGAAAATTGTGCCGGTTTATAAAGGGAACTATGAGCAGAGCCTGGCGGCCGGGATCGCCGCTTACCGTTCCGGCAACGCCCCAGCCATTCTCCAGGTGTATGAAGTCGGCACCGCGACCATGATGGCCAGCAAAGCGATTAAACCGGTTTATCAGGTGTTCAGCGACGCGGGCCTGCCGTTCGATGAATCCGTATTCGTGCCGACGGTGTCCGGCTACTACACCGATGCCAAGAGCGGCCACCTGCTCTCCCAGCCGTTCAACAGCTCCACGCCGGTGCTCTACTACAACAAAGACGCCTTCAAGAAAGCGGGGCTTGACCCGGAGCAGCCGCCGAAAACCTGGCAGGATCTGGCGGCCTACACCGCCAAACTGCGTGAGGCCGGCATGAAGTGCGGCTACGCCAGCGGCTGGCAGGGCTGGATCCAGATTGAAAACTTCAGCGCCTGGCACGGGCTGCCGGTCGCCAGCAAAAACAACGGCTTTGACGGCACGGACGCCGTGCTGGAATTCAACAAGCCGGAGCAGGTCAAGCACATCCAGATGCTGGCTGACCTGAACAAATCGGGCGGCTTCACCTACTTTGGCCGCAAAGATGAGTCCACCGCCAAGTTCTACAACGGCGACTGCGCCATCACCACCGCCTCCTCCGGCTCGCTGGCGGACATCCGCCACTACGCCAAATTCAACTATGGTGTCGGCATGATGCCGTATGACGCCAACGTGAAAGGCGCACCGCAGAACGCCATCATCGGCGGGGCCAGCCTGTGGGTGATGAACGGCAAAGATGCCGCCACTTACAAGGGTGTGGCGCAGTTCATGCAGTTCCTGATCCAGCCGGAGATCGCCGCCGAGTGGCACCAGAAAACCGGCTACCTGCCGATCACCACCGCCGCCTACGAGCTGACGCGCCAGCAGGGCTTCTATGAGAAAAACCCAGGGGCGGACACCGCCACCCGCCAGATGCTGAACAAGCCGCCGTTACCGTTCACCCGCGGCCTGCGCCTGGGCAACATGCCGCAGATCCGTACTGTGGTGGATGAGGAGCTGGAAAGCGTCTGGACCGGCAAGAAAACCGCGCAACAGGCACTGGATTCCGCCGTACAGCGCGGCAACGTGCTGCTGCGCCGGTTCGAATCCTCCACCAAGTAACACAAGGATCGCCTGATGTCCCTGTCGCGCCCCGGTTTCCACAGCCGTTGGCTGCCCTATGTGCTGGTGCTGCCGCAACTGCTGATTACCGTGATCTTCTTTATCTGGCCGGCGGGGGAGGCGCTGTGGTACTCGGTACAGCGCCTTGATCCGTTCGGCATCTCCAGCGAGTTCGTCGGGCTGGAGAATTTCAGCGCCCTGTGGCAGGACGACACCTATCTGGAATCGTTCTCCACCACGCTTATCTTCAGCGGGCTGGTGGCAGTAAGCGGGCTTATCATCTCGCTGCTGCTGGCCGCGATGGTTGACCGTGTGCTGCGGGCGCGCCGGATTTACCAGACGCTGTTTATCCTTCCCTATGCGGTCGCCCCGGCGGTGGCCGCGGTGCTGTGGATGTTCCTGTTCAACCCCGGTATGGGGCTTATCAGCCACTGGCTGGGCATCCTGGGTTATGACTGGAACCACGCCCAGTACAGCGGGCAGGCGATGACGCTGGTGGTGGTGGCGTCAGTCTGGAAACAGGTGAGCTACAACTTCCTGTTTTTCCTGGCGGCGTTGCAATCCATTCCGCGCTCGCTGGTGGAGGCGGCGGCGATTGACGGCGCCGGGCCGGTCCGGCGTTTCTTCAACCTGGTGCTGCCGCTGATCTCACCGGTGAGCTTCTTCCTGCTGGTGGTCAACCTGGTATACGCCTTCTTCGATACCTTCCCGGTGATCGACGCAGCCACTGCCGGGGGGCCGGTGCAGGCCACCACCACGCTTATCTACAAGATTTACCGTGAGGGCTTTGCCGGGCTGGATCTGGCCAGTTCCGCGGCGCAATCGGTGGTGCTGATGCTGCTGGTGATTGGGCTGACGGTACTCCAGTTCCGCTTTGTCGAGCGTAAGGTGCGTTACCAATGATCGAAAACCGGAGAGGTCTGGATATTTTCTGCCATGTGATGCTGCTGCTCGGCGTGCTGGTGGTGCTGTTCCCGCTCTATGTGGCCTTTGTGGCGGCCACGCTGGATAACCAGCAGGTATTTCAGGTGCCGATGACCCTGATCCCCGGCAGCCAGTTGTGGCAGAACATCAGCACCATCTGGACGCAAGGGGTCAGCCGCCACAGTGCGCCGTTCAGCCTGCTGCTGTTCAACAGCTTTGTGATGGCGCTGGTGATTACGCTGGGCAAAATCAGCGTGTCGATCTTCTCGGCCTACGCGATTGTCTATTTCCGTTTTCCGCTGCGCAGCCTGTTTTTCTGGATGATTTTCCTCACCCTGATGCTGCCGGTGGAAGTGCGGATCTTCCCGACGGTGGAGGTGATGGCCGGGCTGCATCTGATGGACAGCTATACCGGCCTGACGCTGCCGCTGATGGCCTCTGCCACCGCGACGTTCCTGTTCCGCCAGTTCTTTATGACGCTGCCGGATGAGCTGCTGGAAGCGGCGCGGATCGACGGTGCAGGGCCGATGCGTTTCTTCTGGGATGTGGTGCTGCCGCTGTCGAAGACCAACCTGGCAGCGCTGTTTGTGATCACCTTTATCTATGGCTGGAACCAGTATCTGTGGCCGATTCTGATCACCAGTGACGCCTCAATGGGCACTGCCGTCGCCGGGATCAAAAGCATGATTTCGCTGGGCGATGGCGTCACGCAGTGGAACCAGGTGATGGCAGCGATGCTGCTGACCCTGTTGCCGCCGCTGGTGGTGGTGCTGACGATGCAGCGCTGGTTTGTTCGTGGTCTGGTTGACAGTGAGAAGTGAGTAATGGCGAATCTGAAATTGCAGGCGGTCAGCAAGAGTTATGACGGCAAAACCCCGGTGATCCGCCAGATTGATCTGGATGTGGCCGACGGCGAATTTATTGTGATGGTCGGCCCCTCCGGTTGCGGCAAATCCACGCTGTTGCGGATGGTTGCCGGGCTGGAACGCACCAGCGGCGGCGATATTTATATCGGCGGGCGGCGCGTGACCGATCTGGAGCCGAAAGATCGCGGCATCGCGATGGTGTTCCAGAACTATGCGCTCTACCCGCACATGAGCGTGTTTGACAACATGGCCTACGGCCTGAAAATCCGCGGCCTCGGCAAAGCGCAGATTGCAGAAAAGGTCGAAGAGGCGGCGCGCATTCTGGAACTCCAGCCGCTGCTGAAGCGCAAACCGCGCGAACTGTCCGGCGGCCAGCGCCAGCGGGTGGCGATGGGGCGGGCGATTGTGCGCGAACCGGCGGTGTTCCTGTTTGATGAGCCGCTATCGAACCTGGATGCCAAATTGCGGGTGCAGATGCGGCTGGAGCTGCAACAACTGCACCGCCGCCTGCGCACCACCAGCCTCTACGTCACCCATGACCAGGTCGAGGCGATGACGCTGGCGCAGCGGGTGATTGTGATGAACAAAGGGGTGGCGGAGCAGATCGGCACGCCGTCGGAGATCTACCAGCGTCCGGCCAGCCGTTTCGTCGCCGGGTTTATGGGCTCACCGGCGATGAACCTGCTGGAAGGGCAGGTGGATGCCGAGGGCAGCGCGCTGCTGCTGGCGGACGGCACCGCGCTGGCGTTGCCGGAAGTGCGCCCGGCCTGGAGCCGGCGGGCATTGACCGTGGGCATCCGGCCGGAGCATATTCAGCTGGCAGACGGCAACACGCGCGGCCTGCCGCTGAAGGTGGCGACGCTGGAACGGCTGGGGGCGGATAACCTCGCCCACGGCCAGTGGGGCGGGCAAAGCATGGTGGTGCGGCTCTCCCATGAGCACTGCCCGGCGGTCGGCTCTATGCTGTCGCTGGTATTGCCGCCGCAGGCGCTACACTTCTTTGATACGGCTGATGGATTACGGATGGAATAATGACAACAGACTGGCCATACCCACGCATCGTGGCGCACCGGGGCGGCGGTTCGCTGGCCCCGGAAAATACGCTGGCGGCGATTGAAACCGGGGTGCGCCTCGGCCACCGGATGATTGAATTTGATGTGAAACTGGCGCAGGACGGCCAGATTTTCCTGTTGCATGACGACACGCTGGATCGCACCAGCAACGGCTGGGGCGTGGCGGGCGACTTGCCGTGGGAGAAACTGGTGACGCTGGACGCGGGCAACTGGTACAGCAACGCCTTTCGCGGCGAAAAACTGCCGCTGCTGTCGGAAGTGGCGGATCGCTGTGTGCAGCATGGGCTGATGGCGAACATCGAGATCAAACCCACCACCGGCACCGAGGAGGAGACGGGCAAAGTGGTGGCGTCGGCTGCGCGGCTGCTGTGGGAAGGGCAGCCGGTGCCGCCGCTGCTCTCGTCATTCTCCGTCGAGGCGCTGGCCGCCGCCCAACGGGCGGTGCCGGAATTGCCGCGTGGCCTGCTGCTGGATGAGTGGGACGAGCACTGGCAGGCGCTGACCACCCAACTGGCCTGCGTGTCGTTGCATATCAACCACCAGGCGCTGACGCAGGCACGCACTGAGGCACTGAAAGCCGCCGGGTTGCGGATCCTGGTCTACACCGTCAACAGCCCGGAACGTGCGCGACTTTTGCTCAGCTGGGGCGTTGACTGCATCTGTACTGACCGGATAGATTTGATGGGCGCGGACTTTACGTAGCAGGCAAATCAAGAGTCGCCTAACAATACGCAGGCCGCCGTCACTCACTTCCGGGGCCTGCACTGTCTGGCGTCCGCCTTTACACAAGGATTGTCATGCCTGCTTTTATGCTGTCGCTGTGGCATCAGGTTTTGCTGTCGGTGCCGTTATTTGTGTTGATTGTGCTGGGATATGGGCTGATCCGCTGGGGAAAATGGCCCACCGCTTTTACCGATGCACTGACCCGCCTGGTGTTCTCCGTCGCGCTGCCCGCAATGCTGTTCCGCATGATGTGTGATTTCACCCAACGCCCCGCCGTGGATGCCCGCCTGCTTATCGCTTTTTTCGGCAGTTGCCTGATCGTGTTTGTGCTGGGCCGGGTGCTGGCAAAGCACCTGTTCCGGCTGGACGGCATCTCCGGCTCGGTGTTTGCCCTCGGCGGCATCTTTTCCAATAACGTGATGCTGGGGCTGCCGATCGCCACCGTGATGCTGGGCGAGGCCGCCGTGCCGTCAGTGGCGCTGGTGCTGGTATTCAACGGCCTGATCCTCTGGACGCTGGTGACCATTTCCATTGAGTGGGCGCGCAATGGCTCGCCGACGCTGGCGGGCTTCGCCAAAACCGCCCGCAGTGTGCTTACCAACCCGCTGATTATCGGCATTATCTCCGGCACGCTGTTCAGCCTGACCCGCCTGCCGCTGCCGCATATCATCGACCAGCCGGTGTCGATGCTCGGGCAGAGTGCCGCGCCGCTGTCGCTGGTGGTGCTGGGCATGGGGCTGGCAGAGTACCGGGTGCGGGACGGCTGGCGGCTCAGTTCCGCCATCTGTGTGATGAAGCTGCTGGTGCAGCCGCTGGTGGTCTGGCTGCTGGCGGTGGCGTTGGATCTGCCGGCAATGGAAACCCGCGTGGTGGTGTTGCTCGGGTCGATGGCGGTCGGGGTGAATGTGTACCTGATGTCACGCCAGTTCAACGTGCTGGCCGGGCCGGCGGCGGCCAGCCTGGTGATGTCCACGGCGCTGTCGGGCATCACCACGCCATTGATTCTGACGATGCTGGGCGTCCGTATCTGACGCCCTGCGCGGGTTATTTGCTGCCGGGCTGGTTCTGCTGGATCCGCTGCTGATCGGTCTGCATCTGGGTGCGTAACTGCTGATTCTGCTGCTGGGCGCTGGTCTGGCGATCGATCTCCAGCTGGCGCTGCTGCAACTGCTGGTTGGTCTGCATCCGCTGCTGGGTGTTGCGCTGCGCCGGGTTATTCAGCAATTGCTGCTGGCGTTGCTGCGGCGACAGCGGTTTCAGGGCGTCTGCCACGGCGCTGCCGGCCATCAGGCCGGTGGCCAGTGCACAGGCGATCAGGGTCATTTTTTTCATGTTGCTTCTCCATTGCCCGTCTCGGGCGTTGCCTTCCTACCCTTTCAGTGTATGCCATCCCGGCAGGGCTGTGCGTGATCCGGCCGGTAAAGGCCTGTCTGTTTGTGTAAATAATAATCACACGTAAACCATCTTCGGGAATTTTTACGCGCGCGTATCCGTTACAATCCCCTTTTCCCTTTGATAGCGACAATCACTGTGTTTTTACTGATTATCACCACCATTTTGTGGGCGTTCTCCTTCAGCCTGATTGGCGAGTACCTGGCCGGGCAGGTGGACAGCGTCTTTTCTGTGCTGGTGCGGCTGGTGCTGGCCGCGCTGGTATTCCTGCCGTTTTTGCGCTGGCGCGGCCATAAAGCCTCGACGCTGCTGCTCTATATGGGCGTCGGGGCGATGCAGCTCGGCATCATGTACCTGATCAGCTTCCAGGCGTACCTCTACCTGACGGTGCCGGAATTCCTGCTGTTTACCGTGATGACACCGCTCTACGTGACGCTGATTTATGACCTGATCAGCGGGCGCGGCGTGCGTATGGGGTATGCCCTCAGCGCGCTGCTGGCGGTGGTCGGCGCGGCAATTATCCGTTACGACCACATCAGCGAGCATTTTGTGATCGGGCTGCTGCTGGTGCAGGCGGCGAACCTCTGTTTCGCCATCGGGCAGGTCGGCTATAAGCGGCTGATGGAAACGCGGCCGATGCCGCAACATACGGCGTTTTCCTGGTTCTACATCGGTGCAGTGTTATGCGCGATTGTGGCGTGGGTGCTGTTCGGTAATCCGCATAAGCTGCCAACCACCCACCTGCAATGGGGCATCCTGATCTGGCTGGGGGTTGGCGCGTCCGCGCTGGGCTATTTCATGTGGAACGTGGGGGCAACGCAGGTGGATGCCGGCACGCTGGGGATTATGAACAACTTTCACGTCCCGGCCGGGCTGCTGGTCAATCTGGCGATCTGGCAACAGCAGCCCCACTGGCCGAGCTTTATTCTGGGAGGTGCAGTGATAATGGCGTCGCTTTGGGTGCACCGGCGTTGGGTCGCGCCGCGTCCTTCACAAACGGCAGATGATCGCAGGCGTGCTGGCGCGCCGAACGAATAAAGGCCTCAGTGACCGGCTGGCGCTGCTCGCCTTCGCGTACCGCCGCGTACAGCCGGCTCCATAACCCACTGCCGAGCGTCTTGGTCACGATTAACCCCTGACGCTCAAAATTCTCAACCACCCAGTGCGGCAGCGCGGCAATGCCCATGCGTGCCGCCACCATCTGAACCAGCAACAGCGTGTTATCCACACTTTTCAGCGCCGGGCTGACCCCCGCCGGTTGCAGGAAGTGCCGCCAGATGTCCAGCCGCTGGCGCTGCACCGGGTAGATCATCAGCGTCTCGTCACTTAAATCCTCCGGCAGGATCTGCGCTTTGGTTGCCAGCGGGTGATCCGGGGCCAGCACCAGCCGTACCTCGAAATCAAACATCGGTGAGTAATGCAGCCCGCTGCGCGGCAGGATGTCTGACGTCAGCACCACGTCCAGCTCGCCCTGTTGCAGCGCGGGTTGTGGGTCAAAAGTCACACCCGATTTGAAGTCCATGATCACCTGCGGGAAGCGCTGGCGGAAGTTGTCCAGCGCTGGGGTCAGCCACTGGATGCAACTGTGGCACTCAATGGCGATGCGCAGCGTGGTCTGGTGCGGCTCATGGCAGGCCTGAAGCGCCTGCTGGATCTGCGGCAACACCTGTTCCGCCAGTTGCAGCAAAATCTCCCCCTGCGGGGTAAAGCGCAGCGGCTGGCTCTTACGGACGAACAGCCGGAACCCCAGCCGTTGCTCCAGGTCGCTGAACTGGTGCGACAGCGCCGATTGCGTCTGATGGAGCTGCGCGGCGGCGGCGGCGAGCGAGCCGGTATTCCGCAACGCCTGCAACGTCCGTAAGTGTTTAAGTTCGATCATGAGAGTCCTTCACAGTGACAGTGAACATTTTGCGCTTGTGGATTATACAGTACCTGCGGATTATGGATGTGTAAACATCTGGACGGCTAAATGAGGAATTTGACCATGACAATTCTGAACCACACTCTGGGTTTTCCACGCGTTGGCTTACGTCGTGAACTGAAAAAAGCACAGGAAAGTTACTGGGCCGGCACGTCAACGCAGGAAGACCTGTTGGCTGTGGGTCGTGAATTGCGCGCCCGCCATTGGCAGCAACAGCGCGATGCCGGGGTCGATCTGCTGCCGGTGGGGGATTTCGCCTGGTATGACCATGTGTTGACCACCAGCCTGTTGCTGGGCAACGTGCCGCCGCGTCACCAGGACGCGTCCGGTAAGGTGGATCTGGACACCCTGTTCCGCATCGCCCGCGGCCGGGCACCGGCCGGTGAGCCGGCGGCGGCGGCCGAAATGACCAAATGGTTCAACACCAACTACCACTACATCGTGCCGGAATTCCATCAAGGCCAGCGTTTTGCCCTGACCTGGACGCAACTGCTGGAGGAAGTGGATGAGGCGCTGGCGCTGGGCCACCCGGTGAAACCGGTGCTGCTTGGCCCGGTAACTTACCTGTGGCTCGGCAAAGTCAAAGGTGAGCCGTTCGACCGCCTCTCGCTGTTGAACGAGATTCTGCCGGTCTACCAGCAAGTGCTGGCCGAGCTGGCTAAACGCGGCATCGAGTGGGTGCAGATTGATGAACCGGCGCTGGTGCTGGAGCTGCCGCCCGCCTGGCGGGACGCGTTCAAACCCGCCTATGCCGCGCTGAACGGCCGGGTCAAGCTGCTGCTGACCACCTATTTCGACAGCATCGGCCATCACCTTGAGACAATCCGCCACCTGGCGGTGCAGGGGCTGCATGTGGACGTGGTGGCAGGGCATGACGACATCGCGGCGCTGAACCACATGCTGCCCGCTGACTGGGTGCTCTCGCTGGGCGTGATCAACGGCCGCAACGTCTGGCGTGCTGACCTCAGCCGCTGGCGGGATCGCCTGCAACCGCTGGCGGGGGGGCCGCGTACGCTGTGGCTCGGCAGCACCTGTTCCCTGCTGCACAGCCCGATCGACCTGAGCGTGGAAACCCGGCTGGATGAGGAAGTAAAAAGCTGGTTCGCCTTCGCCCTGCAAAAATGTGGTGAGCTGGCCCTGCTGACCCGCGCCCTGAACCAGGGCGATCAGGCAACGCTGGAGGAGGTGGCGGCGTACAGCGCGCCGATCCGCGCGCGGCGCGACTCTAAGCGCGTGCATAACGCCGCCGTAAGCCAACGCCTGGTGGCGATCACCGCCCAGGAGAGCGAGCGCCCGCACGCCTACCCGATCCGGGCTGAAAAACAGCGCGCCAGATTTAACCTGCCTGCCTGGCCGACCACCACCATCGGCTCCTTCCCGCAGACCCCGGAAATCCGCGGCCTGCGCCTGGACTTCAAACAGGGCCGCCTGGACAGCAACCACTACCGCACCGGCATCAGCGGGCACATCAGGCAGGCGATTGCCGAGCAGGAGCGCCTGGGGCTGGATGTGCTGGTGCACGGTGAAGCCGAGCGTAACGACATGGTGGAGTACTTCGGCGAGCACCTGGACGGCTTCGTCTTCACCCAGAACGGCTGGGTGCAGAGCTACGGCTCCCGCTGCGTGAAGCCGCCGGTGATCATCGGTGACATCAGCCGCCCGGAAGCGATCACCGTCGGGTGGGCGACATATGCCCAGTCCCTGACTGACAAGCCGGTCAAAGGGATGCTGACCGGCCCGGTGACCATACTCTGCTGGTCCTTCCCGCGTGAGGATGTCTCCCGTGAGGTGATTGCCAGACAGATCGCGCTGGCACTGCGTGACGAAGTGGCGGATCTGGAAAAAGCCGGCATCGGCATCATCCAGATTGATGAGCCGGCCCTGCGCGAGGGGCTGCCATTGCGCCGTGCCGACTGGCAGGACTACCTCGCCTGGGCGGTGGAGGCATTCAAACTCACGGCCGCGGTGGCCGGGGATGAAACGCAAATCCACACCCATATGTGTTATTGCGAGTTCAATGACATCATGGCGTCCATCGCCGCGCTGGATGCCGATGTGATCACCATCGAAACCTCGCGTTCAGATATGGATTTGCTGGACGCGTTCAACGCCTTCGCCTACCCGAACGAAATCGGCCCCGGCGTCTATGACATCCACTCGCCGAACGTGCCGGGCGTGGAATGGATTGAAGCACTGCTGCGCAAAGCCGCGCAGACTATCCCGGCGGAACGCCTGTGGGTGAACCCGGATTGCGGCCTGAAAACCCGCGGCTGGCCGGAAACCCGCCAGGCCCTGGCGAACATGGTGAAAGCCGCCCGGCGCCTGCGGGCGGAACAGGGGGAAGGCGCAGAGTAAGGGGAGTGTGGGCAAACGTAAGGGCGCAGATGCGCCCTTTTTTGATCGGATTACCGGCCGGTTTTCCCATGCCGCCGCGTAAGCAGCACGGCGCGTTTTTCATAGCGGTGAATCAGCCGGCTCCTGCCATGCCGTACTGTTTGAACCAGGTCAGCATCCGCTGCCAGCCATCCTCGGCGGCTTCCTGATGGTAACTCGGGCGGTAATCGGCGTTAAACGCGTGCCCGGCGTCCGGGTAGACCACAATGTCGGCGGTGGCGTTGGCCGCGCGGATCGCCTGGCGCATCGTCTCTACCGTGTCCTGCGGGATGCCGCTGTCCTGCCCGCCATACAGCCCCAGCACCGGGGCGTTGAGATCCACCGCGATGTCCACCGGGTGTTTCGGCTGGTTGAGGGATTTCTCGCCCACCAGCTTGCCGTACCAGGCGACGGCGGCTTTCAGTTGCGGGTTATGGGCGGCGTAGAGCCAGGCGATGCGCCCGCCCCAGCAGAAACCGGTGATCGCCAGCCGGTTGGCCTCGCCGCCGTGGCGGGTTGCCCAGTGCGCAGTGTGGTCCAGATCCGCCAGCACCTGCTGGTCAGGCACTTTGCTCACCAGCTTGCTGAGCAGCTCATCAATGGTGGCGTACTGCTGCGGATCGCCCTGGCGGAAATAGAGCTCCGGCGCAATCGCCAGATAGCCCTCTTTCGCCAGCCGGCGGCAGAGATCGCGGATATGTTCATGCACCCCGAAAATCTCCTGCACCACCAGCACCACCGGCAGCGGGCCAGAGGCTGCCGCCG
>NZ_PJZI01000051.1 GCF_002858805.1 Chimaeribacter arupi
GTTCCCGGTCAGTGGAGGCGCATTATAGGGAGTTCCTGACAGCCTGCAACCCCTAAATTCAAAAAATTATTCAACCGCAGAATTTTTCACCAGAATGCGATTTTATCGCGCGATTTGCTCACTGTTTGCCCGCAATCCGCGCAATTTCCTGTGCAAATTGGCCGACTTCATTCCAGTCAGTATATTCCACTTCCTTACTGGTATCTGTTTCCCCACCTGTCATACGCATAATGAAGCGGATCATCACCTTATCGAACCAACGATAACGGGGGTAACGCAGTGCCCCGGCAAACACGGCGCTGACGGTGGGCTTCCACGGTGAGGCCAGCAGAAACTTACGGACATACGGGTTTGTCTGGGGTGTCCGCTTTTCAGGCTTACGCGCAGTCAGGTTCACGCCATAGAAGGCCGAGGGCAGGCGGTTGAGTTCATCGGTATGGTGTTTGATAAACTTGTCGACTGCCGGGTTGAAGTGCCCATAACGGATAGATGCCCCAATAGCCACCACCGCATAGTCCGCCAGCGTCACTGCACCGGCGCTTTGAATATCCATCACGTCAGACGCCAGGGTGCCTTGCAGGCTATTCGCAATATAAGAAGCAATCGCCCTGGTTTGGCCATCCGTGGTGGAATAAAGAAGTAATGCTTTCATCTCGTGCTCCTGCTGGGGTTACTCTCGCCAGAATGTCGGCGTAAACAGAACTAAAAGGGTAAAGACTTCAAGCCGGCCAAACAGCATGGTGATAATTAAGATCCATTTTGCCGGGTCATTCATCGCCGTGAAGTTATTCGCGACCATGCCGAGGCCTGGCCCCAGGTTGTTCAGGGTAGCCGTTACGGCAGAAAACGCCGAAAGCTCATCAACACCTGTGGCCGTAATAGCCAGCATACTCACGATAAACACCAGTGCATAGGCGGAGAAGAATCCCCATACCGCCTCAATAATCCGTTCCGGCAGCGCCCGCCTGCCCAGTTTAATGGTATAGACCGCATTAGGGTGCACCAGCCTTTTCAGTTCCCGCATACCTTGTAAATAGAGCAGCAGGATGCGGATCACTTTAAGCCCGCCCCCGGTTGAACCGGCGCAGCCCCCGATAAACGCGGAACACAATAACAGAAGAGGAAGAAACATCGGCCAGGTGGAAATGCTGTCCGTGGTAAAGCCGGCAGTCGTTGCCATAGATACCACCTGAAAGAAAGCCTGGTTCAGTGTGGTCATACCGGAGGCGTAACTTTCATGCCGCCACAATATTGCTGCGCAGAGTGCCGTCAGGATCAGTTGTATTGAGATAAACATCCGGAATTCCGGGTCACGCCAATAGACGCTGAGCCTGCGGCCGCTGAGTAAGGCGAAGTGCAGGCTGAAATTGCAGGCGGAAATCAGCAGGAAACAGGCAATCAGCGTGTTGATCACCGGGCTTTGGAAGTAACCGACGCTGGCATCGTGGGTGGAGAAGCCGCCGATAGCGATAGTGGAAAAACTGTGTGAGAGCGCATCAAAGGCTGACATCCCGGCCAGCCAGAGTGCCAGCGCGCAGGCCAGCGTCAGCGCCATATAGATAAGCCAGAGGGTTTTGGCCGTTTCGGCAATGCGCGGCCGCATCTTATTGTCTTTGAGCGGCCCCGGCATTTCAGCCCGGTAGAGCTGCATCCCCCCTACCCCGAGAATCGGCAGGATAGCGACGGCCAGCACAATGATGCCCATACCGCCCAGCCATTGCAGCATCTGCCGGTAAAAGAGAATCGCTTTCGGCAACGTGTCCAGGCCCACCAGCACCGTTGCGCCGGTGGTGGTCAACCCGGAGAAAGACTCAAAGAAGGCATCGGTAATGGAAAGGTTCGGCTGCTCTGAAAACAGGAAAGGCAATGCCCCGACACTGCCGAGCACCGTCCAGAACAGCACCACAATCAGGAACCCTTCGCGCGCTTTCAGTTCATGCTTCTGCCTGCGGTTTGGCAGCCAGAGCAGAGCGCCAAGCACCAGCGCCACAAAAAAGGTCTGGCTGAAGGCGCGGCCTGCGCCGTCACGGTATATCAGGGCGACCAGGCCAGGGATGAACATCGTCCCGGAAAAGAGAATAACCAACAACCCGACGATGCGGGTGATTGCGCGAAAATGCATGCCTGTTCCTCAGCCGGTGTTATAACGGCGGCGAGGATACCGGTTTTAGCTGCAATGCCCCCCGACTCAGATCACGTAAACGTGCTGCAATCACCTCCACCTGGGTCTGCGGCAAAGACAACCGCAGATGCACCCGCGCGCCATACTCGCCCTGCAGAATGACGCCCTCATGCTGGGACACCAGCGCCTCCACGCCCGGCAACTGCGCATAGTCACAGGTCAGGGTATAGTCCGCCTGCGGCACTTTCATCCGCACCGGCAATTGCTTCAGCGCCTGTTGTACCCCGCTGCCGTAAGCCTTGACCAGGCCGCCGGTGCCGAGCTTTACACCGCCGTAATAGCGCACCACCACCGCCACAATCTCCCCGACCCCGCTGCCCATCAGCTGGGCCAGCATCGGTTTCCCGGCGGTGCCTGAGGGTTCGCCGTCATCGGAGAAGCCGAGTTGTTGCGAATCGCCCGGTGGCCCGGCGACAAACGCCCAGCAATGGTGGCGGGCATCAGGGTGCTGCTGCCGGCATTGCTGCACAAAAGCTTTGGCCGCCTCAGCCCCGCCGGCATGGGCCAGCAGGGTGATAAAACGGCTTTTCTTAATCTCTTCACTGAATTCCAGGGTTTCAGCGGGAATCGGGTAGGGTTCCATCAGGCCAGATGAAGATCACGGGTCATGTTTTCAATACGGTTCGGGTAAATCACCACATTATCCTCAATGCGGATGCCGCCGAACGGCTTCAGGGCCTCAATGCGCGCCCAGTCAAAGTGCTGACTGAACTGCCCTTCGCGCCACGGGGCCAGCAGTGACTCAATAAAGTAGAGACCCGGTTCGATGGTCAATACCATGCCCGGCTCCAGCACACGTGTGCAGCGCAGATACGGGTAGCGGGACGGCGCGGCGAGATGGGTGCCGGTATCATCCTGCATAAACCCGGCGACATCATGCACCTGCAGGCCCAGCGGGTGGCCCAGCCCATGCGGCAGGAACGGCGTGGTCAGCCCTTGCTCCACCATCGCCTCTTCACTGATCTCTTTCACCAGCCCGTGCTTTTTCAGCAAACCGGCAATGCGGTGATGCATCTGCACATGGTAGTCGGTGTAGCGGGTACCGGCCTGCAGGGTGCTGATGACGGCCAGTTCCTGCTCGTTGAGATCCTTGACCAGTGCGGCGAATTCGCTGTCCGGCTGGGCGGCGTAGGTGCGGGTAATATCGGCCGCATAGCCGTTATACTCCGCCCCGGCATCGATCAGGAAACTGCGCACCTCGGCGGGTACCTGGTGTTCAAGCTGGGTATAGTGCAACACCGCGGCATGTTCGTTCAGCGCCACGATATTGCCGTAAGGCACATCGGTATCACGGTGGCCGGTGGCGGTGAGATACGCCATGTTGATGTCGAACTCGCTCATGCCGGAGAGGAACGCCTCATGCGCGGCGCGGTGCCCCGCCACGGCCAGTTTCTGCGCCTCACGCAGGCAGGCCAGCTCATACCCGGTTTTATAAGCGCGGTGGTAATGCAGGTAATCGATCACGCCCTGCGGGTTGATCTGTTCGGCTTTGATGCCCAGCCTGGCCGCGCGGTCCTGCGCATAACCGAGATACGCGACCCGGTCGCGGGCAGCGGGCAGTAACCCGGCAATCTCTTCGGCGTTTTTCAGCCCGACGATTTCAACCTCTGAGGTCCAGAAGCTTTCCGGCAGCGGCTCGACGTTATGCCAGTAATCCACCGGGGAGTAGAACCAGAGTTTCGGCTTATTGACGCCATCCACCCACAGCCAGCAGTTTGGCACCTGCGTCACCGGCACCCAGGCCTTGAACTGCGGGTTGACCTTGAAGGGGTACGCGTGGTCATCCAGGAACACGGTAAGTAATTCCCCGGAGTGAATCAGCAGCCCGTCCAGCTGGTGGCGGGCAAGCACCTCGCGCGTGCGCTGCTGGAGGGTGGCGATATGATCTTTATAAAGCGCAGACAGCGTTTCCATCACAATATCCTTTTAGCTTCACATGATCCCCGCATCTTATCACAGCGGCCGCTGCCCCGTAGTGCCGGTCGGTTTGTGATCACTTCAGCAAATACGCAACTTCTCATTTGCAAATAGTTAACACAAAAACCACACTGCCAGCTATCTGGTCATACCAGATCCCATGCGCTGATTCAGGAGAGAGAGATGCTCTATCAAGGCGACACCCTGCACCTTCACTGGCTGGAAAACGGCATTGCCGAGCTGGTGTTTGATGCCCCAGGCTCGGTCAATAAACTCGATACACAGACGGTCGCCAGCCTGGGCGAAGCCGTCACAGCACTGGAAAACCAGCCCGATCTGAAAGGCGTTTTGCTGCGTTCCAACAAAGCGGCCTTTATTGTCGGTGCGGATATCACTGAATTCCTTTCATTATTTGATGCCCCACCGGAGAAACTGACGCAATGGCTGGGGTTCGCCAACCAGATATTTAACCGGCTGGAAGATCTGCCGGTACCGACGATCTCGGCCATCACCGGGTATGCGCTGGGCGGCGGTTGTGAATGCGTGCTGGCGACCGACTTCCGCATCGCCTCCCCGGAGACGCGCATCGGCCTGCCGGAAACCAAACTCGGCATCATGCCGGGGTTTGGCGGCTCGGTACGCCTGCCGCGGCTGTTGGGGGCCGACAGCGCGATGGAAATCATTACGGCCGGGAAAGATGTCTCAGCCGCCGAGGCGCTGAAACTAGGGCTGGTGGATGCCGTAGTCGCGCAGGAAAAACTGGTCGCTGCGGCGTTACAGATGCTGAACGCCGCGATTGACGGCCGGCTCGACTGGCGGGCTGCCCGTCAGCCGAAGCTGCTGCCGTTGAAACTCTCCGCGCTTGAGGCGGCCATGAGTTTTAACGTCGCTAAAGGCCTGGTGCTGCAACAGGCCGGCAAACACTACCCGGCGCCGATGGCCGCAGTCACCACCATTGAAGCCGCCGCCGGTATGGGGCGGGACGAGGCGCTGAAACGCGAAACCGCCAGCTTTGTGCCGCTTGCCGGTTCAGATCAGGCGCGGGCGCTGGTGGGGATCTTCCTGAATGACCAATTCGTCAAAGGACAGGCCAAAAAGTTTGCGGCGCAGGCAACATCCCCTGCGCAGGCGGCAGTGCTGGGTGCCGGGATCATGGGCGGCGGTATCGCCTACCAGTCAGCGCTGAAAGGCGTGCCGGTTCTGATGAAAGACATCAGCGAGAAATCCCTGACGCTCGGCATGAATGAAGCCGGGAAGCTGCTCGATAAACAGCGCGAACGCGGCAAAATTGACGGCCTGAAGATGGCGCAGACCCTGGCGACCATCCAGCCCACGCTGGACTACGCCGGGATTGGCCGGGCGCAGGTGGTGGTCGAAGCCGTTGTTGAGAATCCGAAAGTCAAAGCCGCGGTGCTGGCGGAAGCAGAAGCGCTGCTCGATGAACAGGCGGTGCTGGCCTCCAACACCTCGACGATCCCCATCAGCACGCTGGCCCGTTCCCTGAAGCGGCCGGAGAATTTCTGTGGTATGCACTTCTTCAACCCGGTGCACCGTATGCCGCTGGTGGAAGTTGTCCGCGGCGAGAAAACCTCAGACCGCACCCTCGCCACGGTGGTGGCTTACGCCCTGCGGATGGGCAAAACGCCGATCGTGGTCAATGACTGCCCCGGCTTCTTTATTAACCGTGTGCTGTTCCCCTACTTCTCCGGCTTCAGCCTGCTGATGCGCGACGGCGCGGACTTCCGGCAGATTGATAAGGTGATGGAGAAACAGTTCGGCTGGCCGATGGGCCCGGCCTACCTGCTGGATGTGGTCGGCATTGATACCGCGCACCATGCGCAGGCAGTGATGGCGCAAGGCTTCCCGGACCGGATGGCGAAATCCTACCGCGATGCGGTGGATGTGATGTTTGACCAGCAGCGCTTCGGCCAGAAAAACGGCACCGGTTTCTACCGCTACAGTGAAGACAGCAAAGGCAAACCGCGCAAACAGCCGGATGAAGCCGTGGATCGGCTGCTGGCCGAAATCCGCCCGCAGGCGCATGAATTCAGTGCCGACGAGATCATCGCCCGCATGATGGTGCCGATGATTAACGAAGTGGTGCGCTGCCTTGAAGAGAACATCGTGGCAAGCCCGGCAGAAGCGGATCTGGCGCTGGTCTACGGCATCGGTTTCCCGCCGTTCCACGGCGGTGCGTTGCGCTACCTCGATACCCTGGGCAGCCGCCGCTACGTCGAACTGGCAGACCGTTATGCCCATCTCGGCGCACTGTATCAGGTGCCGGACGGCCTGCGCGCCAAAGCAGAAAGTAACGCGCGCTATTACCCTGACGCCACACCGCTGGCAGAGATCAATACCGGCACGCCGGCATGAGGTGAAAGATGGAAAATGTCGTTATTGTTGATGCAATCCGTACCCCGATGGGGCGCTCGAAAGGGGGCGCATTCCGGCAGGTGCGGGCAGAAGATCTCTCCGCGCACCTGATGCGCACGCTGCTCAGCCGCAATGCCGCGCTGGACGCGGCCGAAATCGACGATATTTACTGGGGCTGTGTGCAACAGACGCTGGAGCAGGGGTTTAATATTGCCCGTAACGCCGCGCTGCTGGCAGAGATCCCGCACCGCGTTCCGGCTGTCACGGTTAACCGGCTTTGCGGATCGTCAATGCAGGCGCTGCATGATGCCGCCCGCGCGATCATGGTGGGCGATGCGCAGGTGAGCCTGATTGGCGGTGTGGAACATATGGGCCATGTACCGATGCATCACGGGGTCGACTTCCACCCCGGCCTGAGCCGCACGGTGGCGAAAGCCGCCGGTATGATGGGCCTGACGGCGGAGATGCTGGCGAAAATGCATAAGATCAGCCGTGAAATGCAGGATGAATTTGCTGCCCGTTCCCACCAGCGCGCCCACGCGGCGACGCTCGCCGGGCGCTTTGCCAGGGAAATCGTGCCGACCAGCGGCCACGATGCTGACGGCGTGCTGATCCGGCTCGATTATGATGAAGTGATCCGCCCGGAAACCAATGTGGCGGCGCTGGCGGCGCTGAAACCGGCGTTTGACCCGGCCAACGGCACCGTCACCGCCGGCAGCTCCTCTGCCCTCTCTGACGGCGCGGCCGCGATGCTTATCATGAGCGAATCGCGTGCGCGTTCGCTGGGCCTGACGCCGCGCGCCCGCATCCGCGCGATGGCGGTAGTCGGCTGTGACCCGTCCATCATGGGGTATGGGCCGGTACCGGCCACCAAACTGGCACTGAAACGCGCCGGGCTGACGACGCAGGATATCGGGCTGTTTGAGCTGAATGAGGCGTTCGCGGCGCAAACGCTGCCCTGCATCAAAGATCTGGGGCTGATGGAGCAGCGCGACGAGAAGGTCAACCTGAACGGCGGTGCCATTGCGCTCGGCCACCCGCTGGGTTGCTCCGGGGCACGTATCTCCACCACGTTACTGAACCTGATGGAAACCAGGGATGTACAGTTCGGCGTTGCCAGCATGTGCATCGGGCTCGGCCAGGGTATCGCCACCGTCTTTGAACGAATTTAAGGTTAGACAGCCAGGGGTTTGAAAAGAGGTACGTTTAAAAGGAAATAAAGAAATAAGAAAAGAAAAGGATATCAGGAGGACACCGGCCCGCCGCGGTCTGATGCGGCGGGCCGGATAACCGGTCAGATAAAGGAGAACGCATCCCCGAAGATCTGGCTGGTCTGCGCGCCGCGCTCGCCGCAGAAGCGTTCGCGGGCAATTTTTGCCATTTCAAACCGCCCGGCGATGTAGATGTCATGCTCCGCCAGCGAATCATGGTCCTGCAACACGGCGCTCAGCACCGTGCCGGTACGCCCCTGCCAGCCTTCCGCCGGTTGCTCCACCACCGGAATCACCTTCAGGTTCGGGTATTGCACGCTCAGAGCTTCCAGTTCGCCCAGATCGTACAGGTGGAAAAGCTCACGGCCGCCCCAATAAATGGAGATATCACGCCCCGGTTGCTGCTCCAGTGCGGTGATCAGAATCGAACGCGCGTAGGAGAAACCGGTGCCCCCAGCAATCAGAATCAGCGGGCGAGCCGAATCTTCCCGCAGCCAGGCATCGCCATGCGGGAGATCCACGGTAATGGCCTGCTCCTGCAGGATGCGGTCCATCACGGCCATCGCATACAGGTTCAGTTCAGACGCCCCGATGTGCAGCTCAATAAAATCTTGTTGAGCAGGCGTCGACGCGATAGAGAACGGGCGCTTGTCACGCTCATCCATCACCACCATCAAATATTGCCCGGCGCGGAAACTGACCGGTGTTTCAGGCACCAGTCTTACCCGGTATACGGTATCCGTAATGGCCTCTACCGAGGACACTTTACAGCTCAATGTCGTCATGCGTTCCCTCTGTCGGGTCATTAAAGCAAAACTGTCGCGAGGCGGCCCGGCTCAGCGGCCCGGCGCCTTATCAGTGAATATCGCCAGCTCATCCCAGATGGCATCAACACGGGCGGTGACCGCCGGATCTTTGGCAATCGGGCGGCCCCATTCGCGCTGGGTTTCCCCAGGCCACTTGTTGGTGGCGTCCATCCCCATTTTGGAACCCAGCCCGGACACCGGAGAGGCGAAATCGAGGTAGTCGATCGGCGTGTTCTCCACCAGTACCGTATCGCGTGCCGGGTCCATGCGGGTGGTGATGGCCCAGATGACATCATTCCAGTCACGGGCATTAACATCATCGTCACATACGATAACAAACTTAGTGTACATAAACTGCCGTAAAAATGACCATACGCCCATCATCACGCGCTTGGCATGTCCGGCGTACTGTTTCTTGATGGTCACCACCGCCAGGCGGTAGGAACATCCTTCCGGCGGCAGATAGAAATCCACAATCTCCGGGAACTGTTTTTGCAGGATCGGCACGAACACTTCGTTCAGCGCCACGCCCAACACCGCCGGTTCATCCGGTGGGCGGCCGGTATAGGTGGAATGGTAAATCGCATTCCGGCGCTGGGTGATGTGCGTCACGGTAAAGACCGGGAAATGGTCGATCTCATTATAATAGCCGGTGTGGTCACCGTACGGGCCTTCCGGCGCCATTTCGGCCGGGTCGATATACCCTTCCAGCACGATTTCCGCACTGGCGGGCACCTCAAGATCGTTCGAGAGGCATTTCACCACCTCGGTTTTATTGCCGCGCAACAGCCCGGCAAACGCATACTCCGAGAGCGTATCCGGCACCGGCGTCACCGCGCCCAGCACCGTCGCCGGGTCTGCGCCCAATGCTACCGACACCGGGAAACGCTCGCCGGGGTGCGCCTGGCACCACTCCTGGAAATCGAGCGCACCGCCGCGGTGGGAGAGCCAGCGCATAATCAGCTTATTGCGGCCCAGCACCTGCTGGCGATAAATCCCGAGGTTCTGGCGCTCCTTATGCGGGCCGCGCGTTACGGTCAGCCCCCAGGTCACCAGCGGCGCGGCGTCTTCCGGCCAGCAGTGCATCACCGGGATGCGGCCGAGATCCACATCGTCACCCTGCCATACCTGCTCCTGGCACGGCGCATTGCTGAGCCGTTTGGTCGGCATGTTCAGCACCTGCTTAAACTTCGGCACTTTGTCGAACAGGTCGCGGAAGCCTTTCGGCGGCTCCGGCTCTTTCAGGAAAGCCAGTAACTTACCGACCTCACGCAGCGCGCTGATATCCTCCTGGCCCATGCCCATCGCCACCCGTTTCGGGGTGCCGAACAGGTTGCACAGTACCGGCATCTGATAGCCTTTCGGATTTTCAAACAGCAACGCCGGGCCACCGGCGCGCAGGGTGCGGTCGGCAATTTCCGTCATTTCCAGATAAGGGTCGATGGGCTGGCTGATGCGTTTGAGTTCGCCCTGCTGTTCCAGCAAGGCGATGAAGTCACGTAAGTCCCGGTATTTCATGCTGATCCGCAGTGTTTGATACTGATAATTATTGTCGTCAGTGAACGGGCATTATAGGCGCTATCGGCAGGTGATGCTGCACTTTTGTTGCGTGCAGCACCCCGTTGCTACCCGCCGTTAACAGTTGAACGGCACCAGGGAAGCCAGCGCCTGCGCATCGTGGAACTCCTGCGCCGGGCGGCCGTGGCGGAAGACCTTAAACCCTTCGCCCCTGGCGCTGTAGTAGCTGAGCTGGTTATCGCTGACCTGCAACAGGCTGCCCTCGCGCAGGGCGATCACGCTTTCTGATGGGTTAACGGCGCAGAACTCCGCCAGCCGGTCATCACGGCTTTCGCCGCCGTGGCCGCCCAGCACCGCATCAGTGTAGTGCGGGTTGATCTGCACCGGGAACAGCCCGAGTGACGGCAACACCGCAGAGGCCCGGACCGGCATATCATTGGTGGTGCGAATGGTAGGCGTCGCGACATTACACCCGGCGCTCCAGCCGATATAAGGCACGCCGCGTTCACGCACCGCCCGCTGGATCGGCACAATCAGATTATGTTCATGCAACATCTGGTTCAGCATCCAGGTATTGCCGCCGCTGACCAGAATGCACTGGGCATGGGTGAGCGCCTCTGCCGGGTTACCGGCATGGTGGATGCTGCTGACGCGGATGCCGAGCGACGCCGCCAGATCGGCAGCGCGCGCATCGTAATCACCACGGATAATCGCATAGGGAATTAAAATCGCAGAATCGATACCGCGCCGGGCAATCATCGCCTTGATTCGCTCATGCGCGAACCCCAGCAGCCGGGGGTCTTCGGACAACTTTCCATTGCTCAGTAAAAACAGCTCCATTCACATACCCTCACTCGACAGGTGAAACCAGAAAGAGACGCGTTGCGGCGGGTTTTTTCCCAAGATAATCGATTGGAAAGAAAAGATAACCCGGCCGATTCCGCTCTACGTTAATCCAATTTCGCCACCGCCGCACGGCCCTAAGATAAATTCCCGGCGCAATGCCACATATCCGCCCCAGCGGGGGAAAACAGCACGGCTATTTATCCGTAATGGCTTTTGCTATGCTTGCCTGCACAGCAGAAGGGCATGTGAATCTATGGAATCCTGGTATTTATTATATTGCAAACGCGGACAACTCCTGCGCGCGAAAGCGCACCTGGAACGTCAGGCGGTAAATTGCCTGAGTCCGATGATCACGCTGGAAAAAATAGTCAGGGGTCGCCGGACCGCTGTCAGTGAGCCCCTGTTTCCCAATTATATGTTTGTGGAGTTTGACCCGCACCGTATCCATACCACCACGATCAGTGCCACGCGGGGCGTCAGCCATTTTATCCGTTTCGGCAACCAGCCGGTGGTGGTCAGCCCGACGGTTATCCACGAACTGATCCATAACCCGGTGCAGGACGTCAAAGACCCGGAAACCCCGCAGCCCGGCGACACGGTGCTCATCACCGACGGTGTGTTTGAGGGGTTGCAGGCGATCTACACCGAGCCGGATGGCGAGGCGCGATCCATGCTGCTGCTTAACCTGCTGAACAAACAGGTTTGCCAGAGCGTCGATAACCGCCTGTTCCACAAAATGTAACGCTGCCCCATGAAAAAAGGCACGCCTGGGCGTGCCTTTTTTGTTTTGCTCTGCCGCTTAACGCTGCATTTCCGCATCGTGCAGCCATTGGGCCACACGTTTGGCGAAATAGGTCAGCACCCCGTCAGCCCCGGCGCGCTTAAAGCACATCAGGGATTCCAGCACCGCCGGTTTCTCCTGCAGCCAGCCGTTCTGGAACGCAGCCATGTGCATCGCATATTCGCCGGACACCTGATAGGCAAACGTCGGCACACCAAAGGTGTGTTTCACGCGGTGGATGATGTCCAGATACGGCATCCCCGGTTTCACCATCACCATGTCCGCCCCTTCCTGCAGATCCTGCGCGATTTCCTGCAATGCTTCATCGCTGTTGGCCGGGTCCATCTGGTAGGTTTTTTTGTCGCCGCCTTTCAGGTTGCTGCTGGAGCCGACTGCGTCACGGAACGGGCCGTAGTAGCAGGAGGCATATTTTGCGGAGTACGCCATGATCTGGGTGTTAATCAGGTTCTGGGCTTCCAGCTGATCGCGGATGGCACCGATACGGCCGTCCATCATGTCGCTCGGGGCGATGATTTCCGCGCCCGCTTCCGCGTGGGAGAGCGCCTGACACACCAGAATCTCTTTGGTCACGTCGTTGATGACGTAGCCGTCCGCATCGATGATGCCGTCCTGGCCGTGGGTAGTGTACGGGTCGAGCGCCACATCCGTCAGCAGCCCCAGTTGCGGCACGGCGTCTTTCAGAGCGCGGACCGCGCGCTGCACCAGCCCGTCCGGGTTATAGGCTTCTTCCGCGTGCAGGCTTTTCAGGTCACCCTCAATCACCGGGAACAGCGAGAGCACCGGCACGCCCAGTTTGGCAATGGCTTCGGCCTCTTTGATCAGCAGGTCGATACTCATCCGCTCTACGCCCGGCATGGACGGGACAGCCTGGCGGCGGTTGGTGCCTTCCATTACGAACACCGGGTAGATCAGGTCATTTACCGTGAGCTGATTCTCAGCCACTAAGCGGCGGCTGAAATCATGGCGGCGCACACGGCGCATACGGCGACCTGGAAAGGTGCCCGGAAATGCATAGCTCATCCTATTTCTCCTACTTAAGCCAGTCGGAACAGCCGACGGGCGTTGTCATCAGTTTTCTTACCCAGCCATTCAGGATCGTCCCCGCGCCGGGCGGCAACCTGTTGAACAATGTGGGGCAGAAAACAGGGTTCATTGCGGCGGGATGCAGGTTTTTCAGGTAAATCCCGGGGCAACAAATAAGGGGCGTCGGTTTCCAGCAACAGGCGATCGGCCGGGATCAGCGGCAACAGATCGCGCAGTGCCAGCCCGCGCCGTTCATCACAAACCCAGCCGGTAATGCCGATCGACGCGCCAAGCGCCAGGCACGCCTCCAGCTCAGGCTGCGTGCCGGTAAAACAGTGCACCACTACGCCCGGCAACTGCGGCATCCACGGGGCCAGCAGCGCGATAAAGCGTGCATGGGCGTCACGGCAATGCAGGAAAACCGGCCGCTGCAACTCTGCAGCCAACGCCAGCTGGGCACTGAAGGCGCGCTCCTGGCTGGCCGGGTCAGAAAAGTTACGGTTGAAATCCAGCCCACACTCACCTATGGCGGCCACGCCGGGTTGTGCCGCCAGCTGGCGGATCTGCTGCTCCACCTGCGCATTCCAGCCGGAGGCCTCATGCGGGTGGACCCCGGCGGTGGCCCAGCAAAAACCGGGGTGTTCCGCCGCCAGCCGCGCGGCTTCTGCGCTCTCTGCGGCATTGGTGCCGGTCAGCAGCATCCCGGTCAGCCCGGCGGCACGGGCGCGCCGGATAACCTCCGGGCGATCTTTCGCAAACTGCGGGCTGGTCAGGTTAACGCCAATATCAAACATGCGGATGTCCAAAACAGAAGCCGCCCTCGGGGGGCGGCTGGAATCATTCTGAGGCGCTTACGGCGCGCTGGATGAGGAACCATCCTCTGTGTCGTCGTCAATATCCTGACGGCGTTTACCCACATAGAAGCGGCCAAAGAACACGCCAATTTCAAACAGCAGATACATCGGGATCGCCAGCAGCGTCTGTGAGAACACATCCGGCGGGGTCAGTAACATCCCCACCACGAACGCCCCCACCAGCACGTAAGGGCGCTTGGTTTTCAGCTCTTCCGGTGTGGTGATGCCGCTCCAGCACAGGAGCACAATCGCAATCGGCACCTCAAACGACACCCCGAACGCCATAAACAGCGCCATCACAAAGTCGAGGTAGTTATTGATGTCAGTCGCAATCAGCACGCCCGCCGGGGCTGTTTTCGCGAAAAAGCCGAACGCCAGCGGGAAGACGATAAAGTACGCAAACGCCATCCCGATGTAGAACAGCATAGAACTGGAAAACAGCAACGGCATCATCAGCCGGCGTTCATGCTTATACAGCGCCGGGGCGATGAAAGCCCATACCTGATACAGAATGATAGGGGCGGAAACAAATACCGACACGATCATCGTCAGTTTGATCGGGGTAAAGAACGGCGAGGCCACATCGGTTGCGATCATACTGGCCCCAAGCGGCATCTGTTTAATCAATGGTGCGGAAACCAATTGGTAGATGTCATTGGAGAAATAGGCCAATGCCAGGAAAACCGCCAGCACCGCAATAATGCAATTCAGCAACCGCTTACGCAGCTCAATTAAATGGCTGATAAGCGGTTGGGTATCTTCAACAGCCATGTTTTAACGATCGCCCGTGGGTTGATGAGAAGACGACGCAGGCTGCGGTGCCGCCACCGCTTTTTCCGCCTGCGGCACACTGTGTGTCGCCGGGATTACCGTGCCGGCAGCCTGCGGCGACATCGTATCCGCCGGAAGGTGACCCGCCGTTGCCGGTGTCACGTCCGCCTTTTTCAGCGACGGCGCAGTCGTTGCCTTTTCCGGTGCCGGCACGTCCGGTACCGAGGCGGGCGCGCTGGCGACCGTGGCAGCGTCGCCCGGCGTCACGCCGTCATGCAGCGCTTCAGGGTCGGTGACGGCCGGGTGATGAATGGTACGCGCGGCCTCATCGGCTTCACTGTAAGAGCGCTTCATCGATTCCGCTGCCTCTTTCAGTTCATCCATGGATGCCTTCAGCTCCGGCGTCAGGTTTTTCAGCCCAGCCTCTTCCGCTTTTTTCAGGCTGTCCTGCAACTCCTGCAGTTTCAGCTCCTGAGACAGCTCATTCTGCACTGAGGCAGCCAGCGAACGTAATGCGCGGATCCACCCCGCTACTGTTCTGACTGCGACAGGCAACCGCTCCGGCCCAAGCACCACCAGACCAATCACCATGACCAGCAACAGTTCACTAAACCCGATATCGAACACGGCTTACACCTGCTCTTTGTCTTTGCTCTTGGCATCATCCGGCTTCACCACGATAACCGGCTTTTCAGACAGGTTTTTGGTGGTGAAATCTGCGTCGTCAGACGGTTTCTCTGATTTGGCGGCCGGTGTTGAGTCATCATTCATCGCTTTTTTAAAGCCTTTGATCGAGGCGCCCAAATCGGAACCCAGACCGCGCAGCTTGTTGGTACCAAACAGCAGAACCACGATCACTGCGATAATCAGTAATTGCCAAATGCTAATGCCACCCATTTTATTTACCTCTCAAAGCCGGAATGTAGAAAAGGAATGTCGCTAAACAGTGCCGCATTATACGGCACCTTCTTACGCTTTCTTACTCAAACACGTTCTTGCTTCACTTCATTTACCGCTGCGTTGCCAGCCCACTATCCAGGTAACAATCCCGGCGGCCATCAGCCAGGCGGGGTAAACCTCTTCCTGGCCGAGCAACAGCAGCGTACCGCTCAACAGCAGGGTGGCGCCAATCCCGAACAGATACCGTGACTGGCCGCTGCGGACCCGGTGCTCACGCATCTCGGCCGACAGCTTCTCAACGCTGTGGTGCAGCTGGCGGTGACGTTGCAGGCTCTCAAACACCAGATCCGGCAACTCAGGCAGTTTCTCTGTCCAGAACGGGGCTTTCTGTTTGAAGGCCCGGATCATGGCCGGCAGGCCAACCTGATCGCGCAGCCACTCTTCCAGGAACGGCTTGGCGGTGGTCCAGAGATCGAGCTGCGGGTAAAGCTGACGCCCCAGCCCCTCCACATAGAGCAGCGTCTTTTGCAACAGCACCAGCTGTGGCTGCACTTCCATATTAAACCGACGGGCGGTGTTAAACAGGTTAAGCAGCACATTACCAAACGAGATATCTGCCAGCGGCTTCTCAAAGATCGGTTCGCACACCGTCCGGATCGCGAACTCGAAATCCTCGACGTTGGTATCCGGCGGCACCCAGCCGGAATCCACATGCAGCTCTGCCACCCGCCGGTAGTCGCGGTTAAAGAAGGCGATAAAGTTTTCCGCCAGGTAGCGCTTGTCTTCTTTGTTGAGCGAGCCGACGATGCCGCAGTCAATGCCGATATAGAGCGGGTTGGCCGGGTGCTCGTAACTCACAAAAATGTTGCCGGGGTGCATATCGGCATGGAAGAAGCTGTCGCGGAACACCTGGGTGAAGAACACCTGCACGCCCCGCTCTGCCAGCAACTTCATGTTGGTACCCTGCGCTTCCAGCGCCGGCACATCCGACACCGGGATGCCGTAAATCCGCTCCATCACCAGCACGGTTTCCCGGCAGTAGTCAGAGTACACTTCCGGCACATACAGCATATTGCTGCCTTCAAAATTACGGCGTAACTGGATAGAGTTGGCGGCTTCACGCAACAGGTTCAGCTCGTCGAGCAGGGTTTTTTCATACTCCCGCACCACTTCCAGCGGGCGCAGGCGGCGGCCGTCCGGCAGCAGCCGCGGCAGCCAGCCCGCCAGCCGGTTCATCAGGCGCATGTCGGCCTTGATCACCGGCAGGATGTCCGGGCGGATCACCTTCAGCACCACCTCTTTGCCGTTCTCCTTCATGCGCGCGGTATGCACCTGCGCGATAGAGGCCGAAGCGAGCGCCTTCTCATCAAACTCATCAAACCATTTTTCCAGCGGGCCACCGAGGGCAGCCTCGATGTGGCGACGCGCCTGGCGGCCGTCAAACGGCGGCACGCGGTCCTGCAACAGGGCCAGCTCATCGGCAATCTGCGGCGGGAACAGATCGCGGCGGGTAGACATCATCTGCCCGAACTTGATCCAGACCGGCCCCAGCTCCTGCATGGCCAATCGCAGCCGTACCCCCAATTGCTTGTCATGGTGCCGGTTCGGCATCCAGAACAGCAAACGGCGGCCAACGCGCAGCGGAAGGGTTAAACGCATCCGGGGGATCAGCTCATCCAGCCCATAGCTCAGCACAACACGTATAATCAGATAGAGGCGACGCAGTTCACCTGGGGTCATGGCTTCGTCTCCATAGCGTTGATGCGGGCGTCGAGCTTGTCCAGCTCGCGGGCCAGCGCATCGACTTCTTCATTAAACCAAACAATTTCCAGCGGGGCCGGGGCGAGTTTCCACTCCTCCGTCAGCACTTCGCTGAGGTGCCCCTGCCGGCGCACCAGCGCCGAACGGAACCGTTGTGCGCCCTTCCACAGTGACTGTGAAATGCCTTGCGCAGCGATATCACCGAGGTAAGGGGCGAGCAGATCTGCCGGTTCCCACTCTGCCATATCCAGCAGGGCCACCAGTTGCTGAACGACCTGCAAATCGCCGTCAACAATCAGTTCACCCTGGCGCATCAGCGGCGACAGTTGCTGGCGGTCACGTAATTTCATCAGCACGCCCAGGCGGGTTGAGACGGTGCAATCCGCCTCGCCGGCCCATTCCCCGACGACGTCGGCCTGGCGTTCGCTGAAGATCAGGGTGAGGGGCGTGTCCAGCTCCTGAAGCCGGATGCGCAGGATCTTGCCGGCCAGCCGCAGGCGGGCGGCTTTCATGCTGGGTTCACGGTAGAGCAGCCGGTTCAGGGCCGTTTCCAGCCCTGCCGTCAGTAGCGGGGTTAACAACATGGCATTACCCCGTCAGAATTTGAAACCGCGATGTAAGGCAACAATGCCTCCGGTGAGGTTGTGGTAGTTGACGTTGTCAAACCCGGCATCACTCATCATGCCCTTCAGGGTTTCCTGATCGGGGTGCATCCGGATCGATTCCGCCAGGTAGCGGTAACTGTCGGCGTCTTGCGCCACCAGCTCACCGATGCGCGGCAGCAGGTGGAAGGAGTAGGCGTCATAGGCTTTGTTCAGCGGCTCCAGTACCGGTTTGGAGAACTCCAGCACCAGCAGGCGGCCGCCCGGCTTGAGCACACGGAACATGGAACGCAGCGCCTTCTCTTTTTCGGTGACGTTACGCAGGCCGAATGAAATGGTAATGCAGTCGAAATAGTTGTCCGGGAACGGCAGCGCCTCGGCGTTGGCCTGCACATAGCTGACGTTGCCGACCACGCCCAGGTTGCGGAGTTTTTCGCGGCCCATTTTCAGCATGGAGTCATTGATGTCCGCCAGCACGACCTCGCCCTTGTCACCCACCAGACGGGAGAATTTCGCCGTCAGGTCACCGGTGCCGCCTGCCAGATCCAGCACTTTCTGCCCACGGCGCACGCCGCTGCAATCGATGGTAAAACGCTTCCAGATACGGTGGATGCCGAACGACATCAGGTCGTTCATCAGGTCATATTTCGCCGCCACGGAGTGGAAGACGTCTGCCACCATGCCCTCTTTTTCATCTTTAGCCACGGTGCGGAAACCAAAGTGAGTGGTTTCCTGAGTCTGATCTACCATGTTTTATGCCCGCTTTTCAGTCAATCTCATGGGGGTGAGGCGTGGCCCCACCCCGCCGGTGTCCCCGCCGTGCCGGCAGGGGTCGCTTCAGTTATCGTGCTAACGTATGCAGTGCTAACGTATTAAGGGTACTGCTCATTAATGGAGGTTTTTTCAGGAGGGAAGAAGCCTGCCGGCTGATCTTCCTGCGGCTCCTCCTGCTCCGGCAACACGCTGTCGGGCGCATCCTCTGCCCTGGCCGTGGCGGCAAGCGCCGGGCTGATAGGCCGTTTAACTTCAACGCCCATCGCCCGGAAACCTTCAACTTGTCCTATAAGGTTACCACGCCCTTGCGCCAGTTTGTTCATTGCCAGCCGATAACTTGCCTGCGCCTTGTCCAGGCTCTGGCCCATCGACTCCATGTCATCCACGAATAAGCGTAATTTGTCATACAGCCGGGCGGCGCGCTCTGCAATGCGCTGCGCGTTCCGGCTCTGGTGCTCATAGCGCCACAAATTGGTGATGGTGCGCAGGGCCACCAGCAGGGTGGTCGGGCTGACCAGCATAATATTGTGCTGCAGCGCCTCGTTAATCAGCTCCGGTTCGCGGTCGATCGCCAGCAGGAAAGCCGGCTCCACCGGAATGAACATCAGTACATAATCCAGGCTGCGCAAGCCGGGCAGTTGCTGGTAATCCTTACGGCCAAGCAGGCGGATGTGGCCGCGCAATGAACTGAGGTGCTCGCCCAGCGCGATCTCCCGTTCGGCATCGTCCGTGCTGTTGAAGTAGCGCTCGTACGCCACCAGCGACATCTTGGCGTCAATCACCACATCTTTTTCCTGCGGCAGGCGCACAATCACGTCCGGTTGCATCCGGCTGCTGCTGTCCACACGGATACTGACCTGGGTTTCATACTCATACCCTTCACGCAGCCCGGAGGCTTCCAGCACCCGGCTCAGCACCACCTCACCCCAGTTGCCCTGGGTTTTGTTGTCCCCTTTCAGGGCTTTGGTGAGGTTAATCGCCTCCTGCGCCATCTGCGCATTCAGCTGCTGCAAATGGCGGATCTCATGGGCCAGCGTATGGCGCTCACGCGCTTCCTGCCCGAACCCTTCCTGTACCTGACGGCGGAAGCCATCCAATTGTTCGCGCAGCGGCAGCAACAGCCGGTCAAGGCTCTGTCGGTTTTGCTCATCCACCCGGCGGCCATTCTGTTCAAAAATGCGGTTGGCCAGCTGTTCAAACTGCGCATTCAGCCGCTGCTCGCTGTTCATCAGCAGCCGCTGTTTCTCTTCCGCCGCCATCCGCGTCTCTTCCAGCCGGATGGTGACCTCACGCAGCTCCGCCTCCTGCGCGCTGTTGTTTTCACGCTGGGCGCGCAACTCCTGATCAAGCTGTTCGCATTCACGGCGCCAATGCGCCAGTTGCTGCGCCTTCTCCTGCCCGGCCGCCACCTGGCTATGGAGCGTGCGCAGCTCCAGCTCATTGTCACGCAGGCGCTGCTGGCCCTGTTGCACCTGAGCCAGCAGCGCCTGTTGTGCGCTTTGTGCCTGTGCCAGTGACTGCTCCAGCAGGCGCAGGGCGGTGTCATGCCGGGCCTGTTGCTGCTGTTGCCGCACCCCGGCCAGCAGCCAGCCACCCCCGACGCCCACCAGACAGGCCACCAGGCTGTACATTATGCTGATATCCATGCTTGTTCCGCTGTGAAACGCTGATAGCCTGCCACGTTAAGGAAAGCGCCCTCCCCTGTCCAGCAAGGTTTGGTACGCTGCGTAATGCCTCGCAAAAAGCCTCTGCATCAGCCTGCCATCACAGGAACCTGACAGGATACGCCGCCCTGAACCACCAAGCCCGTAACCTTGCGTAAACAAAGATAAACTTTTGTATAACAACCGGGCCGCCGTGTGACCGCTCTGCCTGCGCCCCCGGCCACGCATGGACTCTGAACTGACCTTATCAGATCCCTCGGGGGAATAAAAAAAGGGGCCGCCAATGCGACCCCTTTTCAGACTACAGGCAATGCCGGTCAGAGCAGACGGCGGGCAGCTTCCACCACGATTTTCACCGCGTGGCTCTCTGTCTGCTTCATGGTTTCCGCGTTCGGGATCTCCTGCTGGGTGCGGTTTACGATAACCCCAGCCACCATCCCGGCGCGCAGACCCTGGCTGGCGCACATGGTCAGCAGCGTTGCGGATTCCATCTCGTAGTTCATCACGCCCATTTCCTGCCACTCTTGCATCGACTCTTTGAAGCGGCGCACCACGCGGCCGGAGAAGGTGTCATAGCGCTCCTGGCCTGGGTAGAAGGTGTCAGACGAGGCGGTCACACCGATGTGCGTGGTCGCACCCACGGCTTTCGCGGCGTCGACCAGCGCGGTGGTACAGGCGAAATCAGCCACCGCCGGGAACTCCATCGGGGCGAAATGCAGGCTGGCACCGTCCAGACGGACTGCGGCGGTGGTCACCAGCACATCACCGACATTAATGTGGTTCTGGATGGCACCGGTGGTGCCGATACGCAGGAAGGTACGCACACCCAGCTGCGCCAGTTCTTCGACGGCGATAGAGGTGGACGGGCCGCCGATACCGGTAGAACAGACGATCACAGGTTTGCCGTCCAGCTCCGCACGCCATGACGTAAATTCACGGTGAGCCGCCAGCTTGACCGGGTTCTCCATCAGTCGGGCAATTTTTTCCACCCGCTCCGGATCACCGGGAACGATGGCCAGCGTGGCACCTTGCAGGTCAGCCTTGGTCAGGCCAAGGTGAAAAACGTCAGATTTGGACATACGGAACTCCTGTTAACGATTCATTTCCGAAAGGAAGAGAAAGGGACTTTACTGAAATCCGGGGCTGCTTTTTGTGATGAACATCACTTACACCACAGAGAACATGCATCAGCTACAACATTTATGTGATGGATTTCACAGTAAAACCCATTATTGCGCTGATTATAAGCGACTGCACCTCATCTTGTCCTGCTTTACTCTGCCCCCTCAGGCAGCGCCCTGCCTTGCGCCAAACCTAAAAGGTAGCACCTTCCCGGTAAAGGATAACCCTCATTGCCGGAGGCAGGCGGTAAGTCCGTTTTATTTCACGCCGGCTGCCCGTTTCTCTTTGGCATTTCCTCCCACGTCTTTATAAAAAACATCCAGAAAATACTCTCTATTTTCTTATTCCTTTCTGTTTTTTTCTTATTAAAGCAGCTTGGTTTTAACGCTATATATAATTAAGTTTTAATAAAGTCATTTTAAAGAATAAATAAATATTTAGACGTTTTATTAGTTCATAGAATTGCGAGTTTCCTCACTTTTCTAATTAACTAAAATGTATAAAGGATGACATACATTGAAAAAGCTCAACACAACACGTACCCCCTTATCCTCTGGTATTATTAAAGCATTTCCAATCCTTATTGTTATGGCCGGTGGATTCGGTGTTTCCTCTTCTTTTGCTATGTCAATTAATGATCAAGGAGTTGATGGCAGTTACCCTATCTATGCTAATGGGAATTCAGAAACTGATCATACTGCTGATATTTACTATGCCGGAGGTCTTGTTATAACAACTACGGGTAAAGCTTCTCACGGGATTTATGCATTAGACGGCGGTAAGGTTTTTGAACGTAACCCATCAACCGTAGACATTATAATTAATGGTGAGGGTGCCCACGGTATATATGTTGAAAATGGCAGCATCATTGATTTATTAAGTCCGCTTTCCATTGACACTTCAAATAAAGACGCCTCAGCCCTTTTTATCACCGGCGACAATAACAGCGTTAATATCGCGTCAACCGCTACGCTGTCTACGCTGGGGGAGAACAGCGCCGGCATTAACATTAACGGCAATAAAAATATCGCCACATTTGACACGCTGGCGGCCACCACCGCCGGTGCAAACAGCGCGGCAGTGACGCTGACCGGTGACAACACGATGTTTACCGTGATGTCAGGCACTACCCTGGCGACGGAAGGCGAACACAGCGCGGGCATCGCCATTAACGGCAAAGAGAATATCGCCACGTTCGACACGCTGGCGGTCTCGACAACAGGCGCGAACAGTGCGGCGGTGACGCTCAGTGGCGACACCAACACCTTTGATGCCGCGGCAGAGACGTCCCTGACGACGCAGGGTGATAACAGCGCCGGGGTGGCGATTAACGGCCCGGAGAATACCACCACCTTTAACCAGCTCGCGGTCACGACAACAGGCGCGCGCAGCCATGCCCTCAGTGTGGCCGGCGCGGGGAGCAGCCTGAGTGCACAAGGCGGCAGCCTGATCACCGGCGGGGAGAATGCTTATGGCGTCCTGGCCGCAGAGAGTGCCGTGGTTACCCTGACCAATACCGACATTATCTCGGCGGGAGCGGACGCGGGCGGGGTGCTGGCCACCGGCAACAGTGTCGTTAACCTGACCGGCGATGCGGCCACTCTGAATACCGTAAAAAGTACCGGTGCAAGTGGGGCCACGCTGGCAGCCAAATCTGGCGCACAGATCAACATCAAAAATATGCAGGTGCTCACTGAAGGTACGAAAGACCAATCGTTATTTATCAGCACCCAGGCGGCTGTCCACGGTGAAAATATTCAGATAGCTAATCACGCTGACAGCGTATCGACGTTGCATTTCTATCAACAGCAAAGCGTCGCTGCCGATCAGCAAGGCGGCACCTTAACCCTGAAAGACTCCACCGTGACCAGCGATCAGGCGAAAACAGCCCTGTATGCTGATGGCGGTCACTGGAATGCCACGTTCGATCACACCGACCTGACCGCCAGCCAGGGCACGGCGATTTATGTCGCCAACGATCTGACGGCGGCCAAAGAGGCGGAGTTACAGGCGCAATCGGCCACTCTGGCGTTTACCGCAAAGAACAACAGCACCCTCAACGGCGACGTCATTGTCGAGGCGCAGGACACGCTCGCCAACGCCCTGACCATGAACCTGCTGGATTCCACCTTTAACGGCGCGTCCCAGGGCAACATCGACCTGTCGGCCGAAAACAGCACCTGGAACATGTCCGCATCGTCGACGGCAAATTCGCTGGCGCTGAATAACAGCCGCGTCTATTTCTCCCCGGAGGGGGATTACAAGACGCTGACCACTCAATCGCTGTCCGGCACCGGGGATTTTTACCTGAATACCGAACTCAATGAGGGCGGCACCAACAGCAAAACCGACAAGATTATTGCAGGCACTGCGGATGCCGCCGGTGATTTTACTCTGCATATCAATGGCCGCGGCAAGGGTGCCTACACCGAAGGCAACGGCATTGAGGTCGTCCAGATTCAGGACAGCAGCCATACCCATTTCACCCTGGGTGACACCGTCAGCATCGACGCCTTTGATTATTACCTGTTTGAAGGCGGCAAAGACGGCGCCGCAGACACCGCCAATGACTGGTATCTGCGGGCTGAGTTTGTGGAGCCGAATCCCAATGACGGCGGCAACGGCGATAATGACGGCAACGGCGATAACGGCGGCAACGGTGATAACGACGGCAACGGCGATAACGGCGGCAACGGTGATAACGACGGCAACGGTGATAACGACGGCAACGGCGGCGACGCCTCCCCGAAACCGTACCGTGAGGAAGTCCCTGGTTATATCGTGACCCCTTATTTGAACCTCTATTACGGTTTGCAAACGGTCGGCACGCTGCATGAACGCATGGGCGATGCCGAACAGTACGCACGTAACTACAACAACCTGGCCTGGGCGCGCACCGGCGGGGATAACACCTCGTTCAATGCCGGGCGCTTTGGTTATGACACCCACGCCTGGTTCGCGCAGTTTGGTAAAGATCTCTATCAGGATGAGCTGGACAACGGCACCCGCGTGCATGGCGGCGTGATGGTGACACTCGGCCATCAAAGCAGTGATGCGCAAGACCAGGAACGCTCACGCGCGAATAAAAAGGTCATGACCGGTGCCGTCAATACCGATGCCTACAGCCTCGGCGGTTACTACACCCGTTACGCGCAGGACGGCGGCTATATCGACGCGGTCGGCCAGTTCACCTACTACCGCAACCAGTATGAAAGCCGCTACAACGCCCGGCAGGACAGCGTCGGCACCCTGCTTTCGCTGGAAGGCGGCAAACCGTTTGGCGTCAGCGAGAACTGGAAAATCGAGCCGCAGGGCCAGCTGGTGTATCAGTACCTGGTCGGCGAAGATTTCAGCGATGCCGTTTCTGACGTCTCCGGCACCCACAGCAGCGCGCTGACGGCGCGGGCGGGCGTGCGCCTGTTCCGCGATCAGCAGGAAGACAAGCACACTGAGACGTTCAAACCTTACCTGACGGCAGACATCGTGCATAACGTCACGGATGCCCCGACAGTACGGGTCGGCAGTACGGACGTTCAGGCCGATCTGGCGACCGACTGGTGGCAGACCGGGGCGGGTTTCACGGCGAAAGTCAGCGAAAACACCTGGTTCTATGCCGATGCGCAATATATGAAAGGCTTCAGTGACGATATGGAAGGCTATGTCGCTCATATCGGTATTCAGGGAAGTTTTAAATAATCATTTCCCGATAATGTGACCCATCCGCGCCTCAGGGCGCGGATTTTCTTTATGCCACAGAATGCCCTTGCCTGCTCTGCTCCCGCCACGTATTAGTATCCCGCTTACCATTCTGATTTTATTTCCTATAGTTAATGCTGCGCAGCGCTGGTTTGTTCGTGGTCTGGTTGACAGTGAGAAGTGAGG
>NZ_PJZI01000052.1 GCF_002858805.1 Chimaeribacter arupi
GTCCCGGCTTTGCCAGAGGAACTCCGTATGGCGGGTGCCGTGGCGTTCCGAACAGCCGCGCCAGAACATCGCCCGGCGGATGCCGAAACCGTTATAGAGGTGCGGCAGTTGTGACGACATACCAAACGAGTCCGGCAGGTAGCCAATCCTCATCGGCGCGCCGAACGCCCGGCAGTCACGCAGCCCATACAGCAGGTTGCGCAGAATGGATTCGCCGGAGACGATCATGGTGTCGGTCTGGGTATACCAGGGGCCGATCACCAGCCGCCCGGCCGCCACCAGCGCCCTGACCCGCTCACGGTTCTCCGGGCAGACGGCAAAATAATCCTCGAGGATGGCGGTCTGCCCATCCAGCACATAGCAGGGGTAGGCGGCGTCCTGTTCCAGCCGGTCGAGGATTTCCGCCATATTGTTGACCAGCAGAATGCGCGAGGCTTCGGCGGTGAAGTACCATTCGCGGTCCCAGTGCATATGGGGCGTGATATAGACCTGAGATAATCCCTTCATCGGGTGTCCTTAACAGAAAAGTAAAAGGCTTAAGAGGCGGAGCCGGCATGAACCTGATAGCGCCCGCGTTTCACGGCATGGGTACGCCAGAGGATCAGCGCCAGCGTAGCGATGGCCGTGCCGAGCAGCGCGGCCCCGAGCCAGACGGCACCGGCCAATAGCGCCCCCAGCCCGTTGGGATGCAGCAGGAATAGCGAGAAAATGCCCGCCCCCGGTGTGGAGAGGCCGATGCCTGCACCGCCGACCAGCGCGCCGGTCACCACTGACCCGAGCAGGAATGACCCGATCACCCGCACCGGATCGTCAATCGCCATCGGGATCGCCCCTTCGGTGATCCCGGCCAGCCCCAGCAGCCAGGTCGATTTGCCGGTTTCAATCTCAAACGGCTGGAACAGCCGCGGTGCCAGCAGGGTCGAGGCGGTGACGGTAAAGGCAGACACCATCTTCACCGCGCCGAAAATCGCATACGGCCCGAACACGCCGTTGGCCATCGCGCCCAGGCAGAAAGCGTAGGCGGCTTTGTTCACCGGGCCGCCCAAATCAAACGAGCACATAAAGCCGATAATCGCCCCCAACAGCAGCGCATTGGTGCCGGAGAGGCCGTTCAGCCAGGCGGTAAGGGCGTTATTGAGCCAGGCCACCGGTTCGCCAATCACAAACAGCATCAGGCTGCCGGCAACCAGCGTGCCGATCACCGGGTAGAGGTAAAAAGTCAGGAAGCCGTTGAAACGGGCGCCCAGCCGCAGATGCGTTTTGACCCCGCGCATCAGGTAACCGGCCAGCAGCCCGCCCACCACACCGCCCAGAAACCCGGCACCGATCATGTTGGCCGCCAGCCCGGCGGCAAAGCCCGGTGCCAGTGCCGGTTTGTCCGCCAGCGACCAGGCGGTGTAGGCCGCCAGCACCGGCACCATCAGGGTGCCGAGCAGCCCACCCCCTAATTTGCGGTAGAACCACAGCCAGGAATTCTCCTGTTCAAACAGGTGTTGCAACTGGAACAGTTGCGCCAGCAGCACTGCCACCGCCAGCACCGTGCCCCCGGCGACAATCAGCGGTACCGCAAACGAAATACCGCTCAGCAGCGCCTGTTTCAGTTCGGTTTTCACGCCGGGGGGCGCCGTGGCGGGCGAACGGCCTGACGCAGTGCCGGGCATTTCACCTGCGGGCTGGCTGCCGCGCGCCACCGCCTCCCGCAGCAATGGCTCCGCCTGTTTAAACGGCGCGGTGACCGGCACCGTAATCTGCGGCAGGCCGTCAAACCGTTCCGGCTCTTTGACGGCCACATCCACGGCAAACACACAGGCCGCCGCCCGCTGTAATTGTGCGGGCGTAATCCGCCCCTCGATGCCGTTGGCCCCCTGCTTCTCCACGCAGACCTCAATGCCCAGTGTGCGCCCGGCGCGCTCCAGGTATTCGGCGGCCATGTAGGTATGGGCAATGCCCGCCGGGCAGGCGGTGACGCAGACCACGCACGGCCGCTCGTGCCCACCCTCCGGCGCAACCGGCGTGGTGGCCGGGGGCGAAAGCAGCGCCAGCAGGGCGGCCGGGGTGGCGGCCTGCAACGCCGCGGCGCGCACCTCCTCATCCACCAGGGCAGTGGTGAGCTGGGTCAGCAGCTGCATATGGGTAGAACCGGCCTGGTTGCCGGGGATCGCCAGCAGGAAAATCAGGCGCACCGGCTCCTCGCCGTCGATGCCCGCCCACATGACGGGTTCACGTAACGTTGCCGCCGCAAACGCCGCCTCACGTACGGCATCACATTTGCCGTGCGGTACTGCCAGCCCTTCGCCGAGCGCCGTGGCCCCTTGTGCCTCCCGCGCGCGCACCGCGGCCAGAAACGCGGGCGCGTCATACAGCTTGCCTGCGGCGGCCAGTTTGTCGGTTAAGTACCGGATGGCGCTGTCGCTGTCGCTAAAATTTGTCTGCAAACAAATTAAATCAGGGTGGGTAAGTTGTCTTAATCTTGTATTGTCTGATGCCATAGGAAAGTCTCCCCCGTTAACCCGAGACCGGCGAATGGTGCCGGTAGCCTGTAAAGCGCCGGTAGCGTAGCAACCTCAGCGAGATGGGTTCGTGAAGGGTATCAAACAAATCTAAACACAGTATTTATATTGTATTAATACAAATTTAATCAGTATTAAAAGGTATTATCCGTGCTGCTGAAATTTGTTTGGCTCCGTGCCGGGCAGTCAGGTTATTCTTCGGCAGCCTTTCTCTGTGTTGGAGTTTTTGAATCATGACGAAAAAACCGCTCTACCGTGAAATTGCCGATACCTTGCGTGAACAGGTGGCGTCCGGCCGCCTGAAAGCGGGCGATGCCCTGCCGACGGAAGCGCAACTGGTTGAGGAGTTTGGCGTAAGCCGGGTGACGGTGCGGCAGGCACTGAAACTGCTGACCGAGCAGCAGGTGATCGAGAGCATTCAGGGCAGCGGCCGTTATGTACGTGAGGAACGGCTGGACTATGACATCTACCAGCTCACCAGCCTGGATGAAAAGCTGGCCGACCGGCAGGCCTCCTACAGCGAAGTGCTGGATTTTGCCATCGTGCTGCCGGACGAGCGGGTACGCACCGCGCTCAGGCTGAGTGAGGGTGAGCGGGTTTACCATGTGCGGCGGCTGCGTTTTATCCAGCAGAAACCGGCGGCGCTGGAAGAGACCTGGATGCCGCTGGCGCTGTTTCCTGACCTGAGTTACGAGGTGATGCAGTCATCAAAATACCACTACATCGAACAGGTGAAAAAGTGGGTGATTGACCGCAGTGAGCAGGAGATCCTGGCGGTGATGCCAACCGAGACCCAGGCCCAGGCGCTGGGCATTGACCGGCACCAGCCGGCACTGGAGAAAGTCTCGATTGGCTTTTTGCAGGACGGCACGGTGTTTGAGTACAGCCGCAACCTGTTTAAAAGCAGCGATTACCGCTTTACGCTGGTGGCGCACCGCCGCCGGGCCTGACGGCCCTGCCCTGCCCCCGCGCCTACCCCTGCACGGCACCCGGCTGGCCGAGCAGCTCGCGGTAGATCATCAGGTTTTCCGGGTCGAAACAGACAAACAGCACCTCTTCAATGGCCTGGTCGGTGCTGAGCACGGTGCGGGTGACGTCAATGGCAATCTCAGCCGCCTGCAATTTCGGGAAACCATAAATGCCGGTGCTGATATTGGGAAACGCGACCCGGCGCAGGCCATGCTGTGCCACCAGATCAAAACTGCGCAGGTAGGCGCTGCGCAGCAAATCCGCCTCGCCCTGGTCCCCACCTTCCCAGCGCGGCCCGACCGCGTGGATCACCCATTTGGCCGGCAAGTCACCGCCGGGGGTAATGACGGCGTCACCGGTTTTGCAGCCGCCGACCCGTTTGCAGGCTTCCAGGATCTCCGGCCCACCGGCGCGATGGATAGCCCCATCGACGCCACCGCCGCCCAGCAGCGAGGTGTTCGCGGCATTCACAATGGCATCCACTTCCAGCCGCGTGATGTCACCTGACAACACGCCGATACGATCATTCAGCATAACGCTCCCCTTGTGGTTAATAGTCCGCCTTTTTTCACAAAAAGGGCCTGCCCGGTGACGGACAAGCCCTTACAGTGTAGACGTTCTTACCGTCAGCCTTTGATGGTTGACACCACATTCAGCTGCTGCGCATCCGGCAGGATGTTCATGTGCTCCATCACCTGCCCCATGATCTGGCCGAAAATCGGCCCGGCCACCGAGCCGCCGAAGTGCTTGCCCGCTTTGGGGTTGTTGACCATCACCACCAGCGCCACCCGCGGGTTGCTCGCCGGGGCCACCCCGGCGGTGTAGTTGATGTAACCGCCGTCATATTTGCCGCTCTTGCCCATTTTTTCGGCCGTCCCGGTTTTGATCGCCAGCCGGTAGCCCGGCACGGCGGCACTCAGGCCGCTGCCGCCCGGCAAGGCATCGCTCTCCATCATATGCACCACGGTTTTCACAATCTCCGGGTCCATCACCTGCTTGCCCATCACCGGCGGCGTCACTTTGGTGATCGACAGCGGGCGGTAGACGCCAAACGCGCCGATCGCCGCATACTCGCGCGCCATCTGTAACGGCGTCACGCGCAGGCCATAACCGAAGGAGAAGGTGGCGCGGTCAATGTTCGACCACATCTGGCGGTGCAGCGGGAAATAGCCGCTGCTCTCATTGCCCATACCCAGATCGGTCGGCTGGCCGAGGCCGAAACTGTGGTAGACATCCACCAGCACGTTGGCCGGCATCGCCAGCGCGATATGGGAAACGGCGATGTCACTCGATTTTTGCAGGATGCCGGTCACTGTCAGCTCCGGCCAGTTGCCGACGTCACGGATCAGATGCCCGTTCACCCGGTACGGGTGGGTGTCGAGCACTGAGTCCGGGCGGATCAGGTGGCGCGCCAGCCCGGTCATCACCACCAGCGGTTTCACCGTGGAGCCGGGTTCGAAACTGTCGCTGCTGGCGACGTTGCGGATGTTGCCGGGCGGCGTGTCAGCCAGGTTATTCGGGTTAAACGACGGGTAACTCGCCATGCCGAGGATTTCGCCGGTATTGACATCCACCAGCACCGCACAGCCGGAATCCGCCTGGTTCAGCAGCACCCCGTCGCGGATGTGGGAATAAAGCACATATTGCAGGAATTTATCGATGCTCAGCGTGACGTTGGGCGGTGCCACCGGGTCGATGTTTTTCAGCAGGCCGATCACCGCGCCGTGCCCATCTTTCTGGTAGACGCGCAGGCCGGGCTTGCCCTGCAACAGGTGGTTGAAGCCGAGCTCAATCCCCTCCAGCCCCTGGTTATCCATGCCGACGATGCCGACCAGCGCGGCGGCGTCCTGCCCCATCGGGTAGAAGCGGCTGAAATCCTGTTGGGTGCTGACGCCGGTCAGGTGCAGCTTGGTGACATACTCCGCCACCTCGGTATCGACTTTATGGGCGGCGAACAGGAAGCGTTTATGCGGGTTGGACAGGATCATCTGCTGCAACTCGCTGAGCGGCATCTTCAGCACGCTGGCGAAACTCTGCCAGCGTTCATTATTCAGCTGGGTGTCCGCCTCCAGGATATGTTTCGGGTCGAGGATGATGTCACGCGAGGCGACGCTCACCGCCAGCGCCTCGCCGTTGCGGTCGGTGATCATGCCGCGGTTGGTCGGCACCACCTGGGTGCGGATCGACCGCTGGTCAGCCTGGTCGGTCAGTTGTTTGTCATTGAGCAGCTGTAAATCCCCGACGCGCGCCACCAGCAGCACGAAGCAGACCAGGATCCCGGCGCAAATCCAGACAAAGCGGGCGGAAGAATAGTTCTTGGCGGAGGCCGGGCTTTTGGCCGAAGCCGCCGCTTTCTTACCGGGCGTCGCCGGGCGTTTCTTTTTCATGGGGTTCTCAGCAGTCAATCGGGGCGTCCTGCTCGCGCAACCGCGCAGCGGGTGACAGATTATTATTTAATTACAGCGGATTACAGCGCCCGCAGGCGCTAATCCGTTGCTGAATGTAAGAAAGCGGCAAGAAAGGTTTTTACTGTGGGAATAATCGCCAGATGGCCCTCAGCGGGCCGGGTCGGCAATCTGCTGCCCGGCGGCCACGTCCGCGTGTGCCGGGTCGAAAATGTGGTCGAGGATGGCGCGCGCCGTCGGCCCGGCCACCACGCCGTCCCCGCCGCCGTTCTCCAGGATCAGCGCCATCGCCACTTTCGGGTTTTTATAGGGCGCAAACAGCGTGTAGAAGATGTGGTCGCGCAGCCGCACCGGCACCATCCTGGCGTTGTAGGTCTGGTTCTCTTTCAGGCTGAACACCTGCGAGGTGCCGGACTTGGCGGCAATGCCGTAAGGCGCGGTGTGGAACAGCTTATAGCCGGTGCCGTTCGGCGCGTTGGCCATGCCGAACATCGCCGCTTTGACGATGCCCCAATAGGGCGAATGCGGATCGCCAATTTGCTCTGCGCTCTCCGGCGGCGGCGTATAGCGTTCCACATGGTTCCCCCCTTTCACCGAGTAAAGCAGGTGCGGCGGTTTGACGCTGCCGTTGTTGATAAGGGTGGTGAGCGCTTTGACCATCTGGATCGGCGTAGCGATCCAGTAGCCCTGGCCGATGCCGACCGGGATGGTGTCGCCCTGGTACCAGGGCTTTTTATGCACGCGCTGTTTCCACGCCCGGCTCGGCAACACGCCCTGGTACTCTTCGTTGAGGTCAATGCCGGTAGGCCTGCCGTAACCAAATTTGCTCATCCACTCGTGGATGCGGTCAATGCCCATCTCATACGCCACCTGATAGAAGAAGGTGTCGGCAGACTCCTCAATCGCCTTGGTGACGTTCAGCATCCCGTGGCCGCTTTTCAGCCAGTCGCGGTAGTGGCGTTTGGAGCCGGGCAGCACCCAGCTCGGCGCGCCGAAGAAGGTGGTGCCGGGGGTGATCACCCCGGCGAACAGCGCGGAGATCGACATATAGGGTTTCACCGTTGACGCCGGCGGGTACAGCCCCTGCGTCACCCGGTTAATCAGCGGCAAATCGGGGTTGCTGAGCAGGCTTTTGTACTGTGTATAGCTGATGCCTTTCACGAAGGGGTTCGGGTCGTAACTTGGGCTGGAGACCATCGCCAGAATGCCGCCGTCGCGCGGGTCTTCCACCACCACGGCGGCGCGCTGCCCCTTCAGCACTGATTCAATATATTGTTGCAGCGGCAGGCTCAGCGAGAGGTAGATATCTTTACCGGCCTGCGGCGGCTGCTCTTTCAGCAGGCGCACCACCCGGCCGTGGTTATCCACTTCCACTTCCTGATAGCCGGTTTTGCCGTGCAGCACATTTTCGTAGTAGCCCTCGATGCCCTGCTTGCCGATGTTGTGGTCGGCGGCATAGTTCTCGGCGATGCCCGCTTTCGCCAGCCGTTGTTCATCGCGGTCGTTGATTTTCGAGACATAGCCCACCACGTGCGCCAGCTGGGCACCGTAGGGGTATTCGCGCTGCTGGTAGGTGTCGATGGTGACGCCGGTGAATTTGAACTGGTTTACCGCAAAGCGCGCCACTTCACTGTCATTCAGTTCCATTTTCAGCGTTACCGGCTTATAGCGGCTGGTGTGGTGCACGGCATCGCGGAAGTCGGCGATCTCCTGCGGCGTCAGGTCCACCATCGGCGTCAGCGCCTTCAACGTTGCCTCCATATCCTCCACTTTGCCGGGGATCACCTGGATCTGGTACAGCGTGAGGTTATGCACCAGCGGAATGCCGTTCCGGTCGTAGATCAGCCCGCGGCTTGGGGCGATCGGCAGCATTTTGATGTCGTTCTGGTTGGAGCGGGTCTGGTAGAAGGCGTGTTGTTTGACCTGAAGGCGGTAAAGGTTCGCCACCAGCACCCCGGAGAGCAACAGCACCACCCCAAAGGCCACCAGCGCACGACGGATAAAGAGGCGGGCTTCCGCGGAGTAGTCACGGAAAGGGTGCTGATGTTGCTCAAATAGGGCCATGCCGGGGTGATTACCTGTCTGCTTTGGGACGGCATCTGCCGCCGGGCGCGGCGGGCGGATGTTTTCAAAAGCGGGCAAGCATAACGGGCGGGGCGCGCGATGGATATGAAAAGGTTGCTAATTATATGGGGGGAGTGTTTCAGGGTGTTTAAATGTAAATGGGGGGGCGTGGGGAAACGCCGGGGTTCCTTTTTCTCTTTTCCCTTGGGATCGAGGTTTGTTGCGTTGGCTTGCGAGTGAAGTCTTTCTGCGGCTCCGCTGCCGTCATAGGGTTAGTTGGATGGTTTCGGTTGCTTATGTGTATTTGCCTACCCGGCTTTCTAAGCCTCAACCGAGCAGGGCCTGCCGGCGCGCCGGCCCTGCACCCGCGCACTTTCGGTGTTCCGGCAGAATTATTGCCCGCGCTGCGGGTCCCCTCCTTCGGCCTCCAGGCTGATCGGGCCGGGCCAGACACGCTCCCAGCGTGGCTGTCCCTCTCGCGGACGTCCTGTCCGCTCGCCCGGCCCTCCGTCCTCGTCGGCAATAATTTTAATGCCCCCACCAGACTGCAAATCATTAGGTATGTAAGGAAATAGTAGGCGGCGATTTCTTCACAGAATGCGTATATCTTTTCGCCCTGCGTCTCAACTCGGCAATGATTTTATGCCTCTTACTTTCTCCTTTATGTGTTGATAAACAAATAATGTAATTTGTGACTTAACCACGTTTTTTGTATGTGCAGGGTTTTACAATCCCCGTGTTTTTTACACATTAAAGGAAAATATTTATGGCAATTCCTGTATATCTTTTTCTATACGATAAAGACGACTCAATGGTTAAAGGATCAGTTGATGTTTTAGGCCGCGAAGGGAGCATCGAAGTATTGGAGCTAATGCAGACAGTCGCAATGCCCGTAGATCGATTGACAGGGAAGATAACTGGAAAACGTATTCATACACCCTATGCTTTTGAAAAAATAATAGATTGCTCAACACCCTATCTCTATCAGTCTCTTACTACGGGTAAAACTTTTAAAAAGGCTGAGTTTGTTTTTTATAAAATAAACTTCTCTGGTCAAGAAAAAGCCTATTTTAAAACAATCCTTGAAAATGTCAGAGTGCAAGGAATAAATTCTTTTTTGTTAGACAGTCAAGATCAGCGTTGGGAAAAGCATACTCACCATGAATATATTGATATTAGTTATGAGGAAGTGACGTGGCATTACTTGGATGGGAATATTATCCATTCTGACAGTTGGAAAAAGCGCGCTTAAAAGGAGGAAGAGATGACTTGGGAATATGAAGTAACGAGTTGCCTGTTTTATAGGAATGGTACGCCAAAACATCGCGCGCTTTATGCCGGTGCCCGTCATTATTATAATGATCCTAGCAAAGAGTGCGTTTCAGATAAGGGGCCATTACCGCGGGGAAAGTATACTATCGGCGCACCTCATTACAGTGAAAAAACGGGGAAATATACGTTAGATCTGACGCCCCACAGCAGTAACGCTATGTGCGGACGTTTTGCATTCAAAATACATGGCGAAAGTGCCCGCAATCCTGGAGGGGCCTCGCAAGGATGTATCATTGCCGTCTTTTCTGTACGTAAAGATATCTGGGACAGTGGTGACAGGGAGCTGGTGGTCAGGTGATGAAACAGAGGCTCAAATTTATTGGATTGACTGCATTAGGGTGCTGCTTTGCGCAATCGGCAACGTTAACCGGTGCTAATGCCTGGCTTGAAGAGGAGTGTGCCGGGGACAATGGCCAGCTGGAGACCAGGCAGCCGTTGCCCGACATTTTTACCGCAGGCGGTACCCAGGTGGTGCTGGAAGAGACAACCCTTGACGATATTCAGCGCCTGTTTGGCGGCTCCGTTCAGGAGAGCGGCCAACGCCGCTGGGTTTGTTATCAGGATAAGCACGAGAACCGGGCCTATTGGTTTATCTCTTATTTACCGATGCAACAAGGCCGGGTCTCATCGCTGGCGATCACGCCACTCGCTGACCACAACATGTGCGGACAGCCGGGCAAACCGCTGCATGTCACCGGCGTTACACTCCCCGCACCCGGCGCAGATCTCACCGTTATCAATCATCATTTCCAGGCAGCCATAAAGCCCGGCTCAACCTGTGCCTCCCTTTTTCACAGCCGTGAGGCAGGACAGTTCACCGTGCTAAACAGCGTCTCTTATCGGTTTGTGCACGACCACGCCGTCGGCATGATGTTCAGCCAGGTCACTACGAACTAGCCTATGCTCAAAATGAATCCCCCCTACTCTTTCCTTACATACTAAAAGATTTGCAGTCTGGTGGGGGCGTAAAAATCATTGCCGAGTGGAGCCGCAGGGCCGGTCGAGCACACAAGGATGTGTGCGAGAGTCGCAGCCACGCCGGGAGCGTGTCTGCGGCGGCCCGAACAGCCCGGAGGTGAAATGAGGGTCACCCGCGGTAGCGGGCAATGATTCAGCCAAAACACCGAAAGTGCGCGGGTGCAGGGCCGGCGCGCCGGCAGGCCCTGCTCGGTTGAGGCTCAGAAAGCCAGGCAGATAACGACACATGAGCAACCGAAACATGCCACGTCACTCATCAAAACGTAACACTATGCGCGTGCCCATGAGCAACCGAAACATGCCACCTCACCCATTAAACCCATTAACCATCACCCTCACCATCAAGCATCACTCTCCTTCCCACTGAACGACGAAATCGGCTTATCCACCTCCCTCTCCATCCCCGCTGCAAACGCCCGCAGGCCGTTCAGCAGCGGCGTTACCGCCCGCCACAGGCTCTCATCGTTCAGTAAGTGGTAAACCCCCGTGATCCCCGGCGCCTCTTTTTTACTGCCCTCTTCCGGCTGCGGCCGCCCGACCGCCTCCAGCCCGTCTTTTAAGGCAAACACCACTTTATAGAAGGTTTCCGGCGGAATGCTCGACAGCGCCATCATCAGCACTGACAGGTTTTGCACCGCGTTCAGTGTGCCGGGCTTGTTCAGCCCCTGCGCCAGCACGCCGGCAATCTGGTTATTGGCGGCGACCACATCATTGGCGAACCGCAGCACGCCGTGGTGATGCAGCGTGTGCACCAGCTTGTGTAACTCCTCAAACGCATCCAGCCCGATTTTGGGTGGGGTGACATCATGGTCAATCGGTTCGGCCATCAGAATCTCTCCGGGTTGGGGGATTTCAGCGGGATCGCGACGTAGTCGTCCTGCGCCCACTTCTGCTCCACCGGCACGTGGCTGAGCGGCGTGCGGTGGCCATAACGGAAATTGTGGTCGGGCAGCGGCACCGAGGCAGCCGGGCGCGCCAGCACCTCCAGCTGCACCGCCACCTCTTTATACGCCGGGGTGTTGACGTCCGGGTCATGGTGCTCGCCGGTGAGCTTGTTCACCCCGTCTTTGCCCTGGTGGATCGGCAGGAACAGGCTGTTGCCCTGCACCCGGTCTGTGACCAGCGCCGGCACCTCAAGCGAATCCCGCCGCGAGGTGACTTTCAGCCACTGGCCGGACGTGATGCCGAGCCGGGCAGCCAGTTCCGGGCTGACCTCGACAAACCAGTGCGGCACCAGCCAGCGGATGCCCGCGACCCGTCCGGTCTGGTTATTGCCCTGGAACATCTCCAGTAACCGCCCGTTATTCAGCGTATAAGGATAGTCGGCGTCCGGCTGTTCCGCCGGGGCCTTGAAGGTGAGCGGGTAGAGCCTGGCTTTGCCGTCATCGGTGTGGAACCCCTGGGTATAAAGCAGCGGTGTGTCGGTGCCGTCCGCCGCTACCGGCCATTGCAGCGAGGCCCAGCCCTCGAGCCGCGCGTAGCTCACCCCGGCAAAGATCCCGGCAATCGAGGCCACCTCGTCCATAATCTGCGACGGATGGGTGTAGCCCCAGTCATGCCCCATGCGTTTCGCCAGCTCGGTGAAGATCCACCAGTCCGGGCGGCTGTCGCCCAGCGGCGGCATCACCTCATAAAAGCGCTGGATGCGCCGCTCGGTGTTGACGTAAGTGCCCTCTTTCTCCACGCTCGGGCAGCCCGGCAGCACCACGTCGGCAAACTGGGCGGTGCGGCTGAAGAAGATGTCCTGCACCACCATGAAATCGAGCTTGCTGAAACCGTCATGCACGTTGGCGGCGTCCGCATCCGCAAACGCCGTCTCTTCGCCGGTGATGTACATCGCCCGGAGTTTGCCCTGATGGGCCGCCTGCACCATTTTGAAATTGTCCTCGCCTACCTGGCCGGAGAGCGCCTCCGGGGCCACGCCCCACGCTTTCGCCCATTTGGCGCGCACTTCGGGGTCGGTGACTTTCTCATAGCCGGGGTACTGGTTGGCAAGGCAGCCGAAATCACTGGCGCCCTGCACATTATTGTGGCCGCGCATCGGGTAGCCGCCGGTGCCGGGGCGGCCATAGTTGCCGGTGACCAGCAACAGGTTGGAGAGCGCGGTGCTGGTGTCCGCGCCGTGGCTGTGCTGGGTGATGCCCATCGCCCACAGGATGCACACCGATTTCGCCCGGCCAATCATCTCGGCGGCGGCCACCAGGTCGGCCTGCGCAATGCCGGTCATCTCTGCGGCGTAGTCCAGGGTAAACGGCGCCAGCGAGCGGCGGTAGTCTTCCACCCCATTGACCTGCTGCGCCAGGAAGGCGTCATCCGCCAGCTGGTGGTCAAACATATAGCGGCTGAGCGCGCTGGCCCACACCAGATCGGTGCCCGGCGTAGGGCGCAGGTAGAGATCGGCCCGCTCGGCCATCTCATGTTTGCGCGGGTCTACCACCAGCAGCTTATGGCCGTGGTGCTTGCGCGCCGCCTTGATTTTGGCGGCGATCACCGGGTGGTTCTCGGCGGTGTTGCTGCCGACGATCACGATCAGTTCCGCCTGCTCAAGATCGCTGATGCTGCCTGCGTCACCGCCGTAGCCCACGGTGCGAAACAGCCCTTCCGTGGCCGGGTTCTGGCAGTAACGCGATGAGTTGTCCACGCTGTTGGTGCCGATGATCAGCCGGGCAATCTTCTGCGTCAGGTAGGCTTCCTCATTACTGCCCTTGCTGGAGCCGATAAAGCCGATGCTGTCCGGCCCGTGGATATTGCGGATCTCCAGCAGCTTCTGCGCCACCTTGTCCAGCGCCTCGTCCCAGCTCGCCTCGCGGAACTTGCCGTTCTCACGGATCAGCGGCATGGTCAGGCGCTCTTTGCTGTTAACGAAATCCCAGGAGAATTTGCCCTTCACGCAGGTGGAGATGCCGTTGGCCGGGGCTTCGGCCACCGGCTGCACTTTTAAAATTTCGCGATCGCGCGTCCACATCTCGAAGCTGCACCCGACGCCGCAATAGGTGCAGACGGTTTTGGTGCGTTTGATCTCCGGCTGCCGCCAGTGTGCGTCAATCACTGAAATGCCGCTGATGATCTCCGCGCCGGTGGTGTTCTCAATCGCTTTTACCGCGTCAATCAGGTTGCGCTTCAGCGGCTGGTCCATGTTGGTCAGCGGCCCGGCGTCCGGCTGCATACTGGTTTCCAGCAACGCATTACAGGGGCAGACGGTAACGCAGTGGCCGCAACTGACACAGCTCGACCCGGCGATGGTGGTGCCGCCGTCCCACAATACCCGCGGGTGCGCCATGCTGTAGTCGATGCTCAGCGTCTCGTTGACTTCAACGTTCTGGCACGCCTCCACGCAGCGACCGCACAAAATGCACTGGTCCGGGTCGTAGGTGTAGAACGGGTTGGAGTGATCTTTGACGTAAGGTTTGCGCTTGTATTCGTAGCGCTGGATCGGGATGTGCATATCCACCATGGTGTTATGCAGTGTGCAGTCGCCGGTGTTGTGCTCACACACCGTGCAATAGAGCTCATGCTTGGCGAGGATGCGGTCCATCCCCTCATGCTGCGCCGCATGGGCCTCCGGTGTTTTCGCCTTGATGGCCAGGCCGTCGCGGGTGCGCAGGGTGCAGCCGCGCACCAGCTCATCGTCCACCTCCACCCAGCAGACGTCACAGGTTTGCAGCGGGGTCAGCGCCCGGTGGTAACAGACATGCGGCAAGGTAACGCCTTGCTCTTGCAGGAAATCGATCAGCGGCTGGTCAGCTTTGCCGGTGAGCTTCATGCCGTCATAGGTAATGGTACAGAGTGCCTCGCTCATTCAACACTGCTCCTGTCACGGGTATCGGGAATGCCAACTAAGGGCTGAAAAAAACAAACGCTCAGGCTAACTGCCTGATTAACGGGTTTGTTTATAAGCGTAGAGGACGGCAGGCTATCTGCCACGGGCAGGACGCGGAGAACCGTTACCGAACGTTTCAGGGCAGGCGTGGTTCAGGGGAAACCGGGCGGCGGCCACCGCCCGGCGGGATCAGCGGCGGCTGAGCAGCAGCCAGACCAGCACGCCGCCCACCAGCCCCCAGAACGCGGCGCCGACGCCGAACAGCGTCAGCCCGGAGGCGGTGATCAGAAAGGTGACGATCGCCGCATCGCGTTCTTTCTCTTCCTGCAAGGCGCGGAACAAGCTGCCGGAGAGCGTGCCGAGCAGTGCCAGCCCGGCGATGGTGTGGATCAGCGCCGGGGGCAGCGCGCTGAACAGCTGGCCGATTGCCCCGCCGAACAGCCCGGCCAGCAGGTAGAAGCCGCCTGCCGCCACGGCCGCCATATAGCGGCGCGCCGGGTCGGGGTGGACGTCCGGCCCCATGCAGATGGCGGCCGTGATCGCCGCGATGCAGACGGAAAAGCCGCCAAACGGTGACAGCAGCAGCGCCAGCAATGCGGTCACGCTAATCAGCACGGACACCGGCACCCGGTAACCGGCCGCCTGGAGCGTGGCGATCCCCGGCGCATTCTGCGATGCCATCGTCACCACAAAATAGGGGATGCCGATGCCGACCAGCGCATGGAGGGTGAATTCGGGGCGGATAAACGGCGGCATGACCCAGGCGGTCTCCAGCCCGGTAAACGCCAGCGCGCCCTGCCCGGCGGCCACGGCCAGCCCGGCCGCCAGGGCCAGCAACACCGCAAAGCGCGGCAGCCAGCGCCGGGCGAGGAAATAGGCCGCGCACATCGCCCCTGCCAGCACCGGGGAGCCCTGGAGGGCGCCAAAGGCCTCCAGGCCGAAACGCAACAGAATGCCGGCCAGCATCGCCCCGGCGATCGCCGGCGGGATGATGTCCATCAGCCGGGCAAACAGCCCGGTGACACCGCACAACAGGATCAGCGCATTGGCGAACAGGAACAGGCCAATCGTCTCATTCAGGCTGGTGCCCGGCAGGCTGGTGGCCAGCAGTGCCGCGCCGGGGGTTGACCAGGCGGTCAGCACCGGGATGCGGTACCAGAGTGACAGCCCGAGCGACGAGAGGCCCATCGCCAGCCCCAGCATACTCAGCCAGCCGCCGATCTGCACCGGGGTGGCCCCTGCGGCGGCGGCCGCCTGAAAGATGATCGCCGCCGAGCTGGTGTACCCCACCAGCACCGCCACAAAACCGGCAATCACTGCCGACAGCGACAGATCGCGCAGGTGGATGCCCGGCCGGGCCGCCGTGATTTTTTCCATAAGTCTCTCCGGGTTAGCCGTGTGATAACGCGCACAGCCTGCACTATATCACCCACCGGCGCGGGATCCTCCGTTGGCACCGGGCCACCGGCCGGGTACGCCGTGGCGGGCGGCCCGGCAACCGGGCTGCGGTATAAGCGGCGTTAACCGGTTGCCCACCCGGCCGGCGGCGCACCGGTACAGGCGCAGGCGGGTGCCTGCCGTTGCGCCTCGCCAGGCAGCGAAATGCTGCCGCGCCATCGCGTTTCTGTGACGGAAATAACGGTTTTCATAGGCTATTTACCAAGACTGTTAAGTTCCTCACATTTTTGGAATATTTATTATTTTTCATCGTTTAACAATCAGCATCTTATGGTGCCGATAATGCAAATCTCCGGGATTTTGCTTTTCCCACAATGGCATAAGCCCTGTTCCTGACTACGCTTAACGCTGTAATTGCATGAAAAAACGGCACCCGGGGCGAGGATAATTTTTCAGAACCAACCTCCTGTGTACCGGCCGTGGCCGGACAGCCAGACGCCAGTGCTACCGGGTCGCCATGAGGAGTTCATACCCTGATTCTGGGTAATCTGACGGAAAATTTGCGAGGAACATGACATGACCAACTATGATGCCAACGTCATCACGGACAACCGCACGGCAAATGCCACGCTGACGCCGTTGAAACGGATTTCATGGAGCGCGGTGTTTGCGGGCGTGATCTTATCCATGGTGGCGTACCTGCTGCTTTCCATGCTGGGGACCGCGATTGGGGCCTCGACCATTGATCCATTACAAGAGGGCAATCCGTTCAGTGGGTTAAGTACCGGTGCGGCAATCTGGATGGTCGCCACGATCCTGATCTCCTGTGCTGTCGGCGGGTATGTTGCCGGCCGCCTGGCACAACGTGAAGGGATGCTGCACGGCCTGCTGGTGTGGGGCGTGAATACGCTGGTGTGCACCTACCTGGTGCTGACCGTGTTCACCAGCGCCGTCGGTGGTGCGGTGAATGTGGCCGGTTCCGGCCTGCGTGCCGTGGGCAGCGGCATCTCTAATGTCACCCCGCAAGCGACCCAGATGATCAAAGACCAGCTGCAACAGGCCAACATCAACCTGGATGACCTGCAAGGCGAGCTGGAAACCACCCTGCGCCAGACCGGTAAGCCGGAACTGCAACCGGAAAACCTGGAACAGCAGGCCAATACCGAAGCCAATACCGCCCAGAACCAGGCAACCAACACCGCCCAGGCCCCTGATCAGGCACTGAACCAGTGGCTGACCGGCGTGATGGGCCGTGGTGAAAGCACCCTGCAGGCTGCGGACGTGGATGCCCTGAAAAACATCATCAAGGCCCGTACCGGCAAATCTGACCAGGAAGTAGACCAGATTGTGCAGCGCGCCCAGCAGTCTTACGCCCAGGCTTACCAGAAATACCAGGAGCTGAAAGGCCAGGCTGAACAGAAAGCGCGTGAAGCGGCTGACGTGGCGGCTGACGGCATCTCCAAAGCGAGCTGGTATGGCTTCTTTATGCTGATTATCGGTGGTGTGGTTGCCGGGGCTGCCGGGGCATGGGGCCGTCGCACCCAGCCGCGTGCCGTGACCGCTGACCATCGCAAACTGTAATTCCGTACGGTTCTCCCCAACGGCCGGCGTTTGCCGGCCGTTTTTTTGTGCCCTTCCCCCCACGCCCCGCGCTTTTCCTGCCGCGCTGTCTGACCTGAGCTACGCTTATAACACCTTCAATTGACGGGAGTTATCTATGGCCTCTCCACCGCAAGATGAGTTCACCAGCCGCCATTACCCGGTCAGGGAGAATATGCGCTGGCTGCGCCGGGCCTTGTTCCTGGAAAAGCTCGGCTACCTGCTGTTGTTCAGTTTTATCGCGGCGGCGCTGCTGGGGGTGTTCTCCAATGGCTGGCTGAGTGACCGTGTGGACACCAACCCGGACCGCACGGTGCAGATCAAGTATGACCGCTTCGCTCGCCAGCAATCGGAAATCCAGCTGGTGCTGCATGTGTGGCCGCAGGGGCGCACCCCGGCGGTGGTGCAGCTCGGCGGGGATTTTGTCAATAACTATGAGATCGTCGCGGTACAGCCGCAGACGGCGCAGATGGTGACCACCGATCAAGGCATGATTATCACCCTGCCGACCTCTTCCGCCTCTGCGTCCACGGCCCTTTACCTCACGGTGCAGCCGAAATCCTTCGGCCACTACCACAGTGAGGCGCGCCTTAGCGGCCACCCGCCGTTACGGTTCTCCCAACTTGTCTACCCTTAAGAGGAGCTGAAACTCATGGATATGGTGCTGCGTGCTGCCTGTATGTACCTCTTTCTGATGCTGGTGTTCAAAATTGCCGGGCGGCGCACGATCCTCCAGATGACCTCATTCGACTTTATCCTGTTGCTGATCATCAGTGAGGCGACCCAACAGGCGCTGCTGGGTGATGATTTCTCGCTGTTTGGTGCCTTTATTACCATCGGTACCCTGATCGCCATCGATATTCTGCTTTCCATGCTCAAAGACAAGGTGCCGGCGGCTGACCTGCTGCTGGACGGCTCCCCGATTATCCTGATTGAGAACGGCAAAACCCTGGACAAGCGCATGGTGCAGCTGCGCATCAGCCTGGAAGATGTGATGGAAGTGGCGCGTCAGGAACAGGGGCTGGAGCAGGCCAGCCAGATAAAATATGCGATTCTGGAAACCAACGGCAAAATTTCGGTGATCCCGCAAAAAGAGGCGTAATGCCCTATTGCTGCCTGAAACGTTTTCAGTAGCGGACACTATTCTTCTGCGGTTATTCTTAAACAGAGGTTTAACGAAATCTTTACACTTACTGGGGATTAATGAGGTCAAATATTGAGCTGCCCGGCCGCAAGGCAGATGCCGCATGGCCTGTACGGCAGCCTGGTGCGAAACCGTTTGCCCTTAGGAGTAGCTTATACAACCCCCCCTCTGGTTGTATAAGTCAGTGGTAGGAGCAGATAGTATTAAACCAAATAGGATTTTGTGCTAACAATAAGGGTAGCAATTCACAATAACCCGCTGACAGAGTGAACTTTTATGGCGAATAAACGGGTGGTTCTATCGGATGTGGCTCGTCTGGCCGGCTTATCAAAAGCCACGGTGTCACGATATTTGAATAACAGTATCGTGCTGCCGCAACAGACCACACAAAGGATTGAGGATGCCATCAGCACATTGAATTACCGTGGTAACAGCCTGGCACGCCGCCTGAGCAAGGGCGGCAGTGAAACCATCGGGCTGGTTCTGCCAGAAATCAGTAACCCCTTCTTTGCTGAGCTGGCGGAGGCGGCTGAAGCGGCGGCTTCCGCCCATCAGTACAGCCTGGTGCTGTGCGTCACGCGCAACAATCTGGAAAAAGAGGTGCAGTTTATCCGCTGGCTGGATACCCGCCAGGTGGATGGCCTGCTGTTTGCCACCAACCGGCCGGACAACGGCGCGCTGCTGGCCGAATTGCAGGGGCAAAGCAACATCGTGCTGATCGATGAGGACATCCCCGGTGCGGACGTGCCGAAAGTCTTCGCCGACAACGTGACCGGCGGGCGGCTGGCGGCACAGCAGCTGATCGAGGCCGGGCACCAGCGCGTCGCGTATGTCGGCGGGCCGGGTGAACTGATGAGCGTGCGCGAACGCCATGAGGGCTTCCGGCAGGCACTGGCGGAGGCTAACCTGCCCTATCTGCCGGAGCTGGTGCTGTTCGGGGATTACACCCGTGAATTCGGCCAGCACGCGCTGGACAGCCTGCTGGCGCTGCCGGAGCCGCCCACGGCGATTTTTGCCGGCAGTGACTACCTGGCGCTCGGCCTGCTGGACGGGCTGCGCGCGCATAAGCTCAGCGCCCCGCAGGATATGTCGATCGTCGGGTTCGATGATGCCAACTACGCGGAACTCATTACCCCGCGCCTCTCCACCATCCGCCAGAATGCCGGCGAACTGGGGCGCACCGCCGTGGAATTGCTGATCAAGATGCTCAAAGAGGAGTCGCAGGAAACGCAGGAGAACAGCGTGGCCCGCATCCCGGTGCAATCGGTGAAGCGTGAGTCGATAGCCCCCCACGGCAACACGCCGCTGGATAAAGCCGTCTGACCTGACGGCCCTGCCGCGCCCGCGGCAGGGATCGTTCCCGCCTGGTATAACCTGTTTCCTGCCGCCCCTTACACCGGGCGCGGCCATAAAAAAAGCGGAGCCAACCGGCTCCGCTTTGCTGTTTCCCCACTGCGACACAGGAAAGGGAAAAGAGGGTATGGGGGATCAGAAACGGTAAGTCAGGTTAACGGCCACCACGTTATCGGTGCCCAGGCCCAGCGCGTTATCTTCATCCAGCAGGTTAATCTGGTAGTCCACGTAGGTGTACATGTTCTTGTTGAGGTAATAAGTCACGCCCACTTCCACATATTTCACCAGGTCGGCATCGCCTACGCCGTCAATCTCTTTGCCCCAGGACTGCACATACGCCACGGAAGGACGCAGGCCGTTCAGGAACTGGTACTGCGCCACCGCTTCCACGTTCTGGGTACGGTTGGCGTAGCCGCTGATGGCCACACCGGCATCCGTTTCACCGGAAATGCGGGTGGTGTTGCGGGTTTCCGCGTACATCGCCGCCAGGTAAACCTGGTTGGCGTCATATTTCACCGCACCGGTCCAGGCTTCAGCGCGGTCACCGCCGCCCACCACGGAATTCTTCTGGTTGGCGGTACGGTTGGCGTTGGAGTACGCCGCCGCCACGCCGATGCCGGAGCCGCCGATGTCCTGATAATCCACCGAGAAGCCATAGCCGTCGCCGTTGCCGCGCCCTTCATCCGCGGTGTTGTCGCGGTCATTTTTGCCCTGGTATTGCACCGCAAAGTTCAGCCCTTCCACCAGGCCAAAGAAGTCACGGTTACGGTAAGTCGCGAGGCCTGAGGAGCGCGCGGTCATGTAGTTGTCGGTCTGGGAGTAGGAGTCGCCGCCATATTCCGGCAGCATGTCGGTATAGGCTTCGGCGTCATACACCACGCCGTAGTTGCGGCCGTAGTCAAAGGAACCGTATTCGCCGAATTTCAAACCGGCAAAGCCCAGGCGGGTTTTATTGCCGTTTTGGGCATCGCTGCCCTCAGAGTTATTGGCCTGGACGTTATATTCCCACTGGCCATAGCCGATCAGCTGCTCAGTGATTTGTGTTTCGCCCTTGAAGCCAAAACGCACGTAGGTGCCGTCAGCGTTGGCGTTGTCAGTGAACACATATTTCGCCGCCACACGGCCATATAAATCGAGTTTATTTCCGTCTTTATTATAAATCTCGGCCGCGTGGGCTACGCCTGAGGCGGCAATAAAGGAGACCGCCAGGGCCAGGAGACTGCGCTTCATCATTATTTGCGTTTCCTTGATTTAAAGACTGCGTTTATCAGATCTTGTTTTTTGGTTATACGAAGCCGTTCTCTTTTTTCAGAGACTGTTTCAGATAACTATTTTTAGATAATGCGTTTTCAGGTAATGCTTTTTCAGAGTATGTTTTAAGGTAATTCTTTTTTCAGGTAACAGGGCGCCCTGCCATATTCGGTGAACTGGCTGCCGGCATTTTTCTTTATTGGCTTTTATTAAGATCAGCGTATTTCAAAATACGTCTGACGGTAAGCGGAAGAAACCATAACACTAAGCACAAAAAGTTAAAATGAAAAAATAACCACAGATATGTCATTTTCATGAAAATGAATGTAACTAAATGTAAATCACACCTTATGCGCTAACCTGCTGAATATTGTGTTTTTTTGTCTATAGGCTTGCTGTATTTTGGTGCACTGCACCTCTTTAGTGCAGATTCATGTCAGGGTGTTACAGGCAGGCTGAAAAAAATTGATCAGGAGTGTGAGGATGCTAACACCCTGCCCGTCAGGATGAATTTGACGGCTTCAGGGAGATATGCCTTATTTCCCGTGCCCTGTTATCTGTTCCAGAAAAAGTAAAACATCAATGTGATGAGGCGCACGCGTGTCAGCGAGTTGTCACCGTAAAGAAAGTGCCTGATTTTATTTTTTCCCAGCGGGAATATAACGGTCTGTTTTTGGCGGCAGGCAG
>NZ_PJZI01000053.1 GCF_002858805.1 Chimaeribacter arupi
GTTCCCGGTCAGTGGAGGCGCATTATAGGGAGTTCCTGACAGCCTGCAACCCCTAAATTCAAAAAATTATTCAACCGGCGAATGTTTAGACAATATGTATAAATTTTGTCTGAGAACCTGTTGTTTTGCTGCTTTCCCATCCAAAACCGGCCCCTCCCCTCTTTGCCTTTATCTCTATAAAGAAGCAATAAAGAAGCACCTGACAGAAAAAGGGCCCGACAATGCGGGCCCTTTTCTCTCTTTCTTTAACTGCTCACTGCATCTGCTTACTGCTGCGCGACAATGTGCCCATCAGTGACATCCAGTGTGATGGGTTTCCCCGGCAATAATTTGCCTGACAGGATCTGCTGTGCCAGCGGGTTTTCAATTTCCTGCTGGATAGCGCGTTTCAATGGCCGCGCGCCGTAGACCGGGTCAAAGCCTGTCTCACCCAACAGCTCCAGCGCCGCATCGGTCAGGGTCACTGCGTAGCCGCGCTCTTCCAGCCGTTTATAAAGGCGGTCTAACTGGATAGCGGCAATAGATTTGATATGCGCGCGACCCAATGGGTGGAACACCACGACTTCATCAATACGGTTAATGAACTCAGGACGGAAATGATGACTGACCACATCCATCACCGTTGTTTTCATCTGCGGGTAATCCATCTGCCCGAACCGTTCCTGAATCAGGTCTGAACCAAGGTTAGAAGTCATGATGACGACGGTATTACGGAAATCGACCGTACGCCCCTGGCCATCCGTCAGGCGGCCATCATCCAGCACCTGCAATAAGATGTTGAAGACATCCGGATGCGCTTTTTCCACTTCGTCCAGCAGGATGACGGAATAAGGACGACGGCGCACCGCTTCAGTCAGGTACCCGCCTTCCTCATAACCGACATAACCCGGAGGTGCCCCCACCAGCCGCGATACAGAATGTTTCTCCATAAATTCGGACATGTCGATACGCACCATCGCATCGTCGCTGTCGAACAGGAACCGGGCCAGCGCTTTACACAGCTCGGTTTTCCCTACCCCGGTTGGCCCCAGGAACAGGAAAGAGCCGATCGGCCGGTTTGGATCAGCCAGCCCAGCCCGGCTGCGACGGATCGCATTGGACACGGCGTCTACCGCTTCATTCTGGCCGATAACACGCTGATGCAGATCCTGCTCCATACGCAACAGTTTCTCGCGCTCACTTTCCATCATTCTGGAAACAGGGATCCCAGTCCAACGCGCCAGCACTTCAGCAATCTCGGCATCTGTCACCCGGTTACGCAACAGCTTCATGGTTTTGCCTTCGGCCTGCGTGGCGGCTGCCAGCTGTTTTTCCAGCTCAGGGATTTTCCCATACTGCAGTTCCGACATCCGGCCGAGATCACCCATGCGGCGCGCCTGCTCCAGGCTGATTTTTGCCTGTTCCAGTTCAGCCTTGATAGTTTGCGTGCCGGAAAGCGCTGCCTTCTCGGCTTTCCACTCTTCTTCCAGCTCTGAATATTCACGCTCTTTCTGCGTGAGCTCACTGTTCAGCATGTCGAGGCGTTTCAGGCTGGCCTCATCTGACTCTTTTTTCAGTGCCTGTTGTTCAAGCTTGAGCTGGATAATACGCCGCTCTAGCCGGTCAAGAGACTCAGGTTTAGAGTCAATCTGCATACGGATGCTGGAAGCCGCCTCATCGATCAGGTCAATCGCCTTATCCGGCAACTGGCGATCGGCAATATAACGATGTGAAAGCGTTGCGGCGGCAACAATGGCCGGGTCAGTGATCTGCACGTGGTGGTGCAGTTCATAACGCTCTTTCAGCCCACGCAGAATGGCGATGGTGTCTTCTACTGACGGCTCCGCCACATAGACTTTCTGGAAGCGGCGCTCCAGCGCAGCATCCTTTTCTATATATTGGCGATACTCGTCGAGCGTGGTCGCGCCAACGCAGTGCAGCTCCCCACGGGCCAACGCCGGCTTCAGCATGTTCCCGGCATCCATGGCGCCGTCGGCTTTACCCGCCCCCACCATCGTGTGCAACTCGTCAATAAACAGGATGACACTGCCCTCCTGTTTGGAAAGATCGTTGAGCAGGCTTTTCAGGCGCTCCTCAAACTCCCCACGGTATTTGGCCCCGGCCACCAGCGCGCCCATATCCAGTGAAAGGACGCGTTTGTGTTTGAGGCCTTCCGGCACTTCACCATTGATAATCCGCTGGGCCAGCCCTTCGACAATCGCCGTTTTACCGACCCCCGGCTCACCAATGAGCACCGGGTTATTTTTGGTCCGGCGTTGCAGCACCTGAATAGTGCGGCGGATCTCTTCATCACGGCCGATAACCGGGTCGAGTTTCCCCTGCTCGGCACGCTCTGTCAGGTCAATGGTGAATTTCTTCAATGCCTGACGTTGATCTTCCGCATTTGCATCATTCACTTTTTCACCACCCCGTATCTGGTCAATAGCCTGGCTGATTTTGGTTGCATCAGCCCCGGCCGCTTTCAGCAGATCGGTTAACGCGCCCCGATCCTGCAACGCAGCCAGTACAAACAGTTCGGATGAGATAAAGGTGTCGGCACGCTTTTGCGCCAACTTGTCACACAGGTTCAGAACACGCACCAGGTCATGAGAGGGCTGAACATCCCCCCCGGTGCCTTCCACTTGGGGTAAACGGGCCAGGCCCTGCTCAATCTCAGTGCGCACCCGGTTGGCATCTACCCCGGCAGATGTCAGTAATGGGCGCACAGTCCCCCCTTCCTGATTAAGCAGGGCGCTCATCAGGTGAAGAGGTTCAATAAATTGGTTGTCACGCCCAAGGGCAAGAGATTGGGCATCAGCGAGGGCAAGCTGGAATTTGCTGGTAAGACGATCCAGACGCATAACTCCTCCAATACAGGTCAAAATTGCTACTGGAGATTAAATGAGGTCATCCCTCACGTTTTCAAGGTTATCTTGACTGTATTTTCGGCGTTTTTTTATGCGTCACGGATCGTCTCGGAGGCGTAGATTATATCAGCCAGATTAAAGTTGCCAGACGCCCTGTCATCCTGTCCCGGCGAAAAGAAAAGAAATTCTCTGGTTCACTGACGGTACAACGCTCGCCGCCACTGATCTGGCGGACACCGGCGGCCTGAAGCCGGATGCGCGCCAACTGATAAATATCCGCCATGTATTTTGTGCCCACCGGCCGGAACGCGTCCCCAGTTGCGGGATTGTCAGCGACAAACGCAGCCCGCACGTCATCACCTACTTCAAATGCATGTGGCCCGATAGCCGGGCCAAACCATGCCATGACGTCATCAGGCGGGCAGCGGAACTGCTTCAGGGTATTTTCCAGCACCCCGCCGCACAGCCCACGCCAGCCTGCATGGGCCGCCGCCACTTCATCGCCCCGACGTGAGGCAAACAGCACCGGCAGGCAATCCGCCGTCATCACCGCACACACCTGCCCCGGCTCTGCGGTATACACCGCGTCTGCGCGCAAAGCTGCAGCGGTTGGGGTCTGCCCTTCCAGCCGCAGCACGTCAGTCCCGTGCACTTGCTCCAGCCAAAAAGGCATTGCCGGCAACCCCGCCAGCGCGACCAGCCGTTCACGGTTTGCAGCCACGTCAGCCGGGTTATCGCCGACATGTGCCCCAAGATTAAGCGATGCATAAGGCGGCAGGCTGACGCCGCCATGCCGTGTGGTGCTGCAGGCTGCAACAGTTCCGGGTACAGGCCACTGCGGGCGAATCAGGCCGGTCATTACCAGTCCAGCTGATCTTTAAAGGCTTCCGTATCCGCTTTCAATGCGTCGATCAGATCGACCATATCCTGCGGCAGGGGAGCGTGCCATTCCATCTGGATACCGGTAATCGGGTGGTAAAGGCGCAACATGGTGGCGTGCAGAGCCTGACGGTCAAACCCACGCAGCGTCGAAATAAACTGTTCGGACGCGCCTTTCGGCGGGCGCGGACGGCCGCCATAGAGCTGATCACCCACCAGCGGATGGTTGATGTGCGCCATGTGAACACGGATCTGGTGCGTACGCCCGGTTTCGAGACGCAGGCGCAGGCGCGTATGTGCACGGAAATGTTCCATGATGCGATAGTGCGTTACGGCGGGTTTACCCATCGGGTGCACGGCCATATGGGTACGTTTGGTGGAGTGGCGGGTAATCGGCTGTTCTACCGTACCGCCTGCCGTCATGGTGCCAATGGCCACCGCTTCATACTCACGGGTAATTTCGCGCAGCTGAAGGGCCTCTACCAGGCGGGTCTGTGCCGGGACGGTTTTCGCCACCACCATCAGGCCGGTGGTGTCTTTATCCAGACGGTGAACAATACCGGCACGCGGGACATCCATAATTTCCGGATAATAGTGCAGTAACGCGTTCAGGACCGTACCGTCCGGGTTGCCGGCACCAGGGTGAACAACGAGGTCACGCGGCTTGTTGATCACCAGAATATCGCTGTCTTCATACACGATGTTCAGTGCAATTTCCTGAGCTTCCCAGCGGGCCGCCTCTTCGATTTGCGCATCAATGGCAACGACTTCGCCACCCAACACTTTTTCTTTTGGTTTGTTCACCATTTTGCCGTTGACCAGGACCCGATCATCCAGAATCCACTCTTTTATGCGTGATCGAGAATAATCAGGGAACAATTCCGCTAAAGCCTGATCTAAACGTTGACCGAGTTGAGATTCGGCCACCGTTGCGGTGAGTTGTACTTGTTGTGCCATATGCAGCTTCTTCGTTAACGTTGGGTTTTCACGGCGATGCCGTTTAAAATAATGTGCTATTGTAGCTGGTCTTTGCCGGGAACTTAACGGACAGTCTCCCGGAATAACACCCTGAGGATAATCAAAACGTCATGACGCGTATGAAATATCTGGTGGCTGCAGCCACGTTGAGCCTGGTTCTGGCGGGTTGCTCCAGTTCGAAGGATGCGGTGCCCGACAATCCGCCTTCGGAAATCTATGCAACCGCTCAGCAAAAACTGCAGGACGGTGACTTCAAAGGAGCCATCACCCAGTTGGAAGCGTTAGATAACCGCTATCCGTTCGGGCCTTACTCCCAGCAAGTTCAGCTGGATCTGATCTACGCCTACTATAAATCGGCCGATCTGCCGATGGCGCAGGCAGCCATTGATCGTTTTGCGCGGCTGAACCCGACCCATCCGAGCATCGACTACGTCATGTATATGCGTGGCCTGACAGACATGGCATTGGATGACAGCGCACTGCAGGGCTTCTTCGGTGTTGATCGCTCTGACCGTGATCCGCAGCATGCACGTGCCGCCTTCCGCGATTTCAGCCAGCTGATTCAGAGCCACCCAGACAGCCAGTATGTCACGGATGCGCAGAAGCGTCTGGTTTACCTGAAAGATCGTCTGGCGAAGTATGAGCTCTCCGTGGCGCAATATTACACGAAACGCGGCGCTTACGTTGCAGTAGTTAACCGTGTTGAGCAAATGATGAAGAATTACCCGGATACGCAGGCAACCCGTGATGCCCTGCCGTTGATGGAAAACGCGTATAAGCAGCTTCAGCTTGCCGGCCAGGCGGATAAGGTTGCGAAAATCATTGCTGCCAATCAATAAAAAGCGATGAATGCAGAAGATAAGAACGGTAGCTCAGGCTGCCGTTTTTTTTGACAGAAATACAAGGCAATTGACTGAATAATAAACAAATAGCGCAGGGGCGTTTTTACTGGCCGGGTGATATAACCTATCGATAGTGCGTTACCCGCACTGAACTCTCAAGCACTAATTTTGTAATCTTCGTCACACTTCACATAAACGCGCTCACTGACAAAAAGTGACAAAAATAAGTGATCTTGATCACAAAATGACAGCGTCAGTAGGCTATGCTGAAGGTATCCAAGACGGAAAGACAGAGAGGTAAGTTATATGACAGTCAACATTACCAGCAAACAAATGGATATCACTGATGCAATTCGTCAGCATGTCGAAGACCGTCTCGCCAAACTGGATAAATGGCAAACGCAACTGATTAACCCCCATGTCGTCCTTTCTAAAGAGCCCAATGGTTTCCAGGCAGATGCCACCATCAGCACGCCCAACAGCGGCCCGCTGGTTGCGAGTGCACGGCATGACGATATGTACGCAGCGGTTAATGAAATGATTACCAAACTGGAGCGGCAGCTCAATAAAGCGCAACATAAAGATGAAGCGCGACGGGCCGCGACCTGTATCAAAGAGGTCAACCTTGAGCCTGAAGAGCCCTAGTCCCTTCCAGTAAATAATGAGCGCGCCCACCGGGCGCGTTTTTTATTGACAAAAAAATGTCAGCGGTTACTTTACATAAGATTAACGACTAACCTAGGACCTTTATGCTGCGCCAACCTCTGTTTTTCTTCGCATTCTTTTTTACCTTCCCCTGACTGGGAGGCGATTCGTCACACGATAAAGAATGCGAAGACGAACAAAAAAAGCCTCCCCCGCGGAGGCTTTTTTTATGGGCTGATTTTGATAAGAAGATAACAAAAGGCAGACATCATGACCGACAACCCGTTACTGGCATTGCGTGAGCGCATCACCGCGCTGGACATCAAATTACTGGATCTGCTGGCAGAACGGCGCGGGCTGGCACTCGATGTTGCCCGCGCTAAACTGCATACCCACCGCCCAATCCGGGATAAAGCACGCGAGCGCGATTTGCTGGATGCGCTGATCGATGCCGGTAAGCAGCGCAATCTGGACGGTTTTTATATCACCCGTTTATTCCAGCTGATTATTGAAGACTCTGTCCTGACGCAGCAGGCACTGCTTCAGCACCAGCTTAACCAGACGACGGTTCACTCCGCACGTATCGCGTTCCTTGGCCCGAAAGGTTCTTACTCGCATCTGGCGGCCCGCCACTATGCCGCCCGCCATTTCGAACAGTTTATTGAGTGCGGCTGTCTGAAATTCCAGGATATCTTCACCCAGGTGGAAACCGGGCAGGCAGACTATGCGGTACTGCCGATCGAGAACACCAGTTCAGGCTCGATCAACGATGTGTATGACCTGTTACAGCACACCAGTTTGTCGATCGTCGGGGAACTCTCTACGCCTATCGACCACTGCGTACTGGTGAGTACGCCTACTGAGCTTTCCGCCATTAAAACGGTGTACAGCCATCCTCAGCCTTTCCAGCAATGTACCCAATTCCTTAACCGCTTCCCGGACTGGAAAATTGAGTATTGTGAAAGTACCGCCGCCGCCATGGAAAAAGTGGCTGAGCTAAATTCCCCCCACGTGGCGGCTCTCGGCAGTGAAGCGGGTGGCGCGCTGTACCAGCTACAGGTGCTGGAACATAAGCTGGCTAACCAGCAGCAGAATATCACCCGCTTTATTGTACTGGCACGTAAAGCTATTGAAGTCTCTGAACAGGTACCGGCCAAAACCACCCTGATCATGGCAACCGGCCAGCAGTCCGGGGCCTTGGTTGAGGCACTGCTGGTTCTGCGTGATCACGGCATTGTGATGACGAAACTGGAATCGCGGCCGATCCACGGCAACCCGTGGGAAGAGATGTTTTATATCGACGTGCAGGCTAATTTGCGCAGCGAAAGCATGCAGAAAGCTTTGCGGGAACTGGCACCGATTACCCGCTCATTAAAAGTGCTGGGCTGTTACCCGACAGAAAATGTTGTACCGGTTGATCCAAGCTGACACTGAACCGGTTCTCATAAAAAAGCCACGCAGAACATCGCGTGGCTTTTTTGTCAGGCGGGATGCCGCCTGGAAGCGCGTTATTGCCGGTTATCGTTGGCTTGCAGCAGCAGCGTGCGGCTTTCCACCAGAAAACGCTGAGCATAATCCCCAAACCAGTGTTCAACTTTCTTGAAGCTGTCGATGAACGCCTGCTTATCCCCCTGCTCTAACAGAGCAATCGCCTCGCCAAAACGTTGGTAGTAACGCTTAATCAACGCCAGGTTATTCTCTGATGACATAATAATGTCGGCATACAATTGGGGATCCTGGGCAAACAGGCGGCCGACCATGGCCAGCTCCAGCCGGTAGATAGGCGATGAGAGCGCCAGCAGTTGCTCAAGCTGCACATTCTCCTCTGCCAGGTGCAGGCCATAGGCAAAGGTCGCGAAGTGACGAAGCGCCTGGATAAAGGCCATGTTCTGGTCATGCTCTACCGCACTGATGCGATGCAGCCGCGCGCCCCATACCTGCAACTGCTCCAGCAGCCACTGATAGGCTTCCGGTTCGCGGCCATCACAATAGACCACCACCTGTTTTGCCAGGCTGCCGACATCCGGGCCAAACATCGGATGCAACCCGACCACCGGGCCTTCATGCACGGCCAGCATCGCCTGTAATGGACGATTTTTCACAGACGCCAGATCCACCAGAATGCAGTCGGCAGGCAATGGCGGCAGGCGGGCGATCACCTGCTCAGTGAGATGGATAGGGACACTGACAATCACCATTCCGGCGTCTGCCAGCAAGGTTTCTGCCTGTGGCCAGTCTTCCTGCTCCAGTACCCGCACCTGATAACCGGAAAGCGTCAGCATACGGCTGAACAACTGCCCCATCTTGCCTTTCCCGCCGATGATGACGATAGGGCGAAGCTGAGGGCAAAGCGTTTTGAAGCCTTTGTCATTCTCACTGGAATAGGATTCCCGCATGACCCGGCGCAATACATCCTCAATCAGATCCGGCGGTACTCCCAGCGCCTGCGCCTCTTTCCGGCGCGAGGCCAGCATGGAAGCCTCACGTTCAGGCACATAGATCGGCAAGCCATAACGGCTTTTTACTTCACCGACCTCAGCCACCAGTTTCAGACGTGTTGCCAGCAGATCCAGCAAGGCTTTGTCCACCTCATCGATTTGATCGCGCAACGCGGTCAGCTCAGCCACCATACCTTTTATTCTCCTGCTTTACGTGCGATCAGCGCATTGCCCAGCTGTTGATGCATGTCGCGCAACAGTGTTTCTGTGCTCTCCCAGTTAATGCAGGCATCCGTGACCGAAACGCCGTAACGCAATGCGTCACGCGGCTGTTCTGAAGACTGGTTACCTTCATGCAGGTGACTTTCGAGCATCAGGCCGGTAATCGAACGGTTCCCTGCTTTGATCTGGTCAATGGCAGACTGGGCCACCAACGGCTGACGGCGGTAATCTTTATTTGAGTTGCCATGACTGCAATCTATCATCAGGGAAGGATGGAGTCCTGCCTCACTCATCTGTTTCTCACACGCGGCCACATGTTCCGCGCTGTAGTTCGGCGTTTTCCCGCCACGCAGAATGACATGCCCATCCGGGTTGCCCTGGGTTTGCAGCAGGCAAACCTGCCCAGCCTGGTTGATACCGACAAAGCGGTGCGGCATGGCTGCGGCACGCATTGCATTGATCGCCGTGCCCAGGCTGCCGTCGGTGCCGTTTTTGAACCCGACCGGCATCGAAAGGCCGGACGCCATCTCGCGGTGTGTTTGTGACTCAGTAGTCCGTGCGCCGATGGCTGACCAGCTGAACAAATCGCCCAGGTATTGCGGGCTGTTCGGGTCCAGTGCTTCGGTGGCCAGCGGCAGCCCCATGCCGACCAGTTCGAGCAACAAGCCACGGGCGATGTGCAGCCCGGCTTCCACATCAAAAGAGCCGTCCATATGCGGATCGTTGATCAGCCCTTTCCAACCGACGGTGGTGCGGGGCTTTTCAAAGTAGACGCGCATAACAATGTACAGGTGGTCACTCAGTTCCTCAGCCAGCACTTTCAAACGGCGTGCGTACGCCAGTGCCGCATCAGGATCGTGAATTGAGCAAGGGCCGCACACAATCAGCAGACGATGGTCATGGCCTTTGAGGATGTTGGCGATGGTGTCACGCGATTGTGCAATATTGCGCTGATCGCCGGCGCTCAGCGGGAACTGTTTTTTCAGCTCTTCCGGGGTAATCAACACCTCTTCCGCGCTGATATGAACATTGTTGAGGGCATCTTTTTGCATTACATCGATCCTGTCAGTGAAAGGGGGCAGCTGGTCACGCCGCTGCAATAGAGTCACCTTACCATTCTCTGTAAATTATTCAATCCATAATCCGTAAATAATAAATTACACTACGGATAAATTTATATCACATTCGGATATAAGATTGAATAATACCAACGTTAATAATCTTCATAATCAATTAGATATTGAAATAAAAATGGCAGAGATCATTGATGAGCATCATATAAAACAGTGAGAAAAATATTCGTAAAAATAACTTTACGATTTGCATTTTCAAGATGGCATCATGGATAAAGATTCAAGGGCTTACTAAGCGGGTGTAGCCCTATTAGTTAAGACGCATTTCCCTTTCCCCATTGATATCTCAGTAAATTATATAATTTACAACAGGTTGATATGTTCTGGGGTATCAGGAAATATCAGCGGGGATCAGCGGGGTAGGCAAAATGTGGTCATTCAGGTCGGCGAGGGGGTTGAGGGTGATCGCTTCTTCCAGGTGATCGGGGGCGAAATGGGCGTAGCGCATGGTTTCGCGGATGTTGGCATGGCCCAGTATGCGTTGCAGCACCAGGATGTTGCCGCCGTTCATCATGAAGTGCGAGGCAAAGGTGTGCCGCAGGACGTGGGTTTTCTGGCCGTCCGCCAGGGTCAGGGAGGTTAAGGCCAGCACCTGGCTGAAAGCCTGGTAGCAGGGCCTGAATAAGCGCCCGGAGAGCGGCTCCAGCTCCTGGTAGAGCCAGCGCGGGATCGGCACCGTGCGGTTCTTCTTGCCCTTGGTTTTGATAAACGTCAGTTTGTGCGGCGACAGCTGCGAACGCGTCAGGTTTTCCGCCTCGCGCCAGCGGGCGCCGGTGGTCAGGCAGATTTTGACTATCCGTGTCAGGTCCGGGTTGCCGTAGGTCATGCACGCCGCCAGCAGTTGGTCGATCTCCGTTCTGGTCAGCCAGGTCATCTCCTTCTCTTCTTCCTTGAAAATGCGCATCCCCTCCAGCCGACCCTAAACCGCGTTCCTGATATGCTTCCAGCCCCCAAGCCTGCCCCGCGCAGGCTTTTTTCTTCCCTGAGCTTCCTCTTTGTAGCCATTCCGTAGACACAGGCATAAAAAAAGGGGCTAGCCCGTGGCTAACCCCTTCATATCTATTAACTTTTGGATGCAGCGTTAGCTGTATCTTAGTTAAGACGCTCTTTAATACGAGCAGACTTACCAGTACGCTCACGCAGGTAGTACAGTTTGGCTTTACGAACGGCGCCGCGGCGTTTCACAGTAATGCTGTCGATTACTGGGGAGTGAGTCTGGAATACGCGCTCAACACCTTCGCCGTTAGAAATTTTACGAACAGTGAATGCAGAGTGCAGACCGCGGTTACGGATGGCGATAACCACGCCCTCGAATGCCTGCAGACGTTTTTTGCTACCTTCAACGACCCATACCTTCACTTCCACGGAATCACCCGGACGGAATGCTGGTACGTCTTGCTTCAGCTGCTCTTGTTCGATTTGCTTAATAATGTTGCTCATAATATGTCTCTTACCCTAGGTAAACTGATATATCGGGAAAATCAGCCGTAGCTAACGTTTCCCTTAATAGTCTGGTTGACTGGCCCGGTGTTCCTTTTGGAACTCGGCCAGCAACACCTGTTGCTCGTCAGTCAGAGCTAGGCTTTCCAGAAGTTCAGGTCTTCTAAGCCAGGTGCGGCCCAGCGACTGCTTTAAACGCCAACGGCGTATCTGAGCATGGTTGCCCGACAGTAAAACCGGCGGTACTTCCATGCCTTCCAACACTTCAGGGCGGGTATAGTGAGGACAATCCAGCAAGCCATCTGCAAAAGAATCTTCTTCTGCAGAACCCTGATGACCCAGTACGCCCGGAATAAACCGGGAAACAGAGTCAATCAGCGTCATGGCCGGCAGTTCGCCCCCGCTGAGAACGTAATCACCGATTGACCATTCTTCGTCAATCTCGGTTTGGATGATCCGTTCATCAATCCCTTCATAGCGGCCACACACCAGAATCATCTTCTGATTTGACGCCAGCTCACGCACGCCCTCTTGATCGAGTTTGCGCCCCTGAGGCGAAAGATAGATAACCTTGACGCCCTCGCCTGCCGCTGCTTTTGCTGTCTGAATCGCTTCCCGTAAAGGTTGCACCATCATCAGCATACCGGGGCCGCCGCCGTAAGGGCGATCGTCCACAGTGCGATGCCGGTCGTAGGCGAAGTCACGCGGACTCCAGCACTGTACGCTCAGCAGGCCATTTTTAACTGCCCGGCCAGTTACCCCGTAATCGGTGATGGCGCGGAACATGTCAGGAAACAGGCTGATTATACCGATAAACATTTGCCCATCCCTATGCTGCCGTTCCACTCATCTTTTCCGGTCAAATCGGAGGTCAAAAACCAGGATCCCAATCTACTTCAATCACTTGAGCAGTGAGATCGACTTTCTTGATAACCTGCCCATGAAGAAACGGAACCAGCCGCTCCTTCATGCCGAATGCATCTTTCAGGTTTGCCCGCACGACCATCACGTCGTTTGAGCCGGTTTCCATCATGTCGATGACTTTACCCAGCTCATACCCGGTTGTGGTGATTACCTGGCAGCCCATCAGGTCTTTCCAGTAGTAATCATCCTCGCCCAGAGGCGGCAATTGCCCGGAATCCACGACGATTTCGCAATTCGTCAGCAGATTCGCGGCATCCCGATCGTCAATGCCTTTGACCTTGATGATCAGATCCTGACTGTGGCGCTTCCAGTCTTCCAACTCAACAAGCTGCCACTTACCGGCCTGCTGGATAAACCAGGGCTGATAGTCAAAAATGCTTTCGGCGTTTTCGGTGGATGAAAACACTCTGAGCCAACCACGAATGCCGTAAGTAGACCCCATTTTACCGAGTACAATCGGCTGCGTAGGTGCTACCGGTTTGAGTTGCTTGCTCATCGTTGCCACCGCGACAGATTAAGCTGCTTTCTTAGCGTCTTTGATCAGCGCGTGAACGCGATCAGAAACGGTAGCACCCAGACCCAGCCAGTGCTCAATACGGTCCAGATCCAGACGCAGTGCTTCAGCCTGACCAGACGCGATTGGGTTGAAGAAGCCTACGCGCTCGATGAAACGACCGTCACGCGCATTGCGGCTGTCGGTCACTACTACTTGATAGAACGGACGCTTTTTCGCGCCGCCACGTGCCAAACGAATTGTTACCATAACATCCTCTTTAGTTAATAAAACAGCCGGGCCCCATTGAGGGAACGGGGCCCGGGTGCAATATAAAAAGCCCGAAAATTTTACTCATTTTGGCGCAAAAAGCAATCTAAAGCGTACAAAGTTGCTGCGCGCCGCTGTAAATAAATAATCCGGGGTTAACGACCAGGGAAACCAGGCGGCATCATGCCTTTCATGCCACGCATCATTTTGGCCATGCCGCCCTTCTTCATTTTCTTCATCATGCGCTGCATTTCGTCAAACTGCTTCAGCAGCCGGTTGACGTCCTGCACCTGCATCCCCGCGCCCAGCGCGATACGGCGCTTGCGTGAGCCTTTGATAATTTCCGGCTTGGCGCGCTCTTTCAGCGTCATTGAGTTAATGATCGCTTCCATCCGCACCAGAACCTTGTCATCCATCTGCGATTTGACGTTGTCCGGCAGTTGACCGGCGCCCGGCAGCTTGCTCAGCATACTGGCCATGCCGCCCATGTTACGCATCTGTTTCAACTGTTCCAGGAAGTCGGTCAGATCGAAACCGTCGCCCTTTTTCAGCTTGGAGGCCAGTTTTTCCGCCTGTGCACGGTCAACTTTGCTCTCAATATCTTCAATCAGCGACAGCACATCGCCCATGCCCAGAATGCGGGAAGCTACGCGATCGGGATGGAATGGCTCCAGGGCTTCGGTTTTCTCACCCACACCCAGGAATTTAATCGGCTTGCCGGTGATATGGCGGATAGAGAGCGCGGCACCGCCACGGGCATCACCGTCTACTTTGGTCAGCACCACGCCGGTCAGCGGCAGCGCTTCATTAAAGGCTTTCGCGGTGTTGGCGGCGTCCTGGCCTGTCATCGCGTCGACCACAAACAGGGTTTCTACCGGGTTAATCGCGGCATGTACCTGTTTGATTTCGTCCATCATCGCTTCGTCAACGTGCAGGCGGCCTGCGGTATCGACGAGGAGAACGTCATAAAACTTCAGCCTGGCCTGTTGCAGCGCACGGGTGACGATATCCACCGGTTTTTCCTGAGCATCGGACGGGAAGAAATCCACGCCCACCTGCTCGGCCAGGGTTTCCAGCTGTTTAATCGCCGCCGGGCGATAAACGTCCGCGGAGACCACCAGCACTTTTTTCTTGCGCTTTTCGCGCAGGAATTTACCCAGTTTACCCACACTGGTGGTTTTACCTGCACCCTGCAGGCCGGCCATCAGCACCACGGCCGGTGGCTGGGCGGCCAGATTGAGTTCAGAGTTAGCCTCGCCCATGGCATTCATCAATTCGTTTTTAACGATTTTGACGAACTCCTGGCCCGGCGTCAGGCTCTTGTTAACCTCAACCCCAACCGCACTCTCTTTGACACGGTTGATGAAGTCACGCACGACCGGCAGCGCAACATCCGCCTCCAGCAGCGCCATGCGCACTTCACGCAGGGTCTCTTTGATATTCTCTTCGGTCAGCCGCCCGCGGCCGCTGATATTGCGCAGTGTGCGCGACAATCGATCAGTTAAATTATCAAACATCGTCTCTTGCTCAACGTAATGACAGGCCGCCTTGGCGACACAATGGCGGGATTATAACACGAAGTCCGGGCGATCTCTGCCCCGCCGTAGGGGAACGGTTGGAGCGTGACGCCGCTGACGTTATACTGACCCTCTGACTTATTTTTTGATACCCGACGACACCTTATGCCGATTCCTGCCTTCGTGGCCATGATTGCCTACTTGCTCAGCCTTGCGCTGATTCTTCCCAGCCTGGTGCGGCAACAGAGTGGTTTCCGCCGCCTGGCGCTGTTCTGCGCGGCCGTGGCGCTGGTTAGCCATGCCATTGCGCTGGAGCAGCGTATTTTTGGCGTCAATACCGGCCAGAACCTGAGCCTGGTCAATATCGGCTCAATGGTCAGCCTGATTATCTGTACCGTGATGACGATAGTCGCCTCGCGTAACCGCGGCTGGTTTTTGTTACCAATTGTGTATAGTTTCGCCTTGATTAACCTGATTTTTGTCGGGTTGTTACCCGGTGAATTTATTACCCATCTAGAGTCCAGCCCCGGCCTGCTGGTGCATATCGGGCTGGCGCTGTTCTCTTACTCCACGCTTATCATCGCGGCGCTGTATGCCTTCCAGCTCGCCTGGCTCGACTATCTGCTGAAGAATAAGCGCCTCTCTTTTGCCTCTGATATGCCGCCGCTGATGACCATTGAGCGTAAGCTGTTCCACATTACGCAGGTCGGTGTTGTGCTGCTGACGCTGACGCTGTGCACCGGCCTGTTTTATATGGATAACCTGTTCAGCAAGGAGAACGTCCATAAGGCGGTGCTGTCGATCATGGCATGGTTTGTCTATGTTGTTCTGTTGTGGGGGCATTACCATGAGGGCTGGCGCGGCCGCCGCGTAGTCTGGTTCAGCATGGCCGGTGCCGTCCTGCTCACCCTGGCTTACTTTGGCAGCCGGCTGATTCAGCAGATCATGATAGGCTGATATATCGTCATCTGAATTTTTTATACTCCCCTGCCGGGGAGTTCACACTGTTATAAGGAAGACCGCGTTGGAGCACGTCTCTACAGGCACCCTGATTATCACACTGATCATTATGATCATTGTTTCCGCTTACTTTTCTGCCTCTGAAACCGGCATGATGACGCTCAACCGCTACCGGTTACGCCATCAGGCCAAACAGGGGAACCGGGCTGCGCGCCGGGTGGAAAAACTGCTTCAGCAGCCTGACCGGCTGATAAGCCTGGTACTGATCGGGAATAACCTGGTCAATATCCTGGCCTCCGCACTGGCGACCATTGTCGGGATGCGGCTGTACGGCGATGCCGGGGTCGCGATTGCTACCGGTATCCTGACCTTTGGCGTGCTGCTGTTCGCCGAAGTCTTGCCAAAAACCTTTGCGGCCCTTTACCCCGAGCGCATTGCCTTTCCGAGCAGCCTGCTGCTGATGCCGCTGCAAAAAATCATGCTGCCGCTGGTCTGGTTCCTCAACACGCTGTCACGCCTGCTGATGCGCCTGTTCGGCATCAAAAGCAATGTTCACCTGAGTGATGCCGTCAGTAAAGAGGAGTTGCGCACCATTGTGAATGAGTCCCGCTCCCAGATTTCACGCCGGAATCAGGACATGCTGCTGTCGGTGCTGGATCTGGAAAGTGTGTCGGTGAATGACATCATGGTGCCGCGCAATGAGATTGTCGGCATTGATATCAATGATGACTGGAAGTCGATCATGCGCCAGCTCACGCACTCACCGCATGGCAGGATTGTGCTTTACCGTGAGTCACTTGATGACGTCATCGGCATGTTGCGCGTGCGCGAAGCTTACCGCCTGATGACCGAGAAAAAAGAGTTTAATAAAGAGAACCTGCTGCGTGCCGCCGATGAGATCTACTTTATTCCTGAAGGTACGCCGCTGAATATCCAGCTGGTGAAGTTCCAGCGCAATAAGGAAAAAGTCGGCATTGTGGTGGATGAATACGGTGACATTCAGGGTCTGGTCACGGTAGAAGACATCCTGGAAGAGATCGTGGGTGATTTCACCACTTCGATGTCCCCGACGCTGGCGGAAGAGGTAACGCCGCAAAGCGATGGCTCCGTTCTGATCGAAGGCAGTGCCAACGTGCGTGAGCTGAATAAAGCGTTTAACTGGCGCCTGCCGGCAGAGGATGCACGCACCATTAACGGGATGCTGCTGGAAGTGCTGGAAGAGATCCCGCCGGTGAATACCCAGATCCAGATAGAGAACTATGATATCCAGATCCTCGACGTGCAGGACAACATGATTAAACAGGTACGGGTTACGCCGATACAACCGATCCGCGCCAGCGTCGAACAACACTGAGTTCCTGGCCTCAGCCCATACACCTCAGCCATAAAAAAAGACGCGATAATCGCGTCTTTTTTGTCACTGAAACCTGCTGAGACTAGATGTGCAGTTCGTGCAGCTTCTCTTTCGGCAGGGCCAGGTCATCATTGTGGTTCACCACCACATCGTGATCCAGGATATGACGCGCAATCTCCTGCGCTTCTTCCAGGGAGTGCATCTGGTACGTGCCGCACTGATACTCGTTCAGCTCCGGAATGGCGCGCTGGTCAGAGACTTTCAGCACATCGGCCATCGCCGCTTTCCAGGCATCCGCCACACGCTGCTCTTCCGGCGTACCAATCAGGCTCATGTAAAAACCGGTACGGCAACCCATCGGTGAAATATCGATAATCTCTACACCGTCACCGTTCAGGTGATTGCGCATGAAGCCGGCGAACAGATGCTCCAGCGTATGGATACCGCGCTCCGGCATCACTTCCAGATTCGGCCGGCAGAAACGCAGATCAAACACGGTAATGGTATCGCCATGAGGTGTATGCATCGTTTTTGCGACACGAACGGCAGGAGCGGCCATCCGGGTATGATCTACAGTAAAGCTATCCAACAGGGGCATCGTGTCACCTCCTCTAAGAAAAAAGATATTTTTAGCGAATTCAGGAAACCTTTTCGCAGTGGGCGGGTCTTAATAAGTGAAAGACGCGCATTTGTTATCATCATCTCTGTTATCAGCGATGTATATTTGGCCACAGTGACTGTGGCCTTTTTCTTTTAGTTTCCGCCATTTACCTTCGACAGAAACTCATCAAAGCTCAATGTGTCCTCAGCTTCCATCGCTGCCTGCCGCTGCAATGAGGCTTGCTGTTCTGCTGCAAGCTTTTCATCAGTGAGAATTTCCAACGGTTCTTCACTCAGCATCTGACGGTACTGTTCAGCCAGTGCCAGCCCGACGCCTTTCAGGCCATTCTCTTTCATAGCCTGCAATATCCGGGCGGAATATGTCAAATCAGGATCATCAAATGATGCAACCAGCTCATCACAGGTTCCCTGATACTGGCGATCGCCATTGACCTTATCCAGCACTTCAGCCACACGGCGTAAATCCGCAAACAGTGATTTGCCGACCTCAACCAGTGGCTCAAACGATTCCTCGCAGCCAATGCCGATGGTCTGGCCCGGCTTACGCCCTTCCAGGATCACCCGGTTCCAGTTCTTACGGGTGCACAGCAGTTCATCACTGCTCATCTCCGGCGCATCCGCCAGCGCACACCAGATCAGGAACAGATCCAGGAAACGGGCCTGGGTAATATCGACCCCAACCGGGGAGAACGGGTTGATGTCCAGCGAACGCACTTCAATATACTCAATGCCGCCACGCATTAGGGCATCAGACGGCGTTTCACCGCGACGGGTAACGCGTTTCGGACGAATCGGCGCATACAGCTCATTCTCAATCTGCAATACATTGGTATTCAGTTGCAGATAACGGCCGTCGCGCTTTAACCCCATCGCCGCATACTCTTCAGAAGGCGTACGAATCGCTTTCTTCAACCCTGCCACATAGGTATTAAGATCGTTGAACGTAATACCGAGATTGCTCTGCGATTTATTGGTATACCCCAGGTCGCTCAGGCGCAGTGAGGTGGCATAAGGCAGGTAACACATGCCTTTTTCATCACGCTCAAAAGGTAATGCACTCTCCCGCCCTTTCAGGAACGAGGAGCAGATCGCCGGCGATGCCCCAAACAGGTAAGGGATCACCCAGCCAAAACGGTAGTAGTTACGGATCAGGCTGAAATAGCCTGCCGAAATCGCCTCTTTGCCGCTTTCCGCATCTTTTACGCCCAACCGCGCCTGCCAGAAAGAGAGCGGCAGCGAGAAGTTATAGTGAACGCCGGAAATGATTTGCATCAGGGCGCCGTAGCGGTTTTTCAGCCCCTCGCGGTACAGGGTTTTCATCTGCCCGATATTGGAGGTGCCGTATTGCGCCAGCTCGATATCCTGCTCGTCACCGACAAAGCAGGGCATACTCAGCGGCCACATCCGCTCTTCGCCCAGCGTGCGGGCGGTGTGCCGGTGAATATCACGCAGGAATGTCAGCAGATGATCAATGTCGCCATCTACCGGCGTGATAAATTCTAACAGCGTTTCCGCAAAGTCCGTGGTAATCCACTCATGCGTTAATGCTGCCCCCAGGGATTCAGGATGCCCGGTGCTGGCCAGTGAACCATCTGCATTCACCCGCAGCGTTTCACGTTCGATGCCGCGGCGGATGCCTTTAATTGCCTGAGGGTGCGCTTCCAGCCATGAAAGTGCTTTGGATACGTCCGGGATCAAATCGACCTCCCGCTCTCAAAAAACGATAACGTGTAAGCAGAGTCGCCAGCTTGCCCCAGGCTGTTTGTTCTGTTTAGTGCCACCAGGACAACCCCTGTAAAGTCAGATAAGCCAACACCAGATAACGGATGCCTTTACCCAGGCAGAGACATAACGTTACCGGCAGCCAGGGCATACGCAGCCAACCTGCAAACACACATAACACATCGCCGACTACAGGCACCCAGCTGAGCAACAGCGCAGCCGGCCCAAAGCGGGTCAGCCAACCGAGGGCGAGTTTATGCCCCCGCTGGGCTGACATCGCCGGTAGAAAGCGTCCTATTACCACATTCGTCAAGCCGCCCAGGGTGTTGCCTGCCGTTGCAGACACCACCAATGCTGCCGGTGCGGTATCGCCGGCAGTTAATAACGCGACCAACAGAATTTCTGAATTTCCCGGCAACAAGGTCGCACTGAGAAAACTACTGCCAAATAATGACGCAATAGCCAGCGCGTCACTCACAAAATACGCACATCGACATAGGCCATATTGGCGCGTTTTGCCGCTTCAATGCCGAAGTCCGCGTCTTCAAATACCACGCACTTCTCAGCGGGAACGCCCATAAGTTCGGCACAGCGTAAAAAAGTATCCGGCGCAGGCTTGGGGTTGCTGACATCATTGGCGCCGACAATCACCTGAAAACAGTCACGCAGCCCAAGATGACGCAACAGGGCATCAGCCATGCTGTGCTCGCTGCCGGTGCCTACCGCCATCGGGCGGCGGCCATGATACGCTTTAACGACGTCAATCAACGGCAGTGGCCGGACGCTGTCAAACAGCATCTCTTTCACGGCGGCGGTTTTCTCTGCCGCCAGCTGATAGGCATCCAGCGTAGACTGATGCGCATCAATAATCGCCTGGGCAACCCGCCAGGTGGGTGAGCCATTCAGTGCCGTCAGGACATCTGCGTCATAGTGCATGTCATATTTCGTCAGCACATGGTGCCAGGCCTTGCGGTGAGTCGGTTCGGTATCCAATATGGTGCCATCCATATCAAATATCAGTCCTTCGTAACGATCGTACATCGTGTACTCCGCATTCACTGAAAAAGAGAAAAACTACTTTAGCGTAAAGTCTTTTGAATGTCGCATGTTGGTTAATTAGCGGTAACGAAGTGGCACAGACAATCAATCAACCGCAAAACCTGGCGCATGAAAAATTCCCTATAAAACATAAATCAACTGACGTGCGTGTTGAGAACTGATGGTTTAATCACCGCTTAACACGATGAATTTTCGGAATAAACAGGGCAGAGAAACGGTTAAGCGAACCGGGGTAATAGAGGCGCAACCGGGGCAGGAAATAGATCACCGCAGACGTAAACGGATAAAGAAGAGAATCTGTGTTTATACGCAAAGAAATGGGAAACAGGCGTTAATCGCAAGCCAGCGAAAACAAGCAGCGTCAGAAAGCAAGCATAAACAGAAAGTGGGGGTATTAACGTGTTGCCTGGCGCGGGGACAGAATAGGAACAGGATAGAAACACATCGGAAAAACGAGAGAGGGAGACGAATAAAGGAAATTATCTGAAGAAGATGGTGCATCCAGGAGGATTCGAACCTCCGACCGCTCGGTTCGTAGCCGAGTACTCTATCCAGCTGAGCTATGGATGCATTTAGGTAGTTTGTTTACTGCGAACTCTCCCGGAAGGTAATCCTGTCCGTGAAAGTAGAAGATGGTGCATCCAGGAGGATTCGAACCTCCGACCGCTCGGTTCGTAGCCGAGTACTCTATCCAGCTGAGCTAT
>NZ_PJZI01000054.1 GCF_002858805.1 Chimaeribacter arupi
TGCAATGATTCAGCCGGGGCACCGAAAGCGCGCGGGTGCAGGGCCGGCGCGCCGGCAGGCCCTGCTCGGTTGAGGCTTGAAAAGCCGGGTAGACAAATACACATAAACAACCGAAACATGCCACTTTACAACCGATGACGGCACCGGAGCCGCAGAAAGACGCCGGGCGTATGCCAACGCAACAAACCTCGATCCAAAGACCTAACCCACCGCACATGAACAACCAAACCTTCCACAAAAACCTTAAAAGCCGTACCGCGTACTCCATACCCGCGGGTGCAGGGCCAGCACGCCAGCCCCCGCCCCCCCTATTTAAGCAAATCATCCAATCTGTCATCCACAATCCCTGCCGGCTCCAGGTGAGCCGTCACATCCGCCCGCGTGAACAGCGCCCGCACGGCGGCTTCGGCGGCGTCGCCGATATCATGGCCGACATCCACCGTCAGCGCGCCGTCCACCTCGACATGGAACTCCACAAACACCCGGTCGCCGCCATTGCGGGTTCGCAGGTCGTGGATCCCCTGCACACCGGGGCAGCTCAGCACCGCGGCGCGGATGCGTTTGCGGTCGGCGGCGTCCAGTTCCCGGTCCAGCAACTGCTTCAGGGCGTCGGCGGCCATGCCGCGGGCGTTCCATACCATGTAAAACGAAATCCCCAACGCGCCCAGAGCGTCTGAGCGTGACCAGCCAAACAGGTGATCCAGCAACAGCGCCACCAGCACCGCCACGTTGACCGCCACATCCGTGATGTAGTGCGCCCGGTCGGCGGCAATCGCCGTTGACCCGGTGCGCTTCACCACATAAGTCTGCATCAGCACCAGCCCGGTGGCGGCGCAGGTGCTGGCCACAATCACCCAAATCCCCAGCCCCAGTTGCGCCAGCGGCTGCGGGTTCAGCAACCGCCCGCCCGACTCAATCCCCAGCCCGATGCCGGCCGCCGCCAGCAATAACGCCTGTATAAACGCCGCCACGGCCTCCGCTTTGCCGTGGCCGTAACGGTGCCCCTTGTCAACCGGGCGCAGCGCGTAACGCACCCCCACCAGCGTGACCAGCGAGGCAAGCACGTCCACCAGCCCGTCCGCCGCCGACGTCAGCAGCGCCATCGAACCGGTGGCCAGCCAGGCCCATAACTTAATACTCACCAGCAGCAGCGCCACCAGCAACGAAATCAGTGACGCCGTGCGCGCCAGCCCGGTGGGCGGCGGGGGCATCACCGGCGAAGAGGAGGACTCCGCAGGGCAATGATCAGGCATAGTCAAAATGGCATATTCACTTATTAACAGGGCAATGGCTCTATTGTGGCGGTGCCGGGGGCCGCTTGGCAACCTGGATGCGGCTATCCTGCGAACCATCTTCCACTACGCTTAAGGCAGTGGCTTCGGCTTACATCATGTGATCTATAGCTCACTTCTTGATTTAATTGTATGATGAATACATCAGACCTTCAGGAACCCGTTATGCGCCCTCTCCTCACGCTTTGCTGGCAATTCCTCCGCGCCTTTCTGGCGATTTATCTCTGCCTGTGGGCCGGTAATGCCCTGGCGGCCCTGCTGCCGCTGGCGATCCCCGGCAGTATCCTCGGTATGTTGATCCTGTTTTTCCTGCTGTCGTTGCAGATCCTGCCCGCCGGCTGGGTCAAACCGGGCTGCCATCTGCTGATCCGCTATATGGCGCTGCTGTTTGTGCCGATTGGCGTCGGCGTGATGAACTATTATGACCAGATCCGCGCGCAGTTCGGCCCGCTGGTGGTCTCCTGCATCGTCAGTACGCTGATTGTGATGGTGGTGGTGGCCTGTGCCTCGCACTATGTGCACCGCGAGCGGCCGCTGGTCGGTACTGAGGACGCCGCCGGGGAGGAGAAATGATGGGTGAAATCTGGTGGTCGCTGCCGCTTACGGTGGCCGTTTTCTTTGCTGCACGCAAACTGGCAACCCGGCTGCGGATGCCGCTGCTCAACCCGCTGCTGGTGTCGATGGCGGTGATCATCCCGCTGCTGCTGCTGACCCACACGCCTTATGCCCGCTATTTTGCCGGCAGCAAAATCCTGAATGACCTGCTGCAACCGGCGGTGGTGGCGCTGGCCTTCCCGCTCTATGAGCAACTGCACCAGATCCGCGCCCGCTGGAAATCGATCATCGCCATCTGCTTTATCGGCAGTATCACCGCCATGTGCACCGGCACGGCGATTGCGCTGTGGATGGGCGCGTCACCGCAGGTTGCGGCGTCTATCCTGCCGAAATCGGTCACGACGCCGATTGCGATGGCGGTGTCGCAGTCGATTGGCGGCATCCCGGCGATAAGCGCCGTGTGTGTGATTTTTGTCGGGGTACTCGGCGCAGTGCTGGGCCACAGCCTGCTGAACCTGCTGCGTATCCGCACCAAAGCGTCACGCGGGCTGGCGATGGGCACGGCGTCCCATGCGCTGGGCACGGCGCGGGCGGCGGAACTGGATTATCAGGAGGGGGCGTTCAGTTCTCTGGCGTTGGTGCTGTGCGGCATCATCACGTCGCTGATTGCGCCGTTCCTGTTCCCGCTGCTGCTGGTGATGTTTGGCTGAGAAAAAGGCGTGCAGAGAAGGGAAAGAAGAGAAGAAAAAGAGGTATGCCGCCGCAACCTTAGACAGAACGGCGGCATACCAAAACAGGCACCGGTGTACGCGGGCCTGAAAAGAACCTGCCCGCGCCCGGCGAGCAGAGAGAAATCACTACTGGTTAAGCTGGAACAGGGACATCCCCTGCATATCACTGAAGGTCTTATACGCCGCCTGTAACGCCACCTGCTGCATGCTGTAGCTGGAGATGGCTGCGTTCCAGTCGGTGTCCTGCAAATTACTCAGTTGGGTGCTGTTGGTCAGGCTGCGCTGGTCGCCGATGCTGTCGAGCGTGTCCAGCTCGTTCATCTGGGTACCGAGTTCAGAACGCACCGACAACACATTGTTCAGCGAGTTGCTCAGGCCGCGGTTGGTTTTGTCCAGCGCGGCGGTCAGGTCTTCGCTGCTGATGCTGCTGTCATTCAGCGCCGTCAGGGCGAAATCCAGGGTCGCGAACACATCGCTTTCCGGCGTGCTGCCGTCCGGCTCCGGCTTGGCGTTGCTGGTCACGGACAAGAACACCTGCGAACCGGTGTGGCTCACGATCATGGTGCGGTTGGCATCCACTTTCTGCTCAATCGCCTGCGCGCCGCCATGGTAGAGCACGGTGCCGTCACCGGCGCTGACGAACGGCGCTTTGTCGCTGGCGTAGCCCGCGAAAATGTAGCGGCCGTTACCGTCGCTGGTGTTGGCCAGGTTGAGCAGCTGATCTTTCAGCCCCTGCAACTGGGTGGCCAGCGAGGCGCGGTCATCATCACTCAGGGTGCCGTTACCGGCGCTCACCACCACGCTCTGCGCGCTCTGGATGGTGCTGGTGACGTTGCCGAGGATCGACTCTTCCAGGCTCATGTTGTTATTGGCGAAATCGCGGGCCAGCGCATACTGCTTGTTCTGTGACTCTGACTGGGTCACCAGAATCGCCTGCGAGGCGGCCATCGGGTCATCGGACGGCTTGTTCACGCGCAGGCCGGTGGAGAGCTGGGTGCCGCTCGCCTGCCACTTGCTCTGGCTGTTGGAAATGCCGTCCATATTTTGCTGGTAAAGCATACTGGTACTTACACGCATGGTGCCGTTCCTTATCTGTTAGCCGCGCAAGTCCATCAGCGCATTGAAAATGGTGCCGGCGGTCTGGATGACCTGGGCGTTAGCCAGGTAGTACTGCTGGTAACGTTGCAGGTCGCCGTACTCTTCATCCAGGTTGACGCCGGAGATGGACTGTTGCTGGGCAGTCAGCTGGGTGACGATATTGCCCTGGGTGGTATTGTTCAGTTTTGCGGTGCTGGTCTGGTTGCCGATGTCACTCACCAGGCTGGCATAGGCGCCGGACAGGGTGGTTTTGCCCTGCACCACTTTGCTGGTCTGCAAATCCAGCAGTTTTTGTGCGTTGCGGTTGTCGCTCACGCCGCTGGTGGCCTCAGAGGCCGCCGCGATTTTGCTGGAGTCAGTGATCGCGACCTGGAGGTTGCCCGCCGCGTTGCTCACCGTTTTCAGGGTGAAACTGTCACCGCCGGCTGCCGCCCCGGTGATGCTCACTGACAGGCCGTCAAAGCTCAGGCTCGGGTTGCCGTCGCTGTCGGTGCCGCTGGTGGCGGTGATGGCCGCGCCGTCAGAGACACGGGTCACGTTCCAGCTGCTGCCGTTGTATTTCAGGGTATAGTCGCTGGCCTGCACCTTGGTGGTGTCGGTGTAGGTCACGGACATGTCGGCGGTGCCGCTGTTTTTCACGTTGCCGAGGGTGGTCGGGCCGGTGAAGCTGAAGAAGGCCCCGCCCGCGTCGCCTTCGAGGTCAAACCCGGCTTCGTGGATCTGGTTGAACTGGTCGGCCATGGTGACGGCCAGCTGGCCCAGCTGGTTGCGCGCCGGGTCAAGGGATTCGCTGCGGAAAGAGAGCAGGCCGCCGAGCGTGCCGGTGGTGAGCTGGCTTTCCGGCACTTCGCTGGTGCCGTTGCCGCGGTTGTAACCGATGGTCAGGCGGCTTGGGTCGCTGCTGGAGGGCACGGCCTCCAGGCTGTAGGCGTTGCCGCCCTGCACCAGCATCAGGCCGCCGGCCACCGAGATGTTCATGGTGTCGCCGTCCTGCTGGGTGACGCTGACGCCCACCAGGTCGTTGAGTTCGCTCACCAGCTGGTCGCGCTGGTCGAGCAAGGCATTCGGCTCGCTGCCGGCTGCGCCGCGTGCACGGGAGATCTGGTTGTTCAGCGTTGCTATCTGTTTGGCGTAGTTGTTCACCAGGTCAACGTTGTCACTTATCTGCTGGTTAACGCCGCTCTCCATGTCTTTCAGGTATTTGTCCGTGCTCTGGAACTGGTTTACCAGCCCCTGCGCACTGCCGAGCACCGTCTGGCGCGCGGCGTCATCACCTGGGTTGCTGACCATGCTTTGCAGGTTGCTGAAGAAAGTCTGCATGGTGGTGGAGAGGCTGTTGGTGCTGTCTGACAGCAGGTCATCCACCTGCGACACCTGGTTGTAATAAGAGGTGAGCGCGCTGTTGGTGGTCGAGGCCGAACGCAACTGGTTGACGATGAACTGGTTATATTCGCGGTTCACGCCGCTGGTCACCACACCGTTGCCGATGTAGCCCTGCGCGGTGTTGGTGCCGGTATTCTGCGAGATGACCGCGGTCTGGCGGTTATAGCCCGCCGTGGTCACGTTGCTGATGTTGTTACTGGCAGTGCTGAGGGCCGCCTGTGCCGCGTTCAGCCCGCTCATCGCCGTGTTGATTAAATTATTGGACATGTCGGTTCCTTGTTGCCGGCGGCCTCGTCTGTACCGGTCGCATGATAAACGGTGCCGGGAAGGGGGCTCCTCTCCGGCCTGTCTGGGTTATCGGCAAATAATGAAAAAACTTGAGTGTTAAAAGGCACAACGGCCATGATTTCTCACGGCCGTTGCGGTTAAAACAGGGAACTCAGATCGTGGGTGTAGGCTTTCACCGCCTGCGCCCCCGCGCCCTTGATCTGCTGGATCACGCTGACCAGTTTGCTGGCGTAGTTCGGGTCAGTGGCGTAGCCCGCTTTTTGCAGGGCGTGGGCCGCCTGCTCCGGCGTATCGGCCGCGGCCACGTTTGCATAGCGCGGGTTGTTGGTGAGCAGCCGCACGTAGTCACTGATCGCCTCGACGTAAGAGCCGTAGACGCGGAAGGTCGCTTTGATCTTCTTCGCGGCACCGTTCTCATACTCGGTGGTGGTGATGTCGGTGGTCGGGCCATCCCAGCTGCTGCCGGCCTTGATGCCGAACAGGTTGTAGCTCGGCGTGCCGTCTTTGGTCGGGATCTCGCGCTGGCCCCAGCCGGACTCCAGCGCCGCCTGCGCCATGATCAGCTGGTGCGGGATGCCGCTCTCCTGGCTGGCCATCTGCGCGGGCAGGCTGAGGCGTGACACAAACTCGCCGCTGTCGCCGGAGAGCTTCGGTGCCACCACCACCGGCGTGGCGCTCGGTGCCGGCATTCTCGGCACCGATTTGCGCAGCATCTGCTCCAGTGCCTGCACCGGCAGGGTGTTGAGCACCTCTTTGTCCAGCGCCATCGGCACCGTGCCGGCGGTTTCACTGGGTGCGCCGGTGCTGCCGCCGAGCTGTTTCACCATCATGTCGGCCATGCCCAGCCCTTTCTTCGACATCTCCTGCGCGACCTGCTGGTCATACAGGGAGGTGTAGAGTTTGGTCTGGTCATTGCTGAGCAGGCCGCCTTCCGGCAGGGCCGAACGCATGCTTTTCAGCATCATGGTGACAAACACCCCCTCGAACTGCTGCGCCACCTGTTTCAGGTGCGCCTTCGGGTCTTTGCCGACATCCCGTTTCAGGTCATTCAGCGCCTGCGCGTCATACGCGGCACCGGAGAGGCTGTTCAGTTCGCTCATCAGATAATTTCCAGATCGGCGCGCAGGCAACCGGCGGTTTTCATCGCCTGCAGGATGGACATCAGGTCGATCGGCGTGGCACCCAGCGCGTTCAGGGTCCGCACCACGTTGTTCAGGCTCGGGCTGGACTGCACCTGTTGCAGTGAACCGCCCTGCTGGCGCACCGAGATCTGGGTGTTTGGCGTCACCACAGTCTGGCCGCCGCCCAGCGGGGTGTCCGGCTGGCTGACCTGGTTCTGCTGGTCCACCACCACTGACAGGTTGCCCTGCGCCACGGCGCAGCTGTCGAGGGTGACATCACGGTTCATCACCACCGAGCCGGTGCGGGAGTTGATGATCACTTTCGCATCACGCGGGCCGAGGTTGACGTTGATGTTCTGGATCTGCGCGAGCGAGCGCACCTGCGCGCTGCTGCCCTGCGGCACCAGCACCTGGATGGTGCGGCCGTCGAGCGCGGTGGCGCTGCCTGCGCCCTGACGGTTGATGGCGTCCGCCACGGCCTGCGCGGTGGTGAAGTCCTCTTCGTTCAGTTGCAGGTTCAGGGTGCCGCCGCTGCCGAAGGTGGTCGGCAGTTCGCGTTCAATGGTCGCGCCGTTGGTGATGCGGCCGCCGGCCAGCTGGTTCACCTGCACGCTGCTGCCGCCCGCCGAGGCACCCGCCCCGCCCACCAGCACGTTACCCTGTGCCAGCGCATAGACCTGGTTGTCCACGCCTTTCAGCGGGGTCATCAGCAGGGTGCCGCCGCGCAGGCTTTTGGCGTTGCCCAGCGAAGAGACCACCACATCAATGCCCTGCCCGGCGCGGGAGAACGGCGGCAGTTTGGCGGTGACCATCACCGCGGCCACGTTTTTCAGCTGCATGTTCGTCCCGGCCGGCACGGTGATGCCGAGCTGCGAAAGCATGTTGTTCAGGCTCTGGGTGGTAAACGGCGTCTGCATGGTCTGGTCGCCGGAGCCGTCCAGCCCCACCACCAGCCCGTAACCGATCAGGGCGTTGTCGCGCACACCCTGCACGGTCGTCAGGTCACGGATCCGCTCCGCCCCGGCCGGCCCGGCGCACAGCATTGCCGCGGCCAGCAGTAAACCCATCACTCGTTGTTTTCGCATCTGAAACCTCATTTGCCCGCAAGGGCGTCTCTTTTGCCCCTCAGGGCGTCACGCGTGCATGTGCCCCTGGGGGCGTAAAACCTGCCCCTGGGGGCGGCCGGTCACCTTAAAGCGGCGACAGGTTAAGGAAGAACCGTTGCATCCAGCCCATGTTCTGGGCTTCGTTGATATAGCCGTTGCCCACGTATTCGATGCGGGCGTCCGCCACCTGGGTGGAGATCACGGCGTTCTGGCCGCTGATGGTGCGTGGGTTGACCACGCCCGAGAAGCGGATGAACTCCGTGCCCTGGTTGATGGCGATCTGTTTCTCACCCACCACGTGCAGGTTGCCGTTCACCAGCACCTGGTCCACGGTCACGGTAAGCGTGCCGCTGAAGGTGTTGTTGGCATTCGCCCCACCCTTGCCGCTGAAGGTGTTGTCGCCGGTGGTGTCCACCGCCGCGCGCGCATTGCCGAACAGCCCTTCCAGGTAGCGCGGCACGGTGTCGAACCCGAAGGTGGTCGACCCGCTGCGGCTGGCATTGGCAGACGAGCTCTTGCTGGCGCTGACGTTCTCCTGCAACACGATGGTCAGGGTATCGCCGACGTTGCGCGGGCGGCGATCCTCGAACAGCGGCTGGTAGCCGTAGTTCATCGGCTGTACCGTCTGGAAGATGGAGCCGTTCGGCGCAGGCGCGCTGACCGGCGCCGGGGATGCCGTGGTCGCGCCTTTGACCAGATTGTCGTGCGGGATATAAGCACAGCCGGTCAGGGCCAGCGCCAGCAGTGCCGGCAACACGGCGGCCGGCGGATGTTTCAGTTTCACCACGGTATCGAACCTTCGTTAGAGTGAGTGTCAGTCTGCCGGGCCTGCGCCCGGCACCCTGTCAGAGCTGCGTCAGTTTCTGCAGCATCTGGTCAGAGGTAGAGACCGCCTTGCTGTTGATTTCATAGGCGCGCTGGGTCTGGATCATGTTCACCAGCTCCTCGGCCACGTTGACGTTGGAGGTTTCGACATAGCCCTGGTAGAGCAGGCCCGCGCCGTTCAGGCCGGGGGTGCTCTCGGTCGGTGCGCCGGAGCTCTGCGTCTCCTGGTAGAGGTTTTCACCCACGCTTTCCAGGCCGCTGTCGTTGATAAAGGTGCTCAGGGTCAGCTGGCCGACCTGCTGGGCGGCGGTCTGCCCCTGCTGGGTCACGCTGACGATGCCGTCACGGCCGACGGTGATGGACAGGGCGTTGGCCGGGATGGTGATCGCCGGTTGCACCTGGAAACCGCTGGCGGTCACCAGCTGGCCGTTCTGGTCAACCTGGAACGAGCCGTCACGGGTGTAGGCCAGCGTGCCGTCCGGCATCTGTACCTGGAAGAAGCCCTGCCCTTTGATGGCGATGTCTTTGCTGTTGTCGGTCTGCGACAGGTTGCCCTGGCTGTGCAGGCGCTCGGTCGCCACCGGGCGCACGCCGGTACCGATCTGCAACCCGGACGGCAGCGTGGTCTGGTCAGAAGACTGGGCACCCGGCTGGCGCATGGTCTGGTACATCAAATCCTCAAACACCGCGCGCTGGCGTTTGAAGCCGGTGGTGCTGACGTTCGCCAGGTTGTTGGCGATCACGTCCATGTTGGTCTGCTGGGCGTCCAGCCCGGTTTTGGCAATATAAAGCGAAGAGATCATAAAAAGTCCTTAATACCCGGCATCAGCTCAGGGAAAGCAGCGAGTTCGCCTGCTGTTCGTTTTCATTCACGCTGGAGATGACTTTCATCTGCATCTCGAAGCGGCGGGCGTTGGCGATCATGTCCACCATGGTTTCCACCGGCTTGACGTTGCTGCCTTCCAGCACGCCCGGCATCAGCCGCATCTGCGGGTCTGCCGCCAGTGCGCCGCCTGCCTGCGGGCCGTTGGCCGCAGTGTGGAACAGGCCGTCGTCGCCGCGCTCGAGTTCACCAGCCTGCGCCCGGACCAGCTTCAGCTTGCCGACCTGCGCCGTGGTGCTCGGCGAGTCGCCGGCATTCAGCGCGGTGATGGTGCCGTCGGCCGCGATGGTCAGCTGGGCGGAAGGCGGCACCTCAATCGGGCCGCCGTCTCCCATCACCGGCAACCCGCCCGCGGTGAGCTGGCTGTTGGCGTTGATCTGGATGTCACCGTTGCGGGTGTACGCCTCGGAACCGTCCGGCAGGCGCACCGCCAGATAGCCATCCTGTTGCAGGGCCACATCCAGCGGGCGGCCGGTGGTGGTCAGCGGCCCCTGGGTGTCGTTGCTGCCCGGTGTGGACGCAGCCACCAGCGTACGTGTCTGCAGGGTGTCGCCGTCCAGCGGCACCGCACGGAACGCGCTGAGCTGCGCTTTGAAACCGGGCGTTGAGGCGTTCGCCATGTTGTTGGCGGTGACCGCCTGCATGTTGAGCGTCTGGCTGGCCGCGCCCATCGCGGTATAGATTGCGTGATCCATCGTCTATCCGTCAGCGCGTTAGCGCAGGTTAACCAGGGTGTTCAGGATCTGGTCCTGAGTTTTGATGGTCTGGGCGTTGGACTGGTAGTTACGCTGTGCCACGATCATGTTGACCAGTTCTTTGCTCAGATCCACGTTCGAGGCTTCCAGCGCGCCGCTGGTCAGGGAGCCGAAGCCGCTGCCGCCGGCCACGCCGGTGATCGCCTGCCCGGAGGACTGGGTCGCCTGCCAGACGTTGTTACCGGCGGATTCCAGCCCTTCGGTGTTCGCGAAGTTGCTCATCACGATCTGGCCGAGCAGCTGGGTCTGCTGGTTGGAGTAAACGCCGGTGATGGTGCCGTCATCGTTGATCTGGTAGCCGGTCATGTCGCCTGCGGCGTAGCCGTCCTGGGACAGGGTGCCGATGCTGTCAGTGCCGGTGTTCTGCTGCAGGCTGCCGACCATGCTGAGCTGGATGGTCTGGGCGTCTGCCCCGTTCAGCGCGCCCATCGGCAGCGTGAAGGTGGAGGCACTGGTGGTGGCGTTGCCGTTGGCATCCACGGTGCTGACCAGCGCGCCGCTGGTGGAGAAGTTCATGGTGCCGAGCTTGTTGGCGGTGGCACCGCTGACGCTGCCGTCCATGGAGTAGACGTCCCAGGTGTTGTTCGCGGTTTTCGCGAAGTAGACGTTCATGTCATGGGAGTTGCCCAGCGTGTCATAGGTGGTGATGGTGTTGACGTAGCTGTAGCTGGTGGCGTCGTTGGCGTTGAACGGCGTGGTGGTGACCACGTCATGGCTTGAGTTCAGGTTCGCGACCATAGAGCCGGTGCTGGTGGCTTTGGCAGAGAGCATGGTGTTCGGGATGCTCAGCGCGACCGGCTGTGCGCCCTGGGCGATGGCCGGCGGGGTGCCGGTGGCCGGGTAACCGGTCAGGCTCAGGCCCTGCATGTTCACCAGGTTGCGGTTTTCGTCCAGCGTGAACTGGCCGTTACGGGAGTAGAACACGCCGCCGCTGCTGTCCGTCAGGCGGAAGAAGCCGTTGCCGCTGATCGCCACGTCCAGGCCACGGTTGGTGGTGGAGGTGGTGCCGTCGGTGAAGTCCTGCGTGACGCTGGCGACTTTTACGCCCATCCCGGTTTTGGAACCGGCGAACATGTCGGCAAAGGAGATCGACGCCGATTTAAAGCCGGAGGTCGCGGAGTTGGCGATGTTGTTGCCGATGACGTCCAGATTGCTTGAGGCGGCGTTAAGGCCGCTGACTGCCTGAGAAAAACTCATTATTTCGCTCCGTAAAACTGTGCTGTGTGGGGTGCCGCGCCAAAAGCGGGCGAAGTTAAGTACGCGCCGGGTTACAGGATCTGGCGCACATCGCTCAGTGTCGTGGTGCCGGAGATGCCGAGGTCAAGCACCGCCCCACTGCTGTCATTGGTAATGCCGTTGACCAGCGCATATTTCAGCGGCTGGACCACCATCTGTTCGCCGTTGCTGCTGCTGGCGTTAAAGCTGATGGAGTACGAGCCGTCCGGTGCGTTGGTGCCGTCCGCCTGCAGGCCGTCCCAGCTGTAGCTGTGGACACCCGCCGTCTGCGCGCCGAGATCCAGCGTGCGGACAACTTTGCCGCTGCTGTCGGTGATGGTGGCCGTCACGTTACCGGCCGCACGCTCCAGCTCCAGGCCAAACGGCGTGGTGCTGACGGTGCCGTCAGCCGCGGTGCCGGCCAGGATGCTGTTCCCGGCGATCATCACCCCGTGGCCAATCATGGCGGTGGACTGCACTGACTGGTTGCTGTTGATCTGCCCGGAGATGCTGCCAAGCGTGGTATTCAGCTTCTCAATGCCGCTCACGGTATTGATCTGCGCCAACTGGGTGGTCAGCTCGCTGTTTTCCATCGGGTTGGTCGGGTCCTGGTTTTTCAGCTGGGTCACCAGCAGGGTCAGGAAGTTGTTTTGCAAATCCGCGCTGGTGCTGGCGGACGTGCTGCTGCTTTTGCTGGTGGTACCGACAACGGTATTGTCGGTGCTGCCGTTAACGGACGATAAAACAGACATGGCGGCTCCTGTTATTGGCCGAGAGTCAGGGTTTTCATCATCAGGGACTTGGTGGTGTTGAGCACCTCCACGTTGGCCTGATAGCTGCGTGATGCGGAGATGGTGTTCACCATCTCGTTGACCGGGTCGACATTCGGCATACGCACATAGCCCTTGTCGTCAGCCAGCGGGTTGCCGGGCTGGTAGACCAGCTTGTCCGGCGCGCTGGAGTCCACGATTTGTGCCACACGCACGCCGCCGGTTTCCTGCCCCGGCGCAGCCTGCACCTGGAACACCACCTCTTTGGCGCGGTACGGCTGGCCGTCCGGCCCGGTGACGCTGTCAGCGTTCGCCAGGTTACTGGCACTGACGTTCATCCGCTGGGACTGGGCGGCCAGCGCGGAACCGGAAATATCAAAAATCGAGAGCATTGACATGCGGGTTATCCTTGTTGCAGCACAGACATCATGCTTTTAATCTGGCCGCCGAGCACGGTCAGGTCGGTCTGGTACTTCAGGCTGTTATCAGCAAAGTTGGTGCGTTCCCGATCCATGTCGACGGTGTTACCATCGAGCGCCGGCTGGTCCGGGACACGGAACAGCAGGTCAAGGTCGGCCGGTTGGCTGGCCTGCACCTCAATGTGACGGGCAGACGTCACATTCAGGGCCAGACCGCTGCCGTTTACCCGCCCCTGCTCCATCACTTTATTCAGCTGGCTGGCGAAATCGATATCCCTGGCCTGGTAGCCGGGGGTGTCTGCGTTGGCAATGTTCGCGGCCAGGACTTCCTGGCGCTGGGCGCGTAAATTGAGCGCCTCTTGTTGAAAGCGCAACGCTGCATCCAGTTTGTCGAGCATGCGTCCTCCGCAAATGAGATTTTGGAGCCGACAGCATAGTCGGGGGGGTGGCAACCCTATCGCAGGAATAAGCACACAATCGGCCGCTATTTTTCTGCTTTAACGCAACCAAAACCGCGTAAGATAATTCCGAATTATGCCCGCCCCCCACGTTTTTCCGGGGGTCGGCTGACTGGTCTGGACGAGGAGATGGCCGTGCGCTTCCCTATTCTGACGCCGCTGCCGGTGCTGTGTGCCCTGCTGTGGCTGCCTGTTTCCGGTGCTGTGGCGGCATCCCTGGAGTCGCAGATTGCTGAGTTTTTCCAGCGGCAATATGCGCAGAGCGGTATGCAGGTGAAAACGCGGGTCGTCACCCCGGAAGCCCAATGGCCGGATTGCCCGGCCCCCCAGCTTTCGCTGCCGAACAACGGCCGCAGCTGGGGCATGATTTCGCTGTCGGTGCGGTGCGGCGAGACCCGCCGTTTTGTGCAGACTGACGTACAGGTGACCGGCCGTTACTGGGTTGCCGCCCGCACCATCCCGCGCGGCACGGTGCTCTCGGCCGCTGACCTGCAACAGAAAGAGGGGCGGCTGGACACCCTGCCGCCGCGCACGTTACAGAACGAACAGCAGGTTCAGGGCGCGGTGGCGCTGCGCGCCATCAACATCGGCCAGCCGCTGACGCTGAGCATGGTGCGCCGCGCCTGGCAGGTGCAGGCCGGCCAGGAGGTGCAGGTGATGGCGGGCGGTAACGGCTTCAACGTCTCCAGTGCCGGCAAAGCGATGAACAATGCGGCCATTGCCGATAATGTGCGGGTCCGGATGGCGTCCGGCCAGGTGGTCAGCGGAACGGTGGCGGCAGATGGCACAGTACACCTGACGTTGTAGCCGCCGCTTTCGGAAAAAAGCAGACTGATAGCCTAAAGTTTTCTCTGACCGGGACGATAATCCTGGTACAGAGAGTTTTTTATGCGGGTGAGAGGACGTCATTCCCGCCAGACTGGGAGAATACTATGAGCATCGATCGTACTCAGCCGCTGTCCGGCATCAGCCAGGTTCAGGCGCGTGATAATAATGAAAGCGGCGTGCAATCCGCCAAAGTAAAAACCGGCACCGCTGCCGGTGCGGCCGAGGTGAAAGGCACCCAGGTCAGCCTGAGCGGTGCGCAAGCCGTCCTTTCCGGCAACAGCGCGCAGGACATCAACATGCAGCGGGTTGAGCAGTTGAAAGAGGCCATCCGTAACGGTGAGCTGAAAATGGACACAGGCAAAATTGCCGATGCCCTGCTGCGGGACACCCAGGACTACCTGAAGGGGTAAACCATGCACGACCTGCCCAAAACGCTGAACAGCCTGCTGGAGACATTGCAGGCGCTGCAACCGGTGATGGACGCCGAACAGGCGCAGCTCTGCGCCGGCCAGGTGAATGGCGTGGCATTGCAACGCATTACCGAGCAGAAGAGTTCACTGCTGACCACGCTGAGCTACCTCGACAGCTGCCGCAAGCAGCACGAGGCCCCGCTGCGCCTGCGTGCGCCTTACCGCAATGTGCCGGCGTTGTATGCGCTGTGGCAGCGGATCATGGCCTGCACTGACGCGCTGAACCAGCGTAACCAGCACAACGGGATGTTGCTGGAGCAGCAGGTCGCGCGGAATCACCAGGCGATGTCGGTACTGCGTGCCAACCACGGCCAGACGCTGTACGGGCCGAACGGGCAGTCACACAGCCGCGGTGTGAGTATGCGGAAGATTTCGATCTAGCGAGTGTTGGGTGGGGCGGATGCAGCCCTGGAAAAGGGCCTGCCATTTTTGAAATGGCGGGCTTTTTGTGTTTTGGTTTTTTTATTCGTTTTTGTGGGCGGTGGAAGGTTTCTTTCGGATCGAGGGTTGTTGCGTTGGCTTGCGTGTGAAGCCTTTCTGCAGCCCCGCTGCCGCCACCGCGCAAGGGGCGCGTAAGCGCGCGCCCCTTGCATCCCCGCGCTTTGGGTGCCCCGGCAGAATTATTGGCCGCTCGCGCGGCTCTCCTCCAGCGTCCTCCGGGCTGTTCGGGCCGGGCCAGACACGCTCCCAGCGTGGCTGTCCCTTTCGCGGGCGTCCATGCCCGCTCACCCGGCCCTGCGTCCTCGTCGGCAATAATTTAATGCCCCTACCCAACTGCAAGCCCTCGGCTATGTAAGGAAGGAGTAGATAAGGCCTTTTTAAGATTTGGGAAGGATACAGACGCGTTGCCGCATGAAAATTCAGTAGAAGAGTAAACACACCGAGCGATTTAAAACCCTCCCCTACTATTTCCTTACATACTTTTTGGTTTGCAGAGGTGGTGGGGGCGTAAAAATCATTGCCGAGTGGAGCCGCAGGGCCGGGCGAACGGGCAGGACGCCCGTGAGAGTCGCAGCCACGCCGGGAGCGTGTCTGCGGCGGCCCGATTAGCCCGTAGGCGAAATGAGGGGAGCCGCGGGAGCGGCCAATGATTCAGCCAAACCACCGACAGCGCGCGGGTGCAGGGCCGGCGCGCCGGCAGGCCCTGCTCGGTTGAGGCCCAGAAAGCCAGGCAGACAAATACACATAAACAACCGAAACAAGCCACCAAAACCCTTAAAAGACGTACCGCGTACTCCCTGCCCGCGGGTACAGGGCCGGCGCGCCGGCAGGCCCTGCCCGGTTGAGGCCCAGAAAGCCAGGCAGACAAATACACATGAGCAACCGAAACATGCCACCGCACATAAACAACCGAAACCTTCCAACCACCTTAAAAAAGAAAAAGGGGCGCTTTCGCGCCCCCTCTCACCGATAATTAACCCGTATCTCCTGCCCCACCACCCGCATCGGCGGGTTCAGCACCCCCTTGCCCGCGACGCTGAAAATCATCCGCAGCGGCTGGTTGGCGATTTCGCCGCCCAGCCCGTGGGTGGTGCCGCTCTGGCCGTTTATCTCGGTGCAGCGTTGCAGTGTGCAGAGCTGCACCCGCAGGCCGTCCGGCGTCGGGCCGAGCAGGCGGTAACGCCAGTTCACGGTCGCAATCAGCCCCCGGCCGACCGGCGCGCTCACCGGCGGGGAAAGCGCCGGGGTACTGAGCGCCTGGTTACGCAGCGAGAGCGTAATGCCCCGGCTGTCCGCACTCCAGGTGCCGGAGGCAAACCCGGCGGCCGGTAACAGGGTGAGTATTGTGGTCAGCAACAGCGCGCGCATTACTGGCCTCCGATGGTGGCCGTCATACGGATCTGGCGGTTGTCGCTCAGTTCCAGGTTAGAGAGCACCACCATGTTCGGCAACGTACGGCGCAGGAAGCGCGCCAGCAGCGGACGCAGTGCGGCGTTCACCAGCAGTACCGGCGGTGCGCCCAGCATCTCCTGACGGTGCAGCGCCTGACGCGCCTGATCCAGCAGACGATCCGCCAGGCCCGGCTCCAGCCCGCCGCCGCCCTGCAACGCCTGCAACAGCAGCCGCTCAAGCGGGGTGTCCAGCCCGATAATCTGAATCTCGCCATTGCCCGGATACCACTGCTGGGTAATCGCGCGGCCCAGTGCCACACGCACCACGGTGGTCAGCTCCTGTGCGTCCGTCTGCGACGGGGCGTGCTCCGCCAGCGTCTCCAGAATGGTGCGCATATCGCGGATCGACACCCGCTCGGCCAGCAGGTTCTGCAACACTTTATGCAGTGTGGTAAGCGACACCACACCCGGGATCAGATCCTCGGTCAGCTTCGGCATATCCTGCGTGACGCGATCCAGCAACTGTTGGGCTTCCTGGCGGCCAAACAGCTCATTGGCATACTGGCTGATGATATGGTTCAGGTGGGTCGCCACCACGGTACTCGCCTCGACCACGGTAAAGCCCTGAATCTGCGCCTGCTCACGCAGCGCCGGTTCAATCCACACTGCGGCCAGCCCAAAGGCCGGGTCCTGCGTGATTTCGCCCGGCAGGCTGCCCGCGGCATTGCCGGGGTTAATCGCCAGCCAGCGGCCCGGATGCGCCTCACCGCGCCCCACTTCCACCCCTTTCATCAGGATGCGGTAACTGGCCGGTGCCAGCTCCAGGTTGTCACGGATGTGCACCACCGGCGGCAGGTAGCCCATCTCCTGAGCGAATTTTTTACGGATGCTGCGGATACGCCCCAGCAACTCGCCATCCTGCTGGAAATCCACCATCGGGATCAGGCGGTAGCCCACTTCCATCCCCAGCGGGTCTTCCAGCTGAACATCAGACCAGCTTGCTTCCACGGTCTGCGGGCTTTCCGGCACGGCGGCCGCCGCCGCACTGTTGGCTGCCGCCGCGCTTTTCTGCGGCTGGCCGCGCCGCCACCAGGCCAGCCCCAGCAGGGCCGCGGTGAACAGCAGGAACACCAGGTTCGGCATCCCCGGCACCAGGCCGAGCAAACCGAGCACCCCGGCGCTCAGCACCATGACGCGGGTGTTGGAGAACAGCTGGGTCACCATCTGCTCGCCGACATCCTGATCGGTGCCGACGCGGGTCACAATCACGCCCGCTGCGGTGGAGATCACCAGCGCCGGGATCTGCGCCACCAGGCCATCACCAATGGTCAGCAAGGTGTAGGTTTCGGCGGCGTGGCCAAACGCCATATCGTGTTGCAGCACCCCGACCAGCAGGCCGCCGACGACGTTGATCGCCATGATCAGCAACCCGGCCACGGCGTCACCGCGCACGAATTTACTCGCACCGTCCATTGAGCCGTAGAAGTCCGCTTCTTGTGTCACTTCCAGACGGCGGCGTTTTGCCTCATCTTCCCCAATCACCCCGGCGTTGAGGTCGGCGTCGATCGCCATCTGTTTGCCCGGCATCCCATCCAGTACGAAGCGAGCGCCCACTTCGGCGATACGCCCCGCCCCTTTCGTGATAACCATGAAGTTAATCACCACCAGGATGATAAACACCACGATACCGATGGCGAAGTTGCCGCCCACCAGGAAGTGGCCGAATGCCTCCACCACCTGCCCGGCGGCGGCCCCGCCGGTGTGGCCGTCCATCAGGATCACACGGGTCGAGGCGACGTTGAGCGACAGGCGCAGCAAGGTCGAGAACAGCAGCACCGTCGGGAACGCGGCGAACTCCAGCGTGCGCTGGGTGAACATCGCGACCAGCAGCACCATAATCGACAGGGCGATGTTGAAGGTGAACAACAGGTCGAGGATGAACGGCGGCAGCGGCAGCACCATCATCGACAGGATAAGCAGGATCAGAACCGGCCCGGCCAGAACCTGCCACTGTGAGTCTTTCATGTTTGCGGGCAACCGCAGGATTGAGGCCAGATTAGCCATTCGACGTGCTCTCTTTTGCAAAATCCAGTGCGTCCGGCACCGGCAGATGTTCAGGTTTTTTCGGGATCAGGCCGCCCTGGGTACGCCAGCGTTTCAGCTGGTATACCCAGGCCAGCACTTCCGCCACCGCCGCATAGAGCGTGGCGGGGATCTGCTGACCAATTTCGCTGTGACGGTAGAGCGCACGCGCCAGCGGCGGTGCTTCCAGCATCGGGATGCGGTGGGTGTTGCCCAGTTCACGGATTTTGAGGGCAATATCACCGGCGCCTTTTGCCAGCACTTTCGGCGCGCTCATTTTGTCGTTGTACTGCAATGCCACGGCGTAGTGCGTCGGGTTGGTGACAATCACGTCCGCTTTCGGCACATCCGCCATCATGCGGCGGCGGGCGATGGCCCGTTGCTGCTGACGGATGCGTGCTTTGATCTGCGGGTTACCATCGTTCTCCTTGAACTCATCGCGGATCTCCTGTTTCGTCATGCGCAGCTTTTTGAGGTTGCTCCAGATCTGCCAGAACACGTCAAACCCCACCATCGGCAGCAGGCCGATCAGCACCAGCATCGCGCAGCCCGCCACCATGCTGAGGGCATCGCCGAGCGCCGGCAGCGTCGGTGCGGCCATCAGCCGCAGCATGGCGGGCCAGTTGTGCATCAGGTAGAGCCAGGTCACGATGCCGACCAGCACCGATTTCAGGATCGCTTTCAGCAGTTCGGCCCCGACCTGGCTGGAGAAGAGGCGCCCCAGCCCGCTTATCGGGTTCAGGCGGCCAAAATTGGGTTTCAGGGATTCACCGCTGAACAGCAGCCCACCCAGCAGCATCGGGGCGGCCAGCGCCATCAGCACCAGGCCGCCGAACACCGGCAACATCGCCCAGAACGCCCCGGTCAGCAGGGTGCCTATCTGGCGCAGGATCTGTTTTTCATCGCTGACCACGCTGTGGTCAAAGTTCAGCCCGGACGCCAGCATAGCGCCGAGTTTCTGCGCCATCGGCCCCCCGGTCATCCACAGCAGGGCCACACCGGCCCCCAGCATCAACAGGGACGTCAGTTCGCGCGATCGCGGGATCTGACCCTTTTCCCGTGCTTTTTCAAGTTTATGGGGTGTGGGGTCTTCGGTCTTTTCGAGGTCGCTCTCTTCAGCCAAGGCGGCCTTCCTCATCAAGCTGACGGCAGAATAGTCTGAGGCGTAGCATGACAAACTTCGTCTGCGCTAATGGCGGGAACAACGGGGATAAATGGGGGTTATTTGGCTTATCGACAGGTGGCCCCGGCGGGGGCGGGCCGCTGTCGCCCGTATAGTGATATGTTTTGGTGGTATGTTTCTTTTTGATTGAGGTTTGTTGCGTTGGTAAACGCCCGGCGTCTTTCTGCGGCTTCGCTGCCGTCATTGGTCGTAAAGTAGTTTGTTTTGGTTGTTCATGTGTCGTGGACTTTTTTGATCGAGGTATGTTGCGTTGGCAAACGCCCGGCTTCTTTCTGCAGCCCCGCTGCCGCCACCGCGCAAGGGGCGCGTAAGCGCGCGCCCCTTGCATCCCCGCGCTTTGGGTGCCCCGGCAGAATTATTGCCCGCGTAGCGGGTTCCCTCCTTCGTTCTCCGGGCTAATCGGGCCGGGACAGACACGCTCCCAGCGTGGCTGTCCCTCTCGCACACATCCCTGTGTGCTCGCCCGGCCCTGCGCCCTTGTCGGCAATAATTTAATGCCCC
>NZ_PJZI01000055.1 GCF_002858805.1 Chimaeribacter arupi
CACCCAAGGCGCGGGGATGCAAGGGGCGCGCGCCTACGCGCCCCTTGCGCGGTGGCGGCAGCGGAGCCGCAGAAAGAATGCAGGCGTATGCCAACGCAACAAACCTCAATCCAAAGAATTAATCCATCGCACATAAACAACCGAAACATGCCACTAACCTACAAAAGAAACGCCACCGCACATCAACAACCGAAACATGCCACGTCACCAATGAGGGCGGCTTATCTGCCGCCCTCAGATGACTCACTCCTCTGGATGCGCTTTCAGCGCCCTCCCCGCAAACTCCCGCAAATTAAACAGCGTCTCTGCGCTGCGCTGGTCACGGTTATCCGGCATCCCGAGCTTCTTACGCAAGGCGATAAAATCATGCATGGAGGCGGCGTTCACCTGCTGGATCGGGATGTTAAGCTGGGTCGCCAGCAGCAGGATGCGGCAGTAAGAATCGACGTTCTCCAGCTTCCAGTAGGCATCCTCCACATGGTTGCCCCAGACGATCACCCCGTGGTTTTCCATGAAAATACACTGGTGATCCGGGGAGACCGACCCGACGTTCTCCGCATTCTCCGGCGTGCCGGGCGTCGCGTATTTCGCCTGCACCACTTCACCGAAGAAAATGTCCGGCTCCGGCATAATCCCGGTCGGCGGCACCGTGCCGGTGATGACAAACGCATTGGCGTGCACCGGGTGGGCGTGAACGCAGGATTTCGCCGCCGGTACGCGGCTCATAATGCCGAGGTGCGTTTTGATCTCGCTGGTCGACGGGCGCTTGCCCGCTTTCTGGCGGCCCTGCATGTCCACCAGGCACATATCATCCGGCGTCATAAACCCTTTGCTGATAAGCGTCGGGGTGCAGAGCACCAGATTGTCGCCCACGCGCACCGAGATATTGCCGCCGTTGCCGTCCACGTAGTCCTTCTGCCACATCCGCTGGCCGATGGCGACGATCCGCTGCTTGATGACCTGAAGCGCATCGCTGTAGAAAAACTGATTCACCTCTTGCGGGGTCTGCGGGTCTTTGCCCTCTTCCCAATGGAATTCCAGTGTCGGTAACGGCGGGGAAATTGACCAATCAGATTGACTCATCGCTCTACTCTCTTTGCTGTGTGACAGGGGCCGCGCACCGCACGGCAGTTAACCCATGCTAAGCAGAAAGCCGGGGCGCACTATCTTCACGCCGTGAAATGCCCCTTTTACCCATCACGATGTGACCTGAATCACAGTAAATCGCGGATTTTTCCCGGCCTGTTTCCCCGCTGCCCTGCCCGCTTTCCCGGCAGCGGCGGCAAAACGGGAACGGCGGCCCGATTGGTCAGCCCGGCGTTCTCTGCCATAATGGGCACATCCCCGATTTTTGCCCCGGCCTGCCGATGGCGGGCCGCGCTGCCGTACAACGGAGTCATTCATGTCCTCAGAACACCCGCAACACCCCCCTGTTTCCGGCCTGCTTTCGCTGGATGATGCCCTGGAAAAGATGCTCTCCCAGGTGGCGACCCAGTGCATCGCCACCCGCGTGCCGCTGACCACCGCCGCCGGACGCATCACCGCGGCGGATGTCACCTCGCCGGTGCAGGTGCCGCCATTTGATAACTCGGCGATGGACGGCTACACCGTGCGCCTGGCTGACCTGGACGCCGGGGTGCTGCCGGTCGCCGGTAAGGCATTTGCCGGTAACCCGTTTGAGGGGGAATGGCCGGCCAACACCTGCCTGCGCATCATGACCGGCGCCCCGGTGCCGCCGGGTACTGAGGCGGTGGTGATGCAGGAACAGGCAGAGGTCACTGAACAGGGCGTGCGCTTTACCGCGCCGGTGAAAGCCGGGCAGAACATCCGCCGGGCGGGTGAAGATATTGAACAGGGTGCCGTGGTGCTGCGCGCCGGGGTGCGGCTGGGCGCAGCGGAACTGCCGCTGCTGGCGTCGCTTGGCGTGACAGATGTGGCAGTGTATGAACCGCTGACGGTGGCGGTTTTCTCCACCGGTGATGAGCTGCAACCGGTGGGCACGCCACTGCAACCGGGCCAGATCTACGACACCAACCGGTTCGGCGTGCGCCTGATGCTGGAGCAGCTCGGCTGCACCGTGGTGGATTTAGGCATCATCCCGGATGACCCGCAGGCGCTGCGCAAGGCGTTCCAGCAGGCGGATGCGGCGGCCGATCTGGTGATCAGCAGCGGCGGCGTCTCAGTCGGCGAAGCGGATTACACCAAAACCATGCTGGAGGAGCTGGGCGAAATCGGCTTCTGGAAACTGGCGATCAAGCCGGGCAAACCGTTCGCTTTTGGCCGCCTCAGCCATGCCTGGTTCTGTGGCCTGCCGGGCAACCCGGTCTCCGCCGCGCTGACCTTCTACCAGCTGGTGCAGCCGCTGATCGCCCGTCTCACCGGCCACACTGCCTGGCACCTGCCGCCCAGCCTCAGGGCGCGCGCCGTCACCCCGCTGAAAAAACAGCCGGGGCGGCTCGATTTCCAGCGCGGCATGGCCTTTACCGATGAGCACGGCGAACTGGCGGTGCGCACTACCGGCCATCAGGGGTCGCATGTCTTCAGCTCCTTTGCCCAGGCCAACTGCTTTATTGTGCTGGAGCGTGAGCGCGGGTCGGTGGCGGAAGGTGAGTTCGTCACGGTTCAGCCGTTCAACCGCCTGCTGGGGGGCTGAAGATGCTGCCGGAACTGAGTGATGAGGAAGCGCTGCGTTATAACCGCCAGATTGTGCTGCGCGGCTTCGATTTTGACGGCCAGGAAAAACTGAAAGCCGGCCATGCGCTGGTGATTGGCCTCGGCGGGCTGGGCTGTGCGGCCGCGCAATACCTGGCGGCGGCCGGTGTCGGCACCCTGACGCTGGTGGATTTCGACACCGTGGCGCTCTCCAACCTGCAACGCCAGACGCTGCACAATGACGCGCGCATCGGCATGGCGAAAGTGGATTCGGCGGCGCAGGCGCTCACGGCGATCAACCCGCACGTCCGGCTGCATGCGCTTAACCGGCAGCCGGATGATGCCGCGCTGGCCGCGCAGGTGGCGCAGGCCGATGTGGTGCTGGATTGCAGCGACAACGTTGCCACCCGCGACCAGCTCAACCGCGCCTGCTTCCAGGCGCGTACCCCGCTGGTTTCCGGCGCGGCGATCCGCATGGAGGGGCAACTGAGCGTCTTTACCTACCAGCCGGATGAGCCTTGCTACCGCTGCCTGAGCCGGTTATTCGGTGAAAACGCCCTGACCTGTGTAGAGGCGGGCGTCATGGCACCGCTGGTCGGGACGATCGGCAGTTTACAGGCGATGGAAGCGATCAAACTGCTCACCGGGTACGGCACCCCACCCACCCACCGGGTAGTGCTGTTTGACGCGATGACCACCCAGTTCCGTACCCTGAAACTGCCCAAAAACCCACAATGCGAGGTGTGCAGCAGCAAAAACTGAGATCGTTTCCCGCTAAAAAAGCACAAAAATCAGCCTGATCAGTTCATTTTTCATTCTGGCTCCTCTATGCTTGAGCGCGATGAATATGTCACAGCCTAAACCTCAGTGCGGTGAATATATCGAGGCATAACTGAGTAAAACGTTCGATTTCCCGTGCACTTCATACAGGCCAGAGGAATTCCGTTGAAACTGATTATCCAGATACCCTGCTACAACGAGGCGGGAACGCTTGCCTTAGCCCTTTCCTACCTGCCCCGTCAGGTGCCGGGTTTTGACCACGTGGAGTGGCTGATTATTGATGACGGCAGTCAGGATGAGACCTGCCGCGTGGCTCAGGAAAATGGGGTCGACCATATTATCCGCCATACCGGTAACCAGGGGCTGGCCCGCGCCTTTATGACGGGCCTGGATGCCTGCCTGGCGCTGGGGGCGGATGTGATTGTTAATACGGATGCTGATAATCAGTATGACGCGCGGGACATTCCCGTACTGACGGCACCGGTACTGGCGCATCAGGCTGAGATGGTGATCGGCGCGCGCCCCATTGCCACCATTGAACACTTCTCACCCTGTAAAAAATGGCTGCAAAAACTCGGCAGCTGGGTCGTCCGGCTCGCCAGCAAAACCGATATCCCGGATGCCCCCAGCGGTTTCCGCGCCATCAGCCGTACGGCGGCGCAACGGCTGATTGTGTTCAATGATTACACCTACACGCTGGAAACCATTATCCAGGCCGGGCAGAAGAACATGGCCATTATGTCGGTGCCGATCCGGGTCAATGAGGATTTACGCCCTTCCCGGCTGGTCAAAAGCATGGCCTCCTACATTAAGCGCAGCATCATCACCATTGTCCGCATTTTCATTATTTATCGTCCCTTCCGGTTTTTCAGCGTCATCGGCATGGCGTTGTTTGGCATTGGTTTTTTAATCGGCCTGCGTTTTTTGTGGCACTTCGTCCAGGGGGAGGGCCAGGGTTATGTCCAATCCCTGATTCTGGCCGCTACCCTGCTCGGCATGGGCTTCCAGACGCTGTTGATCGCGTTCGTCGCGGACTTGCTGGCGGCGAACCGCAAGCTGCTGGAGGACATCCGCTACAAAACCCAGTTACATATCCAGGAAGAGACGCACCCGGTGCGACCGGGAAATGTGCAGGGTGACACACGGGAGCCACCCCTTCCGGTTACCCCAGAAACACGTCATGAGAACAGGAACCACTATGGGCATTAAAATCGCCGGCGGCAGTCAGGAAAACGGCATTGTTATCGGCAATACCTTTGATAAATACGGCTCTTCCAACCCGGTGGTGAAGTGGATGATGGCCGGGTTTGAGGGTGCGCTTACTGACCTGGTAACCCGTGCTGCGCCGCGCTCTATTCATGAAATCGGGTGTGGTGAAGGCTATTGGGTATTGCGCTGGCAGCAGCAGGGCATTGATGCCCGGGGGTGCGATTTCTCCACCCAGGTGATTGATCTGGCGCAACAGAATGCGGCTGAACAGGGCTACGCGGGTTCACTGTTCACGGCCCGCAGTATTTATGATGTGCAGGCCCCGCAGGACAGCGCGGATTTGATTGTCTGTTGTGAAGTCCTGGAACACCTGGAAGACCCCGAAGCCGGATTGCAGGCGTTGCAGCGTATTGTGAGCGGCCACCTGATTATCAGTGTGCCGCGTGAACCTTTATGGCGTGTCCTGAATATGGCCCGCGGCAAATACCTTGGGCAGTTTGGTAATACGCCGGGCCATTTGCAAAACTGGTCACAGCGGGGGTTCATCCAGTTAGTCTCACGTTATTTTGAGGTCGAAGACGTCAAGCGTCCGCTGCCCTGGACCATGTTGCTCTGTACGCCACGCCGATGAACCCTGCCTTAAAACGCACCCTGAACTGGGCAGGCAGTGGGCTGGCCCTGCTCGGCACGCTGTTTGTCGGCCAGCGCTTGTGGCACTACGGCAGCCAATTGGACCCGGCGCGGTTTGGCCCGGCAGCCTGGCTTGGCATGGCCGCAGCCGCCCTGGCCTACGGTGCCGCCAACCTGCTGCTGGCCTTCGGCTGGGCACAACTGTTGGCCTGTTTTCATCAGCGCTGCCGCCCACGCTGGGTGGTGGGGATCTATGGCGTGACGCAACTCGCCAAGTACCTGCCGGGCAACATCTTCCATTTTGCCGGACGGCAGGCCCTGGGCATGGCCGCCGGCCTGCCCGGCGGCGCATTGGCCAAATCAACGTTATGGGAGCTGGCCCTGCTTTGCGCCGGGGGGGTGCTGTGCGGATTGCTGGCACTGCCCTTGCTGCTGCCGTGGTTGCCCCCGGCGGCAGCGGCCCTGCTGGCCCTGGCTGCCTGGTTCATGGCCTCTGTCCTGTTGCGGCGTATCAGCCCCCCTGAGCGCGCTCCCTTACTGTGCACCGCCCTGCTGTACTACAGCCTGTTTTTGCTGATTGCCGGGTTGCTGTTTTGCGCCGTACTGGCCGGCACCATTGTGCCCGCGCCTGCACCGTTACTGCCGTTGTTACCCTCATTATGCGGGGCGTATGTGCTGGCCTGGCTGGCAGGCCTGGTAACGCCCGGCGCCCCGGCCGGGGTGGGCATCCGCGAAATGGTACTGATTTTCCTGTTAAAAGGTGTGGTGGCTGATCCGGATGTGGTGATGGCGGTCCTGGCCGGGCGCCTGATTACTGTCGCCGGGGATGTGTTGTTTTTTGTGGTTACCGGTCTCTTTTGCTCACCTCGAAGGATACGACCTGCATGATACACGCTGTCTCATTGCGCACGGCGCTGCTGCCCGAACGCTGGGTGGCCTTTGGTGTCGCCTTTATTACGTTGCCTTTTATCCTCTGGACGGTTGCCCTGCATGCCGCCACCTTTGGCGGGCTGCCCTGGCAGTCACTGAGCCGCGGTTTCCTCTATGCATTGCCGCTGACGCTGGCGCTGGCTGCCTGGGGTGCCTGCGCCTTCAGCACCGTTTACCTGCATGCGCGCCCGGCGCTGCCGGCATGGCAGGCACCCGGACTGGCCGGGGTCATGATTATTCTGATCACGGCGCTGGTGCTGTTCTGGGTGCCTGACTATCGCTGGCGCTTTTGCACCGTCGTTATCGGCCTGCTGTTGATCGCGCTGACCAAACGTCGCCAGCCTGCGGCGGCGCTGACACCCGACCCACTGCTGCCGGCCCGTGCCTGGCAGAATGGTGCGCTGCTCGGCATGATGCTGATCGCGGTTATTCTGACGCTCATCGCGTACCGCTCTGACTACGATGATTCCCATTTCATCCAACTCGCCGACCAGACGTTACGCCATCCTGCCCTGGTGCCGCTCACGTTTGATACCACACTGGGGTCGGTTTCTCCCCATTTCCGTTTTGCGCCCTACCGTATTGCGTCGTATGAAACGTTTATCGCCTGGCTCGCCACCTGGAGCCACCTGCCGCGGTTCACCGTTTACTACCTGCTGGTACCGGGCATCAGCGCGGCGCTGACGGTGGGGGTCGCCTTTTTGTTCAGCCGGTTATTCCTGCCGCGTAACGGGGCGGTGCTGGCCACTGCGCTGTGTGTGCTGTTGCTGTTTGCCTGGGGAGAATCCCATATTGCGTACGGCAACCGGGTATTTGTCCGGTTGTTTCAGGGCAAAGCGCTGCTGATCGCCCTGACCACGCCCTTAACGGCGATTACCGGCCTGCTGTTGCTGAAGCGGCCTGCGCTATGGCGCACCTTGCCGCTGGCCGCGGTGCATATTATGACGCTGGGCGTCTCTTCATCGGGGCTGGTACTGACCGTCTTTACCAGTGTGCTGGTGGCGGCCTGCGCCCTGGATAAACCGCTAAAGCAGGCGGTCCGTTTCTGGTTCTTCCTGGGTATCGCGCTGATTTATCCGGCCATCTTTGTGTTCTGGCTGAAGTTCATCACTCCCTCCGGCATCTCACTGGCAGACGTCGGCACTTACCTGCCCATCAATGCCTCATTGGGGCTGGCGCGCCGTGATGCGCTGTCACTGCTGGCCCTGCTGCTCGGCTGCAGTGTCCTGGCCTGGCGGCGCGGTACGCTGAGCTACCTGCTGTTTACCGTGACGACGTTGCTGATGATTTTAAACCCCTGGTTTGCAGACCTGCTGGCCCAGGTTTCCGCCCGTAATATGAGCTGGCGGCTGGCCTGGGCCGCGCCTGTGCCGCTGCTTGTCAGTACCGCCCTGGCGGCGGCCATCACCGGCGGGGGGCGTTTTCTGGCCGGTGCATTGCTGGGCTGTGCGGTATGCGTGGCTTTCCTGTTAGGCGGGCGCTGGACCCTGGCAGCCGGGAACGGCACACAACTTCATTGGCCCTCTGCCAAGCTGCCGCCCCAATATCAGACGGCGGTGCACCTGATGGCGCAGCTCGACAGGCTGCACCTGCAGGGTAACCTGTTGACTGACAGTGCCATTGCAGCCTTTGTGCCGCTGTTAAAACCTGACTTTGGCCTGGTGATGCCGGGCCACACCTACCCGGTGATGCTGCAAACCATCCTGCCGCCTGAAGAGTTTGCTGCACGGATGCGCCTGTTTAATGCCATTAACACCCCACAGCCCCACCTGGCAGCCCTGGAAACAGAGATGCGGCGTTTCCATGTTCAGGTGGTGATCGTCAATGCGGCCCTGCAACCTGCGGCGTTATTGTCCCCGGCAGGGAAGGCGGCCGGGTTCAGCCTGACCCGCCTGGCGGAAAGTGATGGCTATGCCATTTACCAGGTAAATTACCGTGAACAATAAAACGCGTACGCTGGCCCGCCGGCTCTGGCCCCTTGCCTGTTTTGTTATCAGCCTGCTGGTGTTGCACCCACGCCTGACCGCCACCCCCATCGTGGCAGACGGTTATCAGAATCTGAGTATCGCCGTTAATATCGTGCAGCACGGGGTTTTTTCCAGTGCCCCTACGTCCCTGCCGGACATGGTTCGCGAACCGGCATGGCCTGCCCTGACGGCAGGGCTGCTGTGGCTGACGGGCCATGCCTCCACACCGGCAGAGGTGCTCGCCGGCCAACATGCCCTGTTGTTTAAACAGATTAACCTGGTGTTTTATGCCCTGCTCATCACGGCCATCTGTAGCCTGATCTGCCACCAGTTACGCAGCCTGCCTTACGCCATACTGGGGCTGGCGCTTTCGCTGCTGGTTTTTTACACGACGCCACGGCTGTTTAATTACTATAACAACGAGGCACCGGCGGCATTATTGTTGTTTATCGCCTCCCTGTTTTTGTTCCGGTTACAGCAACAGCCCAGGACAGGCACGGCAGTGGCGGCCGGCCTGGCGCTGGGGTTACTGGCGTTAACCAAAGCGCAATTCCTCTACATCCCTCTGGTACCGTTACTGATACTGGCATGGCGATACCGGCGTCACGCTGCTGTGGCGGCCGGGGTCTTTTTGTTGGTTGTCACGCCCTGGATGGTGCGCAATGCCCTGTTGTTTGATCACTACACCATTGCCGAGCGCGGTAAAACGGTGGCGGCGGTGCGGCTGATGTTAACGGTGGCCCCCAGCGGCAGCGAATATCGCTGCATGGCCTATGCGTTTTCCCACCCCAGCCTGCGTCCGGCGGCGGGAAAGATTACCGGCATTTCCGCACAAGATTTTTTGCGCCATGGCCGTTGTGAACGCCTTAACCGGGAAATCTGTTTTGATATGGGCACAGAGCGGGTTCCCTGTACGCCTTTTGCCGGGGATCTGCCGCCGGCGCCCTGGCAACAACGCGTCCAATATTTCTATCGGGGTTTTGCCGCCGGCGAAGAGATGGAAGCCGGGCGGTTACGGTTTGCTGATATCACCCCGCTTAATGGGCACCTGATCAGCCGTTATCTGATCACACTGCCGTTATTTGCCTGGCGCGGTATGGGATTCAGCGGGTATCCGCTCCTGAGCATTGCCCTGACGTTGTCCCTGTTTGCGCTCTGTTTCACCCGTTACCGGGCCTTTAGCCTGCCGGCCGCGACCGCCCATCTGTTTCATCTGGCGCTGACACACAATATCCCGCGTTACCATATCGCGGAACTGGGCGTGATGCTGGTAGCTGCCGTGTGGCTGACAGGGCTGTCCGGTCAGTGGATTGTCCGAAGGCTTCTCCACGGTAACGTGCCCTGACCCCGCTCACTCATCGTACAGCCCTTCGTTCCGCACGGCGGTGTGGGCTTTATGCGGGCGGATGCGGCGCACCGAGTCCCGCACCACCAGCGTGCCGTTCAGCAGCAGGTTCCCGACCGGGGCCTGCGGGCGGATCAGCCGTTGTTGCAGCAGATGCACCGCCTCGCTGCCCAGCTCATCCCGCGGGACGTGCAGTGACGTGAGCGGCACATCGTGGATCGCCGCCAGGTTAAAGCCGTCGATGCTCATCACGGAGATGTCCTGCGGCACCCGCAGCCCGGCTTTCTGCAACGCACTTACCGCGCCCGCGGCCATAAAATCCCCGCCGACCAGCCACGCACTCGGCCACCGGGCGCGCGGTGTCTCCGCCAGAAAATCGCTGATAAGCTGCTCACTCTCCCTGGCACTGAAACTCTGGGCGCTGATCAGGTGCTGCGCCTCATCAAACGGCAGATTATGCGCCTCCCAGGCGTCGCGGATGCCCGCCAGCCGCAGTTCCATCGTGTAGCGCCGTAAACAGAGCAGATTGACCACCGCCTTATGCCCCTGCTCAAACAGGTAAGCCGCCGCGTATTCGCCGATCAGCTGGTGATCCGGTGCCACACCCGGCAGGCGCATTTTCCGGTCACGGCAGTTGATCAGCACGCAGGGCTTGCCGATGTCCGCCGCCAGATCGTGGATGTGCGGGTCATCAATACCGATCAGGATCGCGGCTTCCGTCGCGGCGTCATGCATTTTGCTCAGGAACAGGTTGGCGTCACTGCCCAGCTCCTCCAGCGGGCAGTAGCGCAGCCGCACCTCATGCGCGGCCAGCGCCTGGCTGATGCCCTGCATCACCCGGTAATAAAACACATCTGACCGCTCATCAAACGCCCGTTGCGGCGCAAACACCACCAGGCTGTTGATCAGCAGCCGCCCGGCCGCCATGCCCTGCAATACCCCCTGCGCCTGCGCACAGGCCAGCACTTTCTGCCGCGCCGTGTCGCTGGTGTTGGCTTTCCCGGCCAGCACCCGCGAGACCGTACTGATCGACAGGCCGGTTTGCGCCGCGATCTCAGTGATTTTTAGCTTTTTATCCATTTTGTGATCTGTGCCTGATTTGCCGATGAAAAAATTTTCACCCACCTTTATGCCCGTGTTTATCTGCTTTGCCGCGATATTTGGCGGCTGTTTTCCGGCGTGGTGAAAAAATTTGCAGAAAATCCGCTGTTGGTCAGTTTATAACTCGATTAGGCTCAATCTGTCGAACACCTTTTGTTCTGCTTACCCTAAAAATTCCTATAAAACACAGAATATTCAAAGCATTAAATAAATACCCCCTTGCTAAATGCTGTTATACCAATTCCGAATGCTACCGCACCTACGTGGAGAACAAGAATGAGTCATGGCATAAATCAGGATGTGGCCGCCGTTACGGCGAAGCGCACTTTCCGTCACCTGCGGTGGTGGGTGCTGGTGCTGTTTCTGCTCGGCGTCACCATTAACTACATTACCCGCAACTCGCTCGGCATCCTCGCGCCGGAACTGAAAACCAGCCTCGGTATCACCACGGAGCAATACTCCTGGATCGTCGGGGCCTTCCAGCTCGCCTACACCCTGTTCCAGCCGATTTGCGGCTGGCTGATTGACGTGATCGGCCTGAAGCTCGGCTTCCTGATCTGCGCCACCGTCTGGGCGGTGGTCTGTATGCTGCACGCCGGGGCCGGCAGCTGGCTGCACCTGGCGATCCTGCGCTTCTTTATGGGCGGTGCGGAAGCCGCTGCCACCCCGGCCAACGCCAAAACCATCGGCGAGTGGTTCCCGAAAAAAGAGCGGCCGATTGCGGCAGGCTGGGCGGGCGTGGGCTTCTCTGTCGGGGCGATGCTGGCCCCGCCGATCGTCTACTTCGCCCATGTGTCGTTTGGCTGGCAGGGCGCGTTTATGTTTACCGGCGGGCTGGCGCTGGCCTGGGTGGTGCTCTGGTGGCTGTTCTACCATAACCCGGAGCAGCACCCGCGCCTGAGCAAAGATGAGCTGACGTTCATCAAGCAGGATAACGAGCCGCCGGCGGTGAAGCTGCCGTTTATCACTGCGCTGAAAACCGTGGCAAAAAACAAACGCTTCTACGGCATCGCCATCCCGGCGTTCATGGCCGAACCGGCGTGGGCGGTGCTGAGCTTCTGGGTGCCGCTCTACCTCGCCAATGAGCGCGGCATGGACCTCAAACAGATCGCCATGTTCGCCTGGCTGCCGTTTTTGGCCGCCGACCTCGGCAGCGTGGCCAGCGGTTACCTGACCAAACTCTACGTCCGCGTCTTTGGTTGCACCCGCACCAACTCGGTGGTGGCCAGCTCGGTGACCGGTGCGTTCCTGATGCTCTCCCTGGCGCTGGTCGCCACCACGGAAGATCCGTATGTCGCCATCGCCCTGATCTCGGTCGGCGGCTTCGGCCACCAGATCATCTCCTGCATGTTGAGCGCACTGGTGGTGGACTCCTTTGACCGCGGGCAGATGGCCACGGTGAACGGGATGCGCGGCTCGGCCGCCTGGATCGCCAGTTTCCTGTTCTCCTTGCTGATCGGCGTGACCGCTGACCAGATTGGCTTCAACCCCCTGTTTATTGCCATGGGTTTCTTTGACCTGATTGGCGCGGTCTTCCTGATCGCTTTTATTGCTGAACGCCGCACCGCGCGTGCCTGAAAGGGAATGTAACGATGAAAACGCTGAAAAACTGGTCACTGCTGACCGCCGATGACCACCACGTTGAGTTAGCCGTCGACGGCAGCCACCGCCTCTGCCTCTATGTGCTGGACACCGGCCTGTTCCGCGTGCTGATTAAACGCCGCAACCAGCTGGCCCTGGATCGCACCTGGAGCATCGCCCCGGATGGCGATGTGCCGTGGGAAGGCCGCGCGCGGGAGAGCGTGGCGGGCTTTGCCCTGCCGGGCTTCACCCTGGAGGAGCAGGACGGGACGTTGTGCATCAGCACAGAGAGACTGCGCGTGACGGTGCACCAGCCGCTGTGGCTGGAGTGGCACTACCGGGATGAGGCCGGGGCGTGGCAGCTGCTGGCCAGCGACCGGCCAACCAGCGCTTACCTGCTCAACGCCCACGGTGACGGCGTGGCGCACTACCAGCGCCGCTTCAAAGAGGAAGCCTATTACGGGCTGGGCGAGAAAGCCGGGCCGTTGCAGCGCACCGGCAAACGTTATGAGATGCGCAACCTGGACGCGATGGGCTACAACGCCGCCTCCACTGACCCGCTCTACAAACATATCCCGTTTACCATCACCCGGCGGCCGGACGTCAGTTTCGGGCTGTTTTATGACAACCTCAGCAGTTGCTGGCTCGACCTGGGCAACGAGCTGGATAACTATCATCTGCCTTTCCGCCGCTGGCAGGCGGAAGCGGGTGATATCGACTACTACCTGTTCCTCGGCCCGCAGGTGCTGGATGTCACCAAAGCCTTTGTGCGCCTGACCGGCAAAACGCTGTTCGGCCCCAAATGGAGCCTGGGCTACAGCGGCTCCACCATGCACTACACCGACGCGCCGGACGCCCAGCAGCAGCTGATGCACTTTATCCGCCTCTGCCGCGAGCAGGCGATCCCCTGCGACTCGTTCCAGCTCTCCTCCGGCTATACCTCGATCAACAACAAGCGCTACGTGTTCAACTGGAACTATGAGAAAGTGCCGCAGCCGGAAGTAATGACGCAGGCGTTCCATGACGCCGGGCTGAAACTGGCGGCCAACATCAAGCCGTGCCTGTTGCAGGATCACCCGCGTTACCAGGAAGTGGCGGAGCGCGGGCTGTTCATCCGGGATTCAGAGCAGGCCTGCCCGGAGCGCTCCAGTTTCTGGGATGACGAAGGCTCGCACCTTGATTTCACCAACCCGGATGCCGTGGCCTGGTGGCAGCAGGGCGTGACCAAACAACTGCTGGAAAAAGGCATCGATTCCACCTGGAATGACAACAACGAATATGAAGTGTGGGACGGCGAAGCGCGCTGCCACGGGTTCGGCCGTGAGATCGCCATCAAGCATATCCGCCCGGTGATGCCGCTGCTGATGATGCGTGCGTCAATGGACGCACAACAGGCGTTCGCGCCGCACAAACGCCCCTACCTGATCTCCCGTTCCGGCTGCGCCGGGATGCAGCGCTACGTGCAGACCTGGAGCGGCGACAACCGCACCAACTGGGAGACGCTGCGCTACAACACCCGCATGGGCGTCGGCATGAGCCTGTCGGGGCTGTACAACGTCGGCCACGACGTCGGCGGCTTCTCCGGCGACAAACCGGGGGCGGAACTGTTTGTGCGCTGGGTACAGAACGGCGTGATGCACCCGCGCTTTACCATCCACTCCTGGAATGATGACCACACCGTCAACGAGCCGTGGATGTACCCGGCGGTGACCCCGGCGATCCGCGAGGCGATTGAGCTGCGCTACCGGCTGCTGCCCTATTTCTACACCCTGTTGTGGCAGGCCCACGCGGATGACGAGCCGATGCTGCGGCCGACTTTCCTCGACCATGAGCATGACGCGCAGACCTTTGCCGAATGCGATGAGTTTATGCTGGGGCGCGATCTGCTGGTGGCGAGCGTGGTGGAGCCGGGGCAACGCCAACGCAGCCTGTGGCTGCCGGACAACCACAGCGGCTGGTATGACTACCACAGCGGCCAGTGGTTCAGCGGCGGCCAGCAGGTGACGCTGGATGCCCCGCTGGAGCGGCTGCCGCTGCTGGTGCGCGCCGGGGCCGCCCTGCCGCACAGCGCCCGCCTCACCCATGTGGACGCCCAGGCCGACAGCGTGCGTGAGCTGAAACTCTACCCGCTGCGGGGAGAAGGCGTCTCCCACGGCAGCCTGTTTGAGGATGACGGCGAATCCTGGGGCTACCAGCAAGGTGACGCGCTGTGGCTGACATGGGAAATGGCCTGCACCGCCACCGAGATCCAGCTCACCTTCCAGCGCAAAGGCCGTTACCAGCCTGCCTGGCAAGAGATTGCCCTGACCCTGCCGCCGGGTGAAACCCGCCGCCTGCGGGTGGATGGCGTGGAGAGCCGGGTCTGGCGCCTGTAAGCCGGGCCTGAATGGCAGGCATAAAAAAGCCGGGCCTGAATCGCCGCCATAAAAAAAGCCGGGCAGATGCCCGGCTTTTTTGTGCGCGTAAAATCAGGCGTAGATGCCCTGGCTGCGCAGGTAGTCTTCGTAGGTGCCGCCGAAGTCGATAACCTTGTTCGGGGTGATCTCCAGCACGCGGGTCGCCAGCGAGCTGACGAACTCCCGGTCATGGGAGACGAAGATCAGGGTGCCTTCGTACATCTCCAGCGCCATGTTCAGTGACTCGATCGACTCCATGTCGAGGTGGTTGGTGGGTTCGTCCATGATCAGCACGTTCGGTTTGCGCATCATCAGCTTACCGAACAGCATACGGCCCTTTTCACCCCCGGAGAGCACTTTGACCTTTTTCTTGATGTCGTCCTGGCCGAACAGCAGGCGGCCGAGGATGCCGCGCACCGCCTGCTCGTCATCTTTGTCCTGCTTCCACTGGCTCATCCAGTCAAAGACCGTCATGTCCACGTCGAAATCTTCCGCGTGGTCCTGCGCGTAGTAGCCGATGTTGGCGTTTTCAGACCATTTCACCGTCCCGGCATTGGCCTCGATGTCACCCACCAGCGTTTTCAGCAACGTGGTTTTACCGATGCCGTTCGCGCCCAGTACCGCGACTTTCTCGCCCACTTCCACCATCAGGTTGAGGTTCTTGAACAGCAGCCCCTCATCGTACCCTTTGGAGAGTTCCTGCACTTCCAGCGCGTTACGGAACAGCTTTTTGTCCTGCTCGAAGCGGATGTACGGGTTCTGGCGGCTGGAGGCTTTGACTTCATCGAGCTGGATTTTGTCAATCTGGCGCGCGCGCGAGGTGGCCTGCTTGGATTTGGAGGCGTTGGCGCTGAAGCGGCTGACAAAGGATTGCAGTTCGGCAATCTGTGCCTTTTTCTTGGCGTTGTCAGAGAGCAGGCGCTCACGCGCCTGGGTGGCGGCAGTCATGTACTCGTCATAGTTGCCCGGATACACGCGCAGCTCGCCGTAGTCCAGGTCAGCCATGTGGGTGCAGACCATGTTCAGGAAGTGACGGTCGTGCGAAATGATGATCATGGTGCTGTTACGTTCGTTCAGCACCTGCTCCAGCCAACGGATGGTGTCGATGTCCAGGTTGTTGGTCGGTTCGTCGAGCAGCAGGATCTCCGGGTTGGAGAACAGCGCCTGCGCCAGCAGCACCCGCAGTTTGAAGCCGGGGGCGATTTCGCTCATCGGGCCGTAATGCTGTTCTACCGGGATGCCGACACCCAGCAGCAGTTCACCGGCGCGGGCTTCGGCGGTGTAGCCATCCATTTCACCGTAGGCCACTTCCAGGTCAGCCACTTTGTAGCCGTCCTCTTCGCTCATCTCGGCCATCGCGTAGATGCGGTCGCGTTCTTCTTTCACCTGCCACAGTTCGTCGTGGCCCATGATCACGGTGTCCAGCACGGAGAAATTCTCGTAGGCGAACTGGTCCTGGCGCAATTTACCCAGGCGTTCGTTCGGATCAAGGAACACGTTGCCGCTGCTCGGCACCAGATCCCCGCCGAGAATTTTCATAAAGGTGGATTTGCCGCAGCCGTTGGCGCCGATCAGGCCGTAACGGTTGCCGCCGCCAAATTTGACGGAAATATTTTCGAACAGCGGCTTGCTGCCGAATTGCATGGTGATGTTGTTAGTACTTAACACAACGCTCGCTCTTGTCTGGGAATGTGATGAGGCGCGCATTATGCCATAACCGGCGGGCGGGGTCGCGCATCGTTTTGGTTGTTTTTCGCGCAACAAACAGAAAACCCGGCCGGAGCCGGGTTTTGCGGGCAGGGGAACGGGGATCAGAAGCTGTAGCCGATCACCGCGTAGTAGCCCCAGCCGGTGGACTTGACGTCAAAGTTGCCGTTGCCGAAGTTCAGCTCGGTGCCGTCCTGCCATTGGCCGCCGTTATGGAAGTAACGCGCCACCACAGAGTAGTGCCAGTGGGCGTAGTTCAGCGCCAGGATATGACTGGAGGCGATGGAGTTGCTGGTCCGGGATTTGTTGCCGTTTTCGTTGAGGTCAGAACCCCAGTCGAAGTTGGTAAAGCCGATGTAGCTGAAGTGGCCGCCCCACAGGTCGCCCAGCGGCAGGAAATATTTGACCTTGAAGCGGTAGCCGTCCCAGCTGTTTTCGTTGGCGGCGCTGTAGTTTTCCCACTGGTATTTGGCATAGACGTTCAGCGAGAGGTTCAGCGGGGTATGGGTATCGATGTCGGTGCCGAGGCCCATATACCAGGTGTTCTGGCGGTTATCGCTGTCCGGGCCGAGGTCGAAGATATAGTTGTTGGCGAAGTACCACTCTTTGAACGGCCCAAAGCTCAGGTCAGTGCCGGTGAGTTTGTCGATGGAGAAGCGCGGTTCAATCTCCATAAACAGCGGTGAGCCGTTTTTGTCCCAGATGCCGGTATCGTTGCTGTTGCCTGCGCCGAACGTTTTCGGCACATCGAGGTAGCCGTAGAAGTCGAACCAGTCTTTATGGGCGAAAGCTTCATATTCCAGGTAGATATCGTTATTCAGCCGCGGCCCGAAGCGGGTGTGATAGCTGCCCACCACATTGACGCTCTGTTTCCACCAGTCAGAGAGGTATTCCCCCTGATCGCTGGACCCGACATTGGATTCAGCCAAAGCGGTAGCGCTGTAAGAGAGGGCGATCAACGCGCCCGCGGCGAAAAGACGATTTTTCATTGTGGTTACCAGTGCGTGAAGGGGGGCGTTTCCCTGCCGGGTTGGGGAGGTGTCAACCAACAAAACCCGCGGCGGCAGCGTCATTAACGATCATTGCTGTCAAACATTCCGCGACCGGTTTACCGCCGGAACTTCAGAACATTCTTAAGTGTCATGATTTCGTAACTTAATACGCGATTGTGTCAACAAATGTCAATTTGAGTTGCAATGTTATGCATTTATTTCGTGATCTTGCTCACATATCGTTAATGGCCGTAAAGATACGGATTTTTAACGGTTGCGCAATCGGTTACTTAGAAAAAGTTGAATTTGGGGTAACAAGGGAGGATTTTTTAATCAACACCGGCAACTAAAGGGATATTGAGACAGGCTGAAGGAAGAGAAACACAGAACACACAGAACACAAAAGGCTCTCCCCTACTCTTTCCTTACGTACCAAAAGGTTTGCAGTCTGGTGGGGGCGTAAAAATCATTGCTGAGTGAGCCGCAGGGCCGGGCGAGCACACACGACGTGTGCGAGAGGTGCAGTCACGCCGGGAGCGTGTCTGCACCGGCCCGAAAAGCCCGGAGGTGAAACGAAGGGACCCGCTACGCGGGCAATGATTCAGCCGGGGCACCGAAAGCGCGCGGGTGCAGGGCCGGCGCGCCGGCAGGCCCTGC
>NZ_PJZI01000056.1 GCF_002858805.1 Chimaeribacter arupi
TCCCCATGCGAGAGTAGGGAACTGCCAGGCATCAAATTAAGCACGAGGCCATCCGCAAGGATGGCCTTTTTGCTATGCGTTAAAACAGCGTTAAAGCATGCTATTAAAAGCGAGCATTAAAACACCGCGTTAAAAGCAGCTGTCACACTTGCCATCACCCTTTCCTCAGATCGTCTGCTATTCCTGCTCAACACGAGCCTGCCATCACGCTATAACGCCGCATAAATGCCGTTTGTTATCACAAAACGGGCAGTAAACCTCCGCAAACCCTGATTTCATTAGCCTGCTTGTTAATGAATTGGTTAAATTTCCATGATTGATATGGGTTGGATTGGCCTTTTTTGTTAAATCCAATCGCCACAAGACAATGGAGAACAGAATGGCGGAGATTACTCAGAGTGTTCCTGAGCAGGAGGCTCAAAGGGATAAGAAGAAGCGCGTATTCGCGATTGTGGGGGCGTCATCCGGTAATCTGGTGGAATGGTTTGATTTCTATATCTATTCATTCTGCTCAATTTACTTTGCTGCGGCTTTCTTTCCTGCCGGTAACAGCACGACGCAATTACTGCAAACTGCCGGTGTTTTTGCGGCCGGATTTTTCATGCGTCCTATAGGGGGCTGGCTATTCGGCCGGATCGCAGATAAACATGGCCGTAAAACATCGATGCTGATCTCAGTCTGCATGATGTGCGGGGGATCCTTGATGATCGCCTGCCTTCCTACCTACGCCACACTGGGTGCCTGGGCACCTGCATTATTGCTGCTGGCAAGGCTGTTTCAGGGGTTGTCGGTCGGCGGCGAGTATGGCACCAGTGCGACCTATATGAGTGAGGTGGCAGTGAAAGGGCGGCGTGGCTTTTATGCCTCTTTCCAGTACGTCACGTTGATAGGTGGGCAACTGCTCGCATTACTGGTGCTGCTGGTTTTACAACAGATCTTCAGCAATGCAGAATTAAAAGCCTGGGGCTGGCGTATCCCGTTTGCCCTGGGGGCCGCATTGGCTGTGGTAGCCCTTTTCCTGCGGCGTTCGCTGAATGAAACGTCCGATCAGACTACCCGGCAACATAAAGATGCCGGTACGCTCAAAGGGTTATGGAAGCACCGGAAAGCGTTCTTTATGGTATTGGGCTTTACTGCCGGCGGTTCGCTCAGCTTTTACACCTTCACCACCTATATGCAGAAGTATCTGGTGAATACCGCAGGTGTCGAAGCGAAAACGGCAAGCACGATCATGACGATGGCACTGCTGGTCTACATGCTGTTGCAACCGCTGATTGGTGCGCTGTCTGATAAGATTGGCCGGCGCAATTCCATGCTGATTTACAGCGGGCTGGCAACGCTGCTGACCGTACCGATTCTTTACACGCTGAAGGATGTCACCAATCCCTGGCTGGCGTTTGGGCTGATTGTCGGGGCGCTGACCATTGTTTCTTTCTACACCTCTATCAGTGGGTTACTGAAAGCGGAAATGTTCCCGCCGGAAGTCCGGGCGATGGGGGTGGGGCTCTCTTATGCGGTGGCGAATGCCATGTTTGGCGGGTCGGCGGAGTATGTGGCACTGTCGCTGAAATCCTGGGGCGTCGAGAATGCCTTTTTCTGGTATGTCTCCGGGATGGCGTTGCTGGCGTTTCTGGTATCCATCAGCCTGCATCGTAAAGGGAAAGAGATTCAGCTCTAGTTTGCTGCGTCATAAAGCGTATAGCCGGCCAGCGCGCCGGCAACATCCCATCCGAGATCTTTCCAGCTCCAGCCGCTGCCTGCCGGGCGGCTGTCATATCCCTCTTTCGCCACACCGAGGCTTAATGAAAACAGCAGCCCGACATTGCGGCGTTCGGTTTGCCCGGCATGTTGGTGTTCAGCATAGGCACTGCCGGCGGCGGCAAGCGCGGCCGAACCGATAAAGTGTTCAACCTTATCCTGCCCGGTCCATTTGTCCTGCGCATAGTGGCTGCACCCGCCACAACTCAGCAGGGCGGAAAGCACAAGGCCACGGCCTAACAGACTCCCCATATATCCCCTATAAAAAACCCCGGCCTGCGCGCGGGGTGTTTGATTTACAGGATACGGCTAATCAGCCGGTCAATCCGGATGCGCCGCAAACGGCGGATCAGCTTACGTACCTTCACCGGATATTGCTGAATGCTCTCAAGCTCCAGGTAATGATTAACCACCTGGGTATGCTGGCGAATGGCTTCCAGCTCGGCGCGGCGTTGTTCATGGAGCTGCTGATGCGGATCGTGGATCAGGATCGCATTCTCCAGATCGAGCCGCCAGGCGCGCGGGTTGAGGTTATTACCGGTGATCAGCTGCCACTCTTCATCTACCCAGATCCCTTTCAGGTGATAGCTGTTATCGCCATCTTTCCATAACCGCACGATCAGCTGGCCACTGTCGATGAAGCGTTGCAGGCGGCTGAGGAAACGGCGCAGGTTAATCTCATACAGATAGGGCAGGGCACCGATGATTTTAAACGGCTGATCCTGAGGGATATAAAAATCGTTGGCGGTTTTGTCCCCGACGATAATCTCCACCTGTTTACCCTGGCGCAGCAGCGCTACCAGGTTACGCACCAGCAGGGCGGGCAGGTTGAAGTAAGGGGTGCAGAGCGTCAGGCGATCATCGGCACAGGCCATCAGGTGGAAAATGGTTTTATTCAGGACGCTCTGCTTGCCCAGCCCGACCAGGGGCGTTACTGCCAGCTGATCGTTACCGGCACTGCCGTGGAAACTGTACCCGGCGCCGCGCAGTGTCTGGCGGAACATCCGCGTTTCATTTTTAATTTCCGGGCTTTTTGGGCGATCGCTGCGATCGAGGCGTGACACTGCCTCCGCCGTTAACAGGTGTTTATTGATATATGCGATCATCGCATCCGCCATCGGCGCATTGCGGATCAGCTGATAACGGTCGTAACGGTATTTATCATGCTGATGCAGATAGACATCGTTCAGGCTGGCACCGCTGTAAATAACCTGATCGTCAACAATGAACCCTTTCAGGTGCAGCACGCCCAGCGCTTCCCGGGTGTTAACCGGCACGCCATACACCGGAACGGCAGCATCAGGGTGTTGTTGTGCCATATCGCAATACCAGTCGGCATTGGTATGGCCGGCGGCGGCCCCGATACGCCCACGCTGCGCGCGGTGCCAGTCAACCAGCACGGCGATCTCCAGCTCCGGCCGGGCTTGCTTGGCGTGATACAGCGCCTCAAGCACGCTGCGCCCACCGTCATCATTCTCCAGATAGAGTGCCACCAGATAAATGCGGCGCTCTGCCTGAGCAATGGCGTCCAGCAACGTCACACGGAAATCCGCAGGCGTATAAAGCGTGCGGAGGGCATCTACCGTTTGGGGGAGTTTGGGCAAGTGTGCAAGGTGTTGTTGATGTTTATTGCGTTTAAATTTAGACAACATCACAGTGCGCTTCTTCTCTCTTTAAGCATGGCGGGAGCGCCACGGGCGAAAATAATAATCTGTTGAACCGGCCGATAATAACATTAGTCACCCACAGGTGCGCAGGTTTTGCCGGTAATCGTCTGGATCATAATGATTCTGAAGGTAACGGTGACAGCGGTAATGTCAGGTTGACGATGCCGTCCTCCAGCACTGTCTCCACCTGGAAACCGCGTTTTCTGGCCAGTGCGATCATGCCGCGGTTATTCGGCATGGTAATCCCGGTCAGCCGTTTTAAACCGTGGCCGGCAGTATACGCAATCATCTTGGCCAGCAACCGGCCGCCCAGCCCAAGGCCCTTCAGGTCAGAGCGCACCAACACCGAAAACTCCGCATCAATATTGTCGGGATCAGAGACGGCGCGGGTCACGCCAATAATGGCCTGGCCATCGCCCTCAGGCCGCACCGCCACAAATGCCATCTCCCGATCGTAGTCGATTTGGGTCATATTCGCCAAATCTTCATGGGTAAACTCATTGATCTCGCTAAAGTAGCGATAGTAGAGATCTTCCTTAGTAACCTGGCTGATAAAATGTTTCAGCAAGGGCTCATCTTCCGGCAGGATGGGGCGGAACAGGCATTGGCTGCCGTCTTTCAGCGTCACCGGTTCTTCCAGCACATGCGGGTAAGGGCGGATCGCCAGGCGTGCCTGCGGGTCGCCGCTGAACGGGGCCAGTTGCATGGAGACATCAAGCAAACTGAAGTCGCTGCCGGAGGCCAGCAGCGGGTGGATGTCCAGCCGCGAAATCTGCGGGCAGTCGAGGATCAGGTTAGAAACCTGCACCAGCAACCGGCTGAGCGCCGGGATGTCGAGCGGGCGCAGGGCGCTGCGGCCGCGGATTTTGCCGCCTTTCACCGCCTGCATCACCAGATAGCGCGCCAGCGTCATGTTCAGCGGCGGCAGCGCCACGGCCGCCTGTTCCTCCGGCCGCCACGCCACGCCACCTTCACCCAGCATAATCAGCGGGCCGAACACCGGGTCTTGCTCCACCACAATCCGCAACTCCTGTGCACCGGCACGGTTAGCCATGCTCTGTACCAGCAGCCCCTGGATGCGTGCCTGGGGAAATGCCCGCCGCACCCGGTCGAGGATCGCATCTGCCGCCTGTTGAACTTCGGCAGCTGTCCGCAGGTAGAGCATCACCCCCTGCACCTCAGACTTATGCGGAATATCCGGCGAGCGCAGTTTTAACGCCACCGGGTAGCCAATCTGCTCGGCAATGTGTACCGCCTCGGCGCTGTCACCGGCGATCCAGGTCGGCAGGGTATGCAACCCATACGCCTGCAGAATGGCACGCACCTCATGGGTATCGAGCTGGAGGGTGCCTTCTGCCAGCGCCTGATCGATAAGCTGGTGGGCGTGGGCGCTGTCGGTCGCCAGCGCCACCGGCAGGGCCGGCGTCTCCCGCAACTGTTTCTGGTTACGCCGGTACTCCACCATATGCATAAAGGCCGTCACTGCGCCCTCCGGCGTGCGGTAGGTCGGGATCCCGGCATCGGTAAACAGCCGCCGCGCCTCCTGCGAGGAGTGCTCGCCGCACCAGTTGGTCAGCAGCGTGATGCGCTTACCGCGCGGGTGGCGCTTTACGGTATCGATCAGGGTCGCGGCGGTGGTGGTGGCGTGGGCAGCGGCGCTCGGCGCATGGATCAGCAGCAGCGCATCGTAATCCTGGCTGTCGAGCAGCACGGTCAGCGCGGCCTGATAGCGTGCCGGTGTCGCGTCATCGCGCAGATCCAGCGGGTTACCGGGCGAGATAATATCCGGCAGTGCGGCCGCCAGCGCCTGCAACGAATCGGCGTCGAACGTGGCCAGCTTGCCGTGGCGGTGCAGCAGCTCATCCAGCGCCATCGCCGCCGGGGCGGCACCGTTGCTGACAATCAGCAGCCGTTCGCCGCGCAGCGGGTGCATATGGCTCAGGGTCTCGACGGCAGAAAACAGCTCATGGGTATCCTGCACCCGCAGCAACCCGGCCCGCTGGATGGCGGCATCATAGGCCGCATCCAGCCCCTGGTGGCCCTGTAATAACTGTTGCGCCTGCGGGCTGCGGCCGCTTTTGATAACCAGAATCGGTTTATTGCGCGAGGCGCTGCGTGAGGCGGAAAGAAAACGACGCGCATCACTGACATGCTCGAGATAGAGCAGAATGGCGCTGGTTTTGGCGTCACGCGCCAGGAAATCGAGCAGGTCATCCACATCGATGTCGAGGCTGTCGCCGAGTGAAATAAAGTAAGAGAAACCCATCGCCCGCTGTTGCGCCCAGTCGAGAATGGTATTGGCCACCGCAGCGGACTGTGAAATAAACGCCAGCTTGCCTTTTTTGATCGGCACCGGCGAAAAGCTGGCATTCAATTGTTGCCACGGGGCCAGCAGCCCCAGGCTGTTAGGGCCGAGCAGCCGCATCGAAAAACGCTGGGCGCAGGCTTTCAACTCGGCAAATTGCGCCGGGTGGGAAGAGAGCACAATGGCCGTCTTACAGCCTTTTTGCCCCAGCGCCTCCAGCAGCGCCGGGTTACGGTCAGCGCGGGTACAGATCACCGCCAGGTCGGGCGTTACCGGCAGGCTGGCGACATCGGCGTAGGCCAGCACCCCGCACACCGCCCGACCGGTGGGCGTCACCGGCAGCACCGGCCCGTTGAAGCCGCCCTCCAGCAGGTTACGCATCATCAGGTTCCCGGCGCGCCCCGGTTTATTGGACGCCCCGATCACAGCGATCGATTTAGGCCGTAACAGCGCCTCTAATCCGCGTTGGCTCATCTGCACACTCTTCTGACATAGGCTGAGTGGATGATTTTACGCGCAATAGCGGGATTATGCTGTGACCTCAACCGGGCGATGCGGTTTTCCGGCCAGATAACGTTCGCGGAAGGTGTGGAAATGGGTGGCAAGGCCGGTGGCGGCCGCTGCGTCACCTGCCTGATCCAACAGGACGGCGGCCACCTCGGCGGTACAGTGCTGTTCCGGCCGCTGGGCTTCACGCAGCAGATAGCGCGAGGTTGAGGCCACATTCAGCGAGAACATCGGCAGCGCGTTGAGGTAGGGGCTTTTGCGGAACATCTTTTTGGCTTCGGTCCAGGTGCCGTCGAGCATGATGAACAGCGGCGGTTTGCCGCCCGGCGGCAACTGGGTGAACACCTGGCGCCCCGGTTCGGCGTAGGCATCCGGGAACACCACATAGGGCTGGCGCGCCGGGTCAGCCACCGCCGCCAGCAGCGCCGGGTCAGTTTCCGTGCGTGACCAGACAAACGCCTGGGTATCCGGCAGGATATCAGCGATAAGCCGCCCGGTATTGCTCGGCTTCAGCGCCTCGGTATCGAACATCACCAGACAGAAACGGCTGCGCGCCGGTTGCGGCACAATGGTGTCGCACAGGCAGTTCACCTGCGGTAATAAGCAGCGCTGGCAGCGGATAACCCGGCAGCCGCGGGCGCGGTAGGGGCGGGTCGATCGCGCCAGGCGCTCGCGGCGCAGGCGTAAAACAGCGTTGTCTGGCATGGGGGTTCCGGGGCATTCAGCGGGGATAAGGCGCGCTATTCTAAACAACCGGTGCCGCCGGTGCCACCGTTAAACCGGCGGCACCGGGGCGATGCATCAGGCCCTATCGCCATTCATGCATTACACTGAAGAATAAAAGGCGGCTTATTTCGCCATAATGGTTTCGTCGAGCCAGCCGTTAAACGGGGCTTTCGGCATGGCGCCGCTCAGCATGTCCACCATTTCGCCCTTATGGAACACCATAATGGTCGGGATGCTGCGGATGCGGTAGCGGGCGCTGAGTGCCTGTTCCTGCTCGGTGTTAATCTTCACAAACCGCATTTTACCGGCGCGCTCTTGCGCCACCTCTTCAAACACCGGGGCAAAGTTCAGGCATGGCCCGCACCACGGCGCCCAGAAGTCGATGACTACCGGCAGATCGTCTTGCAGCAATTTGTCCAGCGTGGCGGCGGTGGCATGGGTGACTTCGCCGTCAAACAGCGGATGACCGCAACGGCCGCATTTTGCGCCGTCATCAATGCGGTCTTCAGGCAGGCGGTTAGTGGCCTGGCAGGATGCACATACGGTATTCATAACATAGCCTCAGTCAGAGAAAGGGGTGACAGCCTGTCGCGTCAGGCGGTGGAAACCTCCGGGTGACGCGCAAAATGTTGCTGTAATGTTAGCAGTATGGAGAGTTTCAGGGGCATGGACAAAACGATTTGTTCAATGAATGCAATAGATTTTAGCTTTTAGCGATTGCGTGTGGTTTACCCGGCGCATATCAGGTAATCTGCGCGCCCAGCGCGTTTGGTAGGTGGAGAAGAGAATGAGCGATTCATTAAGTGGTAAAGGCGGCAAAGTCAAAGTGATGTACGTCCGCAGTGAAGATGACGGCGATAACCGTAACAAAGATCGTCGTCCGGCCGGTAAAGGGCGCGATAACGGCCGCCCGGAGAACGGACGCCGTGACGATCGCCGCAGCAGCGATGCCCGTGGCGGCAACGGCCCACGCGGCGGTGACGCGCGCGGCCCTCGCGGTGGGGATTCACGCGGCCCGCGCGGCAGTGATGCCCGTGGCAGCGACACCCGCAATGACACCCGCCGTAATGACCCGAATCGCCCGCGCCGCCCGGCCCGTGACGATCGTGACGACGGCCCGTACACCTCCCCGTGGAAAACCGTGTCACGCGCCCCGTCGGAAGAGGCCGCACCGGACCACGGCGGCATCACCGGCAAAAGCTTTATTGACCCGGAACAGCTGCGCCGCCAGCGCGCCGAAGAGACGCGCGTCTACGGCGAAAACGCCTGTCAGGCGCTGTTTGCCAGCCGCCCGGACGCCATTGTGCGCGCCTGGTTCGTGCAGTCCGTGACCCCGCGCTTCCGCGAAGCGCTGCGCTGGATGGCGGCCAACCGCAAAGCCTACCACGTGGTGGAAGAGGATGAGCTGGCGAAAGCGTCCGGCACCGAGCATCACGGCGGCGTTTGCTTCCTGATCAAAAAGCGCCAGGGCCTGACGGCGGAAACCTACCTGGAGCAGGCACCGGCGACCGACTGCGTGCTGGCGCTGGAAGATGTCGGTAACCCGCACAACCTCGGCGGCATCATGCGCACCTGTGCCCACTTCGGCATTAACGGCCTGCTGGTGCAGGACCCGGCGCAGCTGGAATCCGGCGCGGCAGTCCGTACGGCGGAAGGCGGTGCGGAGCATGTGAAAGCGATCAACGCCGATGATTTCCTGAGCGTGCTGGACACCTTCCGCAAGGCGGGTTACACCATCGTTACCACCTCCAGCCACAAAGGCACGCCGCTGTCGAAAGCGACACTGCCGGCGAAAATGGTGCTGGTGCTCGGCCAGGAACGTGACGGCCTCTCCGACAGCGCCTGGCAGCAGGGCGACCTGAGCGTCTCCATCGGCGGCACCGGCCGCGTTGAGAGCCTCAACGTCTCGGTAGCGACCGGCATCCTGCTCGGTGAGTGGTGGCGTCAGAACCAGGGCTGATGAGCCCCAGGCCTGTTCCCCCCCAAAAAAAACGGACGCCTCTGCGTCCGTTTTTTATGGCTGACTATCAGTGCGCACCGCCCCCGCCCCCAGGGCCGGAGCCGAATGGCGGACGGGCAAACCACACCAGCGCCAGCAGCAGGATGAAAATCCCTGCCGAGAGCCAGAAGATTTCGTTGGCTGAAATAATCAGCCCCTGATTGGTAATCTCCTGCGCCAGATAGGCGGAAGCCTGTTGCTGGCTCATGCCGAGCTGCTCCAGTTGTTGATACGTCTGCTGCGCCACCGGGTTGAACGGGTTCACTGACTCAGTGAGCTGCGCATGGTGCATCGCCTCGCGATCGGTCCACAGCGTGGTGGTGATCGACGTGCCGATAGACCCGGCCAGCGTACGCATAAAGTTCGACAGGCTGGAGGCCGCCGCCAGCCGCTCCGGCGGCAGGCCGGAGAGGGTGATGGTGGTCAGCGGCATGAAGAAGCAGGCCACGGCAAACCCCTGGATAAACTGCGGCCAGGCCGAGGCACCGAAATCCATGCCCGGCTCAAACGTCCAGGCGCGCCAATAGAAGCAGACCGCATACATAATGAAGCTGAAGGTCACCAGCCGCCGCATATCCAGCTTATGGGCAAAACGGCCGATAATCGGCGACAGGATCACCGGCAGAATCCCCACCGGCGCAGACGCCAGCCCCGCCCAGGTGGCGGTGTAGCCGTAGACCTCCTGCAACAACTGCGGCAGCAGCACAATCGCGCCGAAATAGAGCATATAAGCCAGGCTGATGCAGAGGCAGCCGATGGTGAAATTCCGCTGCTTAAACAGCGCCAGATCCACAATCGGGTGGTCATCCGTCAGCTCCCAGACAATCAGGAACGCCAGCGCCACCACCGCCACCACCGTCAGGATGATGATCTCCCGCGAGCTGAACCAGTCCAGCTCTTTGCCGCGGTCGAGCATCACCTGCAGGCAGCCGATCCCTACCACCAGCAGCACCAGCCCCACGGTATCAATCGGCTTAATCTCGGTGCGGGTCTCGCGGCCGCGCAGGGTCTGCAACGTCAGCAGCACCACCGCGACGCCGATCGGCACGTTGATGAAGAAGATCCAGCCCCAATGGTAGTTATCGCTGATGTAACCGCCCAGAATCGGGCCGCAGATGGGGGCCACGATCACCGTCATCGACCACAGCGACAGCGCCAGCCCGCGCTTGGCGGGCGGGTAGTTGCTGAGCAGCAGGCTCTGTGACAGCGGGATCAGCGGCCCGGCCACAATGCCCTGGATCACGCGGAAGAAGATCAGCATCTCCAGGCTGTTGGAGATGCCGCACAGCCACGAGGCCACAGCAAACATCACCGTGGACCAGAGGAACAGCTTCACCTCACCAAACCGCTTGGCCAGCCAGCCGGTGATCGGGATCGAAATGGCATTCGCCACGCCGAAACTGGTGATCACCCAGGTGCCCTGGGAGTTGGATGCCCCCAGGTTACCGGCGATGGTCGGGATCGCCACGTTGGCGATGGTGGAGTCCAGCACCTGCATAAAGGTCGCCAGCGCCAGCGCGACGGTCATCCAGGCGAGCGGTGCGCCTTCGAGGGGTTTTTTAGCCACGCTTACCTCCGCCGGGTTCAGCCGCCATTCGCATGAATGATGTCAGCAATCATCTGGTTGGCCGGGGCCAGATCCAGCGTCAGGGCGTTGGTCTGGTAGAGCGGCCCCTGACGCACGGTTTTCGCCAGCACCAGCCCGTCGGTATTGCGGGTATCCACTTTCACCAGCGTGGAGAGGCCGATGCGCAGCGGGTGAGCAGCGACCTGTTGGGCGTCCAGCTCAATCCGCACCGGCAGGCGCTGCACCACCTTAATCCAGTTACCGGTGGCGTTTTGCGCCGGTAACAGCGAGAAGGCGCTGCCGGTGCCCATGTCCAGCCCCACGACTTTGCCCTGATACACCACCTCGTCGCCGTAAATGTCACTGACCACCGTGGCAGGCTGGCCGATGCGCATTTTCGCCAGCTGAGTCTCTTTGAAGTTGGCATCCACCCAGAGGTTAGAGGAGGGCACCACCGCCATCAGCGGGCTGCCGGACGTGATCTGCGCGCCTACCTGCACACTGCGGCGCGATACATAACCGTCAATCGGGGCCACCACGCGGGTACGTTGCAGCGCCAGCCAGGCGTCACGCAACTGCGCGGCAGCCTGTTGGATGGCGGGTTGCTGGGCCAGCGGGGTATCGAGGATCATCGCCTGGTTGGCGTTGTATTGCTGTTGCGCGACATCCAGTGACGCCTTGGCGCTGTCGACCGCATCACGTGCGTGTTGCAGTTCCTCGCGGCCGATGGCCTTGGCGGCCCCCAGCACGATACGGCGCTGGTAATCGCTTTCTGCCTGATTCAGTTCCGTTTTGCGCAGCGCGATCGTGGCCTGATACTGCTTGCTGTTGATGATCAGCTGGTGGGTCTGGCGCACGCTGCTGGCCAGGCTGGTTTTGGCGCGTTCAAACGCCTGTTCGGCGTCAGTCGGGTCGAGGGTCAGCAGCACATCGCCCTTGCGCACAAAATCGGTGTTATCGACGTTAACCTGCGTCACGCTGCCGGACACCTGGGCCATAATCTGCACCTGGTTACCCGCCACGTAGGCGTCATCGGTTTCCTGGTAATGGCGCGACACCAGGAACCAATACACGGCATACGCCACCCCGACAACCAAAAAAATCACCGCAAGAATAATCAGCGCCCGCTTGCGGGAACGTTTCTTGGCGGTAGGTTGCTGCGGTTGTTGAATCTCCGCATCTGCACTCATGGTTTTCTCCACGTTTTATTGATTTATTATGATGTTACATGCCGGCTGTCACGGCCGGCACAGGTCCGATCCTTGCCCTGGTCACCCATAACGGGTAACGCAGACCGCCCCGGTGCCGGAGCAGCGGGGCGGTAAAAAATCATCGGTTTCCATGCGGGTGGGGCCTGCCTGGTGGCGCCTCATGCACCACACCGCCTGCATCACCCCACCGGCAGGGTGGCCGGAAGGCGGGTTACACGGTGGTCGCCTGTTCCGCCATCTCCATCTGGTCAAGGCGCGTCAGCAGTTTGCGCGTCAGGGCTTCCAGCTGTTGCTGTTCACTTTCTGTCAGGGTCGACCAAAGGAAGTGCAGGCTTTTATGCTGCGGCGGCAGCAGCTGGCGCAGGAAGGCTTCCCCGGCCGGGGTCATGTGCAGGTGCAGGCAACGGCGATCGTTATCGCTTTCACGGCGCTCAATCCAGCCGCGCTTTTCCAGCTCATCGGCGATGCGGGTCGCATTGGTGCGGGAGGAGCCAAGGGCGGAGCTGAGTTCAGAGGGCTGAATGCTGTGGTTCTCCTGGGCATCCAGGGTGATCAGCGCCATAAACAGGGTTTCATTAATCCCTTGCGCTTTCAGCATTTTGTTGCGGTTTTCCAACAGCTTGCTTTGCATGTGCATGCATAAACGCGTCAGCAGGATCTCCTGGTAAGGGAAATCTTTCTGCCGTTTGGCGCGAAAATTCAGCATCTGTTCAATTGGAGTAAAAGAACTGTCCATTATGAGGAACCTCATTAGTTACAGGCGGTATAGTAACGATGGTGATTAACAAAGTAAACGCCACGCTATGCGAAATTGTTAACTATTTGTATCCCATTTGGCCACTGCCCGGCCCTTCAGGGGCGCCGTCATGCGGCCCTCCGGGGGGAAACCCACGGCAGGTATCAGGCACAGGAGAAGGCCTTCGCGCGGGTGGCCCGGCACGGCAGGAGACAAACAGAAATGAGGCCGGTACGGCTGCCCAGGCGGGGAATCGGGCCTGGAAGCGCAACGGCAGATAGCGGAACAGCGCATTGGCGAGGCCAACCACCAACGTAAAAATAACGACCTCAGTGCTCATTGGTTACATCCTTGGTATCCACGGCAAGGGTTAAAGCAGAGACAGCGGGCAGACCGGCGAACCTGAGAAAAGGGCACCGGCAGAGAACCAATCAGGGCGGGCAAACTGTCGGTGAAACCAGGAAAGCGGGCTGGCGTGTCGGTAACGCCTTGGCTTTGCATCCGGGTAATGGCTGGCAGGAGCACCAGCCACTAAAAGTAATTTATTAGGCAAACATTACCAGACTGTTAATAGTCTTAATACCCTAAGCCCGAAATAAATTGCGATCTTTACTATTCGCTTGCTAACCAGGTCGCTTGTTCATCAGGTCACTTGTTCATCAAAGCACTGGCTCATCAAGCCACTGACTTATCAGGCGCGATGCTGATGGTTAAGCGCCCAGTGTATCAGATTCAGTAAGGAAATCGCCGCGCCCACGGCCACCACGCCGGTCCAGCCTGCATGTTGGTAAGCACTTGCTGACAGCAGAGAGCCTGCCGCACCGCCGATAAAGTAGCTGGTCATGTAACCTGCGGTCAGGCGGTTACGGGCTTCCGGCATGGTGCGGTAAATGACGCTCTGGTTGGTGATGTGCACGCCCTGAACGGCCATGTCGAGCACCAGGATCCCGGCAATCAGCCAGGCCACCGAATGCTGGCCGTAATAGATGGCGCCCCAGGAGAGCAGCAACAGGATGCTGGCGGCGGTGGTGGAGTGTTTGGCAAAGCCCTTATCAGCCAGATGCCCGGCCCGCCCGGCGGCCAGGGCCCCGGCGGCACCTGCCAGCCCGAACAGCCCGATGGTGCCTTCAGAGAAGTGGAAAGACGGCCCGGCAAGCAGGAAGGCCATTGACGTCCAGAGGATGCTGAAGTTGGCGAAAGAGAACATGCCGATCAGCGCGCGGGTACGCAGCAGCGGGTTACGCAAAAATAGGGTAAAGATAGAGCCGATCAGCTGGCCATAGTTGAGGTCGGTATGCGGTTTGGCGCGGGGAAGTACGCGCCACATCACTGCCGCCATGATGAACATCAGCACGCTCGCCACCCAGTAAATGGTGCGCCAGCCGCCGAACGAGGCCAGCGCCCCGGCCACCGTACGCGCCAGCAGGATGCCGAGCAGCAGGCCGCTCATGATGGTACCGACCACTTTACCGCGCCGGTGCGGTTCAGCCATCGAGGCTGCCAGCGGCACCAGAATCTGCGCCACCACCGAGAACAGCCCGGTCATGGCGGTGCCGACCAGCATCAGCGACAGCGTGCTGGTGGAGGCGGTGATCAGCATCCCGGCCCCGGCCAGCAGCATCATCAGCACGATCATGCTGCGCCGTTCAAATTTATCCCCCAGCGGCACCAGAAACAGCAGGCCGCAGGCGTAGCTGACCTGCGCGACGGTCACGATAAACCCGGCCTGATTTACGGAGAGCGAGAAGGCATTTGCGATGGTTTCCAGCAGTGGCTGGGCATAATAGTTACTGGCGACGGCCAGCCCGGTGGCAACCGACATCAGCAGGGTTAAGGCCGGTGTCAGGGTGGCTTTTTTATGTTCAGTCATTATAGGTAGGTTGCTAATTAATGGTGGGGGATAGTATTACTCAGGAGAGGGGATTTGTATTGCCAT
>NZ_PJZI01000057.1 GCF_002858805.1 Chimaeribacter arupi
CATAAGCCCTGCGGGATGTGAATTCAATAAATATGAAATGATGTTTTATTTATTTTTTGAAGGGCGTCATGCTTTTGCTATTTTTGCGCTGACGCCACAGCCGGAACCCGTAGTATGAGCCACGGTAACCCCCATTTGGCGACAGGAGCAGAGCATGAAAACCTTCTTTTTCGATCAGGAGACCCCGTGGGACGATCTGGGGCAGGGCATTAAACGCAAAGTCATGACCTGGAGTGATGAATTGATGATGGTCGCGGTGCATTTTGAAAAAGGTGCCGTCGGCACCCCGCACCAGCATGACATCCATGACCAGATTGCCTATGTTGCCGCAGGCAGTTTTGAGGTGGAGATTGAAGGGGTGAAACAGGTGCTGAAAACCGGCGATGCCTACCGGGCGGTTAAACATGAGATGCATGGGGTAGTGGCACTGGAAGCGGGCAGTATTCTGATCGACACCTTTTCGCCAAAGCGCGATGACTTCTTATAACGCCTGACGCCGGAGCGCTTCCGGGCCGGGCGGGTGTGCCGCCCGGCCTGGTATCCGGTGCGGTGTCAGGTGAGGTGTTCAACACGCAACTGCGCCAGCGACTCCAGCCTGACGTCTGCCAGCGCCCAGCGGGCATCCCCACGGTTCTCCGGGGCCGGGACCACAATCGAGCGCATCCGCGCCGCTTTGGTGGCGACCATACCGGTAACCGAATCCTCCAGCGTCACGCAGTTAAGCGGATCCACGCCCAACTCCTGCGCCGCCAGCAGGTAGACCTCCGGGTGTGGCTTGCTGTAAGCCAACGGCTGGGCGGAGACCCGCACCGGGAAATAATCCTCCAGTGCAAACATCGCCAGCACCTTATCCAGCATAAAGCGGGGTGACGCGGACGCCAGGCCGATTTTCAGCCCCTGTTGGCGGCAGAGTTCGAGGGCATGGCTGACGCCGGGCAGCAGCGGGCGATGCTGCTCTACCAGTGCAATCGCGCGGGCGATAATCATCTCCGTCACCTCCGCCCGGCTGGGGCCATGCCACGGCATCGCCTGGTACCACAACTCCACCACCTGATCGATACGCAGCCCCAGCGTGTCCGGCAGGGTGTCACGCTGCGACAGATCCAGCCCCAGCCCGCCGAAGATGTCCAGCTCAGCCTGGGTCCATAACGGTTCTGAATCAATCAGTAACCCATCCATATCAAAAATTGCTGCGTGTATCGGTCGGACATAGGCCATGCGCAAAGGCTCCTTAAGCAGTAAACAGGAAGATAACCGCAGACACTCTACCACTGCCGGCCGCCGGCTGAATATCCCGGCGCCTGCGCCCGGCACGCCGCGCAGGGGCTAAATGATTAAAAGTTTGGGCGGTTTTTGTATCTGTAGGTACACTTGGCTGACAGGAACGACGTCTTTACAAGGGGAATCCATGACGTATCAACAGGCTGGGCGCGTTGCCGTGCTCAAACGGGTATTAGGCTGGGTAGTGTTTATTCCGGCCTTGCTGTCGACAGTGGTGTCACTGCTGAACTTTATCTACAGCCAAAGCAAACAGACTCAGGGTATTAACGCCGTAATGCTGGATTTCCTGCATGTCATGATCGATATGATCCGCTTTAATACCCCGTTCCTGAACGTTTTCTGGCACAACTCGCCGGTGCCTGCGGTGGGCCAGGGGCTGAGCGGGGCGAATGTGATGTTTGCCGTGATTTATATTCTGATCTTCGTCGGGCTGGCCTTGCAGGCGTCCGGCGCACGCATGTCACGGCAAGTCCGCCATATCCGCGAAGGGGTCGAAGACCAGATGATTCTGGAGCAGGCGCGCGGCAGTGAAGGGCGGACGCGGGCGCAGGTCGAAGAGCGGATCATCCTGCCGCGCCATACTATCTTTTTGCAGGTTTTTTCACTCTATATCCTGCCGGTGGTGATCGCGGTAATCGCCTGGCTGGTGCTGAAGCTGCTGGGGCTGATTGCCTGACTCGCGAAACAGGACGAAAGAAACCCGGTGCTGCCGGGTTTTTTTATGCGCTCAGAACGGCTCCGGTTCCGGGTGCAGCAGTTGGTCCACCGCGCGCTGGGCAGCCACCAGGTGCTGGCCGCCAAACAGGTTGCTGCGGTTAAGCAGGAAATAGAGCTGGTAAAGCGGCTGGCGGGCCGGGAAATCTTCCGGCAGCGGCCAGATGCTCTGATAGCCGTCATAGAGCTGGGCCGGCAGGTCAGGGTAACGCGGCAGCATCGCGAGATCACACTCCCGGTCTCCCCAGTAGCAGGCCGGGTCAAACAGCACCGGGCCGTCCGGGCCGAGCGCGCAGTTTCCCGGCCACAGATCGCCATGCAGCAGGGAGGGCTGGGGCTGGTGGTTATGCAACCGCTGTTTCACCAGATCAATAATCTCTTCCATGTTACCGAACACCATGCCTTTTTCCGCGGCCAGCTGTAATTGCCAGCCAATCCGCTGTTCGGCAAAAAAGGTGCTCCAGCGGCGCTGCCAGCTATTGGGCTGCAGCAGCGTGGCCAGGTCGTTGTCAAAATCCAGGCCGAACTGCAGCTGCTCGCTCCACTGGTGCAAGGCCGCCAGTTGTTGCCCGAGCCGGTAAGCTGCCGCGGCATCCAGCGGGCGCAGGGGGATATATTCCAGCAACAGGAAACTGTCATCCCGGTCGCTGCCCACGCCATACACCTCCGGCACCCGCACCGTTTTACTGCGGGCCAGCAGCTCAAGCTGATCGGCTTCTGCAGTAAACATCGGCAGCAATTCGCGGCGGTCCGCTTTGACAAACACCTCATGCTCGCCGTAACTCACCCGCCAGGCCGGATGGATTTCACCGCCGGGCAACTCAACACGCTCGCGTATCTCGGCGATGCCAAGGTGATCATTCAACAGACGACTAATGGCTTGCCACATAGTAGTACCCTCCGTCCGGCCGGTGATTCATCAACGCCGGGAAAGCGCTGATAAAAAACGATCTGGCGCACAGGCAGGCCCCGGAGGGCGCTGCCGGGGCAGCTTGCCCTAGGAAGTATATACGCGATTGATAGTACGCCTGAAAAAAGCGCAAAAATTGTGCAAAGCGGTACGCGGCAGATCACGCTTTTGGCGGCATTTTCGTCTCATTAATCTGTTGCAGGTACTCCTCCAGCGACGCTAGGCTGACTTCCGGAGTCTGACCCAGCGCGGTTTCACCCAGGCGGGTCGCCAGTTCAGTGACATCCTCCCGGCTGTGCAGGCCGCTGATGCCGTAGCTGTTGGTGCCGAGCTCATGCAATACGCCGTCCTCGCTGGTCAGCGAAGTGGTAAACCCCGCCAGGGTCAGCTGATTGGTGAGCTTTGCCAGGTCAGCCAGGCTCTGCTCCTGATAACGAAAGGTCACGACATAAGGTTTAGGATGTGATAACGCCATAATTCACCTCATTGTTTATTGGGATATTATTGAGAATAGTCCACAAATCCTATTCAGGTGGCACGCCGGAGCCGGTATCCTGACGCCGGTGATGATGAGCACGACAGCGGAAAAAGGGAATGAACATAAACCGAAAACTGAGCTATTTGCTGGCGGCGTTGCTGCTGGCAGGGTGCGCCGGTGAGAAAAAACCGCCGCAGAGCAGCGGCAAGGTGTTTACCGGCACCAATATGAATGCACTGGCCTACAACCAGACCATCCATCAGGCCGCCCGGCGCTATGGGGTCGATGAGACGCTGGTCAAAGCGATTATTCAGGTGGAGTCCGGCTTTAAACCGGATGTGGTCAGCCGTTCCAATGCGGTGGGGCTGATGCAGCTTAAAGCTTCCACTGCCGGGCGTGATGCCTACCGGCTTCAGGGGCGGCGCGGCCAGCCGAGCAGCCGCGAGTTGAAAGATCCCGAAACCAATATTGAATTGGGCACCGCGTACCTGAGCGTACTCCAGCAGCAGCTGGCCGGGATTGACGACCCGCTGACCCTGCGTTATGCCGTCACGGTCGCGTACGTTAACGGGGCCGGTGCGCTGTTGCGCACCTTCTCACCGGATCGCAAGCAGGCGGTACGCGCCATCAACCGGCTGTCACCCACGGCGTTCTACGCGCATATCCAGGCGAACCATCCCGCCCCGCAGGCACCCCGGTATCTCTGGAAGGTGAATACGGCCTATCAGTCCCTGTTGCCGGAAGCCTGATGGCCAGGCGGAAAACGCAGGGCAGGGAGCACGGCAGGTGTGCATGATTGATAATGTAATCAATTCTCATTACTATCCATGCACACTTTTTTACAGGAGTTCCTTGTGCCGCGTTCCCTTTCCCTGCTGGCTGCCGCTGTAGCCCTCTGTTGTGCCGCCCCCGTGATGGCCACCACTTATCCGCTGACCGTCACCGACACCGCCGGCCAGACCGTCACCCTGAAACAGGAGCCGAAACGCCTTATCGTGCAGGATGGCCGGGATATTCTGGCGCTGGCGCTGCTTGACCGGCAAGACCCGTTTGCCCGCGTGGTGGCCTGGAATAACCTGCTGAAAAAGAGCGATGGGGCCACCTGGCAACTGCTTGACCAGAAATGGCCGGCCGCGAAAAAAATCCTGGATATGGGCTTCAGCGACAAAGGGGAAGTGAACCTTGAGAGCGTGATCGCCGAGCGCCCGGATCTGATGGTGGCGCAGCTGCGCGCCAAACCCTCCCTGACTGAAACCGGCGTGCTGGAAAAAATGAAGGCGCTGAATGTGCCGGTGCTGTTTATCGACACCATGCTGAAACCGGTGGAAGACACGCCGAAAAGCATCACCCTGCTGGGAGAAGTGCTTAACCGTGAGCAGGAAGCCAAAGCCTATACCGACTTTTATCAGCAGCACTATCAGGCCGTGCTGGAGAAAGTAAACAATGTCACCCCGAAGCCGCAGGTCTTTATTGAAGCCAAAGCCGGGCTGGGTGGGCTGGATGCCTGCTGCTTCACCCACGCGCATGTCGGGTGGGGCGCGCTGGTGGAGGCCGTCGGCGCCCGGAATATCGGGTCTTCATTGCTGCCGGGCGCAACCGGTGATATCTCCCTGGAAAAGGTCATCAGCCTGAAACCGGATGTCTATATCGTTTCCGGCTCCCAGTGGGCCAGCAAAAATAACGCAGCAGTGCCGTTTGGTTACAACGTCACGCAAGCGCAGGTGGATGCGGCCTTCACGAAAATGAAAAGCCGTGCAGGCTTCAGCGAGGTGTCAGCCATTCGCAACCAGCGCTTCTACGGTATCTACCACAACTTCTATAACCACCCGTACAACATCGTCGGGCTGGAATTCCTGGCGAAATTTATTTACCCGCAACAGTTTTCCAGCCTCGACCCAAACCAGACCTGGGGCGATATTTTAAGCCGTTTCACCACCCTGCCGGCAGGCACCGGCGTGCTGGCCTCACAGGCACCGGCGAAAGGATAACCCTGTCGCCGCGGCTTCAGCCGGGGGCAGCAGGCCATGGCAGCGGCGCGCTTTCCTCTGCCTGCCTGCGATCGGAGAATTCCCAATAAAGGGGTTGGAATCACTAAATTAATTAGTGTTACTATCGCAGGCTGCCGGCAACGCCGTTGGCGGCCAGACTGGTTACCCGTATGGATGGAAATGTAACAATTGTGGGTTAGATTGTCGTCCATGCGTTGAAAATACACTCAAATTTATTACTGCATGTGAACTGTCGTGTGGTTCACCACTGTAGATAAGGAATTATCATGCCTGTTATTACTCTTCCTGATGGAAGCCAGCGTCACTATGACCGTGCCGTCTCCCCGATGGATGTTGCCCTGGATATCGGCCCCGGCCTGGCGAAAGCCTGTATCGCCGGCCGCGTCAACGGGGAGCTGGTTGATGCCAGCGATCTGATCGAGACCGACGCCCAGCTTGCCATCATCACCGCCAAAGATCCGGAAGGCCTGGAAATCCTGCGCCACTCCTGCGCGCACCTGCTGGGGCACGCCATTAAACAGCTGTGGCCGGACACCAAAATGGCCATCGGCCCGGTGATTGATAACGGCTTCTATTACGATGTCGATATTGACCGCACGCTGACCCAGGAAGATCTGGATCTGCTGGAAAAGCGTATGCATGAGCTGGCGGACAAAGATTACGACGTCATCAAGAAGAAAGTGAGCTGGCAGGAGGCGCGTGACACTTTCGCCGCCCGCGGTGAAACCTATAAAATGGCGATCCTGGATGAGAATATCAGCCATGATGACCATCCGGGCCTCTACCATCACGAAGAGTACGTGGATATGTGCCGCGGCCCGCACGTGCCGAACATGCGTTTCTGCCACCATTTCAAGCTGCAGAAAACCTCCGGCGCTTACTGGCGCGGTGACAGCAACAATAAAATGCTGCAACGCATCTACGGGACGGCCTGGGCAGACAAGAAACAGCTGAACGCTTACCTGCAACGTCTGGAAGAAGCGGCCAAGCGTGACCACCGCCGCATCGGCAAGCAGCTTGACCTCTACCACATGCAGGAAGAAGCGCCGGGCATGGTGTTCTGGCATAACGATGGCTGGACCATCTTCCGCGAACTGGAAGCGTTTGTGCGCATGAAGCTCAAAGCGTACCAGTACCAGGAAGTGAAAGGGCCGTTCATGATGGACCGCGTGCTGTGGGAAAAAACCGGGCACTGGGACAACTACAAAGAGGCGATGTTTACCACCTCCTCTGAAAACCGTGAATACTGCATCAAGCCGATGAACTGCCCGGGCCACGTGCAGATCTTCAACCAGGGGCTGAAATCCTACCGTGATTTGCCGCTGCGTATGGCCGAGTTCGGCAGCTGCCACCGTAATGAGCCGTCCGGCGCATTGCACGGCCTGATGCGCGTACGCGGGTTCACCCAGGATGACGCCCACATCTTCTGTACGGAAGATCAGGTGCGTGAAGAGGTGAATGCCTGCATCAAGATGGTGTACGACATGTACAGCACCTTCGGTTTTGAAAAAATTGTGGTAAAATTGTCCACCCGCCCGGAAAAACGTATCGGTTCCGACGAGATGTGGACCCGCGCGGAAGAAGACCTGGCTGCTGCGCTGACTGAAAATGCGATCCCGTTTGAATATCAGCCGGGTGAGGGCGCCTTCTACGGACCGAAAATTGAATTTACCCTGTATGATTGTTTGGATCGTGCGTGGCAGTGTGGTACCGTGCAGCTCGACTTCTCTCTGCCGGGCCGTTTAAGCGCCTCTTACGTCGGAGAGAACAATGACCGTCAGGTCCCGGTCATGATTCACCGTGCCATCCTTGGGTCGATGGAGCGTTTCATCGGTATCCTTACCGAAGAGTACGCCGGCTTCTTCCCGACCTGGCTGGCACCGGTGCAGGTTGTGGTGATGAACATCACTGACAGCCAGTCAGCATACGTTGAGGAAGTGACCAAAAAATTGCAGGAAGTCGGCATTCGTGTGAAAGCGGACTTGAGAAACGAGAAGATAGGCTTTAAAATTCGTGAACACACGCTGCGTCGTGTTCCCTACATGTTGGTTTGCGGTGATAAAGAGGTGGAAACAGGCAAAGTTGCCGTTCGCACCCGCCGCGGAAAAGACCTGGGGAGCCTGGACGTGAGCGAAGTCGTAGACAAACTGCTCAGCGAGATACGCAGCAGAAGTCTTCATCAACTGGAGGAATAAAGTATTAAAGGCGGAAAAAGAGTTCAACCGGCGCGTCCGAATCGCATTAACAGAGAAATTCGCGCCCAAGAAGTGCGCCTTACAGGCGTCGATGGCGAGCAGATTGGTATTGTCAGTCTGAATGAAGCTCTTGAGAAAGCTGAGGAAGCAGGCGTTGATTTAGTCGAAATCAGCCCCAATGCCGAACCGCCGGTATGCCGCGTGATGGATTACGGCAAATTCCTCTATGAGAAGAGCAAGTCCACAAAAGAACAGAAGAAAAAACAAAAAGTTATTCAGGTCAAGGAAATCAAATTCCGGCCTGGTACCGATGATGGCGACTATCAGGTCAAACTGCGCAACCTGGTTCGCTTTCTGGAAGATGGCGATAAAGCCAAAATCACCCTGCGGTTCCGTGGGCGTGAAATGGCGCACCAACAGATCGGTATGGAAGTGCTTAACCGCGTCCGTAAAGACCTGTGTGAAGATTCTGATCTGGCCGTTGTCGAATCCTTCCCTACGAAGATCGAAGGCCGTCAGATGATCATGGTGCTCGCACCTAAGAAGAAACAGTAAGGCTTCCAAGTAATCAATCCCGCGCTGCGTTCGCGTAGCGTGGGATTTTTTCGCCTTCTGGTTCGTTGTAATTAACAATGCGAAGTGGAAATTAAAATGCCAAAGATCAAAACCGTACGTGGCGCCGCTAAACGCTTTAAAAAGACCGCCAACGGTGGTTTCAAGCGTAAGCACGCTAACCTGCGTCATATTCTGACCAAAAAAGCTACTAAGCGTAAACGTCATCTGCGTCCTAAAGGCATGGTATCCAAGAACGATCTTGGCCTTGTCGTCGCATGTCTGCCGTACGCATAATTACACTTTTTTTAATCAAGAATAATACTCAGGAGAGCATATGGCTCGCGTAAAACGTGGTGTGATTGCACGTGCACGTCACAAAAAAATCTTAAAACAGGCGAAAGGCTACTACGGTGCCCGTTCGCGCGTATATCGTGTTGCATTCCAGGCTGTTATCAAAGCTGGTCAATACGCTTACCGTGACCGTCGTCAAAAGAAACGTCAGTTCCGTCAACTGTGGATTGCGCGTATCAACGCTGCAGCCCGTCAGAACGACATGTCTTACAGCAAATTCATTAACGGCCTGAAAAAAGCCTCTATTGAAATTGACCGTAAGATCCTGGCTGACATCGCAGTCTTCGACAAAGTGGCCTTCAGCGCACTGGTTGAGAAAGCGAAAGCAGCACTGGCGTAAGTCAGTTAAAAGAGGGAGCTTGCTCCCTCTTTTACGTTGTAATTCAAAGAGAATGTTTGACTTTTTGCCCCGCAAAACCTGACAATAGCCGTCAGTTGATTTTTAAGGTAATGCACGCATGAATGCTGCTGTTTTCCGCTTCTTTTTTTACTTTAGCGCCTGATTTCAGGAGGCTTCTGCGCGTAAGAGAAGAAACGGAAAATAGCGCCAAAGCCTCCCTCGCGGAGGCTTTTTTTTTGGCGTTAAGCACGGGCATGATGCGGTGCCTTGTGAAGAATCAGCAAGTTACAGGCCGTCAGAGTATTGACCGGCATGAATAATAAACAGACATCAGGCCAGTTGGTCTGAAGAAGAGGAAAGCAATGCCACATCTCGCAGAGCTGGTTGCCAATGCGAAAGCAGCCGTAGAAGATGCCAAGGATGTTGCCGCGTTGGAGTTGGTACGCGTCGAATATTTTGGCAAGAAGGGCCATTTTACCTTGCAGATGCAATCACTGCGTGAGCTGTCGCCGGAAGAGCGCCCGGCAGCCGGTGCCGTGATTAACGAGGCCAAGCAGCAGGTGCAGGATGCCCTGAACGCCCAGAAGCAGAACCTGGAAAGTGCCGCCCTGAATGCGCGGCTGGCAGAAGAGACCATTGATGTCTCCCTGCCGGGCCGGCGGATGGAAAACGGCGGCCTGCACCCGGTAACCCGCACCATTGACCGCATTGAGCAATTCTTCGGCGAGCTTGGCTTCTCCGTGGCGACCGGCCCGGAAATTGAAGATGATTACCACAACTTCGACGCGCTGAACATTCCGGGCCACCACCCGGCCCGCGCTGACCACGACACTTTCTGGTTTGATGCCACGCGCCTGCTGCGTACCCAGACCTCCGGCGTTCAGATCCGCACCATGAAAGCCCAGCAGCCGCCTATCCGCATCATTGCGCCGGGCCGCGTGTACCGTAACGACTACGACCAGACCCACACGCCGATGTTCCATCAGATGGAAGGGCTGATTATCGATAAAGATATCAGTTTCACCAACCTGAAAGGCACGCTGCATGATTTCCTGAACAACTTCTTTGAGGCCGATCTGCAGATCCGCTTCCGTCCTTCCTATTTCCCGTTCACGGAACCCTCCGCGGAAGTGGACGTCATGGGTAAAAACGGCAAGTGGCTGGAAGTGCTGGGCTGCGGCATGGTGCACCCGAATGTGCTGCGCAATGTCGGCATTGACCCGGAAATTTACTCCGGCTTCGCCTTCGGCATGGGTATGGAGCGCCTGACCATGTTGCGTTACGGCGTGACCGATCTGCGTGCATTCTTCGAAAACGATCTGCGTTTCCTCAAACAGTTTAAGTAAGGCGGGAATATCACATGAAATTCAGTGAACTCTGGTTGCGTGAGTGGGTAAACCCAGCCATCAGCAGCAATGAACTGGCCGAGCAAATTACCATGGCCGGCCTGGAAGTGGACGGCGTTGAGCCGGTTGCCGGGGCGTTTCACGGCGTGGTGGTTGGCCATGTGGTGGAGTGCGGCCAGCACCCGAATGCAGACAAACTGCGCGTCACCAAAGTAAATGTAGGCGGCGACCGCCTGCTGGACATCGTCTGCGGCGCGCCAAACTGCCGCCAGGGCCTGAAAGTGGCGGTCGCCACCGTGGGTGCCGTGCTGCCGGGCGACTTCAAAATCAAGGCCGCGAAACTGCGAGGCGAGCCGTCAGAAGGGATGCTCTGCTCCTTCTCTGAGCTGGGTATTTCTGATGACCATAACGGCATCATTGAATTGCCGGAAGATGCGCCGATCGGCACCGACATCCGTGAATTCCTCAAGCTCAATGACAACACCATCGAAATCAGCGTGACGCCAAACCGCGCAGATTGCCTGAGCCTGATCGGCGTGGCGCGTGACGTAGCGGTAAATAACCAGCTGCCGCTGAATGTGCCGGAAATGGCCCCGGTGGCCGCCACACTGACCGACACCCTGCCGATCAAGGTTGAGGCGACTGAAGCCTGCCCACGTTATCTGGGCCGGGTGGTGAAAGGCATCAACGTGAAAGCGGCCACCCCGCTGTGGATGCGTGAGAAGCTGCGTCGTTGCGGCATCCGTTCTATCGATCCGGTGGTGGATGTCACCAACTATGTGCTGCTCGAACTGGGCCAGCCGATGCATGCGTTCGACCTCGACCGCATTGACGGCGGCATTGTGGTGCGGATGGCGCAACCGGATGAAACGCTGGTGTTGCTGGACGGCACCGAAGTCAAACTGCGTGATGACACGCTGGTGATTGCCGATCACCAGAAAGCGCTGGCGATGGGCGGCATCTTCGGTGGTGAGCATTCCGGCGTGAATGAAGAGACGCAAAATGTGCTGCTGGAGTGCGCTTTCTTTGACCCGCTGGCGATCACCGGCCGTGCACGCCGTTACGGCCTGCACACTGACGCCTCACACCGCTACGAGCGCGGCGTAGACCCGGCGCTGCAACCCCAGGCCCTGGAGCGTGCCACCGCGCTGTTGCTGGCCATCTGCGGCGGCCAGGCCGGCCCGGTGATTGACGTCACCCATGAGGCGAGCCTGCCGCGCCCGGCGACCATCACCCTGCGCCGTGAAAAACTTGATCGCCTGATCGGGATTCAGGTCGAAGACCAGCAGGTCAGTGACATCCTGAGCCGCCTGGGCTGCACCGTGACCACCCTTGACGGCGGCTGGCAGGCCGTGGCCCCAAGCTGGCGCTTTGACATGCAGATCGAAGAGGATCTGGTGGAAGAGGTGGCACGCGTTTACGGCTACAACAACATCCCGGACGTGCCGGTCAGGGCGAACCTGGAGATGACCACGCACCGCGAAGCCGACCTGTCGCTTAAGCGCGTGAAAACCATGCTGGTAGACCGCGGTTATCAGGAAGCGATCACCTACAGCTTTGTTGACCCGAAAGTGCAGGCATTGCTGCATCCGGGTGAAGAGGCGCTGATCCTGCCCAGCCCGATCTCGGTAGAGATGTCGGCCATGCGCCTCTCCCTGTGGACCGGCCTGCTGTCTGCCGTGGTGTATAACCAGAACCGCCAGCAAGGGCGCGTACGCCTGTTTGAAAGCGGCCTGCGTTTTGTGCCTGATAGTTCGGCAGATCTGGCTATCCGGCAGGATCTCATGCTGGCAGGCGTAATTGCCGGCCATCGCTACGAAGAACACTGGGATCTGGCGCGCCAGCCGGTTGACTTCTACGATATGAAAGGTGATCTCGAAGCAATTCTGGATCTTACCGGGAAAGCAGCGGAAATCCAGTTCCGTGCCGAAGCCAATCCGGCGCTGCACCCAGGCCAGAGCGCCGCGATTTATTTGCAGGGCGAACGTATTGGTTTCATTGGAGTCGTGCACCCGGAGCTGGAGCGTAAACTGGATCTGAACGGCCGTACTATCGTGTTCGAACTGCTGTGGAATAAGCTCGCAGACCGCGTCCTGCCTGATGCGAGCGAGATTTCCCGCTTCCCGGCAAACCGCCGTGACATCGCAATTGTAGTGGCAGAAAACGTTCCCGCAGACGATATTTTGGTCGAATGTAAGAAAGTTGGCGCAAATCAGGTAGTTGGCGTAAACTTGTTTGATGTGTACCGTGGCAAGGGCGTGGCAGACGGTTTTAAGAGCCTGGCTATCAGTCTGGTATTGCAGGATACCGCTCGTACACTGGAAGAAGAGGAGATCGCCGCTACCGTTGCAAAATGTGTAGAGGCTCTGAAACAGCGATTCCAAGCATCCTTGAGGGATTGAACCTATGGCGCTTACTAAAGCTGAAATGTCAGAACACCTGTTTGAAAAGCTCGGGCTGAGCAAACGGGATGCCAAAGACCTGGTGGAGTTGTTCTTCGAAGAAGTACGCCGTGCTTTGGAAAATGGAGAACAAGTCAAGTTGTCAGGGTTTGGCAACTTTGATCTGCGCGACAAAAACCAACGTCCGGGCCGTAACCCGAAAACGGGCGAGGACATTCCGATTACGGCGCGTCGTGTGGTCACTTTCCGTCCGGGGCAGAAGTTAAAAAGCCGGGTAGAAAATGCGACGCCGAAAGAGTAAGCAATCACCCTGTTAAAAAAGGCCGCCTTGTGCGGCCTTTTTCTTTGTCCTTTTTTCTGTTTCCTTTTTCAGCATTAGCGAAAACATAAAGCGCATCCCTTTTATTCCCTGCCTTGGGTTAGCCTGATGTGCTTTTTTATTTATTTGTGGGGAAAGGTAAATTAACTTCAGGATTATTCCGATATCTGTAAAGGAAAAATAAAGCAGAGGGAAAAGGGAGGGGAAAATAAGGAAGGAAATAAAAAAGGGAGCGAGGCTCCCTTGTTATTCATAACGTAATACAGTGCTGCGCTGAATTAAGTCAAATTAACCGGCGATTATGCGCCAGGTTTAACGGTCAAACCGCATACCTGGGCCACCACCGCCATGACCGCCGCCACCGTGGCCGCCGCCCCAGCCACCGCCGCCCGGAGGCGGGAACAGGCAACCGGAGAGAGATGTGACTACCAGAGCAATACCAAGCATAGCAATTAATTTACGCATCATTTTTATAACCCTCTCATTGAATGCACGCTCAGTATAAAAGCGGCAATAAATAAAGCACGTAAGCTTATCGTTAAGAGTTGTTAAAGGGGATGCGGATTAACCGGCTATTTAAAATAAAACATCCGCGGCGGTGAAGTGTAAGGATTGCGTAAGATCAATGAAAGTGATGTGCAAATACGCCATCTGGCGATAGCGGTAAAAATTAAGAGTTGATATAAAAATCCATGCCTAAATAAATAAGGTGAGCATAAAATGAAAAGTTCTTCTTTACTGTTGCGTAGTGTGGTGTTGTGCGGCGTTCTGGCGCTGCCGATGATTGCGCAGGCAGGTGTATCCCTTGATATTAATGTTCCTGGCGTTTCATTACATCTGGGTGATCAGGATAAACGGGGCTATTACTGGGACGGCTACGACTGGCGTCCGCCGCAGTGGTGGCACGAGCACAAAAATAAACACATC
>NZ_PJZI01000058.1 GCF_002858805.1 Chimaeribacter arupi
GTGATGGACATCGTCCGGGAGCATTCCGGTGCCTACGGCATGGGCGTGGATTACGCCTACACCATGGTGCACAAAGCCGAAGCCCGCCTGCCGGGCGACCACCGCACGCTGTCGCCGGTACCGGCCCGCTAAGCCGCCTGCGCCGGCCGGTCACCCGCCCGGCCGGCCCTTTCCCACGGGAGATGTTCCATGAGCACCTGGTTGCTTTCTTTTGGGGCCGGTATCCTTATCGGCTTGCTTTACGCGCTGCTGAAGGTGCGGTCACCGGCACCCCCGGCGATAGCGCTGACCGGCCTGCTCGGCATGGTGTTGGGCGGTGTGCTGGCGACCCAGGGCAGCGCCCTGCTCGCACAAAACAGTGCACAGGCCAGCCACCCTGTTGCACAGCGCGCCGTTTCCCAACACGCCCCGGCGGCCGCGCCTGCGGCGGTCTCCCTTCCGCACCCGGAGGCATGATGCTGAAAGCCTATCTCGTTTCTCTGCTGACCGGCCTGTTGGCAGGGATGGTGTACGTCGCGATTGCCGTGCCGTCGCCCGCACCGCCGGTAGCGGCCCTGCTGGGGCTGTTCGGGATGCTGGTCGGGGAGCAGATTATTCCGGCGATCCGGCGGCTTATTAACCGCCAGCCACTGACGATGGCCTGGTTCCGGCATGAGTGCGTGCCTAAAATCAGCGGCACCCCGCCGCCGGAAACGGGCACTGAACCGCCTGCTGCCCCGCCGCGTTAGAGGACACCGGGATGATGCCGCCGTGCATTGCCGTTATCGATGATGAACCCTCCGTCCGCCGCGGGCTGAGCAATCTGCTCCAGTCGGAGGGGTATAGCGTGGCGGTGTTTGCGTCAGCGGAAGCCTTTCTGCACGACGCCGGCACAGCGGCCAGCATCCTGGCGATTATTGATGTCAAACTCACGGGGATGAGCGGGTTTGAGCTGTTTGACCATCTGGCGCGTTACCCCGCCCCGCCGCCGGTGATTTTTATCTCCGGTCACGGTGATGAACAGATGGAGCGCGCGGCCCTGGACCTTGGGGCCGTTGCTTTTTTACGTAAACCTATCAATATTGATACACTTTTAGAACATATCCAGCGCGTGCTTGACCGGCCTGACCGGAAATAAGCCAAGCGGCGCGGTTGACGGTGTGCCGCCCTACCGGGCACGGTATGCCGGAGGAACCCGATGAGCAACAACGCCCCCCAGTCCGCCTGGCCCGCCCCGGATGACCCGGCTGACGAACCGGCCTTTACGCTGGATGAGCGCGTGGTGTTTATGCCGCTGGCCCAGGATGGCTGCCTCACCTGGTCATGGTGCCGGCACCCGGTCTGCGGCCGCGAATACATTCTGGCCACCGCCGCCGGGGAAGAGGCGGAGCCGCAGGCGACGCTGCTGCTGAAAAATGAGTTCGCCCTGCGCGGCCACCTCACGCCGGACTGGGCGGTGATCCCGGTGGCCACAGCGCTGTATCACGGCCGCTACGCGCTGCTCTATCGCCCTTTCCCGTTTGAAACCCTGACGCGCATCACCGGCACCCCGGCCGGGGACATGGCAGCCTTCCTGGATCTGGCGCTGAACCTCTGCGCGCCCTTGTTGCAGATGCACCAGCACGGCCTTATCCACGGCGACATCAAACCCGGCAACCTGTTTATCAATAATGACGGCAGTTGCCGCCTCGGCGGCTTCGGGCTGGCATCAGGCGCGACCGGCACCGGCGCACGCACCACCGTCTCGGCAGCGGGCGGGACGCTTGCCTATATGTCACCGGAACATGCCGCCCGTACCCGGCGCGCCGTGGACCACCGCAGCGATCTCTACAGCCTCGGCATCGTGCTGTATGAGCTGCTGACCGGCAGCCTGCCGTTTGACCTGACCGAGGGCGGGCAGGCGGAGTGGGTGCATCACCATATCGCCTCCGAGCCGCGCCCGCCGCATCAGGTACGCCCCGGCACGCCGGATATCCTCTCGTCGATTATTCTGCGGCTGCTGGCCAAATCCCCGGAAAACCGTTACCAGACCACCGAAGGGCTGATGGCCGATCTCCGCCGCTGCCGCGCCACCGTCTCCCCGTCCGGCAGCCTCACGCCCTTTCCGCTGGGTTTGCAGGATCGCGCGGCCGCCCTGCCGCTCTCTGACGCGCTGTTCACCGGCCACCCGCAGAGCCAGGCGCTGCTTGAGGCCTTCAGCGGGGTAAACCACCGCGGCACGCAGGCGCTGGTGGTCATCAGCGGGCCGTCCGGGATCGGGAAATCGTCACTGATCGCCTCGGCGCTGAGTGCGCTGCAACACCAGCCGGTGCTGCTGGCGGTGAGCCGTGTGGATCAGTACCAACCGGCGCTGCCCTATGCGGTGCTGACGTCCGCCTTCCGGTCACTGGCGCTGCATATTCTCGGGCTGCCGGCGGCGGAGATTGCCCGCTGGAAAGCGCGGCTCAGCCAGACGCTCGGCAGTTATGCCGGGCTGGCGGTGAACCTGGTGCCGGAGCTGGGCCTGTTGCTGGCGCAACCCTCGTGGATCCCGCCGGATACGCTGTCGATTGATGCCCGTGCGCGTTTCAACCACATGGTGCTCTGCCTGATCAAAGCGTTCGCCACGCCCTGCTGCCCGCTGGTGCTGATGATTGATGACATCCACTGGGTGGATGCGGCCAGCCTGCAACTGCTGGAATATGTGGTGAGCAACAGCACCACACTGCCGCTGCTGATGGTGGTGGCGTACCGCGACGACACCCACACCCACGGCGGGCCGCCGCTGGCCGGGTTACGGGCTGCCGCGGCGAAGGTCACTGAGATCCGGCCGGAACCGATGACGGTAAAGGGCGTCACGCGCTGGCTGGCAGACGCCTTCCAGACACGGGTGGCGGGCATTGCCTCCCTGGCGGCGCTGGTGCACGAAAAAACCGGCGGCAACCCGCTGTTCGTGCAGCAATTTGTGAAACGCATCGTGGATGACGGGCTGGTGACCCACCATACCCCGCATAAAAAATGGCATTACGATTTGCCGGCCATCCGCGCGCGCCATTACACCGAGAATGTCGCCGGGCTGGTGCTGCAACAACTGGCGCAGATGCCGCCCGACACGCGGAAATTGCTCGGCAGCCTGGCCTGCCTGGGCAATGCCGGGAATCTGGCGGTGCTCACCCGCGTGCTGAGAACCGGCATCACTGAAATGTGCCGGGTGCTGCACCCGGCCGTGGCGGCCCAGTTGATCACGTTATCCGTCAATGAGTACGCATTTACCCATAACCGGGTGCAGGAAGCCGCGTTTGCGCTGCTGGACCCGGCGGAAAAGAGCCACCTGCATCTGGCCACGGCCAGCCTGCTGGCGGAGATGTCGCAACAGGCGACCGGCAACGACACGCTGTTCCGGGCGGTTCACCATGTGGCATCGGCGATTGAGGCGATTGAACCGCTGCCGCAGCGCCGGATGTTCCGCGAACTGAGCCTGCTGGCGGCCCAGCGGGCCAAACGCACCGGCGATTCACTCTCGGCACTGGGTTACCTGCGCACCGCCCGCGCGCTGGCCGACAAAAATGCGCCGGACGATCACCAGCTCACCTTCACGCTGGATCTGGAAGAGGCGGAGTGCGAGTTTCTGCTCGGCAACCTCGCCACCGCGGCAAGGCTTTGTGCGCAACTGGCGGGCCGGCCCGGCGGGCTGGCAGAAAAAGCGGTGGCTGCCTGCCTGCTGGCGGAGATCCACATGCGGCAATCGCACCGGCAACAGGCGCTGGAGACGGCCATCGCCTGGCTGTCGGTGTTCGGCATTTCGCTCAGCCGCTACCCGGACGCGCGCGAATGCGACGACGCCCATGAGGCAATCGTCGCACGGGTAGGCGATGATCCGGCAGCGGTGTTCAAGGCCCTGCCGCGCATGGATGACCGGGATACCGAAGCGGTCATGAACCTGCTCGCCAGCGCCGGGATTTTCGCCAGTTTCTGCTGCCCGCGCCTGCATTTCCTGATCCTCTGCCGGATGCTGCACCTGACGCTCGACCACGGCATGACCGGGGCCGGGGCGACGGCGCTGGCCTGGTTCGGCGTGTTGATCGGCCACCGCTACGAGACGTACCAGCGTGGTTTCCGCTATGGCCTGCTGGCGCGGGAGCTGGTCAGCCGCCACGGCTACCTTAACGCCGAAGCGCGCATCCTGCTGCCGCTCGACCAGCTCAGCGTCTGGACGCAGCCGCTCAGTTTCACCGTCGAATGCGCCAAAGCCTGCTTTACGGCGGGCGTTACCCACGGCGATCTGACCTCTGCCTGTTTCGCCACCTGCCATCAGGTGATCAATTTCCTGACGCGCGGCGACCACCTTGACGCCGTGCTGACCAGCATCGACCGGGGGCTGGCGTTTGTGCGCAAGGCGCATTTCCAGGATGTGGAAACCATTCTGCTGATCCAACGGCATCTGGTGGAGCACCTGCGCGACCCGAACGCCGCCTCCCCCGCCGGGGCCGGTTTCCTGCCCGACACCCTGCTGCCGGGCACGCGTGACCCGATGCCGACGCTGATGTTCTGGTACTGGCTCTACAAGGCGCTGGCGCACTTCGCGGCCGGGGAGTTCGCCCAGGCCGCCGATGACCTCAGCACCGCCGGCACCCTGAGCTGGTCAGCGCCGGGGCATATCCACCTGCTTGATTACCACCTGTTCAGCATTCTTTCCCTGACCCAGCAGCTGACGCCGGAGAGCATCACCCCGGCACACCGCCGCTGGCTGCAACCGCACTACCGCAAACTCGCGCTGTGGGCGCAGCTGAACCCCGGCACCTTCGCCGACAAAGAGGCGCTGGTGTATGCCGAGATGGCGCGGCTTGATGCGCACTATAGCCTGGCGATGAAGCTGTATGAGAAGGCGATCCGCCTCTCCCGCGAGGCCGCCTTTGATCACATCAACGGGCTGGCGCACGAACTGGCCGGGCGTTTTGTACAGGCACGCAGCTACCCCACGGCGGCTGATGCCCACTTCCGGGGCGCGATGGCGGCCTGGGGACGTTGCGGTGCGCAGGCCAGGGTGCGGCAGCTTGAGCGGCAGTACCCGCATCTGGTGGTGCCGCGGCACACCTCGCCTTACGACACCATCGCCTTTGCCCAGAATGAGGAGATCCGTGACTTGCAAAGCGTGATTAACGCCTCGCGCGCACTCTCTGAAGAGATCAACCTCGGGCGGTTGATCCAGATTCTGATGACCATGCTGCTGGAGCGCGCCGGGGCGCAGCGCGGGCTGCTGATCCGCGTGGCCGGGAACCACCTGCCGGAGATTGAGGCCTGTGCTGACACCACCTCCGGCGGTGTGCAGGTACAGATTGTGAAAGCGGTGCCGGGGGCAACCGATCTGCCGCTGTCGGTGCTTTCTGCGGTGATCCGCACCGGGCAGGAGATCCGCACCGGCAAGCCGGGCGAGTTCAGCCCGTTCAGCCAGGACCCCTATCTGGTCACGTCCGGCGCGGCAGTGATGTGCGTGCCGATGTTCAAACAGGCCCGGCTGGTGGGCGTGCTCTATCTGGAGAACCGGCTGATGCCGGAGGTGTTTACCGCGGAGCATTCAAAAATCATCGGCATTCTGGCGGCGCAGGCGGCGGTGTCGCTGGAAACCGCCCGGCTCTATGCGGAGCTGCTGGAGGAGAACATCCAGCGCCGCCGGGTCGAGAAAGAGCTGCGTGCCAGCCAGACGTCACTGATGCTGGGCGAGCAGATCAGCCACACCGGCACCTGGCGCTGGGATGTGCAGCAGGATCTGATGGTGATTTCCGACGAGTACGGGCGCATTTTAGGGCTGCCGCCGAGCCAGAAAAGCATTTCGATGGCGGATTTCCTGACACGGGTTCATGTGGATGACCACCCGCGCATCAGCACACTGGTGACGGAAAGCGTGCGTGACCACGTCACGATGCGCGCCGAGTTCCGCATTATCCGCGAAGATGGCGCTACCCGTTACCTGCTGGGGATCGGCAACCCGGTGCAGGCCGGGGCGGAGGTCAATGAGTATTTCGGCACCATCACCGACATCACCGCCCACCGGCAGGCGGAAGACGCCGCGCGGGTGGCGCAGGCCGATCTGGCGCGGGTGGCGCGCGCCACCACTGTCGGCCAGCTGACGGCCTCCATCGCCCATGAGATCAACCAGCCGCTGATGTCGATTGTCTCCAACGCCGGGGCGAGCCTGCGCTGGCTGGGCCGTGACCCGGCGCAACTGGGCAACGCCCGCGCCGGGCTGGAGGAGATCATCACTGAAGGGCAGCGGGCCGGGGAAATCATCCGCAGTTTGCAGGCGCTGACGCGTAACCAGCCGCCCTCTTTCGCGCGCGTTGATCTGCACCAGATCGCCCACCACATCATGATGCTGTCGCGCAGCGAACTGGAGCGCCAGCGGGTGGCCGTGGAGTACCAGTTACAGGCCGAACAGCCCGGCATCTGGAGTGACAGTGTGCAGATCCAGCAGGTATTGCTGAATCTGGTGGCCAACGCCATCGACGCGATGGCCGACATCACCGACCGCCCGCGCCTGCTGACGCTCTCCTCCAGCAACCCGGCACCGGGTTACCTGCGTTTTTGCATTGCGGATACCGGCATCGGCCTCGACCCGGCGGTGATGGCGCGGGTGTTTGACTCGTTCTACACCACCAAAAAACAGGGGATGGGTATGGGCCTGACCATCAGCCACGCGATCATCGAACGCCACCGCGGCAAACTCTCGGCAGAAGCCCGCCGCCCCTACGGCAGTTGCTTTACCTTTGTGTTGCCGACAGAGGGGGAAGGGAAATGAGGCCGGATAGCCCGCCGGTGCCCGAGGCGCGGCGATCCCTTTAACATCTTCACTGATCTTATCCATCCCAGTGCGATTACATTTCAGTCCGTTCGGCCAGGGAGCCGGATTCACAGCCTAGGCCGCAGCACGCCGCCCGGCGGCGGCGTGAGGCTTCAGGCGGCCGGGTTACCCGGCAAGGCGGCGAGGTGGTGGCGCAGTTCGCCGTGGGCCATCGCCACGGCGGGGGAATCCTGCAAGGCGGCGAGGTATTTCTGGTGGAACGCGCTGGGATTGTCCGCGCCGGGCGTCAGTTGCTGTTCGATGCGGCGTTGGTAATCCTGCACCGTGCTCTGTTCCACCCCCTGCTCTTTATCATCCAGCCGCTCATCCAGCCCCACCAGGATCTCAGAAATCTGCTGGAGCCAGGCGAATTGCGGGTGGCTGGTCAGCAGTTGCAACTGGTCAAACGCGCTGCCTGCCGGGCCAAACTGGGCCAGTTCACTCTCCACCAGCGTTTTGTGCAGCCTGCGCAGCAGGGTTGACATCGTTCTCAGCTGCGCGCGCGGGTCAGGCGGGGTGTGGGTCGTCAAGGGCTTCTCCTTTGAGAACAGAATTAACGGCTTTGGGATTTCAGGATATTCAGGCGCTCCGCAGCCCGGACTAAATCCGCCAGCGAGCGCGCCTGCATTTTTTCCATCACACGGCGTTTATGCACTTTGGCGGTGATTTCACTGACGCCCAGCGCATTGGCGATCTGTTTATTCAGTAACCCGCCGATCGCCAGCTCCAGCACTTCGCACTCGCGCGGCGTCAGGGTCTGATGCCGCTGCCGCAGCGCCAGGTGCTCGCAGGAGAGCGTGAGGTTCTTCTCCGCCAACTGCAAGGCATCGGCCACCGCGTTCAACAGCTGGTCGGCCATCACCGGTTTGGTCAAAAACTCATGCGCCCCGGCTTTCATCGCCTTGACGGACATCGGAATGGTGCCGAAGCCGGTCAGGAAAATTATCGGGATGGCGTGGCCGTTGTTATGCAGCGTTTCGGCCACGTCAAAGCCATTGGCGACCGGCATATTCATATCAAGAATCAGGCAACTGGGTACCGGGCTGAAGGTGTGCGCCAGAAACGCCTCAGCAGAGGCGAAATCCGCCACCGTATACGCTGCTGACTCCAGCAAGCGGACAAGCGAACGCCTGACCGCCTCATCATCGTCCACCACATACACTATCTGATCCATCGTTAAGTCCTGTTTTTGCCGTGGGTCAGCCACACGGGCCGCCCAGCCAGAATTACCGCGATCATGAAGTCAGAACCACCAGATTGATTTAGTAGGATATTATGACTTTATAATAATGAGTATGGATATAATGAGCGAATACTTTATTTCGTGAAGAATTAAGCAAAATGCCATAAGGAAACCGGCCAGGTCTCCTTTTCAGCGGTTAACCTGACCGGATGGTCTCTTCCAACCTGCGCTGCTTGGGGCCTGCGTCAGCTTTTCAGCTGCGGCGGGACGGGCGGCGTGCCGTGGGTATGGAAGGTGTCGATGGTTTTCAGCCCCCAGGCCTGCCCTTTTTTCCGGTCAGCCTCTGTCCAGACCACGGTTTGCCAGTCCGGTGCCAGGATCAGCCGGGCGCCGGAGTTTGCCAGCTCCACGCGGTTGCCCGCCGGCTCCCAGACATACAGGAAAAAGGTGCCCTGAATCGCGTGTTTATGCGGGCCGGTCTCAATGTGGATGCCGTTTTCCAGAAAGATATCGGCGGCGCGCAGAATGTCTTCACGGCAGTCTGTGGCGTAGGTGACGTGGTGCAGGCGGCCGTTACCGCCGCCATGCTCTTCGGTACAGGCCAGATCATAAGTTTTATTGTTGACGGTAAACCAGCACCCGCCGATACGGCCGTTATCCAGTTGGATCATCTCTGTCACCCGCGAGCCGAGGCAGGTTTCCATGAATTTTTTAAATTCCGTCACATCGGCGGCCAGCAGATTAAGATGATCCAGGCGGCGCGGGCAGGCACCACGGCTATGGTAGCGCTGCGCCAGATTTTTCAGCGACGGGCGTTCACCTGCTTCGGCCTGGTAGCGCACGGTATCGTAGTAAATCTCAAAAATGTGCCCAAACGGATCGGCAAAGCGGAAAGCGCGGCCGTGCCCCGGATCGTCATCCACCCAGCCGATCACCTCATAGCCACTGGCTTCAATCGCTGCGACACGGCGCATCAGGGCGGCCTCAGACGAGGCGCGGTACGCGATATGCCCGACGCCGGTGGTGTGATGGCGCGTGAGTTTCAGCGTATGGAATTCGTAATCATCCCAGGCGCGCAACCACGCATGGTGCTCTGTCCGGGCCGACACCGTCAGGCCATACACATTGACAAAGAAATCGAGGCTCTCTTCAAATTTGTCAGTGTAAAGCTCGACGTGGGCCAGATGGGCAATATCAAAACAGGGTTCCGGCAGGGAATTTGTCATTGTCATCATTCTCGTGGTGTAGGCATACAGCGTTAGACATTATGAAAAAGCAGGGTAACCGCCCGGTGCCGGACGGGGCAGACGGTTTGACCTTATCGTGGTATGCGTTTTATTTATACTGTGATCGCGGTAACAGCACCGGCCTGCCGGACAACAGGCCGGTATGCGCCCTTACTCCTCCCCCTGCGCCTTCAGCCGCGCCTCTAAAAATGACAGGAAAACACGGGTAACCTCGCTGCGCTGGCGGTGCTGGGAGTAGAGCGCGTTCAGGCTCAGCGGCGCGGGGTGGTGCGCGGCCAGCACCGGCACCAGGTCGCCGCTTTTCAGCGCCGGGCCGACGATAAACGCCGGCAGCAGCACCAGCCCCAGCCCGGCGATCGCCGCGTCACGCAGCACTTCACCGTTGTTGCTGATGATCGGCCCCTGCACATCGAGCATTTTGCGCTTGCCGTCCTGCACCAGTTCCCAGCCGGTCTGCCCTTCCCGCCCGTAACGCAGGCAGGCGTGCGCCAGCAGATCCTCCGGCGTCTGCGGTTCACCGGCACGCCTGAGGTAAGCGGGGCTGGCGCAGACAACCCGGCTGAGCCGGCCGAGGCGGCGGGCGATCAGCGTCGAGTCTGCCAGTGCACCGATGCGGATCGCGATGTCAAACCCCTCACCAATCAGGTCCACCTGCCTGTCCCCCAGCTCCACCTGGAACCGCACCGCCGGGTGCAGGCTCAGGAATTCCGCAATCAGCGGCGAGAGGTGGCTCATGCCAAATGACATCGGCATGCTGATGCGGAACGTGCCGTGCAGCGCCTGGCGGCGTTCGCTGACGGCCTGTTCCGCCTCGTGGATGTCATCCAGAATGCGCTGCGCATGCTGGCCGAACACCTGCCCCGCCTCGGTCACCGAAAGCTTGCGGGTGTTGCGGATCAGCAGCCGCGCGCCCAGTGAGTCCTCCAGCGCCGCCATCCGGCGGCTGACGTACTGCTTTGACAGCAACAGCTGATCCGCTGCCGCGGTAAAGCTGCCGGCGCGGATCACGGTGATAAAAATACGAAGGTCTTCTATCTGCACATTGTCCACCATATTGTGACAGTGATTGTCATTACAGCCGATTGTTGGGCAAAACAGTTTACGTATACTTGTTCCCCATAGGAAGGGCAACCGCCTTTCACCCCATCACCAAGGAGAACACCATGATCGAGCAAAGACTGTCTGAACAACGTGGCCAGGGTAATCACGGCTGGCTGAACTCATACCACACCTTCTCGTTCGCGGGTTACTGGGATCCGAAACAGACCGGTTTCTCTGACTTGTTGGTGATTAATGATGACCGGGTTGCACCGTCACGCGGTTTCGGGGCGCACGCCCACAACAATATGGAGATCATCTCCTATGTGCTGGAAGGGGCGTTGGCGCACAAAGACTCCATGGGCACCGGCTCGGTGATTGTCCCTGGTGATGTGCAGCTGATGAGCGCCGGTGCCGGCGTCACGCACAGCGAGTTCAACCACTCCACCCGCGACGGCGTGCACTTCCTGCAAATCTGGATTGTGCCGGATGAAAAGAACACCACACCGGGCTACCAGCAGGTGTCAGTGCCGGACAGTGAAAAACGCGGCCAGCTGCGCCTGATCGTCTCGCCGGACGGCAGCAACGGGGCGCTGCGGGTGCGGCAGGATGTGAAAATCTACGCCGGGCTGTTTGATGGCGATGAGCAGCAGACGTTTGCGCTCGGGCAGAACCGCTACGCCTATATCCATGTGGCGCGCGGCAGCGTGAACATCAATGGTATCGCGTTTACCGCCGGTGACGGGGCGCGCGTCCGGGATGAGGCCTCGCTGACCTTCAGCGGCGGCGACCAGGCGGAAGTGCTGTTGTTTGACCTGCGCCCGCTGGAAGTCAATCACCCGTAAGCCTTGAGGCCTACCCAGCCACCCGCTGCAAAGCGGGTGGCTTTTTTATGCCCGGCGTTCACAGCCGGAAACCGCCCTGCTGCAACTCCGCTTCCACCCAGCGGATAAAGGTGCTGACGTTGGCGCTGCGCTCATTGCTGTGCGGCATCACCAGATGGTGGGCATTCACCGGTAGCGTGAACGCCTCCCCAAACACCGGTACCAGCAAACCGTCACGCACATAGCCCTGGCTCAGCATGGCGCTCTCCAGAATCACCCCCAGCCCCATCACCGCTGCCTCAAAACTCATGTATGACCGGTCAAAACTCAGCCCGTAATGCGAGGCGTAACGCGGCGTATTGTGGTACTCGAACCATTTTTCCCAGTTCAGCAGGGTGCTGGTGGAGTGGATAAGCTCACAGCCCAGCAGGTCATGCGGCGTCGCGACCGGGTGGCGGCGCAGATAGTCCGGCGAGGCGAGCACCATCACCCGGTCATTCTTGATGGTCATCACGCGGTAGGCGTCCCAGTCGGGGATGCCGTGCCGGATATCAATATCGATATTGTCCCGCGAGAATTGCAGGTTTTCATAAGAGCAGGAGAGATTAATCGTGATCTCCGGGTGCTGTTCCCGGAATGCGCCTAACCGCTTCATCAGCCAGATTAAACCGAATGAGGGCGAGGAGTGAACCCGCAAGGTTTGCTGGGCACTGTCATTAATCAGCTGGTCGGTGGCCCGGCCAATAATACTCATTGCCCCGGAGACCTCTTTTAAATATTTCTCTGCCGTTTTGGTCAGCGCAACCCCTTTTCCGTTACGGATAAAAAGTTTTTTCCCGATGAATTTTTCCAGGGCGGCAATCTGGTGGCTGACGGCCGACGGCGTAATATTCAGCTGCTCCGCCGCGGTATGGATACTGAGCGTATTGGCGACTTCCAGGAATGACTGGATATTCCTGAGCGAGGGAAGCGGCAGGTTTTTTTTGTCATGCGCTGTCATGGTTTACTCCGCTAAGCAATAAGCTGATGGCCGAGTGTGGTTGATTTCGCTGGTAAAAGTCGCCTGCTTGACGCCAGAGTGTGACGCAATGCACAAAATAGCCGCCTGCGCCTTTTTACTCCGTTTTTATGACGCCGCTCATGCCTCAAATTTTTCTCAGCTATAAATGAGATTCCTTAACTTCTGTTTTAGCGCAATGCCGTTATATTCGTATTTCACGCTAATGAGCCGAACCGAAAATCATAAAAAACGGTTGTTCTTATTAAGAGGTAAACCATGTCTCGCATAGAACACGCTGTCCCTTACACTGCTGCTAAAAAAACGAATTATCGGTTTGTGGTGCTGTCGCTGATTTTTATTGTGTATGCGATTAATTACGCGGATCGCACAAACATCGGCGCGGTATTGCCTTTTATCATCGATGAATTCCATATCAATAATTTCGAGGCGGGTGCCATCGCCAGTATGTTTTTCCTGGGCTATTCGCTCAGCCAAATCCCGGCCGGCTTTTTTATCGCGAAAAAGGGCATCCGGGGGCTGGTGGCGCTGTCGGTGCTTGGTTTCTCCGCCTTCACCTGGCTGATGGGCACTGCCGGTTCCGTGCTGGGGCTGAAGTGCATCCGCCTCGGGCTGGGGCTGACCGAAGGCCCCTGCCCGGTGGGGCTGGCCTCCACCATCAACAACTGGTTCCCGGCCAAAGAGAAAGCCACCGCAACCGGCGTCTATATCGCGGCCACCATGTTCGCGCCGATTATCGTGCCGCCGCTGGCAGTCTGGATCGCCGTGACCTGGGGCTGGCGCTGGGTCTTTTTCTCCTTTGCCATTCCCGGCCTGATTGTGGCGGCAGCCTGGTACCTGCTGGTGAGAACCCGCCCGTCGGAGAGCCGGTTTGTGTCAGAGGCGGAGCAGGCGTTCATCAGTGACGAACAGGCGCACCGCAGCACCGCGCACCAGAACAGCACAGCGCGGCCGAACATCGTGACAGCACCCCGTTTCACCCTGCTGGACAAGCTTATCCGCGTGAAGGCGCTGACACCGGTGGCGACCGTGAAGGGGCTGTTTACCTCACGCAATATCCTGGGCGACTGCCTGGCCTATTTCATGATGGTCAGCGTGCTTTATGGGCTGCTGACCTGGATCCCGCTCTACCTGGTCAAGGAGAAAGGTTTCACCTTTATCAGCATGGGGCTGGTGGCGAGTATGCCGTGCATCGGCGGCTTTATCGGGGCGATCACCGGCGGGTTTATCTCAGACAAGCTGCTGGGCCGCCGCAGAAAACCCAC
>NZ_PJZI01000059.1 GCF_002858805.1 Chimaeribacter arupi
GCAATGATTCAGCCGGGGCACCGAAAGCGCGCGGGTGCAGGGCCGGCGCGCCGGCAGGCCCTGCTCGGTTGAGGCTCGGTGAGCCGGGAAGACAAATACACATAAACAGCCGAAACATCCCACGTTACGCATGGCTGCGGCAGCAGAAAGACGCCGGGCGTCTGCCAACGCAACACACCTCGATCCAAAAGCCATCCGCACATGAGCAACCGAAACATGCCACGTTACGCATGGCTGCGGCAGCAGAAAGAAGCCGGGCGTCTGCGCGTCTGCCAACGCAACACACCTCGATCCAAAAGCCATCCGCACATGAGCAACCGAAACATCCCACGTTACGCATGGCTGCGGCTGCAGAAAGAAGCCGGGCGTCTGCCAATGCAACACACCTCGATCCAACAGCCACCACACATGAGCAACCGAAACATGCCACTTAACCATTAACCATTAATGGCTATGAGCCTGCCGCTCAGGCCGCCTTCTCCTTCTTCCCAAACACCTTCTTCCCCAGTACCACCGCACCGAGAACAATCGCCCCGGCAATCAACCCGACCACCAGGTCAACCGCACCGGTAATCAGCGTGCTGACAAACCCGGTGCTGCCGTGGTTCAGCACATCCACCAGACTGTGCATAAACGGCAAACCGTGGGTCAGGATGCTGCCGCCGACCAGGAACATCGCGATGGTGCCGACAATCGACAACGTCTTCATCAACAGCGGGGCAGTGTGCAGGATGCCGCTGCCCAGCGCGTGCAGCAGGCGCGTGAACATGCCGGTGCCCTGGCGCTTGCGCAGGTAAAACCCGACGTCATCCATCCGCACAATACCGGCCACCAGCCCGTACACGCCCACCGTCATTACCACGGCAATCAACACCATCACCATCACCTGATCCACAAACCGCACGTGGGCCACAGTGTTCAGGGAAATCACAATAATCTCGGCGGAAAGAATAAAGTCAGTGCGCACCGCGCCTTTCACTTTCTTCTTCTCCAGCGCCAGTAACTCCTCCTGGGTTTTCGGCGCGTTGGCGCGCGGCGCAGCCTCGTGGGCGGCCTCTTTACCATGGAAAAATTTTTCCGCTATTTTCTCAAAACCTTCGTAACAGAGGTAGGCACCGCCAATCATCAGCAACGGGGTGATCGCCCACGGGATAAACGCACTGATCAGCAAGGCCAGCGGCACCAGAATCGCTTTATTGAGCAGCGAGCCTTTGGCGACCGCCCAGACCACCGGCAGCTCGCGGTCAGCTTTGACGCCACTGACCTGCTGGGCATTCAGCGCGAGGTCGTCCCCCAGCACACTGGCGGTTTTCCGTGCCGCCACCTTACTCATCGCGGCGACGTCGTCCAAAATAGAGGCTATATCATCAATCAGTGCCAACAGGCTGCTTCCCGCCATCGTGTTTTCCTTTCGGTTAATTTTTTCAATAGGCCGGATAGTAACAAAAACAGGCAGTAACAAGAAATTACCCGGCGCGCCAGTGTACCACTCGCCCTGTGACCGGGCGTCCCCTTAAAGATAGGCGCTGGCACCGCTTTCGCCCAGCCGGGGCCGGGTAAAGAAATGTTATGGGAAAAAGCGGCAGCCGACAGCAAAATAACCAGAAATTGCTCTATGGCTTTTATACAGATAAGTGTTAGCGACAAAATAATCGTGTGATCCGCCCAGGTAACGCCAAAATAATTGAACACCGAAGCCGGTAAAAAAGAAAAAAAGATCCCCCTCCTTATTTCCTCCACGATACTTGAATTTCTTTACACCGGCTGACAACTTTTTTTCACCGCGTGACCCATAATTACTGCTCTGAACACGATCGCCATAGCGTAAATCAGTGTGACATGTCACCACGCCGGGCTATTTGTTTTGCTGCAAATTACCCCGTGCCGTGAAATACCCTGTGTGCGAAAGAGGTTTTCATCTGTAAAAGTATGAGGAGAGTGTCATGAAACTGTTACCTGTGATAACTGCTGCGCTGTTGACGGCTGCCTCGTTCTCTGCCCTGGCGGCAACGGAAGTCAACCGCAGCGAAGCCAGCGGGCTGCAAAGCATGGGCACCGTTACTGTCAGTGGGATTACCGGCTCGCCGGAAGATGCCATCAGTGCCGTAGAGCAAAAAGCCATGGATGAAGGGGCCAGCCACTACCGTATTATCGGCATTGATACGCCGAGTGATTCCAGCCAGCAACGGGTAAATGCCGAGATTTATCGCTGAGCCGAAGTTTATTTCCCGGTCAGGCTGGCCGGCGCTGCCGTCGCGCTTTCGTAACGGCATGAATAACGTGAAATACCGTTAATGGCGTGCGGAAAAAGACCGGATAAATAAACAGTGGGTGAGGGGGTTTATTAAGGTGAAGGGTTTTATCTGCGTTATTTCTTAATAGGGAATACCCGGTAAAAGGCTGTATTAATAATCATAGGGTGCGCCGTGGTAATAACGGCGGCGTCAGGCTATGGCTGCCTGATTGGAAAGTTCTGAAAAAACAGAGACGGCCGGGCGCAGTGTCAGATTGCGCCCGGCCGTCTCTGTTTCTGTTTTGCGGCGGCGCAGCGTGATCAATCATTGCGTCTGTGTGGGTAACAGGTATGATTCCGCTTTTCTAAAAGATGATGGGAACTGCCCGGCGTAGCGGCAGGAAAGGACAGCAATGACACAACCTATTTTTATGGTCGGTGCCCGCGGCGCAGGCAAAACCACGGTCGGTAATGCGCTGGCCCGTGCACTCGGCTATCAGTTCACGGATACGGATGTGTTTATGCAACAGTCCACCGGCCTGAGTGTGGCGGATGTCGTGGCGCGTGAAGGGTGGGCGGGTTTCCGCCGGCGTGAAACCGAGGCGCTGAAAGCCGTCACGGCCCCCCGTACCGTGGTCGCTACCGGCGGCGGCGCGGTACTGGCGGCGGAAAACCGCGCCTTTATGCGCGGGGCGGGGCGGGTGATTTACCTGCGTGCACCGGCTGCCACCCTGGCCCACCGGCTGGAAGAGTACCCGCTGGATGCCCAGCGCCCGACGCTGACCGGCAAGCCGATCAGTGAAGAGATGGTCGAGGTGCTGGCCGCCCGTGAGGCGCTCTATCAGGAAGTTGCCCACCATGTGCTGGACGCCACCACCAGCCCGGCGGAGATCGTCGCGGCCATCCAGCGCCTGTTACAGGTTGAAACCATAAAGTAATCCGCTGCCGGGCCGCCTTCGGCCCGGTTTTCAGAGACTTCCGACCCGCCACAGCCACCGCCCGCTAAAATCCTGTCTATACTTACTTTTCGGTGCATAACGAAAGGAATTAACCATGCCTGGACATCCTCCCTATCCGCGCGAAGCGCGCATCGTCCCTGTTGAAAAGGGCGAACCCGGTAATACTGTGACCTGGTACGAGTTGCGCGCCGATCATCCGAAACCGGACACCCTGATCAGTGAGCATGAGACGGAATCGGAAGCCCTTGATTCCAAGCGGCGCTACGAAGACGAAAAAATTGATTAGCGGTTAGCCGCCCTGTGAAAATATGTGCAAAAAGCCGGCGCTGATGCCGGCTTTTTCATGCCGGTTTTTTAAGGAAGGCAGGCCGGGCGGGCGGGTTTGCGCGCCCGATCGCGTTATAGGGCAATAATGCGCGCCGGGCGTGAATAATCAGTGACAGCGCGCGCCCACTGACTCTACTATGGCAGTTCTGTTTTCCAGCCGCAGGGTCAGACTATGTTGAATGTTAACGAGTATTTTGCAGGGAAAGTGAAGTCTATCGGGTACGAGAGCGGCACCATCGGTAACGCCAGCGTCGGCGTGATGGAAGTCGGGGAATATACCTTCGGCACCAAACAGTCGGAAGAGATGACGGTGATCACCGGCGCATTGCGGGTACTGCTGCCCGGTTCGCCGGACTGGCAGGTGTTTATGCCGGGGGAAACTTTCTACGTACCGGGCCACAGCGAATTTAACCTTCAGGTGTCTGACACCACCGCCTATCTGTGTAAATACCTGAGCAAATAACGCCGGTTGCCACAGAAAAAAAGCCGCCCACCGGGCGGCTTTTTTATGGCGGGCAGCGCGCGGGATCAGCGCTGCGCTTCGCCGCCGAGTGCCTCGACCACATTGGCAATCAGGGCCGTCAGCTCACTGGTCATCAGGATGAAATCCGCGTCAAAACGGGCGGCCGGGTCATCCCGGTCGATGTCATCATTCTGGTCACGCAGGGCGTCCGCGAACTTCAGGCGCTTGAGGCTGCCGTCATCGGCCAGCAGCAGTTGCACGCGCTCCTGCCAGTCCAGCGCCAGTTTGGTGACCACTTTCCCGGCTTCGATATGCACCGCGATCTCATCAGTGACCAGATCCTGCTTCTTGCAGCGGATCACGCCGCCATCTTCCAGCAGCGCTTTCAGCTCCGCCTCTTCCATCAGCGTGAACCCGGCCGGCAACTCCCCGGCGCGCACCCACTCGGTCAGCGTCAGTTCGATCGGTTTTTCCAGCGTCAGCGGCACCACCGGCAGCGAACCGAGGCTTTTGCGCAGCAGCGCCAGCGTATCTTCCGCTTTCTTGGCGCTGGCGCAGTCGATCATGATCAGGCCGTTCACGGTGTCGATCCACAGGAACGTCTGGTTGAAACGGCTGAAGGCGCGCGGCAGCAGGGTGTGCAGCACTTCGTCTTTCAGCGAATCTTTTTCGGTCTTCTTCAGCTTGCGGTGCTGTTCCGCTTCCAGCTTGCTGATTTTGGCCTCCAGGGCCTGCTTCACCACCGGCGTCGGCAGGATTTTCTCCTCCTTGCGGGCGCAGATCAGGATCTGGCCATTGGCGCTGTGGGTCAGGTCTTCACTGTGGCTGCCCATCGGGGAGACCCAACCGGTTTTGGCCATGTCCTGGCTGCCGCACGGGGTGAAGGTGAAGGCGCTGAGCTGTTTTTCCATCTCGTCCGCAGAGAGGGTCACCTCACGGCTTAAACGATAAACCATCAAATTCTTAAACCATAACATCGTTTTATCCCTGTCCGGGCGCGCAAGCGGCGCGCGGTTAATCACAAGCAGGGCGGCATGATACCCAATTGGCGGGCCTCAGTCCTTAAGAAAAATCCCGCGCCGCGGCGGCCTGAGAGCACGGTGTCAGTGCGCCTGCCAGGCGAGCCGCAGCGCCGCGGCCAGCTGGCGCTGGGTATAGGGTTTGCGCAACAGCACGCCGTCGGGCGGGGTGCCGTCGCCGGGCTGCCGCGGGTCCTGCCCGCTGACCAGCAACGTCGCGAGCGACGGGTGGCGCGCCCGCGCCCGGCGCACCACCTCCGCACCGCTTTCGCCGGGCAGCCTCAGGTCACTTATCATCAGGCTGATGTCCGGGGTTTGCGCCAGCAGCGCCAGCGCCTGTTCCCCGTTACTGCACGCCAGTGTCAGGTAGCCGAGCTGGTGGAGCTGCTCGCACAGTGTCTGGCGCACATCCTCTTCATCCTCCAGCACCAGGATCAACCGGTCATCCGGCGGGCTGTTGCGCTCGTCAGCCACCGGGGCCGGCGGCGCGGCGGCGTCCGGTGCGCGCGGCAGTTGCAGCCGCACCCGCGTGCCCTGGCCGGGGCGGCTCTCAATCTGTACCCGGCCGCCCGACTGGCGGATAAACCCATACACCATCGACAGCCCCAGCCCGCTGCCCTGGCCGACGCCTTTGGTGGTGAAGAACGGCTCGAACACCTGCGCACGCACCTCCTCTGACATGCCGCAGCCGCTGTCTTCCACCTCCAGCGCCACCATCGCCTGCACCCGCCCGCCGGTGCGCGCCACCTGCTGGTTCGTCAGGCGGATCAGGATCTCGCCGCCGCGCCCCTCCATCGCATCACGTGCATTCATCACCAGGTTGAGCAGCGCGTTCTCCAGCTGGTTGGCATCAATCCACACCGGCCAGAGCGAAGGGTCAGCCTCGATCCTGAGCGCCAGCCCGTCGGGCAGGGCGTGTTGCAGCAACTCATGCAGGTTCTCCACCAGCAGCGCCACGTCGATGGCCTGCGGTCGCAGCGACTGTTTGCGCGAGAAGGCCAGCAACCGCTGGGTAAGTTGCGCCCCGCGCTCCGCCGCCTTGAGCGAACGGCTGATGCGCGCAACGGTTTGCGCCTCCAGCGGCTGCTGTTGCGCCAGTTCCAGGCTGCCGATGATCACCGCCAGCAGGTTGTTGAAATCGTGCGCCAGCCCGCCGGTCAGCTGGCCGACCGCCTTCATTTTCTGGCTGTGCACCAGGGCCTGCTCCAGGGCTTTGCGCTCGGTGCGCTCCAGCACCACGTTGACCATGCCGCGATCCGGCAGCGGGCTGAAGCGCAGTTCAATCACCCGGCCATCGTTCAGCCGCACCTCCTGCGGGGCGGGGCACCGGCGGGCCAGCCCGGCGAGCGCGGCGTCCCACGGGTGGTCAGAGGCCGGGCCGACACATTGCAGCAGCGCGCGGTAGTGCTGGCCGCGGTGCAGCATGTGCTCATCCAGCCCCAGCAACAGCGGGTATTGCGGGTTCCACACCACCAGGTGGCCGGTGTTGTCGAACAAGGCAAAGCCGTCGCGCATCGCCAGAAAAGTGGTTTCGAGCTGGGTGCTTTTCTCTTTCAGCAGGCGCGAGGTGTGCTCCAGGGAAGCGGTATTGCGCGCAAAAACGTTGAACGCCCGCGCCAGATCGCCCAGCTCATCGCGCCGTTGCAGCGCCGGGACGCTGACGTCCCGTTCGCCTTTCGCCAGCCGCGTCATCGCCCCGGCGATGGCCGTCAGGTGGGAGCCGAGGTTGCGGTAGATATACAGCCCGGCAAACCCGGTGATCACCAGCGCCAGCAGCGCAATCACGCTGATAAAGCCAATGGCGGAGCTCAGCTCCTGGTGGTTCTGGTGGGTGCGCTGCGCGGAGGCCGCCGCCACGTTCTGCACATAGTGGTTGATGTCGTCGTTGAGCATCGCCACCAGCGCCTTGATCTGGTAGGTGTAAAAGGCGATCGCCAGGTCGCTCTGCGCCAGGTCAGCCGCCAGCGGCGTCAGGCGCGCCGCCGTGTGCTGGAACTGCGCCATTTTTTCCGCCATCAGCGCATCCGGCGGCGGTGCCGGCCAGTTGGCCATCACGCGGTCGATCTGCTCCGTTACCGCCTGCGGCGCCGGGATCTGGATAGCGAGGGTCAGCAGCCGGTTCAATTCAATCGCCAGCTCAGGCGGCAGTGGCGAGGGCGGTTGCCGCACGGCAATCTCAATGATGTGGTGCAGGGTGGACTGATCCTGATAGAGCGCGCTCAGCATCTGGTTGCGCTGCATATGCCGCTGGTGGCCGAGCAGCAGCAACCGGCTGACGCTCTGTTGAAGCCGGGTGCTGCGGTCAGTGAGGCGCGCCACCAGCGCCGGGTCACGCTGCGCCAGCGGGGCGGCGGCCAGCCCGCGCAGGGAACCCTGCAAGGCAAGCTGCGTCTGCTTTAAGCGCGCCGACTCGCTCTGGTACTCCAGCGCGCCCACCACCTGCGACAGCCGCACGGCCGCGGTGGCGACGTTCGCCGTGTCGCGTGCCAGCGCCATGCTGCCGTTCATCTCCGCCAGCGTTTGCGCCTGCGCCTGTTCCTGAATCTTGCCTGCATGGTGGAAGCCCACGATCGCCACGGCGCTGACCGTGAGCGTCAGTGCCATCACCAGCAGGTTAAACATCAGCAACCGCCCGCGGGCGCTCGCCAGCAAACGGGGAAGGGAGGGGGCCATAATGCTCCTGACGTGGGGAAAGGGAATGACGCATCATAAAAGCCGCGGCCGGAAAGATTATGACAAAGATGAACGGCGGCTGACATGCGGTGTTTATCTGGCAGTGGTGAACTGCGCCTATCCCGACCTGACAGGAGAGGCCGATGGCCGCCACCCCGATTCTGGAAATGCAACATATCTCACGGCGCTTCGGGCAGTTCTACGCGCTGAAGGATGTCAGCCTGACGGTCTACCCCGGCGAAGTCCATGCGCTGATGGGCGAGAACGGCGCGGGCAAAAGTACGTTGATGAAAATCCTGGCCGGGGCCTATACCGCCAGCAGCGGCACCATCCTGATAGACGGCCGGCCCTACCCGATCCGCGGGCCGAAAGATGCGCTGGCCGCAGGCATTACCCTGATCTACCAGGAGATTAACCTCGCGCCCAACCTGACGGTGGCGGAAAACATCTTCCTCGGCAGTGAATTGCACCGCGGCGGGCTGGTGCGGCGCACGCAGATGGCGGAAGAGGCGCAAAAGGTGATTGACCGCCTGGGCGCGCAGTTCCGCGCCACCGACCGGGTGATGACGCTGAGCATCGCCGAGCAGCAGCAGGTGGAGATCGCCCGTGCGCTGCACCGCAACAGCCGCATCCTGGTGATGGACGAACCCACCGCCGCACTCTCCAGCCGCGAAACCGATCACCTGTTTGGCCTGATCAAACGGCTGCGCGGCGAGGGGATGGCGATCATCTACATCAGCCACCGGATGGCGGAGATTTACGCGCTCTCCGACCGGGTCAGCGTGCTGCGTGACGGGGAGTATGTCGGCAGCCTGACGCGCGACAACCTCAACGCCACCGAGCTGGTGCGGATGATGGTGGGCCGCCCGCTGAGTGACCTGTTCAACAAGGAGGCGCAGACGGCCACGCCGGGGGCGGTGCGGCTGGCGGTGGAGGCGCTGACCGACGGCGGCAAGGTGCACCCCTGCACGCTGAACGTGCGCGCCGGGGAGATTGTCGGGCTGGCCGGGCTGGTCGGGGCCGGGCGCTCCGAGCTGGCCTCGCTGATTTTCGGCGTTCACCCGGCCACCGGCGGGCAGATTTTGATTGACGGCCAGCCGGTCAGCATCCGCTCCCCGCGTGACGCCATCGCGCTCGGCATCGGCTTTTTGACGGAAAACCGCAAAGAGCAGGGGCTGTTTCTGGAGCTGGCGGCGCACGAGAACATCGTGATGGCGACCCTCGGGCGCGACGCCCGTTACGGCCTGCTCAACCGCAGCAAAGGGCGCGACATTGCAGGCAATGCGATCCGCGCCCTGAACATCCGTGTGCCCCATGCGCAGGTGCGCGCCGGGGGGCTGTCGGGCGGCAACCAGCAGAAGCTGCTGATCTCGCGCTGGGTGGCGATAGGCCCGCGCATCCTGTTGCTGGACGAGCCGACGCGCGGCGTGGATGTCGGCGCCAAGAGTGAAATCTACCGGATGATGAACCAGATGGCGCAGCAGGGCGTGGCGATCCTGATGATCTCCAGCGAGCTGCCGGAAATTGTCGGCATGAGTGACCGCGTCTATGTGATGCGCGAGGGCGCGCTGGCCGGGGAACTGGCGGCGCATGAGATCTCGCAGGAGAACATTATGACGCTGGCCACCGGCGTCGCCCTTCCCCAGGAAACCTCCACTAAAGGAATCATCTGATGAGCAAAACAGAGACCGCCGCGGCAAAATCCCCGGCGCTGAAACGGGCACTGCTGGGCGACCTGATGCAAACCGTCGGCATTTTGCCGATTCTGATCCTGATCGTGGCGGTATTCGGTTTTATCGCCCCCAACTTTTTCACCGATGCCAACCTGCTGAACATCACCCGGCAGGCGTCGATCAACATTGTGCTGGCAGCGGGCATGACCTTTATCATCCTGACCGGCGGCATTGACCTGTCGGTGGGGTCGATGCTCGGGGCCACGGCGGTGGTGGCGATGGTGACCTCGCTGAACCCGGCGCTGGCCACGTTCACCATCCCGCTGGCGCTGCTGGCCGGGCTGCTGATGGGGCTGTTCAACGGCGCGCTGGTGGCCTGGGCCGGGCTGCCGCCGTTTATCGTCACGCTCGGCACCTATACCGCGCTGCGCGGGGCGGCTTACCTGTTCGCTGACGGCACGACCGTTATCAACTCCGACATCAATTTTGAATGGATCGGCAACGGCTACCTGGGGCCGGTCCCGTGGCTGATTATCATCGCTTTCGCGGTGATTGCGGTGTGCTGGTTCATCCTGCGGCGCACCACCCTCGGCGTGCACATCTACGCGGTCGGCGGCAACATGCAGGCCGCGCGGCTGACCGGCATCAAGGTCGGGGTGGTGCTGCTGTTCGTCTATGCGATGAGCGGGCTGCTCTCCGGGCTGGGCGGGCTGATGAGCGCCTCGCGCCTCTACAGCGCCAACGGCAACCTCGGCGTCGGTTATGAACTCGACGCGATTGCCGCGGTGATCCTCGGCGGCACCAGCTTTGTCGGCGGCATCGGCACCATTACCGGCACGCTGGTCGGCGCGCTGATCATCGCCACGCTCAACAACGGCATGACGCTGATGGGCGTCTCCTATTTCTGGCAACTGGTGATCAAGGGCGCGGTGATCATCATCGCGGTGCTGATCGACAAATACCGTACGCGCCACCACCAGACGGCCTGATGTTTCCCCTGTACCCGATAACATTGATCCGAGAACAACAAGGAAAAGCCAATGAAAATCCGCTTCAACGCTGTGATGGGTGCGCTGCTGACCGCAGGCGTGCTGCTCTCTGCGCCATCAGCGCAGGCAAAAGAACTGAAATCGATTGGGGTGACGGTCGGTGACCTCGCCAACCCGTTTTTTGTGCAGATCACCAAAGGCGCGGAGAAAAAGGCGCGTGAGCTGGCGGGCGACGGCGTGAACGTCACGCTGGTCTCCAGCGGCTATGACCTCGGCCAGCAGGTCGGGCAGATCGACAACTTTATCGCGGCGAAAGTGGACATGATCATCCTGAACGCAGCGGACTCCAAAGGCATCGGCCCGGCGGTGAAACGCGCCAAAGAGGCGGGGATCGTGGTGGTGGCGGTGGACGTCGCGGCGGAAGGGGCAGACGCCACCATCACCTCAGACAACACCCAGGCCGGGCAGATCGCCTGTAAATACATTGCAGACCGCCTGAAAGAGAAGGGCAATGTGGTGATCATCAACGGGCCGCCGGTGTCGGCGGTGCAGAACCGGGTTGAGGGCTGTATGACGGAGCTGAAACAGCACCCCGGCATCAAACTGCTCTCCCATAACCAGAACGCCAAAGGCAGCCGCGAAGGCGGGCTGGAAGTCATGACCTCGCTGCTCTCTGCCAACCCGCACATTGACGGCGTGTTCGCCATTAACGATCCCACCGCGATCGGCGCCGATCTGGCGGCCAAACAGGCGCAACGTACCGAATTCTTCATCGTGGGCGTGGATGGATCGCCGGATGGCGAAGAGGCGCTGAAACGCAAAAACTCGCTGTTTGTCGCGACCCCGGCGCAGGACCCGCAGGTGATGGCGTCCAAAGCGGTGGAGATCGGCTATGACATCCTCCAGGGCAAAGCCGCGCCCACTGCGCCGGTGCTGATCCCGGTCACGATGATCGACCGCAACAGCGTCAGCAGCTACAAAGGCTGGACGGTCAGATAACCCGATGCCGGTACGCCCGTACCGGCCCTTTTCACCGGCAGGAGGTGCCCATCATGTCCGATCAGCACAGCGGGGGCCGCATGGCCCGCTCGCAGGTCAACCAGATCCTGCACGATACGCGGCAGTTTTTCGCCCGGCAGGATGTGCACCTGCCGCCGTTTGCCCATTTCAGCCCGGAAGCCTGGGCGCAACAGCCGCAGGAGGCCTGGCAGGAGGTGTTTGATCTGGGCCTCGGCTGGGATGTGACCTGTTTCGGCTCCACCGATTTTTACCAGCGCGGCCTGACGCTGTTCACCCTGCGCAACGGCTCGCCGGACGGGCAGCCCTATGCCAAATCTTATGCCGAAAAGGTGATGCACTGCCGGGAAGGGCAGGTGACGCCGATGCATTTCCACTGGCGCAAGCGGGAAGACATCATCAACCGCAGCGGCGGCAACCTGATTATTGAGCTGTATAACGCCGAAGAGCCGGCAGGGGCGACCAGCGACACGCCGCCGGGGCTGGCAAACACGCCGGTCGAGGTGGTGACGGACGGCTACCGCCAGACGCTGCCGCCCGGCAGCCGCATCCGGCTCTCCCCCGGCGAGAGCGTGACATTGCCGCCAGGCATGTACCACAGCTTCTGGGGCGAGGAGGGGTTCGGCGATGTGCTGGTGGGCGAGGTGTCGATGACCAACGACGACCAGCATGACAACTGCTTTTTGACGCCGCTGGCGCGTTTCACCGCGCTGGAGGAGGATGAGCCGCCGCGCTGGCTGCTCTGCACCGAGTACCGGCGCGAGCCGGGTGCGGCCTGAGTGCCCGGCCCCTGGCTCAGGCGCAAGGGGTCAGGCAATATGGCGCGGCGCAACCGCCCGCGCCGGGCGCTGCACGTCGGCGGCAAACACATAGCCCAGCCCGCGGATCGTGCGGATCAGCACCGGCTGGTGGGGATTTGCCTCGATCTTGCGGCGCAGGCGCATGATCAACACATCCACGGTGCGATCAAACACGTCCAGCGTTTCGCTGTGGGTCAGTTCCAGCAGCCGATCGCGGGTCAGTACCTGGCGGGCATGGGTAATCATCGCCAGCAGCAGTGTGTATTCACCCTGGGTCAGGCCCACTTCCTCCCGTTGCGGGTTGTGCAGGGTGCAACGCTGCTCGTCGAGCCACCAGCCGTTGAACCCCCAGCCACAGGCGGGCGCAGCGGGGGCGGCCACCGTCAGCGCGCCGCTGCGGCGCAGCACGGCCTTGGCCCGCGCCACGACTACCCGGTTATTGAACGGCTTGGCGATGTAGTCATCCGCGCCCATCTCCAGGCCGACCACAATGTCAGATTCCGCGCCGAGGCCGGTCAGCATCATTACCGGCAAATCGGGGCGCAGGCGGCGCAACTGTTGCAGCACCAGCAGGCCGTTGATGTCCGGCAGGATCAGATCCAGCAGTACCAGCGCGATGTCAGCGTGTTGTGCAATCTGTTGCAGCGCCTCTTCGCCCCGGTGGCAGCAGCGCACGGTAAACACATGTTCACTCAGCACATCATGCAGCAGGTCACAGATGGCCGGGTCATCATCCACAACCAGAATGGCGGGTTTCATGGCAAGACTCCTTGCGGGGTGCCGACGCAGACAACCTTACGTGCCCCCGAGACGGGCACTGCAAACCGCGCAGGGGTGTTAAAGAAACGTTAAAATCAGTGTAACCGATGCGCCCGCGGCGTTAACTGCCGGGCGCTGGA
>NZ_PJZI01000005.1 GCF_002858805.1 Chimaeribacter arupi
ATAGTAATCCTGGAAACTGTCACTGAAGTTACGAATAAACATAGATAAACGTGATGTCATTGTAAATCTATGTAATCCAATCAGTTACTCTTAAAATATTAAGACGAAAACGTTTTAGATCATCTAATTAATTACGAATGTATTCACATGAAAAATGATTTATTCGGCCCTTTCCTATCGCTTTTTCGCCTAAAAATGGAATTTATATTCCAAAAAATAGAATTATCTCTACATTTCTTGACATAATTTGCAAAGAAAAGTAAATAGCGTTGCGCAAGCTGCTAACTATCCCGCCAACTATAAAGATGGACACCACTTCTTAGCGCATTTTTCAGCGGAAAGAAATCATTGTTACAGCTGAGTATAATCCTTGGTACACCCGCCCGAAGGATTTATTTGGTTGGCAGATTATTTTCCTGTTATTGCAGGCAGGGACAACAATGCTAAAAGCCAACAGATACAATATCTTTGACATAAAAATGCAGCTGATTTTTGCCTTTGATTCGCCTGATAGTGTACAGGACGATGAGCGGCAGATTTTGCAGGAAATTCTCCCCCATTGTACCCGCAATTTACCCTTTACCGTCGAGCAGGTTGGCCTGCTGGAAGAGGGGGTTGAGTTGCTGCTCACTATGTCGCCGGGTACGGAAATTTCCATGCTGGTAAATGCGCTGAAAACACACAGTGCCAAACAACTCGGCGAGCTGACCGGCCGCCGCAAATCAGGCTTATGGTTACGGGGTTACGGTGCGCATTCTTTAGGCGAATTGCCGGCCACCGCGGCGACCCTGGCAGCGTTAATCGCCAAAAACCGGCGGGAGAAATAACATCATGATATGGCTGATGGAAGGATTTTCATCACAGCGCACCATTGCAGAAGGACTGCGGCGTGCCATCCGGGAAAATGCCTGGTGCGGCGCACAAGGCCAGCCGCTGCAGGTGCTGGCGTCGCATCGCCAGTTCCGCCCGGAAATCACGGCGGCGGCAGACATCGCCCTGCGCGAACCTACTAATCTCACAGAAAAATTGACTTTTATCCTTACTACGGCCAGGCAGTATGGCGTCAGCGTGATCCATACAGGCAAACCCTCGGCCTGGTTTGAACAACACCGGCAGCCTATTGAGGCGGCCGGGATCACCCTGATCACCGGTGTGCGTGACGCCCGCTTCCTGACGCTGGCCGAAGATAAAGCCGCCTTTACTGAGGTGTTGGCGGCACACAACATCCCCCACACCCCGGCGGTGCGGGTGAATACCCTCGGTGAGTTGCACGATGCGCTGAACACGCTGAAAAGCAGCTGGCCGCGGCTCTGTATCAAACCCAATACCGGTATTTATGGGCTGGGTTACTGGCGGCTGGATGACGATGCCCCCGCCAACCTGATGCTGAGCGCGCCTGACCAGCGCCGTATCCGCACCTCCACGTATCTCACTGCGCTGGAAGAGAGCGGCGGGCTGAAAGAACCGATGATCGTGATGCCTTACCTGCCGGGGCCGGAGTGCAGTATTGATCTGGTTGTCGATCGCGGCCGGGTCATTGCCGCTTTGGGGCGGCGTAAAAACGGCGCGATGCAAACGCTGTTTGACCGCGGCGAAGAGATTGAGCTGGCCTGCCGTGTGGCCGGGCAACTGGAGGCGGACGGGCTGATTAATGTGCAGACCAGGGCAGACGATCAGGGCAACCCGCGGGTGCTGGAGTGCAACCTGCGCCCGAGCGGCGGGGTCGGCTATGGCCTGCACAGCGGCATTAACCTGCCGGCCATGATGATCGCCCAGCGCCTCGGCCTGCCCCTGCCGTCCCAACAACTGCGCCACACCACGGTGCGTATTGTTGACGAAGCCATCCCGGTTACTGCCAGTGAGTCACACCATGCATAATCCTTACGGCCATGAAGAACATTTTCAGGCACAGTTGCCGTCCGGCACCATGTCACTCGACCTGTTCTGCCGGCCGGGCTGGAGCGCCGATACGCTGTTTTCGATGGCGCAACGGCGTAACCCGCGCCGCGCGTTCCTGTTCGTCAGCAAAGTGCTGGGCCGGCACATCCCCTGCCCGCCCAGCCTGATGCGTAAAGCATTCAGCGACCTGGCGGATCGCATTCCCGCCGGGCTGCCCGGCCCCATCCTGGTCACCGGCATGGCGGAGACGGCCGTAGGCCTCGCCGCAGGTGTCCATGCCGTATTGCGCGCCCGCGGGGAAGACGCGGTGTTGCTGACCACGACCCGCCACCCGCTGGGCGGTGAGCTGCTCTGCCGCTTTGAAGAGGAGCACAGCCACGCCACCGCCCATCTGGTGCACCAGCCTGCCTCTGCGCCCCTGCGCGACAGCGTGCGCCAGGCCCGTACGCTGGTGATGGTGGACGATGAAGCCACCACCGGCAAAACGTTCCTCAATCTCTATCAGGCGCTGCATGAGGCGGGGCTGGATCAGCTTGAGCATATCGTGACCGCGACCCTCACCGACTGGTCTGCCGGGGCGCTGGCTGAAAAGGTGGCGCTGCCGGTCACGGCCGTCTCGCTGGCGGCCGGCCAGTGGCGCTGGACAGTGGCGGAGCAGCCGCCGTTGCTGGATATGCCGCAGGTCAATATTACCGCCCGCGGCAGCCAGCCGCTGAACCACCTGGCGGCCAGTTGGGGGCGGATGGGCGTGCGTGATGTGTCACGCCTGCTGCATACGCCCGCGCCCCGGCCGGGAGAGCGTATTCTGGTACTCGGCTCCGGGGAGTATGTCTGGCAGCCCTTTATGCTGGCAGAATGGCTGGAGAGCCAGGGTGCCCGCGTGCGGTTCGGCTCTACCACCCGCTCACCGGTGGCGCTGGGGCTGGCGATGCGCAGCGCCTTCAGTTTCCAGGATAACTACGGGCTGGGCGTGCCGATGTATCTCTACAATGTCGATCCTGCTGACTATGACCGGGTGATCCTCTGTTCAGAAACCCCGGCCTCCGCCTGGGATCCCGCCTTCCTGGCGCACTTCCCGCAACTTGAATTCCATGAGGGTTGACATGCCGCACGACCATTTGACGCGCCCGATCATCTTTACCGATCTGGATGACACCCTGTTCCAGACGATGCGCAAAATCCCTGACCCGGATGAGCAGGCCAAATCACAACCCGGCGCGCTGGATCGGGAACTGGCACCGCGCAGCTTTATGATGGCGCGGCAGGCTAATCTGGTGCAGTGGATGCTGGCGCAAGCGGAAACCATCCCGGTGACCGCCCGCGGCACGGATGAACTGGCCAGGGTCTGCATTCCGTTCGACTCTTATGCCGTCACCACCCACGGCGCGGTGATTTTAACCCCGCGGGGTGAGCCGGATGCCGCCTGGCAACACCACATCACCACGTCGCTGGCCCCTTACCAGCCGCGCCTTGCTGCGCTGGCGCAACACCTTGACACCATGCTGGCCGATCCGCAGGCGGTGGATGCGGCGTTGCCGGTGGAACCGGGCTGGTGCCGGATGAATGAAGAGTACGGCATTCCTATCTATCTGGTGATGAAAGTAAGAAACAGCGCGCACCTTGAGGCGTTGAACCGCTATGCGGATTGGGTGGCAGAGACGTTTGATCTGGAAGGTTTTTATGTCCATCGGAACGGGAATAATGTTGCCTGGCTGCCGGAGTGCATCGACAAGGGCCATGCCGTGCGCTTTTTGCTGGCGCAGTTGCGCGCCACGGCGCCGGATCGCCCGGTGCTGGGGTTTGGCGACAGCCTGACCGATTACAGCTTTATGCAGCAATGTGATTTTCTGGCGCTGCCCCAACGCAGCCAGTTACTTGCCGCCCTGCAAAATGGATTGCCCCACCCCACAGCGTAAGGAGAGAGTATGCACGCATCCCATCCCCCTTTTTCCGGTGCCTATGCGCCGGGTGATGTGCAGTTTTTGCTGTCGCCGGTGACGGTGGACTACACCCCGGTGGCGGAGAAAGAGCGCCTGATCCAGCGCGGTGAGAAGCACTATTCTGACATGCTCTCGGAAGAACCGGCCCCGTCGGCGGCGCATCAGGCGATTTACCGGCAGGCGATGGCCCAGTTTGGCCCGCGCCTGGCCGGTGAAGTCGCTGCGTTGGCGCTGGGGCTGGCAACCCAGATCAGCGCCCGGCCGCTGGTGCTGGTGTCACTGGTGCGGGCCGGGGTGCCGTTGGGCGTCTGCCTGCTGCATGCCCTGCGTGAACAGGGCATCGAGGCGGTGCATTACGGCGTCAGTATTATCCGCGACCGCGGCATCGATCAGGCGGCGCTGGACTACATCACCACCCGGCACGGCAGTGAGGGCGTGGTGTTTGTGGATGGCTGGACCGGCAAAGGGGCCATTTCACGCGAGCTGACCCGTTCGCTGGCCAACTACCCGGCATTCCGCCGCGCTGCGCGTCTGGCCGTGCTGGCCGACCCCGGCGGCTGCGCCTGGTTATCTGCCTCCGGTGAAGACTGGCTGATGCCGTTCGGCATCCTGGGTGCGCCGGTCTCCGGGCTGGTCAGCCGCTCACTCTGGCGCGATAACGGCTTTCACGGCTCAATGTATTGTGAACATCTGCATGAGCATGACGTCAGCCAGGCGTTCGTGGCAGAGATTGACGCATTACGCGCCGCGCAGACTCAGCCGGTGATTGCGGCCCGGCCCGATCCGGAGCAGCGCACCATGCTGCGCCACCTCAGCCAGCGTGTGATCACCATGCTGGCTGAAACCTATCAGGTGGATTCCCTTAACCGTATTAAACCGGGCATTGCTGAAGCGACCCGCGCAGTGATGCGCCGGGTGCCGGAGCATGTGCTGGTGAGCAACCGGAACGATGTGGATGTGGCGCTGCTGGTGCATCTGGCAGAGAGTGCCGGCATCCGGGTGGAAGAGGCAGGTGACGCGCTGGGGGTTTACCGGGCCGTCACCATCATCAGGAAAGTGGCCTGACAGGAGAAGACGATGAAACTGATTACGCCAAACGATCTGGGCGCCACCATGTATGTGCCCGCCACCCACCCGGAACTGACGGCCATTGCGCAGGGTAAAAAATACCCGGAGCTGCTGTCGATGGTGATCTGCCTGGAAGATGCGGTGCTGGATCGTGATATCCCGCAGGCATTGGACAACCTGCGCCGGACACTGGCCGTGCTGGCCAACGGCCAAACCGGCGGCGACGGCCCGTTGCTGTTTATCCGCCCACGCCATGCGCTGATGGCGTCAGCGTTAATTCGCGATGAGAGCCTGAGCCTGGCGGCTGTCGACGGGCTGGTGTTGCCAAAATTTACCCTGGATTCGCTGGACACCTGGCTTTCACTGACGGCTGGTACGCATCTGCGCTGGATGCCGACCCTGGAAGATGCGCAGGTGTATGACGTCAGCCGGATGCAGGCACTGGCGGATGCCCTGCAGGCGCGGGCTGCGGATCGGGTGCTGGCATTGCGGATCGGCGGCAACGATCTGATGAGTGTGCTGGGGCTGCGCCGCAGCCGGGAGCATACGCTGTATGAGGGGCCGCTCGGTTATGTGATCAAAATGCTGGTCAGTGTATTTGGTTCGCGCGGCTTCTCCCTGACGTCGCCGGTATGTGAACTGATTGATTCACCGGAGATGCTGCGCCGCGAACTGAAACAGGACATGCTGCACGGCATGGTGGGTAAAACAGCGATTCACCCCAGCCAGATCGCGATTATCCACGGTGCGTTGAAAGTGGCCCCACGGGATTATCAGGAAGCGCTACGCATCCTGAATGCGGACAGCGCGGTCTTTAAGTCTGACGGCGCGATGTGTGAACCGGCCACCCACGTTAACTGGGCGCACCGCATCATTCAGCTGGGGCAGAAATATGGCTATGCTGACCCGTCCGCCCCGGATGCGGAGCGCATTAACCACGTCGGCTAGCCGCGGCTTTCAACGGGCAAAATGATCCAGCAGCGCATCCTGCAACGCCAGCGGCATCACCGTCTGGTGTGACTGGCCGGGATAGAGCATAAAACTGACATGCTCGCCCCCCGGTGCCTGTTGCAGGTGCCGGGCCAGTTCCCTTACGCCGTCCACCATCGCCCGTTGCTGCCGGTGTTTCGCCAGCACTTCACGCTGTTTCTCCGGCAACGCCATTTCGCGTTGCTGAAGCGATTGCTCAAACTCCCCGACCGTTAGCCGCATCTTTTCCGGCCAGACCGGGGACGCCTGTTTCAGGGTCTCTGCCGCCAGTTTGCTCAGGTAACGATCATTCCACCACACCGACGGGCTGGCCGCATAAATATGCTGGAACGCCTGCGGATGGGTCAGTCCGGTATAGACCGCAAACAAACCGCCATAGGAATGCCCGAACAGCGCCTGCTGATGATTGTTAATCGGCCACTGCGCGGCAATGTGTGGTTTCAGCACCGTCTCAACAAAGTGATAAAACGCCTGGGCATTGCCCGGCGCACCCGGTGGGTAAGTGCCGCCTGCGGGGTTGCCCTCCAGCGCGACCTGTTCCGTCGCCGGGCGATAATCCACGTCCCGCCGCGATGCGCCCGGATACCCGACTGCCACAATCACGCCCGGCTGCATTGGGCAGCGTGCGCAGCTGTAAGCCGACATCATGCCGGCCGCCAGCGGGAATGTCGCGTTGCCGTCCAGCAGGTAGATGACCGGCCAACCGTCCGCCGGGGGCTTTTCTTGCGGCACATAAGTCATGATCTGGTAGTCGCCGCTCTGGGTGGGCAAGGTTTCAACCTGTGAACCGGGCAAGGTATAGCCCTTCCCGGCCGCCAGTGCGGTAGTCGTCAGGCAGAGGCCGAGCAGAAGGAAAAGTGCGCGCATGGTGTTGTTCCCTGTGGGTGGGCGGCGGGGGGCAATACAGGGTTAAGGCCGCCCCCTTCCGCGCCACGCGAAAAATGGCCGCCGTAGCAGGGGCGGCGCATCACTGTTTTTTATGCGGCAAAACAGTAGCACAGCGCGCAACCATATTGCTAATAATTATCATTTAGATTGAGCGGGCGACATGCTGAAAATCAAGAACCCTATGATTTCAGGATTCTATAATCCCATAATCACAGGATTACAGGATTACAGGATTACAGGATTATCAATCGCTGGGGTATTGCCGGTCAAGCAGCCCGATCAACGCATCCAGGTTCGTATTGCGCGTGCCCTTGCGCCAGATCAGCCAGATATCGGCCACCGTATTTTCCCCGGTCAACGCATGTGCCGTGACCCGCGCCGCGCCCGGCAGCGTCTGCAAGACGGATTCCTGAATCAGGGCAATACCGGCCCCCGTGCTCACACACGCCAGCATACTGTGGTAAGACTCAATTTCGACAATCCGCTTCGGCTGCACATGGCCCTCATCAAACCATTTCCCTAACCGACGCCGGTAAGAACAGGTGTTACGGAACGCAAAGACCGCATCTTCCGTGACATCCTGCGGGCCATGAATAGGGGCATGATCGCGCGATGAGATCAGTACCATTTTCTCTTTATAGAGCGGAATACCTTCCAGCTCCGGCGGCAGGCTCATCACATCCGTGAACGCGGCAGCATAGCGCCAGTTAATCACACTCTCTGTTACCTCATCCGATAAGCCGGTAAACAGCTCCAGCGTTACTTTCGGGTAGCGGTTGTGGTAGGCGGCCATCACATCCGGCAGGCGAATGGCCGCCGTGCTCTCGACCGCGCCCAGGGTAAACAACCCGCCCGGCTCTTGTCGCTGGATGGAGCGCCTGCCCTCCTCCGCCAGCTCCAGCAACCGGGTGGCGTAGCCCAGGAAATTTTTGCCCTCTGCTGATAAATGGATACGCTGTTTCTCACGGATAAACAGCTGGCACCCTAACTCTTCTTCCAGCTGGCGGATGCGGGTCGTGATATTCGAGGGCACTTTATGCAGTTGCCGGGCCGCCCCGGTAATAGAACCCAGCATCGCTGCGGTCCGGAAATACTCCAGCTGTGTGAAGTCCATATTCTTCTCCAGAGAACAACTTTTTAATTATTATTCATTATACAAGAATTACTGCGCCGGATAGGCTGCTGCAGTCATATTTTTTGGAGAAGAGTTGTGTCACCTATCCGTGTTGCCTTGACCGGGTTCTTTACCCTTATTGCTGTGATGGGCATGGGGCGTTTTTCCCTGACGCCACAGTTGCCCCTGATGTTGCAGGAGCACAGTGTTTCACTGTCTTCTGCCGGGCTGTTGGCCTCAATGAACTACATTGGTTATCTGGCCGGTGCCATTTATGCCATGCGGCTGCGCAAACAGTATGCGCGGCATTTGCGCGCCGGGCTGTGGGCAACCATCGCCGCGACGCTGCTGTCAGCGTTTACCCATGACTTTACCGCACAGGCGGTTCTGCGCTTTATTGCCGGATTAGGCGGGGCCTGGGCACTGATCCTGATCACCGCCTGGACGCAAGACCGGCTGGCCGCCGCGCAGACACCGCGCCTGTCGGCAGCAGTATTCACCGGGCCGGGTGCCGGCATCATGCTGACCGGGATTTTGGCGCTGGTGCTGACCCATGACCACGCCTCTTCCGCCCAGGGCTGGATGGTTTACGGGGGCGTTGCGTTGCTGATTGGGCTTTGCCTCCGTCGCGCCTTGCCGGATGAGATCCACCGGACGCAAGCCGCGAGCGACGCGCCCTTCTCCTGGTCACCTGCGCTGAGAAAGCTGCTGATCACTTATACGCTGGCCGGTTTCGGCTACATTTTGCCCGCAACCTTTTTATCCCAGCTGGCGAATGTGATGTTCCCCCACAGTACGCTCGCCGCCCTGTTCTGGCCGCTGTTTGGCCTGGCGGCCATTGCCGGTGTGATGGCGGTGATCTTTTTGGGCACCCGTCTGCCGACCCGGCTGCGCCTGACCCTGACGCTGGTATTACAAGCGCTGGGTGTGGCGTCCGTCGTCGCCCTTCCCGGCACGGGCGGGCTGATTGTAGGGACGCTGCTGACCGGTGGCGGCTTCCTCGCCATCATGCAGCTTGCAATGCGGATGGGGCGTGAAATTGCCCCCAGCCAGACGGCGCAGGTGGTTGGGATATTGACGACCGGTTATGCGACCGGGCAGCTGGTCGGCCCGCTGGTCTCCTCCGCCAGTGTGCACCTGTTTGGCTCGCTTTCCCCGGCACTGGGGGTCGCGGCGGCCGGTCTGCTGATCGCAGCGATCGTGACGGCATGGAACCGCCCGGCGGCAGAAAGCGAACCCGCTATCCGCTGCGAACAGCCCGGTAACTAACCATAAATCCTTTCAGGCCGCCGTTGCGGCCTTTTTTATCGCGTATTTTTCTGCGTTATCTCAAAGCGGTTGTGTACCACGCTCAGAATATCTTTAACTATTCCTTTCACAAGGAGATAAACAGATGATTGAGATGACACAACTTTTACCGTTTGCGGCGATTGCGCTGGGCATGGTGCTGACGCCCGGCCCCAATATGATCTATTTAATCTCGCGTTCGATTTGTCAGGGACGAAAAGCGGGGCTGATCTCACTGGCCGGGGTCGCGCTGGGGTTTGTGTTTTACATGTTGTGTGCTGCGTTGGGGATCACCGCCCTGGTGATGGCCGTTCCCTTTGCTTACGACACATTACGTATCGCCGGCGCACTCTATCTGCTTTATCTCGCCTGGCAAGCGGTAAAGCCCGGCGGCCGCTCCCCCTTTCAGCTGAAAACCCTGACGCCGGACAGCCCGCGTAAGTTATTTACGATGGGGCTCGTCACCAACCTGCTGAACCCGAAAGCCGCGGTGCTTTACCTCTCCTTATTACCGCAATTTATTGTGCCGGCCCACGGCCATGTACTGGCGCAGTCAGTCACGCTGGGGATGACGCAAATTGCCATCAGCGTCACGGTGAATGCGTTGATTGCGATATCTGCCGGGACACTGGCGGCATTTCTGGCCGGGCGGCCGGTATGGTTACGTGTACAACGCTGGCTGATGGGCACAGTTCTGGCAACCCTGGCTCTGCGGATGCTGGCAGACAACCGGACATAACACGAAAAAGCGGGCACCCAGCATAGAATACTGATGTGCCCGCTTTCTGATATTTTTCCTTGAAGTTTCTGAGATTCTGCGGTTCGGCAAAAGTTATTCACAGAAACGGGGGATAACTCTGTGCGTTACTTGGGTGAGACCTTGCATGGATTTTTGCAGCTCACCCGGTAACAGCCGGTCAGCTCTTGGCGGATGTGCGTTTAGAGCGGGCGTTCACTTCAGCCATAATCGCCTTCTGGCTCACCTTATCGCCAATGGTTTTATACCACCCGGCCAGCTTGCGCAGGTCCGGCAAGGCCACCTTTTCCGCCTCATCATACGCCAGCAACTTGACGCGGTACTCCTCAAAAATCTCAATACAGCTGCGCGCCCATTCCCCTTCCAGATCAGACCCAACGGAGGCCCGTGGCCGCCGCGGCAACCGCGGGCGCAAAGGCTTGGTGGCTTCCGGACAGGACTCATCCATATAAGCAAATTTTACGGCAATCACCGTGCGGCCGCTTTTAATCGGCTCCCAGACCACCGAGATATCCGTATTGGCATTGATGCGGTTGATGGTCGGTTCCAGCAATTTCTGCCGGAAGTCGCGGTAGTCCTCATATTTGCCTGCCAGCCCCGCTTTTTCCCGCATCCAGGCGAGATCCAGCGTAACCTCGATGGCTTTTGTGCTGCGGCGCCCATACAGATTTTTAGCCTTGATCAACCAGCCATACAGCCTGACGGAGAAGGGCGTATCCAGTTTGGCAATATTGGTGAAGTTGAGTTTGGTGAAAGACTCTTTGAGCTCGTAAAGGTAAGGGGCCACATCCTGGCCAAAGCGCAGCACCACCGCGCTGTGATCGTCGCTGCTGACATATTCCAGCCGCGAAAACCAGGAAAGTTGTACCGTGCGGATTTTGCCGGTTTTGCCGTCCGGCTTGTAGATGGTCACCGGCTTTTTCATCAGGCTTTCCGCCGCTTCCCGCAGCTGCCGGTGGCTGCTGGAGGGGTTGACCCCATAGATGCGCTGATAATCCTGCGGAAAAAGCCGGTAAAGGGTATCCGGTTGAGGTTTCCTGCTGTCAATTTGCGCCAGTGCCAGGTTGAGCAACCGCATCTCATCCAGCGTGACGCTGTAGGCGCCTTCCAGGAGATCGTTACCCTGAACCACAGTCAGTTTGTTGAGTTCCATGAAGCAGGATCCTAAGTGGAATGTCTTTAAATTATTCCACATAAAAAATAGCCGCGTAAAGTAAAAACAACCCTTTCAATTTATTGAATATAAAGGATTTTATGGAAGGATCTTTTTTTGGCAACAGGAAATTATTCCACATAAGGTTTTTTGGGATGTTTCAGCAATGTTACCCGGCAGGGCATTTTTCCCCTTCTGTATAACAGGAAATTTCTCCACCTTTCGCGTTTACCCCGGTCAGGCCGGCCGTGCTTTTGATGGCATTCACATTCGCATACTGGCTGCAGAGAACATGAAATCTCTCCACCTTTGCGCCCTTAGCCGCAGCAGACCCGGCCGTTAACATGAAATGTCTCCACATAACGCAGCGGATAGCCAGAGCGCCCTGCCCTGCCCCAAGCCTGGCGACACGTTTTATCGGCAGGCACAGGCAACATGAAATCATTCCACCTATCGCATTGACCTGGAGGGGCGGCTTTGGAAAGGCCTTTTTGTCCCGCTCAGGAACATGAAATCTTTCCACATAACGTGCCCGTGCGTGGGCCGTATAACGCATAAAAACGGCCTGCTAACTAACAGGAAATTTCTCCACGTATCGCCGGGGCGCCATCATATTGAGGGCAGGCAGGCAGCACACGGCAATGAACAGGAAATCTCTCCACCTATTCAGGGATAAAATGAGACATGAAATTATTCCACATTACCCATTTCTGCAGATCCTGCTGCGGCATCGCTTAGTGTACAGCTAAAAAAGATCCTTTTTACGTTTTGCCTTTGCTTAAAAAACAAGCAACATGAAATCTTTCCACATAAGAACTGTCTGAGCGTTTTAAGAAAGTTCCCTGATTTATTCTTCCTGAAATCTTATTGAATTTTAAGTTTTTATTACGAAAACAAGTAAGCAGAAACCGTAAGTTATTTAGGGGGGAAAGCAGGAGTTACATGGGGAAGGAACATGAAATTCTTCCACCTTTGAAAATATCTGCCAATCGTGGAAAAATTAAAAATATGCTAATGCAGTGTAAAATTGATCCGCATCAGCCAAAAGTTATCAACAGGAAAAAACTCCACATATAAAAACTTAGCAGGATCAGTAAGTTATCCACAGGAAATCTTTCCACATTAAGCATGAAATCCTTCCACATTAAACATGAAATCTCTCCACATGTGGCATGAAATCTCTCCACATATACGCGTTTAACCTGTTGATCCTTAATACGAAAAAGGGGCCTTAAAGAGAAAGATCTAAACTAAAAAAGAAACAAACCATTATGTTGATCCTGGATCTAACAGCGATCTTTTAAGGCGGGATCGGGGTATGGCAGGACAGACCCGATGTTTTAGAACATCAGGGCCGGAGCGGCCCTGAGAGAGGATCATTGTTCGTTATGCGCCAGCCAGCCCTGGATCAATTCGGTCAGGACATCACGCATTTCACGATCCTTCATGAAACAAGTTGTTTTGAAACGACGGTGAAGATCCTCGTCAATGTTCGTTTGCAGCTTCTTCTGCGCGGCAGAAGGCTTGGCAACAGCGTCCAGTGCAGTGGCCAGCTGTTTATGTTGGCCCAGTTTCATTTTCAATTGAGCAGCTCCAGAATCTCTTTCGTCATGATTTCAATTTCACCTTTGGCATTGCCGTCAGTGGTATCGAACACCGTTCCACCATCGAGCATGGTACGGATATAGACCTGGCGTTGGGTCGTGCCGGTTTTCAGCGCCGGGACACCGGTATCCGCAATCGACTCTTTCAACACGTCCAGCATCTTGGCGGAAGCCACTTTTTTGGTGATTAGGAACCGGGCGATGATAGGTTGCAGGTTTTCACGCGCTTCAACCACCGCCAGAATCGCACCACAGGCCGCAAAGTCCAACGGTGAGGGGGTAACAGGGATCAGCACCAAATCGCTCACCATGACCGCTGCAGACGAAATGGCAGAGATCGCCGCCGCGCCGTCGATGATGACATAGTCATAATCTTTGAGCTGCTTACGGACGGTGTAGACCTCTTTCTCAGAGGCGGCCTCTGCCAAATCAAACAGGCATTTCTCTTCTTCGTACCAGTTACTGATACTGCCCTGAGGGTCGGTGTCTACCATCACGACTCTGTGCCCTTGTCTGGCCAGGCAGGTCGCAATGTTGATGGACGTTGTGGTTTTCCCTACCCCACCCTTCCCGTTGAGGAAAGCGATGATTTTTGCTGCCATGAACTCACCTTATAATCTCAGGATTCCAGGATTCTAGGATTCCAGAATCCTATGATTACAGGATGCCGGATCAGTGTGTTTACTATAATGAAAGTTAACGGCTTCTTCAAACATATGATTCTGGAATCCCAGGATTACAGGATTCCAGAATCCTGAACGAAAGCCCCGTGTGGCCTGCATTTCGAGAAAGAAAAGCGTGGCGATAATCCTGGGATTCCAGAATCCTGGAATCCTGAACGGAGGGAATTGAGGTCTGTGCACTATGCCGCCTCTGTAGGTACGTGCCAGAGAAAAGCAGGCAGCACCCGCACCGTTTGCCGGACAGGTTGCGCCTCTTTTTTCTGTCAGCGTCAGCCCCTTCAGGGGGGCAGGCATACACGGCCTGCTGACCTGAATTAGTGAGTAAAGTGAAAAAGATATGTAACAACGGCCCCTAGTGAGAATCCTGGGATTCCAGGATGGCAGAATCCCAGGATTCTCCTTTTTTGCCTTGTACCCTCATTGTGCAGCAGGGCGGATATCAGGGGGATGAGGGACATTTCCCGAGGGCATCATAAAGCGCCTGACTGAAGTAAAAGCGTCACGGGGCAACACGATGGCCAGGTGTTAAAAAATACCTTAGCAGTGTCATTATTCACGTTGGTACGGACGGGCGAAAGAGGGTTAGTGTACAGCGCTGGGGGCGTACATTAACCTCGGACATCGGCAAAAAAAATCATTGATGGTCTCTATAGGTTCCATATACAAAAGCAGTCTGAGAAATAAAAGGTTTTGCAGCCAGGACGCCTTCAACGTGCACGTTCAGGCGGATACCCGGCACATTTTCGGTTGATCACTAAGGTTTTCACCCTCCGCCGGACAGGGGTAAAAATCAGGCGAAAAAGCCGCATGTTTTCCCAGCCGACAGGTCATCAGGGATATGTGGAGTAATTTCCTGTTGCAGGAGAGAGGCAGCACTTGTCAGACGGCAAACAGGCGGTATGCTGTTTGAAGAATCCCAGAATCCCAGAATCCCAGAATCCCAGAATCCCAGAATCCCAGAATCCTAAGATGGTAGGATCCCAGGATTTTTAAAAAGAAGCGTAATAACCCATTGCATCGGCATGAGTTCCTGGGATCATGCTGCTCAGCATCTCAGCATCTCAGCATCTCAGCATCTCAGCATCTCAGCATCTCAGCATCTCAGGATACTAAGATTCCAGGATTCCAGAATCCTCAGGAGGCAATGCAACAGGAAATCTCTCCACCTAGGGTAGAGATGATAATGGCCGCTCACATCGGCAGGGAGGCTGTGCGTTTATCCGCTCAGCCTGACAGAATGCGGAATTACGCTTATGTGGAAAGATTTCATGTGAGGTGCCGGCGCGAGGATAAAAAGCACTGGACATGCCGGAGCCGGACATAAAATCCTGAGATTACAGGATTACAGGATTACAGGATTACAGGATTACAGGATTACAGGATTACAGGATTACAGGATTACAGGATTACAGGATTCTTGCGTGCCGGTTGCCGTTACGCTTTTACCGGCATCAACTGTTCAGCCAGGGTTGTCCACAGCGTGACCCCGGTTTCGATGATGGCGTCATTAAAATCATAGTGGGCGCTGTGCAGGGAAGGGGAGGGGCAGGCTCCATCCGTGCCAAGCCAGAAATAGGCACCGGGGCACGCCTGTAACATAAAGGCGAAATCTTCTGAGGCCATGGAAGGGTTAATGCCGAATGTCACGTTTGATTCACCCAACGCCCGTTTGGCTGCCCGGCAAACCTGTTCGGCCCAGGGGGCGTGGTTCACCGTTACCGGATAGCCCCGGTGATAATCCATGGTACCGCGCACCCCAAAAGATTGCGGCAGATAAGTAACAAACTCTCCGATCAATTTTTCAACCCGATCGCGCACCGGGGTCTGTAAACAGCGAACCGTCCCTTTAAGCACTGCACGTTCCGGGATCACGTTAATCGCTTCTCCGGCACTCAGCTGCGTCACGCTGATGACGGCAGAATCGAGCGGAGAGAGCCGGCGCGCAGGAATGGTTTGCAGCGCCAGAATCAATTCAGCGGCAGCCACGAGGGGGTCTGCCCCTTCATCCGGCATCGCGGCATGACAGCCCTTGCCGGTCAGGGTGACTTCGAAAGTATCCAGTGATGCCATCATCGCGCCGCTATTCAACGCAACCTGCCCCTGCGGCAGCCCCGGCCAGTTATGCAGGCCAAAAATGGCATCCATCGGGAATAAGCGAAACAGGCCATCCTCAATCATCCGGCGCGCCCCTGCCAGGTTCTCTTCGGCAGGTTGGAAAACCAGGTGCAGTGTCCCGTTAAACTGCCGTGTCTGGCTTAAATGGCGGGCAGCGGCCAACAACATGGCGGTATGGCCGTCATGGCCGCAGGCATGCATCTGGCCGGGGATTTGCGAGGCATAGGGCAGGTTCGTGCCCTCAGTGACCGGCAGGGCGTCCATATCGGCCCGGAAACCGATAACCGGGCCGGAGCCCTGGCGGAGTGTGCCGACCACGCCGGTGCCGCCCAGGCCGCTGTAAACCTCAAACCCAAAGGTTTCCAGCAGGGCTGCAACTTGCTGAGCCGTCTTGTGCTCCTGAAAACCAAGCTCAGGCCAGGCATGAAACTGGTGGCGCCAGGCAATCGCTTCATCAATCAGCGCACGAGAAAGTGTCATGGCAAGGCTCCTGTCAGCAAATCATCAGGCCCGGAAAAGGGCAGGGGGTATATCGCGCGGCAAGGGTGAGGGCTGCGGTAAACTCACGTCATTGCAATGCATCAAGCATAGAGTACGTGAAAACCGCCGGGAAAAGAATTTATGTAAAAGAGTCACGTGGCGAATTTTCATCCATCTGATAAGCACATTGCTTATATGCCCTTCTCTGCTTATATCAAATGACACAGACAGCATTTTCCCTGCCGTCTGTTTCCCTCACTGCGAAGCATAAAAGCCCATAACCGGGAGGATATTGCAAAATTTACCCGCGGCCTTGCCGCAGGCGAAGAACTGCAGGCGAGGCATTAACAGATTTAGCAAGATGATTTTCAGGAGAAATTTATAAAAGTGTGACGGCGCTGCAAAATGGCGTAAAGCCATCACGCCACGCTTTCTGATATAGCCCGGCCTGTACCCCCGGTAATTATTGAGGTGTAAATGATTAGGGCTGGGGCATCGCGCTATGATCGGGTATCACTTCCCGCTGGGGGGATTATCACGCGGTAATGAATGGGGAACGGCACAGAATCATCAGACGGTAGTAATGGATCCTGTTAGTAGGGAAAATTAAGATTAACCCTAAATGCTATAGGGCTGCAGACTATAAACCTGACAAGCTTGCACACGGGTGTCACTGAATTTTGTGAACTGCTGCTGGGAAAAAAGCTGTTTTTTAATGCGATTGCCGTAACATGGCAAGATTAACACTGCGCAAGGTAATAGCAGCCACGCATCGGCATGATGGGCCTATTTACCTGCAAATTTAGCTTATTGCAGAACATAAAAAAACGGCCTGAGATCATCAGGCCGTTTAATTTGTTCAGGGCTGCAAAAAATGCCGCCGGCTGAACACGGATATGAGGCAAGCGCGCTTCGGAAAGCCGCCGTTCATCTCAAAAAAATTACTGCTGAATCAGGAAGCTTTCTAAGGTTTTGCCGGCATCCAGCGCTTCTTTGATCGCTGCCGGGGTGCGGCCCTGGCCGGTCCAGGTTTTCAGCTCGCCTTTCTCATCTTTGTATTCATATTTAGCCGGGCGCGGAGCACGTTTTGCTTTGCCGGTTTTGCTTTTGCTGGCTTCTGCCGCCATCAGATCGCTTGGATCAATACCATCGGCCAGCAGCATTTCGCGGTATTTTGCTAATTTGTCTTCACGCTCTTTTTGCTCTGCGATCATGGATTGTTCTTCATCACGACGTTCAGAGACCACGGACTCCAATTTGGAGAGCATCTCTTCCAGATCTTGCAAAGAAACTTCACGGGCTTGCGCACGCAGAGTACGAATGTTGTTCAGAACCTTCAAAGTATCGCTCATATCATATCCATTAGTTTAGTTAAACCAGCTATAACGCGCATACTATTGGGTGACCGATGCCGCGTTGTTTCTTTGATTATAATTGTAAACATAACTCCGCCTATTAGGCAAAGGATGTTTGTAAAAAAAAACGTAAAAAATTCTATTTCTTCCCGCCGCATTATATAGCGCCGGTGACATCACTTAATCGCGGGAATTTATAGAAACATGATCCCCATCGCCGGGCGCACCTATATTGCACCACGCCGCCGTTTTGCCAATGCAGGCGTGAATTTTTAAGCCATAACCTCTTTTAGCAATGTGTGCGTATTAGTGCCGTTAACCTGGAAAATGTTCCCCATTGTTGACCGGGCATTGAGTGGATTTACTTATTGATGGCGTTTTCTTAACGCAATACCGCCTGTGCAGGCCAGGGTGTGGGTGCCGATACACGCTAATTTCCCGGTGGTGACAGGAATAGAAAATCAGGGCAGCCCGGCAAAAGGGGAATCACTATTTCCCGCCTGTTTTTGTCAGGCAAACGCAGAATAATCTGAGAACGGGATTCTGTTTTAACACAAATTACCTGACGCGTTGCCGCTTATTCCCCCTGTAAATAAGCGGCGCGATTTTTTCAATGCGCAGAGAATTTAGAAAAAATTGCCGGGTTAGCTGATGAATCGTAAAGGTTTTCACCAGCAGCAGGGCAGGGCAGGCCGTTTCCCGGCCTGCCGCTTATGTTGCCTGATCAGCCATATTGTTGCTGATGGGCTTTCTTGCGGCGCTGATAGTCTTCATCTTCGCGCAGCCGGTCCCAATAGGCTTTAAAGACGGCGGCGGCGGCCGCTTTCTCTTCATTAACGCTGTAAGGCAGCACGTTACCGGCCTCATCATATTTGCGGCCGCCTTTATGGTTGGCGTAACGGCGCGCCCGCGTATACCCCATCTGAATAAACTTACGGGCCATATCCATCCCGACAAAGTCATCCTGTTGGCGGTACTGCTCAAACAGCTGGTAAATCGCCTCAGCGGACTCTTTGGCGACAGGCACCGTCCGGAAACGCCAGTAAGGCAGAATTTCGCTTTTATAGGGCTCTACCAGCAATACCCCCTGTTCCCCGCGGCCGACCTGGTAGCATTCAGGGTGAAGGCGGAAATCGAGGGTGGTGAAGTCCTGCTGGTAATTGAAAGGGGGCATCGGCATAAGAGATCAACGGCTCCTGTGTGGAAAGACGTAACCTAAGCGTAGCAAATCGGGGCTGGGGCAAAAAAAACGGGAGCCGTTAAGGCTCCCGTTACAGGTACAGCGAATGCGGCGGTTATCAGCCTGCGCTTGGCTCGGTCGCCGTTGGCTGGCTCTCTGCCGGGGCGGCAGGCTCACTGTTCACCGGCTGGATAACCGGCGGCTGCGGGACAACTTCCGGCTGAGGTTGTGCCTGCGGCTGATCGGTCTCACCCGGCTGCACCTGCGGCTGGGCCTCCTGCAAACCGTTTACCTTCACCGGCATCCCGGTGCGGGCCTGAATCGCCTGATCCACATCGCTGGTGTTGACGCTGGCATCACCCAGCACCTTACTGACCACCGGGGTCAGGGTAATCGGCACCGGCTGAGTCGATTTCCACTGCTCTTCAGTCTGGGAGAGCGGATTGTGTACTTCAACGTAGCGGGAGCCATCCGGTTCTACGGTGGCTTTTACCGGCTCATCGATGAACTGTACGCGGGTGCCGACCGGCACATTCTCAAACAGCCATTTGATGTCATCAGCACGCAAGCGCACACAGCCGTGGCTGACGCGCAAACCGATGCCGAAGTTGGCATTGGTGCCGTGGATAGCATACAGGCGGCCCACATAGAGCGCGTACAGGCCCATCGGGTTGTCCGGGCCGGCCGGGAAGACTTCCGGCAGGGTTTCACCGCGTGCCTGATACTCCGCATGCATCGCTTTGGTCGGCGTCCAGGTCGGGCCGTCTTTCTTACGTTGTACGGACGTCACCCAGTTAACCGGCGTGTCTTTGCCCAGCTCACCGATACCGATAGGCAGTACCACCACGGTATTGGTGCCTTTCGGGTAGTAGTACAGGCGCATCTCGGCGCTGTTGATGATGATGCCTTCACGCGGGGTGTCCGGCAGGATCAGCTGATGCGGGATCACCAGTTTGCCGGGTTGCGGCAACAACGGATCGACGCCGGGGTTGGCTTCCATCATGTTGCTCAGGCCCATCTGGAACTGTGCGGCGAAGTGCTCCAGCGGATCGGTGCTGCCTTTCGGCACATCAATGACGATGTTTTCACCCACCAGACGGCTGTTCTTGGCCGGCAGCGGATACACGACCGCAAAGGCAGCCTGGCTATAGGCGGCCACTGCGAAAATTACTGTGAATAATGCACGTATTCTCATATTGTCGTTTCGTTGAGTGTTATGCCAATTGGCAGAGGGTTAACGTCATGGCCGGGCGCTGGGCGCCAGCTGTATAGTGTAGTTTTACAAGGTACCGATAAAAATAAAGATGTGTAACCAATCACATTTTTGGGCTGTGATTATAAAGATTTATTGCCCGGCCGCCACTGTTTGTTAAACAAACAGACCATGCCATTTTTCTTATCATTTTTCGACTGCCGCAATTTGCCTTAGTACGCGGGAAACATTGCGCTAAGGCCCCGTTCTGTCTGGATATTTCCGGTGAAAGTTGTTCCCGGTCACAAACTCCGGACAAAGTAAGATTACGTAAATAGTCTGTTAATTTTCTCAATTTCACCTTTTCCCGCGTCCCACCATACTCATTCCGGCAGCAACGCCGCGCCACCTCTCCGGCGTTTTGCTGTGACGTTGCGCCTTCTATTACCAACGCGTCGCCGGATACCCGGTATGCCGTCAAAAAATAACGCAGTGGCCGGGCGGCCGTTATCTTTTTGACCTTACATGAGAAGATACACATGACCCGTTTCCCCGCACTCTCCGTCACTGACAAAATAGGCTATGGCCTGGGCGATATGGCCAGCGCGCTGGTCTGGCAAACTGCCACCCTGTTTCTGGCCTATTTCTATACCGATGTGTTTGGCCTGCCGGCCGCCATCATGGGCACCCTGTTCCTGGTGGTGCGCGCAGTCGATGCGCTGATCGACCCCTGCATCGGCACGCTGGTAGACCGCACCCAGACCCGCCACGGCAAATTCCGCCCCTGGCTGCTCTGGATGGCGATCCCGTTCGGTGTCTGCTGCCTGATCACCTTCTATGTGCCGCCGGTCTCCGCCACGCTGAAAATTGTTTACGCCTGCGTAACGTACAGCCTGCTGAGCCTGGTCTACTCCGCCATTAATGTGCCCTATTGCGCCATGCCCGGCTCCCTGACGCTTGACCCGCGCGAACGGCATTCGCTGCAATCGTGGCGGTTTGCGCTCTCCTTTATTGGCGGGCTGGTGGTCACCGTCGTGGCGCTGCCGCTGGTGGACTGGCTGGGCAGCGGCAACCCGCAGCGCGGTTATTTCTTTGCGATGGGCTTAATGGGATTGCTCGGCGTGGTGCTGTTTCTTGCCTGCTTTATGTTGACCAAAGAGCGCTACCACTCGCCTCACGATAAACGCCACAGCCTGCTGGGCGACTTGCGGGTGCTGTCGCAGAACCGCCAGTGGCGTCTGGTGTTTGTTTTTAACATCCTGTTACTGGTGGCCGTGGTCACCCGCGGCTCGGCGACCATCTATTACGTGAAATATGTGATGCTGCGGCCTGAGCTGGTGTTCGCCTTTATTGTCTCCGGCATGTTGGCTGCCCTGTTCGGCGCGCTGCTGTCTGAAACGCTGCTCGGCAAATTCGACCGGGTACGCGCCTACCAGTGGACCATTGCCGCTTACGTCATCATCGGCGGCCTGATCTTCTTTATCCCACCGTCTGCCGTCTGGCTGATTTTCACCATCAACATCGTGTTCAGCTTTGTGCAGAACCTCTCCACCCCCCTGCAATGGGCCATGTTCTCCGACGTGGTGGACTACGAGGAGCACCGCAGCGGCCGCCGCCTGGATGGGCTGGTGTTCTCCACCGCGCTGTTTGCCATCAAATTTGGTCTGGCGCTGGGCGGGGCGGTTGTGGGTTGGGTGCTGGGGTTTGTGGACTATTTGCCGAATACCGCCCAGCAGCCTGCCGGGGTGGTCACCACCATCAATGCCCTGTTTACCCTGGTGCCGTCCGTGCTGTTTATCGCGATGGCGCTGCTGCTGTTTGCCTACAAGCTCAACAGCCAATATGTGCGGGAAATCGCCGCCCAGCTGGCAAAAAAACGTGATAACGCCCGGCCGGACGATCTGCCGGCCCCCGGTTCCGCCCACGCTTTATAAGGAGCATTTTGATGTCTTTTCTCTATAAGGATGCCACGCAGCCGATCGCGGCGCGCGTACAGGATTTGTTGTCCCGCATGACGGATGAAGAGAAATATGCCCAGATGCACGCTTTCTGGCTGATCCTCTCGCCGGACGGCCAACACCGCAACCGCGGCGACCTCAGCGACGATTTCGCCGGTGCCGCCGCAGAAGATGATCTGGCGACCCGCCTGTTTGCCGGGATCGGCCAGATAACCCGCCCGCTCGGCACGCATATCGTCGGGCCGAAAGAGGGCGTGCGGGCGCTCAACCGGCTGCAAAAAACGCTGATGGAAGAGACGCGGCTCGGCATCCCGGCGATGTTTCATGAGGAGTGCCTGGTCGGGCTGCTGTGCAAAGATGCGACGCTGTTTCCCTCGTCGCTCAGTTACGGCGCGACCTGGGACCCGGATCTGATTGAACAGGTGGCGGCGGCCATCCGCACCGAGGCGCAACGCGTCGGCTGCCATCAGGGGCTGGCGCCGGTACTGGATGTCTCGCGGGATGTGCGCTGGGGCCGCACTGAAGAGACATTCGGCGAAGACCCGTATCTGGTCGGCAAAATGGCAACCGCCTATGTGCGTGGGTTGCAGGGGCCGGGCCGCGATCTGCTGGCGACGCTGAAACACTATGTGGGCCACTCGTTCAGTGAGGGGGCGCGGAACCATGCGCCGGTGCATCTGGGCTTCCGCGAACTCAATGACACCTTCCTGCTGCCGTTTGAGATGGCTGTCAAACTGGCAAATGCCGGATCGGTGATGCCCGCTTACCATGACATCGACAACCAACCCTGCCACAGCGACGCATTTTTGCTGACGGACGTGCTGCGCAATCGCTGGGGCTTCGACGGCCTGATTGTGGCGGACTACGGCGGCGTCAGTCTGCTGCACCAGCACCACGGCATCAGTGCGGACGGCGCGGAGTCCGCCGCGCTGGCGTTTAACGCCGGGCTGGACATCGAACTGCCGAAGGATGATTGCGCCCGCCACCTGGCAGAGGCGCGGCAGCGCGGGCTGATTTCCGCTGAAAAGATCGATGAAATCGTGGGCCGTATCCTGCATGAGAAATTCCGGCTGGGGCTGTTTGAACACCCCTATGCCGATGAAAACGCCGTGGTGCTGCAAGAGGAGAGTACCCGGCAGCTGGCGTGGCGGGCGGCGGTGCGCTCGGTCACGATGCTGGAAAACAACGGCATCCTGCCGCTGAAGCCGCAGGCGGGGCAGACGATCGCGGTGATCGGCCCGACCGCTGACGATCCGCTGGCGTTATTGAGCGGGTACAGTTTCCCGGTGCATCTGATCATCAGTGACATGACGGCGCAAACCGGGCAGATCACCACGCCGTTACAGGCACTGCGCAACTGTTATGGTGAGGCAGCGATCCGTTACGCCAAGGGGTGCCACATTCTGGAACAGCGCACGGCGGGCGCACCGGTGTTCCCCGGTGACAGCGGCAAACCGCTGCAACATTCGCCGGTGTCGCAGGACACCCACCTGATTGCGGCGGCGGTGGAGCAGGCGCGGCAGAGTGAGGTGGCGCTGGTGTTCGTCGGCGATCTGGCCGGGCTGTTCCAGAGCGGCACCGTGGGCGAAGGGTCAGACACCGACAGCCTGCAACTGCCGGGTGTGCAGCAGCAGTTGCTGGAAGCCGTCGTCGCGACCGGCACGCCGACCATCGCCATCCTCACCGGCGGCCGCCCCTATTTCCTGAACGGGGTGGAAGAGAAGCTGGCGGGTTACCTGGTGGCGTTTGCGCCGGGGCAGGAGGGCGGCCGCGCCATTGCCGACGTTCTCAGCGGGCGCGAGCCGCCGTCAGGCCGTCTGGTGCTGTCGGTGCCGAAAAGCGCCGGGGCGATGCCCTACTACTACAACCATAAACTGAAAAGCGGCGGCACGCCGATCGCCTTCCCGTTCGGCGCGCGCTATCCCTTTGGCTATGGCCTGAGCGGCACCACTTTCCGCTATGACGATCTGCACCTGGAAGAACCGGCGGTGCCCGGCGAGAACGGCACGCTGAAGGTGCACGTCCGCGTGACCAACAGCGGCGAGCGGGCCGGCAGTGAGGTGGTGCAGGTGTATGTCAAAGACCGGCTGGCTTCGCTGGTGCGGCCTGTCCATGAGCTGAAAGCGTTCCAGCGTGTGGCGTTGCAACCCGGCGAAACGGCCCGGCTATGCTTCTCACTGCCCACAGACATGCTGAACTTCACCGATGCGCAGGGCCGCCGGGTGGTGGAGCCGGGCGAATTTGAGATTCAGGTGGGAGCGTCAAGCGCGGACATCCGCGCCAGGGTGGTGGCGAACGTTACCGGCCCGCTTTGGGTGCTGCCGAAATACTGGCGGATGGAGAGCCAGTGTGACGTAACGATTGGGCGTGACTGACACGCATAAAAAAGCCCGGCATCTGCCGGGCTTTTTGTGGGTTGCTTGCCGCTGAAATCAGAAATCGTAACCCACGGTCGCGACCACGGTGCGCTCCTGGCCCCAGTAGCAGTAGCCGGTGCCGTAGCAGGCGGCGACGTACTTCTTGTCGGTCAGGTTGTTGACGTTAAGCTGCACGAAGGCACCTTTCAGCTCTGGGCTGAACTGGGCCAGATTCATCCGTACCGAGGCGTCAAACAGCGTGGCGGACGGCATACGCAGGGTATTTTCGTTGTCTGCCCACTGGGTGCCGATGTAACGCACACCTGCGCCCAGATCCACCCCGATCGCGGAGTTGTACTGGCCCCACAGGGATGCCATCTGCTTCGGCGTGACGTACGGGGTATTGCCGTCGTTGCCGTCAACCGCATCTTTGAAGCGCACTTTGTTATAGGTGTACCCGGCGATTACGTTGAAACGATCGGTGATCGGCGTACGCGCTTCCAGCTCCAGCCCCTGGGAATGGACTTTCCCGGCCGGGACATAATAGCTGCCCTGTACGATGCGGTTCGCCACATCTTTTTGGGTCAGGTCATACAGCGCGGCGGAGTACAGTGAGGCACTGCCCACCGGCTGGTATTTCACGCCCACTTCATACTGCTCGCTGGTGGTCGGCTTCAGCAGATTGCCGTTAATGTCGGACAACGTCGCCGGGGTGACGGCGGTGCTGTAGCTCATGTACGGCGAAATGCCGTTATCGAACGCGTACAACAGGGAGGCGCGGCCGGTCACATGATCGTCGCTGCGCTCATCGGTCACGTCGGTTTCATAGGTGGTGGCCTTGGACTTCAGGTTGTCATAGCGGCCGGACAGGGTCAGGTGCCACTTGTCGAGCTTCATGTCATCCTGCAAATACCCGCCGGTCTGGGTGTATTTGCGTTTAACGTGGCTGCCGAACACGCCGGGGGTAGTGAAGGCGCCGTCCTGGTAGAGCGTGTCGCCGCCGGTTGTGCCGGTATACGGATTAAGGTTGGTGGCGTAGCCGCTCTCAGACGAGGTGTCATTGGTGAAGTGCTGGAAGTCAAAGCCCACCACCACTTTATGCTCCAGCATCCCGGTGGCGAAATCCGCTTCGAGCTGGTTATCAATCGCAAAGGCATCCAGCGAAGAGTCTTCACCGGAGTAGTAGCGGCTCATCTCCGTGCGGTCAGCATTCCAGCCAATACCATAGACCTGCTCCAGTTTGGTGTTGGAGTGGGTATAGCTGGCGTTCTGGCGGAATGACCAGGTTTCGTTGAACGCGTGCTGGAATTCGTAGCTGTAGATCTGCTCCCAGCGCTTGAAGACGTTGTGGCTGCTTTCACCGTCGAAGAAGCCGCGGCTCAGGCGATCGCCATACAGGCTGCCGTCAGCCGGGACGGCGGAGTGGTAGCCGCCGGACGGATCTTTTTGCAGGTACGCGCGCAGCAGCAGGGAGGTGTTCTCATCCGGCTGCCACAGCAATTGCGGGGAGATGGCGTAACGCTCTTCGCGCTGGTGGTCGTATTGGGTGTCACTGCTGCGGGTCATGCCGGTGATGCGGTAGGCCCACTGTTCGTTGATCGCGTCGGTGTAGTCAAACGCGCCGCCTTTGGTATTGAAGTTACCGCCGGAGAGGCGCACATGGCCTTCAGGGGCGAACTGCGGGCGCTTGGTGCTCTCGATCACCACGCCGCCGGGAATGCCCTGGCCGTACAGCGCGGAGGAGGGGCCTTTCAGCACATCAATGCGCTCCAGGAACCACGGGTCAACCTGCAGGGCGTTATAGCTGCTGCCGTCGCTTAACAGGCGCAGGCCATCCAGGAAGGTGTTGTTCACGTCGCCGCCGTGGAAACCACGCAGGGACACGGTGTCATAACGGGTTGCGCCACCGGCAAAGTTGGTGAACACGCCCGGCGTGTAGTTCAGCGCGGCGTTAACGGTGGTGGCGTTCTGGTCATCCATTTGCTGGCGGGTGACCACAGACACCGCCTGGCCGGTGGTAATCAGGGGCTGGTCGGTTTTGGTGGCACTCCGGCTGGTTTTTGCACTGTAGCCCTGGGTGGGGGTATCGGCCGTTTCGGCCGGTTGGGCGGTGACGACCACCGTATCTTCCGCCAGGGAGGCGAGGGGAACAAACAGCGCAAGGGAACACAGCAGGCTGGAGCGCTTCAGGTTAAAAGCCGACAACATATTCATCATCCCTATAAAAATCTTTTGCAGTTAAGAGAAAGAGCAACGCGTGTGAGTCATACAAAAATCTCATCTGCCTGCCCTTTTCCGGCCCGCGAGATGAGATAAAGTCATATAGTGTAAATCTAATGATAATTATTATCATTATTGTTGGTTGGATTCAAGAGGATGTATCAAGATATTGCTGTGGAAAACCGTGGTTTATCCGCATGATGGGAAAGGAATAATCCGGCAATGTTAAACTAAAGTTAAGGAAAAGTGTCAGTGAATTCTGCCCCGGCAAGGCGCGGGCTGAACAACGCCTCACGTTTAATAAAAGGTGTTAAACCATTTTTTTGCTTCAGTAGAAAATAAAAAACTCCCCGCCTGTCCGTTTCCCCCGCTTTTGGCAATCACCGCCGTTGCCCTGCCAAATGTTATGTCAGTGATAAATCTTTAGAGGAAAAAAGTATCTTTTTTCACCTATAGCGCGCAGGCTATCCCTTCACTCGCTGAAATTATCAGAGTGATGTTTTTCTGAATGGGAAATTTATGACGCTTTATACCAATGATACCCTGTGCGCGATGACCGGCATCCTCCCTGCAACCTTGCGCAGCTGGCGGCGCGCGGGGTTGGTGCCGCACACCGGCAATTGCCGCGGCATCTATAGCAGCCAGACGTTCGCCCGTGTGCGTTATGTGCTGGATCTCACCAATACGGGCGATACCCTGGCCGAAATCCACCGGTTACTCAATGCCCCCCACCGTTATCGCCGCAGCGGCTGGCAGTGCCGTACCGAAGAGGTGCTGACCCAACTGGGCCACAGCGCCACCGATGAGCTGAACCGGCTGCTGCGTACCCTCGGCACCCATTACAGCGGCGAAGCGTTCGTCAACAGCCTGCTCAGGCCGCTGAACCTGTGGTTAAGGCATGATGACCGCCCCGGCGCGGCGCTCCGGCTGGCCCGCTTCCATACGGCAGTGCTGCACCATGCCGGGCGGGTGATGGCGTTATCAGAACGGCAGAAAAGTGTGCCGATCTTTCTGGAAACGGCCAGCACCACAGATGAGACAGAAATCTGGCTGGAAGCGATCAGGTTGACCGGGCAAGGGTGCCGGGTAGAACTCTCCCCCAATGTCACCCATGTGCCCGCAGTGCCGACGCGCAACTATGAGCATCACCTGGTCTGGTGCGGCGCAGGCATCAGCCGTGACATGAAACAACACTTTATCCGCAAGCGTGAGCAGGATTACCCGGTCATGCTGTGCGGCACCAATACGCAGGAATGCGTTTTCCCCCTCACCTGAGCCTGAACCAGGCTTTGCCTTCTGCCTCCCTTTTCCCCTGACCCCTGACCGGCAGGCGGCCGCATGGTGCGCCTGCATGGCTTTTTCCCCTACACTGACGTCATACCCTTTCGACACGACCCTTTTCAGAACGGGAGCAACACGGTTGAACGCAGGCATTTTATTGATGGCGGCCGGGCTGAGCCGTCGCTATCGCGCCGCATCCGGCGGGCAGCATAAATTATCCGGCCGGCTGCCGGGCGGCGGAACGGTTTTCGGGCAGAGTGTGCACCATGCGCAGCAGAGCGGCCTGCCGGTGACGGTGATCCTGCGGCCGGAAGATACCGGGCTACAGGCACTTGCCGCCCGCGCCGGGGTGCCGTTTCACTGCGTCGCAAGTGGGGGGCTGGGTGAGTCAATTGCGGCAGGGGTAGCGGCCACGCCCACCTGGCCGGGTTGGCTGGTGGCGCTGGCGGATATGCCGTTGCTGGCCCCGGAGACTTACCTGCAGGTCAATGCGGCACTGGCGCACGCGGTGTGTGCACGGGCGGTATACGGGGAAGAGGCCGGGCATCCGGTGGGGTTCCGGGCGGAGATGAGAACGGCGCTCTGTGCGCTGACCGGCGACCAGGGGGCGCGTGCGCTGTTGAAAAGCACACCGCCGCGCCGGGTGCCGGTGGACGATCCCGGCTGTGTCTGGGACATCGACCTGCCGGATCAGCTGCCGCGCGCCGCTCAGTAATAGGTGGTCTGGTAAGTCTGGGTATAATTCAGGGTGGCGCTGCCGTAATCCCCTTCGGCGACCATCGCTGCGGCGCACTGCACCGGGTTGAAGTGGTCATCATAATGGCAACGGATTTTGGTGATCCCGGCCAGCCTGCCGTCTACCCTGGCTTCCAGGGTGGCGTCCATTCGTTTGCTGTCCGGCGCGTCCTCTTTGACGTCAATCTCGGTTTTGCCCTGCGCGCTCTGGAACAGGGTATGGCGCGGGTAGCCGAGTGCGTCGTAACGGTAGCTGGCAAAGGCGTCATCGTTCTCGGTTTTCACCACTTCGGTAATAAAACCGCGTGCATCCTTTTTATAAAGCAGGCTGCCGTCAACCGTGCGTTCAAGGCGGCAGTGCGCATCCAACTGGTACATCTTTTTCCGGCTGGTGCGATCGACAAAATAATCGCCCTCTTTCACCAGATCGACATCCACCTTCATGGCGGGCTGGAACGAGCGCAATTGCTGCACGCAGCCCTGCGCATCCAGTGAGGCAGTGACCCTGGCAGACACTTTCCCGCCGTCATCCTTCTGGATCTGGGTGAAGTGTTTAACCTGGCCGCGCAATGCATCAAAACCAAAAATATTGGCCAGGCTTGCCAGCGAAGGGTTGACCGGCTCCGGCCCGCGATCATCGCAGGCTGCCAGCGCACTCGCGGCAGCGATCAGAAGTACGGCCTTATTCACTTTCCTGTCCTTTTCAAAAGAGAGCGTGGCGCATCATAACATGCGAAATTTCAGGCACGTAGTGTATCTTTTGAGCGGATTTTTATTTTTCAACCAGAAAAAATCATGACAGGAAAATTGCTGTTAAGGCTCGTATTTATCTGCTGTTAAGCAAAATTTTCAGCCCGGATTATCCGGCAGGGCATCGGCCGGGCCATCCCCCATGCCGGGCGGGTTAACCTGCGAATAGGTTATCTGCTCATCACTCTCCCCCCAGCGCGCCAGCACCCGTGCATACTCCCCGCTGCCTATTGTTCCGTTGATCGCCTCGCTCAGCGCCGCCGCCAGCCCGTTTCCTTTGCGGGTGGTGGCCGCCACCCAGGCCGTGCGCGGGCCGTTGCCCACGACCCGCGTGGTGCCGGTGAGGGCGGCTTTATAGACGGCAGTAGAGTGGGGGCCGAAAAAGGCATCCACCCGGCCGGATTGCAGCGCCAGGCTGGCCGCTGCGTCATCCGTGACGTACACCGGCAGCGCCGCCGGCAGGCCCTGCGCGCGGTTTTGCTTGTCCCAGGTCAGCAGGATGTTCTCCTGATTGGTGCCGGAGCCGACAATCACCTTCAACCCGGCGACATCGGCGGGTTGGTTAATCGTCTGAATCGGGCTGTGGCTGCGTACCGAAAAACTCAGCGTATCGGTGCGGTAAGTGGCGAAATCAAAGCGGGTTTTGCGCTCCCGCGTCACGGCGATATTAAACAGCGCCACATCATATTTACCGGAGGCGATCCCCAGCGGCCACTGCTCCCAGGAAGCCGGCACCAGGTTCAGCTCCAGCCCCAGGCTGTCCGCCAGCAGGTGCGCGATATCAATGTCACTGCCGATGCGGGTGCGGTTATCCTCCGCCAGCACCGACAGCGGCGGTGAATTCAGCGCGCTGACCACCACCGTGAGCTTGCCCGGCACGGCAAAGGTAAAACCGGGCGGCAGCAGGGCCACGGCGGCGCTGTTTTTGGCGGTATGGATAACCTGCTGGTTGGCCGCCAGATCGATACGCGCCGCTTCTGCCTGGGCGACACCAAACGGCAGCGCCAGCAGCAGCGTCAGCAGGGGGAAGGTTTTCATAAGGTGATGTCCTGTCGGGGTATTTTCCCTACTATGGCAAAGCGGACGTGCCTGATGGAAATAACAATCTTGCATGTGCTTTTGAGGAAATCGGCAGGCCGAATAAACGCATGACAATTAATAAACATTTTGCTAACTTTTACGGACGATCCTTTTACAGGCTGAACAGATGATGATGACCCCTATGCAGGCTGACGTAGATACCGGTTCTCCGGTAGGCTGCGTTGCGTCGTCATTGCATCATGTTTACGCCATCACCTGTCCGCCACCGCCTCCTCCCGGAACTGTGCCCGTTAAGGGCTGATATTTTTCCTGATTAACCGGCCTTCGCCCGGCGCATTTTTTGCGCGGTGCATCCCTGTGCCGGTAACACATACATTCTGGAATTCCGGAGAGAGTAATGACGTTTACCCGTTCCACGCTTGCGTCTCAGGGCGCGACGTCCGGCTTTGTGCTGCTCTGGGGCAGTGCCGCCATTTTTACCCGACTGGGGCTGGATAACGCCTCACCCTTTATGCTGCTGGTATGCCGTTTTGCGCTGGCGCTGGCGACGCTGCTGATCGTGGGCTGTTTCCGTCGCCGCTGGCTGCCGAAACAGGGCACCCGCAAACAGGTGGCGCTGACCGGCCTGCTGCTGATTGGCGGCTATTCGGTCTGCTATTTTCAGGCGATGGCGCACGGCGTCACGCCGGGCCTGATCGCGACGATCATGGGCATCCAGCCGATCCTGACGCTCTGTCTGGTGGAGCGAAGGATGCAGGGCACCCGGCTGCTGGGCCTGCTGGTGGCGCTTTCCGGCTTGATCCTGCTGGTCTGGCGCAGCCTGGCAGCGTCACATTTGCCCGCGTCCGGCATCCTCTTTGCATTGGCGGCCCTGCTGTTTATGACTTTCGGGGCCATCATGCAGAAGAGAACCCCGCAGGCCCCGGCGGATGTGCTGCCGCTGCAATATGGCGTCAGTTTGCTGCTCTGTCTGCTGATGCTTCCCGTCGGCAGTCTGCACGTCACGCTGAACCGCGAGTTCCTGCTCTCGGTGCTGTTTCTGGGGGTGTTGATCTCGGTGGTGGCCCAATTGCTGCTCTACCGTCTGCTCAATGCCGGCAGTATCGTGAATGTCACCAGCCTGTTTTATCTGGTGCCGGTGATCACCGCCGCGCTGGATTACCTGTTGCTGGGGAATGCGCTGCCGTGGTCAGGCATGGCCGGGATGGCGGCGATCCTGCTGGGGATTATGATGGTATTCCGCACGCCACAGCCGGCCACAGCGTAGCCAGGCAGTAAAAAGTGATGACCAGACCGGCTGCTTACGCAGCCGGTTTTTTTATGCCCGTCACAGCACATTCGCCAGAAAACGGCGGGTACGCGGATGCTGCGGGGCGTTAATCACCTGCCGCGCTGCGCCCTGTTCCACAATTTTGCCGTCCACCATAAACACAATCTGATCCGCCACTTCGCGGGCGAACCCGATTTCGTGCGTCACCACCACCAGCGTCACGCCCGACTGCGCCAGCGTGCGGATCACGTCCAGCACTTCGCCCACCAGCTCCGGGTCGAGCGCGGAGGTCGGCTCATCAAACAGCATCACCCTGGGGTTCAGCGCCAGCGCGCGCGCAATCGCAATGCGTTGTTGCTGCCCGCCCGAAAGCTGGCGCGGCCAGGCGTCGGCTTTATGGCGCAGCCCGACGGTGTCGAGCAATTCCAGCGCCCGTGCCACTGCCTGCGGCCGGGTCAGTTTTTTATGCACGATCGGCGCTTCGATGATGTTCTCCAGTACCGTCAGGTGCGGGAACAGGTTGAAATTCTGGAACACGTAGCCCACTTCCGTGCGCTGGCGCAGAATGGCGCTCTCCTTCAATTCATACAGCCGGTCGCCGTGCTGCCGGTAGCCGATGTAGTCACCGTCAATCTGGATAAACCCCTCGTCCACCCGCTCGAGATGGTTAATGGCGCGCAACAGCGTGGATTTGCCGGAGCCGGAGGGGCCGAGGATCACCGTGACCGAGCCGGGGGCCAGCTCCAGCGACACCTCATCCAGCGCTTTGTGTTTGCCGAAATATTTGGTGACGCCGGTAATGCTGATATGGCCGCGGGCAGTGGCCGCACGTGTGTAATCGATCGCTTCTGACATGGTCAGCTCCTTACTGCGCCCAGCGGGGCGCGGCGGGTTTTCAGGCGGAAACGGTGCCACAGGGCAGGGCGTTGCTCACGGTGGGCGCTGCGTGCCAGCCAGCGTTCAACATAATGCTGCACCACCGACAACAACGTGGTGATCACCAGGTACCAGACCGCGCCCACCATCAGCAGCGGGATCACCTGCTGGGTGCGGTTGTAGATCATCTGGATGGTGTAAAACAGCTCCGGCATCGCCAGCACATACACAATCGAGGTGCCTTTCGCCAGGCTGATGATCTCATTGAAAGCGGTCGGGATAATCGCCCGCAGCGCCTGCGGCAGGATGATGCGGAACGTGCGGTGGCGGCTGGGCAGGCCCAGTGCGGCGGCCGCCTCAAACTGGCCATGGTCCACCCCCAGGATGCCGCCGCGGATAATCTCCGCGGTATAGGCGGACTGCACCAGCGTCAGGCCAATCACCGCCGTAGGGAACTGGCCGAGCACATCAATCGTGGCGTAATGCCCCCAGGCGAGGCCGGTAAACGGAATCCCGAGCGACAGCGTGTCGTACAGGTAGGAGAAGTTGTAGAGAATGATCAGCACCACCACCAGCGGCAACGAGCGGAACAGCCAGATGTAACTCCAGGCCAGCCCGGAGAGCAGCCAGGAGGGCGAGAGCCGCGCCAGCGCCAGTGCGGTGCCGAGCACAATACTGAACAGGGAACCGAGCAGCGTCAGCAATAATGTCTGCTGAAGCCCTTCCAGGATCACCGGATCGAAGAACCAGCGGGCAAACACATCCCACTCCCAGCGGGGGTTAAAGGCGATGGACTGCACCACCGCCGCCAGGATAAACAGGGTAAACACCGCGCCGAGCAGGCGCAGCGGGTAGCGCGCGGGCACCACGCGCAGGGTGGCATGTTGTTTCATGCGGTTCTCCTTACCCGGCACGGGCGTCAGCGGGGGTTGCCGTGGCCGGTACGGGGCTGCCCAGCACTTTCAGAAAGCGCAGGCGGCCGTCATAGGGTGGGCGGCTGTACTCTTCCGGGTCGCGGTGGATATCAAATTGCGGCTGATACCCCTGCGCAAGGTAAAGGCGCACCGCCTCCGGCTGGCGGAAGCCGGTGGTCAGGTAGACCTTGCGGTAACCGGCGAGCTGGGCGCGGCGCTCCAGCTCCGCCACCACCAGCAACCCCAGCCCTTTGCGCCGCTGGTCACGGCGCGTCCAGATGCGCTTCAGCTCAGCGGTGTCGGCATCAAAGGGTTTATACGCCCCCATCGCCAGGGTTTCGCCGTCGCGCTCCATCACGATAAACAGCCCCTGCGGCGGCAGATACCACTCGGTCAGCTCCTCTTCCGCCGTGCGTGAGAAGAAATCGCCGTAACGCGCCTCATATTCGCCGAACAACCCGATAATGATCGGTTGCAGCTCAGCATCCTCTGGGGAGACATCGCGGAAAGTGAATGTGCTCATGCTGCCTCCTTCAGTCGCCCAGGCCCGGCGGGTTGATCTCAGACCGGTCAAGGCGCTCGACGCCTTCCCCCCAGCGGTTCAGCACCTGGTCATACGCGCCGCTCTGGATCACGCCGTTCAGCGCGGTATTCACCGGTTGCACCAGGCCGCTGCCTTTCTTCAGGGTGACGGCAATGTGCGCCGCATTGGGCCAGCCGCCGTCCACTGAGCCAACCAGCCGGGTTTTGCCGTTCAGCGCCGCTTTCCAGGCACCGATCACGTTCGGGCCGAAATAGGCATCCGCCCGGCCGGACTGCAACGCCAGCGTCTGCGCGGCGTCGTCAGTGCTGTAGACCGGGATAAACGGCTTCAGCCCTTTTTTGCGGTTCGCCTGATCCCAGCTGAGCAGGATCGACTCCTGATTGGTGCCGGAGCCGACGATGATCCGCAGCCCGGCGATATCCTCAGCTTTCTCAATGCGGGTGATCGGGCCGTCGGCTTTCACATAAAAGCCCAGCGAGTCCTTGCGGTAGGTGGCGAAATCAAATTTCGCCTTGCGGTCTTTGGTCACGGTGATGTTGCTGATGGCGGCATCATACTTGCCGGAGGCCACGCCCAGCGGCCAGTCTTCCCAGGAGGTGCGCACCAGGTTCAGCGGCAACCCAAGGCTGTCTGCCACCAGCCGGGCGATATCCGCCTCGCTGCCGAGCATGGTTTTGTTGTCATCGGCCAGCAGCGTCAGCGGCGGGGAGTTCAGCCCGGCAATCGCCACGGTAAATTTTCCCGGCACGGCGAAGCGGTAACCCGCGGGGATCTGCGCCACGGCCGCCGGGTTAGCGGCCACGTGGATGGGGGTGGCATTGGCTTTGAGGTCAATCCCATTGCCTGCGGCCTGTGTCATTCCGGAAAACAGCAGGGCGGCGGTCAATAAAGCGGTTTTCTGCATAGCGCGGCTCTCTCTTATTATTGTCGGGAAGCAGGGGATCAGGCGGTAAACTGGTTGGCCGGTTGCGCCAGCCCAAAACTGTCACGCAGCGTTTTTCCGGGGTATTCCGTGCGGAACAGCCCGCGCGCCTGCAACAGCGGCACCACCTGATCCACAAAATGCGTAAACGTCACCGGCGTGCCGCCGTTGATGATGAAGCCGTCAGCCGCGCCGTGTTCAAACCAGCGCTGGAGGCCGTCCGCCACCTGCTCCGGTGTGCCGTGGAATAGCGGGCGCGGCGTGGCCGCTTCCAGCGCCGCCTGGCGCAGCGTCAGCCCCTTTTCGCGGGCATGGCGTTTGATCTCATCCGTGGTGCTGCGGAAACTGTTCTGGCCAATCTCACCCAGCGCCGGGAACGGGGCATCCAGCGGGTATTGGCTGAAGTCGTGGTGGTCAAAGAAGCGGCCGAGGTAATTCAGTGCATCCTCAACTGACACCAGCGCCGCCGTCTGCTGGTATTGCCGCTCCACATCTTCTGCACTGCTGCCGACAATCACGCTGACGCCCTGGAAAATGTGCAGCTCATCCGGCTGGCGGCCATTTGCCGTGACCTGCCGTTTCACATCCTGATAAAACGCCTGCGCCTCTTCCAGCGTCGGGTGGTGGGTGAAAATGGCGTCGGCATGGCGCGCCGCCAGCTTTTTACCGTCTTCCGATGCCCCGGCCTGGAACAGCACCGGGCGGCCCTGCGGCGTACGGCCGATATTCAGCGGCCCCTGTACCTGGAAGAAATCGCCGTGGTGGTTCAGCGTGTGCAGTTTGCCGGCATCGAAAAACTGCCCGGAGGCTTTGTCGCGCACAAACGCGCCTTCTTCCCAGGAATCCCACAGCCCTTTGGTGACCGTCAGATATTCGTCGGCAATGCGGTAACGCAGCGCGTGGTCCGGGTGCTGCGCGCGGGAAAAGTTTTTTGCCGAGCCTTCCAGCGGCGAGGTCACCACGTTCCAGCCCGCCCGCCCGCCGCTGAGGTGGTCGAGGCTGGCAAACTGGCGCGCCACGGTAAACGGCTCGCTGTAGGAGGTGGAGAGGGTGCCGACCAGCCCGAGGTGCTCCGTCACCGTTGCCAGCGCAGAGAGCAGGGTGATCGGTTCGAACCGGTTAAGGAAATGCGGAATCGACTTCTCATTAATAAACAGCCCATCGGCCACAAAAATAAAATCGAGCTTTCCCTGTTCGGCTTTTTTCGCCACGCTTTTGGCAAACTCAAAATTAATACTGGCATCGGCCTGGGCATCCGGGTGACGCCAGGCGGACATATTGCCGGAAGCACCGTGTAATATTGTGCCGAGGCGTAATTGGCGGCGGGTAGACATTATTTCACCTGCATGGTCAGAGTGGGGTTGAATTGACTATTCCCGAGCAGAGGCGGGAAGTAAAATAACAATTCCCGCAATTCAAATATAAAATTGGGCATAGCGCAGCATCATTACGCCAGATGGGTTAACGCCTGTTCTGCCAGCCGGGCAAAATAGCAGGCAGCCGGGTAGATCAGCCGCTCATCAGGGTTAAAACCGGGGTGGTGCAACCCCTCCGTGCTGGCGCTGCCGATGCTGACAAACGTACCAGGCACATGGTGCAGGTAGAGCGCAAAATCTTCGCCGCCCATCTGTGGCTCTGACGTCAGCACCTGGTAGCCATTTTCGGCCGCCACCTGAGAGGCGAAATCGGCCCAGTGCGGCGTATTCACCAGCGCAGGCGGGCCGGGCTGCCACACCAGTTCCGCCGACGCGCCCGACGCGGCGGCAATGCCGTGGATAATCTGGCGGATATTGTCCGGCAGGGTTTCACGAATGGCGCTGTCATGAGTGCGCACCGTGCCTTCCAGCTCCACCTGCTGCGGCAGCACGTTCCAGGTATTGCCGCCGGCGATGCGTGTCACGCTCACCACCACCGACGCCAGCGGGCTGTAGCGGCGGCTCGCCAGGGTTTGCAGGGCGCCAATCATCTGCCCGGCCACCACAATCGCATCAATGCCCTCTTGCGGGCGGGCGGCATGTGCCCCTTTGCCGGTAATACGGATAATAAAGCGGTCAACGTTGGCGTAGAAGGCACCGCCGCGGGTGGCAAAGGTGCCGACCGGCAATTCCGGCGCGTTATGCATCCCGAAAATTGCCTGTACCCCTTCCAGCACCCCGGCGTTAATCAACGCCTTCGCCCCAACAAATGTCTCTTCAGCGGGCTGGAACAGAATGCGCACCCGGCCGGGCAGCTCTGCTTCCCGCGCTTTCAGCAACCGCGCCGCCCCCAGCATCACGCTGGTATGGATATCGTGGCCGCAGGCGTGCATCACGCCCGGCTGTTGGGAGGCAAACGCCACCGGCGCAATTTCCTCAATCGGCAGGGCATCAATATCCGCCCGCAAGGCAATTAACGGGCCGCCGTGGCCTATTTCCACCACCAGCCCGGTTTTTAAAGGATAAGGCAGCGGCGTAATGCCGTGTTTATTCAGCCAGCCGGTAATCCGTTGGGTGGTGGCTATTTCTTTGCCCGAGAGTTCCGGGTGTTGGTGTAATTCACGTCGCCATGAAATAAGCTGTTCTTCTATCGGGAGTGTCATGGAAAACCTTTTATTTTTTCAAGGGGCGGGAAATAAATCAGGCAGTGACAGCCAGGTGCGCGGCTAATAATTCCAGCGACGTCATCCGGGCATCGGCATCACTGATCGGCGTATCAATAATAAATTCGTCGATGCCGTAACGGTGTTGCAGGCTGCTGAGCTGGGCATGTACCTGCGCGGCAGTGCCTTTCAGCGTGGCGCTCTGGCGCGGTTCGATCTGGTAATCGGTGAGGCCCGCCTGCCGGACAAAGGCCTCGGCCTGCTCAACACTGCCGACGGTGACGCTCTGCCCCTGTGGGCTGGTGACCCGGTAATGCTGCAAATCCGCGGCCAGCAGGGCGGCTTCCGCCGGGGAGGCCGCCGCGATCGCCTGCACTGCCACCAGCGCCCGCCCGCCGCCGCTGTTAACGTGGTAAGCGTCCAGCGCCTGCGCCAGATCGCTTTCACTGCCGTTCAGGTGCGCGGCAAACACAAACTGCCAGCCAAGCCGGGCGGCCAGCCGCGCGCTGCCTTCACTGGCCCCCAACAGGAAACGCTGGGCGGGCTGTGCGGGCAGCGGTGTGGCGAGGAGTTCATCACGGCCATCGCCGCTGGGCGTGGCGTCCAGCCAGTGGTTCAGCTGCTCGAGTTGCTGGGGAAACTCCCCTTTTTCTGCGGCATTGATCCCCTGTTGCAGGGCGCGGGTGGAGAGCGGCAGCCCGCCGGGCGCTTTACCGATGCCGATATCCACCCGGCCGGGGGCCAGCGACGCCAGCAGGTTAAAATTCTCCGCCACTTTATAGGGGCTGTAGTGTTGCAGCATCACGCCGCCCGCCCCGACACGCAGCGTGCGCGTCTGCGCCAGAATCCAGGCAATCAGCACCTCCGGCGACGGGCCGGCCAGCGCCGCGGTGTTGTGGTGTTCTGCCACCCAGAAGCGGTGGAACCCCCACGCTTCGGCCCGCGTGGCCAGCGCCAGGGTGCGTGCCAGCGCCTGCGTGGCGGTTTCACCCGCGGCAATCGGGCTTTTGTCCAGCAAGCTGAGTCGGTATGCCATGCGTGTCTCTTCCTTTTTGTGCGTTCATGGCGGCAATTATTGAAAGCCCCCGCCGCAGATGTAAAAGAAGAAATATCGCTTAAGGCAGACAGGAAGTGGGATTGCGCGGCAGGCAGTTCGCGCCCGGCTGCATTAGCGACTATCACTAAAGGAAAGAGATGGGGTATGCTCGTTCCCTTTTCCGTGACAATGTCACGTTATGTACAGGCAGATTGATATGACTTCCAGAACATGCAAACAACAGCACCTGGCCACCCGCGATGACATCGGCGATCTGGTGACCCGTCGGCCGCTGCCCGGTGCCGGGCTGCCGCAGCTTGACCCGTTTTTGTTCCTTAACCACCACGGGCCGCAGACCTACCCGGCCAATAACCACGGCCTGCCGTTCGGCCCGCACCCGCACCGCGGTTTTGAAACCGTAACCTTTATCCTGGAAGGGGAGCTGGCGCACCTCGACAGCGGCGGCCATGAGAGCGTCATCACCCAGGGCGGCATCCAGTGGATGACCGCCGGTGCCGGGCTGGTACACGCGGAGATTTCGCCTGCCTCGTTCAAACGCCACGGCGGCCCGCTGGAGATCCTGCAACTCTGGGTAAACCTGCCGTCACGCCTGAAAATGAGCAACCCCGCTTACACCGGCCTCCAGCAGGATCAGATCCCAGTGATTGAAGCCGCAGGCGGCAAGGCCACGGTGAACCTGATTTCCGGTGAATTCGGGCATCAGCACGGGCCGTTTATCTCGCTGACCGGCGTCACTATGATGACGGTACAGTGCCGCGCCGGCGCAGAGATCACCTTACCGGCCCCGGCCGGGCGCACGGTATTTTGCTATGTGGTCAACGGCGCACTGACGCTGGGGGGCGAGGCACTGAAAGCCCATCACCTGATTGAGATGAACGAGGATGGCGACTGCGTGGCGCTCACCGCCCACAGTGATGCGGTGATCCTTTATGGCCATGCTGACCCGATTGGCGAACCGGTGGTCTCTTACGGCCCGTTTGTGATGAACAGCCGTGACGAGATTAACCAGGCGATTGCCGATTATCAGTCCGGCCAGTTCGGTAACGTGGAAGTGGACAGCCACCACTGAGGGGAGGGATAAGTGGCTGAGGGCGTGGCGCGTTTTACCTGGCTGCTGCCAGGTTAAAACAGGCAAACGCCCCTGTAGCTTATCTGCGTCTGCGCACCGGCCAAGCCGGACCTGTGGCAAAGATTTTTAAACTTCATCAAGGCTGGCTAAAGCGCGCTCGTGAAGAAAATGCCAACATCTTACGAGCGCTTCCCCTTCTTATTGAGGGGCCTTTGCTGAAGCGATGAGTAGACTTTTATTTTCAGTCAAAAATTCCCGAAGTGTTTTCGCCGGCCTTCCGAGGATATAGGGAATATCGTTCTGAACCATCGACATATAGGACATGCGGCCGTCAAGCATCTGAGTAAAAAAATCAATATTCGCACCGGCATACCAGCTCTCAAACCCCTGAGAGATGAGCGAGTCAATCAGTTGACGGAACCCCTCAAGTCCTTTGTCTTCACACCGAATCTCAAGTTCTGTTATCTCGCTTAAAAGCGCGGCAATCTCTTCCCCGTTAAAACTTTCCACGCTCAACCAGTTATGCTGACCGGCGTGACGTACAGGTCCATCAAGGAGCACTTTTGCTGCTACGGCGGCAATGTCCTCCGGCGCAACATAGCCGACTCGCCGGTCACCCCAGTAAGTCGTGTAGGTGAAATTTTTGGGGGTATAAAGGCCGGTGAAGACATTCATGAACATATTCGGATGAAGATGTGTCCACGCAATACCACTCGCCTCGATATATTTTTCAATCATCTGGTGCCATACAAAGTGGGCATCGGTGGTATCCCATTCAGCGAACACACCCACATGAACGATATGGCTCACACCCGCCTTTTTGGCTGCATCCACCAGGGTTTTACTCTGCGTGAGCATGGCAACGCTGTAGCCGGTTAAAAGGAAGATCCGATCAACACCCGCCAGCGCGAGCGCGAAGGTCTCAGGTTTATCAAGATCGAGATATACGCCATCTTTTCCTTCGCGGCGCAGCTGGTCTACTTTGCCTTGCTTACGCGAAGCGATACGAAGATGGACATCTTTGCCGTCAAGTTCTTTGACGATATGGCTACCGATGGTTCCACTGGCTCCCAGAACCAGTACGACGGGTCGCTGAATGGGTGTCATCATTACAGTACCTTATTCAGTTTGATGATATAGCCTGCAGGAAGCGTTGAGGCACCGTCACTTAAACACTTAACGGGCTGGATATTCTCAACTCGTTTTGCCAGTCACATAAAGAGCGCGCGGGTCAGACGCACGGCATAGTCCGAGTCGGGGTTAGTGGTGCTGTCACCAACCCTTTCCATGATCGCCTCGATCGCGAGGTCGCGGCGCTTCGGCAGGCGCGCCCGTTCGGTTGCGGCCAGGGCATCGGGCAGTTCATCGCGCGTCAGATCCGTACAGTAAACCGGCGCGCCGGGCTGCTGACGCCATGACTCGCTGAGCGGTCCCGAATAAACCGCGTCAAGCCCGGTCTCGTCGACCAGTTTCATCGCCACATCGCGTTCCCGCTCGCCGTCGGCCGCCACGGGAATGGCGATCCGCCCGGCGGTTCCGGCAGGGACGCCTTTCTGCGCGAAGGACGCGGAGGTAATGGCGTTCCATGCTTTGGCGATGGGGCGGCCAAGCTGCCCGGCAACCCACTCACTCTCGGTTTGTCCGGCTTCGATGTCAGCGATTTCGCCGTCACGTTTGGGATAGTAGTTGGATGTGTCGATGACAACGGTGTTAGCAGGCACGCTCGCGAACAGCGGGGCGATCTTCGTAATGGCGCTGAGCGGCGTCGACAGGATCACCACGTCGACATCCTTCATCGCTTCACTGGACGTGACGGCCTGAGCACCGTGGGCCAGGATGTCGCCTTCGATCGTGTCAGGGCCGCGCGAATTGGCGACCTTTACGTCATGGCCTGCCGCGCTGAGTTTCATCACCAGCGTTTTACCGATGTTGCCTGTGCCCAGTATGCCAATTTTCATGATGTCGTCCTCGTTGTGATTAATGACCGCCGCGTGATTGATGCGGTGGAGGTCGGGGCGGCAAAAACGATGCCGCTCCCGTGGAGTTTCAGTCGTGGAAAGTCACACTCGTGTCGACCGGCACGCGATCCATATGGATCCGGTTGCCGGGTGCCGCTTCGTCCGGGTAGCCGAAAGAGATGCCAAAGAGCAATTTCAACTCATCGGGAATGCCGAGGAATTCACGGATTGTCTGGGCAAAAAAACCAAGCGCGGTTTGGGGAATACCACCGAGACCGCGCGCCGCGAGCGACAGCAGGAAGGTCTGGCCATACATACCGATGTCACCTGCAACACGGACATTGTCACCAAATGAGGGCATAAACAGGAACGCGACCTGGGGAGCATTAAAGAACGAGTAGTTCATCGCGCCTACGCGACGCCGCCCCTCCTTGTCCTCGCGCATCACGTTCATGGCTTCGTAATAGGCCTTGCCCAGCGCATCGTTACGCTTCCGGTATTCGCCGTAGTAGTCGTTCTGGTCGAAAGAGAAATCCGGCGTGAATTCTCCGGCGTCGTTTTTGGCATGCAGGATTTTGGATAGCTGCTTAAGCTTCTCGCCGCGGACAATGTGGGTATTCCAGGGCTGCGTGTTGCAGTTGGAGGGCGCGCACTGGGCATCCTCCAACACCTCACGGATAATGCTTAACGGCACGGGCTTGTCGAGAAAGCCACGGATAGAGCGACGCGTGCGGGCTGCCTCGCTGAATGCCAGTGTCTCATCTGATGATGTTTCGGTTCGGGGATGGACTGGAGTCATCGTCATAACGGCTTCCTTTGTCTGGGGGTTAGTGGTTATCACCCTTTCGCACAAACATCTCTTGCTTACAAGACTGTAGTGCACTAGATAAAATGGCGCAAAAAAGGTTGTGTACGGTCTCTTTAATCCTGACGTGGCCTACTGAGATCGCGCAAGGTGTCGCGAAGCTCGATCAGTCCCGCTTCATCCAGTTTACAGGCGCTCTTGATCTTCTGACTAACGCTCAGGATTTCTTCCCGGATGCTCTCGACGCGAGGGGTCAGATCGACCAGCACACGTCGTTCATCGTTTGGGTCACGGGTACGACTAACAAATCCCGCATTCTCAAGGCGTTTGACAAGAGGCGTGATAGTCCCCGTGTCCATGTCGAGACAGGCACCCAGCGTGCCCACAGATAAGGGCGAGTTGTTCAGCAGTTCGAGCATCACCAGATACTGCGGGAACGTCAGGCCTAACGGCTCCAGGAAGGGCTTGTGCATCCTGGCCATACGGTTAGCCGCTCCATAGAGAGCAAAAGAGAGCTCCATACCAACGCTGCGGGATTGTGTCATCATTAATTCGCCTGATATCTTCTAGTGCACTAGATTAAACCAGCTTAAAATAATTTCAAGTGCTGTCGTCGGCTGTGTAGGTAATAAAGCGTCACCGTGCCGCGTTTTATAAGCCTTGAACGCCTTTCTGGATGAGCTGGTAAAAGAAGCCAGGACTGTTCTGCAATTAACGTAACATGAAAGTTGCAACGCCCGCTTCTGGCACAGGGCTGCTGTTGCAGCCTTTATACGTCAGGCTTCTATCGACTCTGATATCTCCAGGGTATCAACTGCTTCAATGTCAAGGTAACGCACTGTAATACGGTAACAAGGTTGCGCCCTGGCAGACGCAACCGAGTCACTCAGGGCTTCCAGCGACGCAGAGATGTCTGGTCTTCATACGGAAGCTTTGAGGGCAGAGAAATCAGTTCAATGACGCTGCCCCATGGGGTGCGGCCATAGCAGAAAAAGTTATTTTCTCCGACCTCGGTCGGGAACATCAGGGGCTGAGGGGGCGTAAACATTTTCCCGCCGGCCCGCTCGAAAAGGCTGACTGCTTCATTAATATCATCAACGTAAACGGCAAAATGCTGGATACCGTAATCGCTGGGCCGCACAGGCTGGCTTTGCTCCGGCCCCTTCATTTCAAAAAGCTCCAGCCCTGGACCGTGCTTGAGCTTCATCATTCTTACCGTGGTGATTTTCGTTCCCGGAAACAGGTTCAGAATGCTTTCTGTTTCTTCGCCTTTTACATCGTCATCAGAGGGGGCGACGGAGTCATAGATAACTTCCGCACCAAAAGCCGCAGTAAAAAAGCGGGTAGCTTCATCAATATCGGAAACGGTAATGCCGACGTGGTCCATACCGCGAATAATGTCGGTAGACATAGTTTTCTCCCTGTGGTTTTACAGATATGTGTGATTTTGAAAATCAGCCCTGCCGGATCGCCATTTCTGCGAGCGCACTGAGCTGCGCCGTAATCAGGCTGCGGGTGTCCGCATCCGTTATGCTGCCGGTTTCCGGGTCAAGCCGGGATGGCGCCTGACCCACCATGATCTCCGGCTTGTTAAGCACTCTGCCATCCAGAAAGACCAGAATCTGGCGCAGGTGATACTGCGCCCGCGCGCCCCCGATGGCACCGGGTGAAGCCGTGACTATGGCGACGGGCTTGCCTGCAACCGGGGTATCCGGCAGGCGTGAAAGCCAGTCAAGTGCGTTCTTCAGCGCACCCGGCACGGAATAGTTATATTCAGGCGTGACGATAATCACTCCGTCCGCTGCCGCTATCGCTTTTCCCATTTCCAAAACGGCTTCAGGGAAGCCCTGAGCCTGCAGGTCTTCGTCATAGTGGGGAATGTCTCTGACCGAGCCGAGTGCGTTGACTTCCACGCCTTCCGGTGCCAGCAGGCCCAGATTGCGGGCCACCACGGCGTTAAAAGAACCCGCGCGAAGGCTGCCCAGCAGTGAGACAAATTTCAGAGGTTGTGCCTGTGACATGACTGCTCCCTGTGTTTTTAAAACGGATACGCCAACTCATGTCGGCGCGTTGTTTACGAACTCACTCAAGCCTGGTATAGAATTACACATCAATAAACACACCATGAGTCGCCAGAGAGTCAACTTTATGTCTACTGTATTAACCGCCGAATCTCTGCGGGGAATTACAAATTTTGTCACGACGGCCAGGTCGAGCAGCTTTACTGAGGCCGCAGAGCAGTTGGGCATCACAAAATCTGCCGTTGGAAAAAGCGTGGCACGACTTGAGGAGAGGCTGGGAACGCGGCTGTTTCACCGATCAACCCGTAAGCTGAGCCTGACCAGTGACGGAGAGGCTTATCTGGTCAGCTGCCTTTCGGCGCTGGAAATCCTGGACTCGGCGGAAAATACGCTGAGCAGGCGTCAGGACAACCCGGCCGGAACGGTCCGGATAGATATGCCGGCCTCATTCGGGCGCAACCTGATGATGCCGGTGTTGCTTGAACTGATGACCCGTTATCCGGCTCTGCGCCTGGCGCTGACCTTTAACGATCGGCTGATTGACCCGGTAGAGGAAGGCGTCGACCTGGTACTTCGTCTGGGCGAACTGCAGAGCACCGATGAGCTGATTGCGCGTCGTCTTAGCCGACAGCGTCTCATGCTGTGCGCGTCTCCCGCTTATATTGAGCGGCACGGTCAGCCCTCTGATATTGATGCGCTGAAAAAACACTGCTGCATTATGGGTTACCGACGGGGGGCGCCTCTTGCCTGGCGTCTGCGGCCAGCCGGGGAGCGGGAGATAAAGTTTATCTCTGGCTCGGCGCACCAGATAAGCGACGGCGATGCCATGCTTCAGGCCTGTCTGGCGGGAGCCGGGATTGCTCAGTTTCCGGAATCGATGGTGAACGACCTTATTGATGATGGCAGGCTTGTTGCCGTTATGCCCGATCATATGCCCGTACCGATCGAGCTGAACGTCGTCTGGCCCCGTACCAGGCACCTGATCCCCAAAGTCAGGTTTATTGTCGATGAGCTGCTCAGGAAGGCCGGCGAAGGATATTTCGGCGCTCTGAAGTAGAGTTTTTGTCACCACTCAGGCGATTTCAGGGTTATTTATCAACTTTCAGCGAACTTATATTCTGCACGTCTCAGTGCTGCCAATGGCTACCGCTCTGGTTTTTTAACGGTGTCATGCGCAGCTCAGACACAATTATTGTTAACTGACAGGATATTTGTTATGCCATTTGCTCTCTGGGCGCTGGCGATGGGTGCATTCGGTATAGGAACCACTGAATTCATCATTGCCGGCCTGCTTCCCGTTATTGCCGCTGACTTCAACGTCAGTATTCCCGTGGCCGGAAACCTGGCGACGGCTTACGCCCTGGGCGTTTTTGTCGGCGCGCCGGCCTTGATTATTCTGGGCTCAAAAGTACCCCGTAAAGCCATGCTGGTTTTCCTGATGCTGCTGTTTATGGCGGGTAACCTTGTAACAGCATTTGCGCCGACGCTGGGCGTTGCCATTCTGGGCCGGATCATCACGTCCATGACTCACGGGCCTTCTTTGGTATCGGCTCGGTTATTGCCGCAGATATGGTCGCGCCGTCTAAGCGCGTCAGGGCGATTGCCTTTATGTTTATGGGGCTGACGGTAGCGAACCTTATCGGGGTTCCCGTCGGCACGTGGATTGGACAGCATCTCTCATGGCGGGAAGCCTTTATGGCCATTGCCGTAATCGGCGCCATCACGGTTATCAGCGTTGGCATGCTCATCCCGCATCAGCCCCGTCCGGAAAACCATAATTTTGCGCATGAGTTTAATGCCTTCCGGAACAGCAACGTACTGCTGGCGATGGGCATAACGGTCTTTGGACCGGGCGCATTTTTTACCTCAATTACCTATATCGCACCCATGATGACAGAGCTTGCCGGATATCACGAAAGCAGTCTGGTATGGCTGATGCTATTGTTCGGCCTGGGATTATTTGTTGGCAACCAGCTGGGGGGTAAATATGCCGATCGCGCGCTGATGCCGATGCTGTACGTGACGCTGGCCGCTCAGGCCATGATTTTGGTAATTTTCAACTTTACTGCCCACAGTCAGGTTATGTCGGCGCTTTGTATTTTCCTGATGGCTGCTTTCGGGTTTGCTACCGTATCTCCCATCCAGAAACTGGTAATGGACAAAGCACGGGCAGCAGGTGCGCCGACGCTGGCAGCAGCCGTTAACATAGGTCTTTTCAATCTCGGCAATGCAGTCGGTGCATGGCTGGGTGGTGCGGTTATAGCCGCCGGCTTTGGTCTACAGTCGCCTAACTGGGCCGGAGCTGTACTTTCTGTTATAGCGCTGATTCTGGCAGTTTTATCCGGACTGACTGACAAAACAGGGCATGCAGCAGAAGCACTGCCAACCCGCAAAGCTTAAGCGCAGTAACTCCGACCCTAATCACAAAGCTGCCAAGCATTCTGCTTTTCACAATGATCAACGTCCGCTTCTGGCACAAAGCAGAGAAAAGGTGGCTTTCTCTTTCTGCTATACGCGAAAAGCGGGCTTTTTGGTCAATAAAAACAGCCTGTACATAATGGGACAAAGCCAGCGTCAGGGAGCAGGAAAATGGCTTAGCATGAGTTTTCGTTTCATTGCGCGTCAGACCCCTTGTCTATCGCGCCGGTATGCAGCGGCAACCGTACCCAACCTGCCCGCTGGCGGGAGAGTTCTTGAGGCAAACGCTGTGAAACCGTTGCTTATGAGCGCACAGGAAAGATGCGACAGACAAGCCAGATAAAAAAACGGCTCCCATCAGGGAGTCGTTTTTATTCTCAGTACAGCAGCTTACGCGTTGTGCTTATTTGTCCAGCGCGTAGGCAATCACGTAGTCACCGCGATCCGGGGGCTGGCGTGCGCCGCCGGCGGAGATCAGGATGTACTGTTTGCCGGTGATCGGGGCGGGTGGCAGATTGGCAGTGCACTTGCCCGGCAGCCTGAAAAAGCCCGGCAGGCTTCTGGTTAAGCAGTAGGGCGCTCATCCCATGCATCATGCGCTGACAGATTGCCGTCTTTGTACAGAACGGTGACCTTCTCGTAATTCAGTGCAACCTCTTCCATGTGGCCTGTACCCTGACAGCTTCGCGTATCGTACATAACCGGGCCGACCAAAATGACTTTTACGTTTTCCAGGACGATCCGGTAATACTCCACTTCCTGTCCGGCATCGTTGATATGGTAGAACCTGAACTCAGCAGATTTCAGCGTCTGTCCTGTTGCCGACGCTTTAAAGAGATACGGCGATGCGCTATCAAGCTCTTTAGTAAAGTGGAACGGAGAGTGCTGACGCGTGCTGGTCACCTTTCCTGTCATGGGATCGGTAGGGAGGCTTAAGCTGTGGTGCAAGGCCCGAACCTCCATGCTTCCTTCCCGACCTTGCACATCGGAAGAACCACGGATCAGCGCGCCGCCATCATCGGTCAAAAATAAATGAACAGGTATAGCCATGTAAATGCTCCTTGCTTGTGTTTAGTCGTATAACCAGCGCCCCGCTTTTGCTGATTCGATCAACATGCCGATAGTGAAATCAGGGACAGGTATGGGGGGAATTTTTTGAAGGGATTCCATGAGAAAGGTTCGTCAGGATAGTAGGTTTCAATTTTGAAGTTTCCCTTATCAACCTGGAAAGTTGTAAAAAACTCTTCCATAAGTTCTTCTGCTTCACCTACATCCAACTGCATATCTGTATCCAGATCGGTATCAGGATTTAACAGCCTTTGCTTTTTCTCATTTTGGAACAAATAAACGCCATTGTAGCGTCTGACCAGTGCGTAAATCCGGTGGTCAATATTGTCTACCATAATTTATCGCCATCCCTTGCTATGCGGTTGTAATCACGTACAGAGCGGTAAATGATCTGCGATACATCAGCAACAAGGGTAACTTCGCCGTTCAAAGGTATTGAGCGGCCAACAAATGGCGCAATGAGGTATAGCCACGTGAAAACCCCTTGCTTGTGCCTAGTCATATAACCAGCGCCCGGCTTTTGCTGATTCTGCGAACATTCGTACAGTAAGTGGTTTTGAAACTTGTTTGAGCGGTTCTTTAGTCATCCATTTGCGAAAAAACCATTCCAGTTTCCAAGGATAGTAATGCGCCATATCCAGCTCTGACACATCAACTCCATATACCTCATCATATTTTTCTATTGCATCGCCTAACTCATCAGCAGCAGCATAACTCTGTAAAGGCGTGTCCAGCTCAATGAGTATCGGCTTCATGGTGAGCGTGGTCATTAGCGATAATTCCTTACGGAAAAAGGCAAGTACCTCGTCATTAGTTACCATATTTTATCGTTACCCCTGGCTATCCTGTTGTAATGACAGGTGGCTTTGTAAACGATAGTTGCTACGTCACTGGTGAGAAGAACCCACCCTATTACCGGTACAGCGCGTCCTACGAATTTACCTAAATTATTTACCCACATCGGCTTAAGATATTTAAGGCTTGCATTCGTGAAGGTGGGGAGGCGGAAAGGTAATTCAACATCAAGGTAGCGACGGGCATAAATTGAAGCAACCGACGTTCCTTCAGTGGCTGTGCGGAATTTTCTGCGGGTTCCGATTACGGGCTGCCCTAGGATGATGAGCGTTACCGTCCCCAGATCGCCAATTTCACCCATCTGTTCGGCTACGGCATCAAGGAGAATCCAGAAAAACAGTTCGCCGGCGGAAATATTGTTAATGCCTTTATAAAAATATGTCCCGTTAAGCTCTTCCACCGTATCCATCGACCTGCTACTCCTTTAGAGGTGCATTTTTCCCGCATAATAACTATGTGTATTGAGTTTGGGCAATAAAAACAGCCTGTGCATAATGGGACAAAGCCAGCGTCAGGCCCCTGGTTTAAGAAGCAGTAACCATAAAAAAACGGCCCCTTTTCAGGAGCCGTTTTCATTAACGGTATAACCGGTTAAGCGTAACGCTTACTTGTCCAGCGCGTAGGCAATCACGTAGTCACCGCGATCCGGGGACTGGCGTGCGCCGCCGGCGGAGATCAGGATGTACTGTTTGCCGGTGGTCGGGGAGACATAGCTCATCGGGCCGCCCTGGCTGCCGACCGGCAGGCGTGCTTTCCACACCTCTTTACCGGTAGAGGAGTCAAACGCGCGCAGGTAGTAGTCCTGCGTACCGGCGATGAACACCAGGCCGCCCTGGGTGGCGAGTGTGCCGCCCAGCGTCGGCATACCGACCGGCATCTGCACACGCATTTTCACGCCGAACGGGCCGGTGTCCTGCACGGTGCCGACCGGCACCTGCCAGACGATTTTCTGGGTTTTCAGGTCAATGGCGGACAGCGTACCAAATGGCGGTTTCTGGCACGGGATGCCCAGCGGGGACATAAAGCGGTTTTTATTGACCGCATACGGTGTGCCTTTCAGCGGCACCGCGCCCATACCGGTATTGATCGCCTCACCGCCGTTGCTGCCGCGGTCGATCTTACTGGTGTCAGCCGGAATCATCTGCACCCACAGGCCAAGACGCATGTCATTGACGAAGATGTAGTGATTGTTCGGGTCGGTCGAGAGGCTGCCCCAGTTCATGCCGCCCAGGGAACCTGGGAAGCTGAGCGCTTTGTCCGTGCCCGGCACGGTGAACAGGCCGTCATAACGCATCGATTTGAAACCAATGCGGCAGGCGAGCTGGTCAAACGGCGTCGCGCCCCACATGTCGGACTCTTTCAGGGTTTCCGCGCCAATCTGCGGCATCCCGGTGGAGAACGGCTGGGTATCGGAATACTGCTCGTCTTTGATGTTGCTTTTCTTAACCGGCTTCTCTTCCACTTTGGTCAGCGGTTGGCCGGTCATACGGTCCAGCACAAAGATCTGGCCCGCTTTGGTGCCGAACACCACGGCCGGTTTGCTGCTGCCGTCTTTTTCCGGGAAGTTGATCAGGCTCGGCTGCATCGGTACGTCGAAGTCCCACAGATCGTTGTGCACGGTCTGGTAAACCCACTTCTCTTTACCGGTGGTGGCGTCCAGCGCCAGGATTGAGGTCGCGTATTTGTGGTCCAGCGGGGTACGGTTGCCGCCCCACAGGTCAACCGAGGAGCTGCCCATCGGGATAAATACGGTATTCATCGCCGGATCGTAAGACATCGGCGCCCAGGAGTTCGGGGTGCTGCGGGCGTAAGTCTGGCCCGGTTGCAGCTTCATGTTCGGGTCCTGGTTGCCTGGGTCAAACGCCCAGCGCATTTCACCGGTGATCACGTCAAAGCCACGCAATACGCCGCCCGGCATGTCGGTCTGCACGTTATCCGCGATACGGCCGCCTACCACCACGGTTGTCCCGGCCAGGGTCGGGGCAGAGGTCAGCTGGTATTTCGGATCCTGCGCGTCGCCAAGGCCCGCTTTCAGGTCAACCACGCCGTTGGTGCCGAAGTTCTGGCAGAGCTGGCCGTTGTCAGCGTTGATCTCAATCAGGCGCGCGTCGATGGTGTTCATGATCAGGCGACGCTGGCAGGTGTCACCGGCGGCCAGCGCCGGGGCCGGTACCGGGGTTGAACCCGGCGCGGACGGCTGGGTCAGCGGTTTGGTGGCGTCAAAGTAGGCCAGGCCGCGGCAGCGGTTCCAGACTTCCGCCTGCGCGTTCACTTCGTGACGCCAGATCTCTTTACCGTTGTCGGCATTCACGGCAATCACGTTGTTATGCGGCGTACACAGGAAGATGCGGTCACCCACCTGCAACGGGGTCTGCTGATCTTCCGCACCGTTACCGGTCGGGCTGTCAGGGATGTCGCCGGTGCGGAACGTCCAGGCGACTTTCAGATCTTTCACGTTGTCACGGGTGATCTGGTCAAGCGCCACGAAGCGGCTGCCTTCCGGCGTGTTGCCGTAGTTTGCCCAGTCTTTCTGCGCCTGCGCCTTATCAACCGGCACCAATGGAAGCGGTTTACCTTCAAACGCAACAGTCGGGTGCGGCTGGAACATTTGCACCAGCGTCGCCACCATGCCGACGGCCAGCACCACGGCCAGGCCATAGGAGGCCCCGGCCAGCGGCGCTTTGCCTTCCCGCTTACGCAGGGCAGGCCAGGTGGCGAAGGCCACCAGCATGACCCCAGCCGGCACCATCAGGCGGGAAACCAGCGGCCAGAAGTCGATCCCGACTTCGCTCACGGCCCAAATCACTGTGCCGATAAAGAACAGCAGCAACAGCGCCACCGCCGACGATTTACGGCGGAAGAACTGGATGGCAGACAGCACCACCACAATACCCGCAATCAGGAAGTACCAGCTCCCGCCGAGTGAAACCAGTTGGCCTCCCCCAATTGCGAAGAACAGGCCGATGGCAAGCAGCACCAGCCCAAACAGTACAGACCATATGCCCAGCGCGCGGGAGGCGCGGGCGTTTGTTTCAGCCATAACACAAACTCCTGGAGAAATAGTGTGCCAGTGACAAGAGGGGGTGCTCAGGGAAACCCGCGTTGGCATAACGGCAGGCAGGCCGGGCAAAAACACTCTTTATCAATCGGGCTATTTCTGGATAGAAAAACGGAACTGACTCCGTAACAGACCCATTACAGTTCGCCATAGGGTTAATAAATAGCCTGTGAACCATAAAGCGCGCGTAGTGTACCATCTGGTACATAGGGAGTGAATAACCCATAACAATGAGACTACTAGCTAATAGCATTTTTGCTACAAAAAGGCGGGAATATGATAAGCCGCCTGTCACAATGAAGTCTGGGTTTTCATTTTTTATCGTGCAATGAGATCCGGTTCTATCCAGTTCTTGCAGGGCTTACAGCGAATTTAATCACGAGAACGCGGCTTTTTCATCCTCACACGTCTGCCATTTTTCTTTTTATTAATATTAACAATTAATTAATAACTGCACTGACGCATTTCTCAGCAAAACAACAGGATAACGTTCCGAATGATACGCAATAGACCTCTGTCTGGCGTCAATCCGGTTTTTGCGGTTTCTGCGTGAAATGTGATTCAGCAATAATTTCAGCATGTAATTATTGTGTGTGAATCGATAAGAGTGTGAGTAAAACATCTTCAAAACGTAACAAAAATTAAACATGCGCTGACTATATTGGCTGCTTTCTTAACGAGGGAGCGCTATGCGTAACTGGAACGAACCGAAAAAGAATAAGGCGCACATCGAGTTAATCCCGATGATCGACGTCATGATGTTTCTGCTGGTGTTCTTTGTGCTGATTAGCCTGAATGTCATTCCGTCACAGGGATTAAAAACCCAGTTACCGGGGGCCGCCACCGCACAGCAACTGAAGCCGCAAAAACGCGCCATTGTCACGCTCGGCAATAACGATCAGCTTCAGCTTGATGGCCAGCCGGTCGCGCTGGACGCACTGGTCACCACGCTGAAACAGCAGCAACCCGCCGGCCAGACCACCACCATCATCCTCAACAGCGACAAAGGCGTGGCGGTGGAGCGGCTGGTGGCGGTGATGGACAACCTGCGCAAAGGCGGCTTTACCGCTGTCTCCCTCGCGACGCGGAAGCTGTGACATGTATCTCCTCTACCGTTCACGACACCTGATCAGCTGGCTGCCGGTACTGGCAGTGGCGGGCTGGGCGCTGGTGGTCAGCCAGCAGCCGCCGCTGAAGATCCAGCCCCGATACGATGAATCCACGATGGAGCTGGCGCTGGTGGAGCCGCCCGCGCCGGAACCTGAACCCCAGCCGGAACCCGAACCGCAGCCCGAGCCGCAACCCGAACCTGAGCCGCTGCCGTTACCGGAACCCTTGCCGCCGCCGGTGCCGGTTATCGAAACACCGGCACCGGTGGTGCCGCCACCGCCGAAACCCAAGCCGGTGCCAAAACCAAAAGAAAAGCGCCCGGAGCCGAAGCCGGTAAAAACCAAACCGGCCGAGAAACCGCGTGCCTTTGTGGCACCGAAAGCCGTCACCGCACCCGCCGCCCCGGCAAAACCCGCTGCGTCCGCGCCGGCGACAGCCAGACCGGCGACTAATGCACCGGCGCTGGAAGGCGCCTGGCAACAGGCACTGCGCCGCGATCTGGATGCGCGCAAGCGTTACCCGACTGGGCGACAGGCGTCACTGGAGCGCCCGGAAGGCAACGTGGAGGTCTGGCTGGAAGTCGATCGCAGTGGCCGCGTGCTGGCCTCCGGCATCAGCACCAAAGCCCGCAGCATGTTACTGAACCGCGCCGCGCTGAGCAGTTTGCAAGGGATAAGCCAGGTGAAGCCGTTCCCGCCCGAGGCGTTCGCCGGGCAGAGCAGCCGCCGCTTTACCGCCACCTTTACTTACCGGGCACCCTGACGCCCGGAACACCATAACGATGCACAGGAACACGCTATGAAAACCTTTAAACGCTCTGGGATCTGTCTGGCGGTGATTTCCGCGCTGTTGCCTTATGCAACACACGCGGCAGAAAGCACCGATGTGGGGAACATCACGGTCGAAGGCCAGTCATTGGGCGGCGGCATGATGGTGCAGGAGGAGACGCCCAAGGCGCGATCCACCATCACCAAAGAGGCGATGGATAAACAGCCCGGCGCGGGCAACGCCATCGACAAACTGAAATTCACCCCCGGCCTGAACGTCAACAGCACCGACTCCACCGGGCTGAGCGGCTTTGACTACACCATGCGCGGGCTGAAATCCGATCAGATCGGCATGTCCATCGACGGCATCCCGATGAACGACTCCGGCAACTACGAGGTGTACGCCAACCAGGTAGGCGACGAGGAGAACATCGAGCAGATCTTTGTCACCCAAGGCTCGTCCGAGGCGGACGGCCCGCACATCGGCTCCAGCGGCGGCAACATCGGCATGGTGACGCACCGCCCGTCGAAAGAGTTCGGCGGTTTCGTCAAGCAGATCCTCGGCAGCAATAACCTCAGCAAAACCTTTGCGCGGCTCGAGACCGGCGAGGTCAACGGCTTCAGCAACTGGATCTCCTACTCCCATACTGAGGCGAAAAAGTGGCGCGGCGAGGGGCGGCTCTACTCCAACAAATTCGAGATGAGCTCGCTGTTTGAGGCGGAGAACGGCAACAGCAGCAACCTGATCGTGAAATATAACCGGCAGGAAAATAACAACTACAACACCCTGAGCAAGGCGCAGTTTGAGCAGGGCGGGCGTGACCAGGATTACCCGACCACCCCGCAGTACAATAGCCGCGGCCAGCTCACCAGCTACTACAAACTCAACCGCAACCCGTTTGAGACGCTGAACCTGAGCTTTACCCAGAAACTGCAACTGCGTGATGACCTGACGCTCACCGTGCAGCCTTACTATTACTGGGGTAATGGCGGCAGCTTTACCGGGCAGTCGGCCAACTCACTCTCTTCCACCTCCGATCGCTTCGGGCAGTATGACCTCAGCAACCTGAGTTCAGACACCTATTACCGCCCTTCGTGGACGGAAACCTGGCGGCCGGGTGTGACCACCAAACTGAAGTGGGACATCAACGAGCAGCACAGCATGGATGTCGGCTACTGGTATGAGCGCACGCGCCAGTCGCAGACCCAGCCGTTCATCGCCATCAAAGGCGACGGCAACCCGGCGGACGTCTGGGGCGAGTCCGGCGGCAGCGGGCAGGTCAGGGATGCCGACGGCAATGTGGTGCAGGGGCGTGACCAGTACACCGTGACCCCGGCGCAAAAAGTCTGGGTGCAGGACACCTGGTACGTCACGCCGGACTGGACGCTGATCGGCGGGCTGGCGTACCAGCACGTTTCACGCGAGGGCAAAAACCGCGGCAGCCTGAACAGTGCGCCGGAGAACCGCAGCACCAGCTACCACGAGTTCCTGCCGAACTTCAGCGCCAGCTACCGCGTGAACCCGGAAAATCAGGTGTTCTACAACCTGTCGCGCAACATGCGTACCCCGCCGAACTACGTGCTGTATAACGTCGGCGACTCGGTGAACACCAAGCCGGAGCTGAGCTGGAACCACGAACTGGGCTGGCGTTTCCAGCGTGAGGATATGCTGGTGGCCGCCACCCTGTTCTACCTGCGCTATACCGACCGCCAGATTTCCACCACCAACCCGGATGGCGACTATGAGTTCCTGAACGTCGGCAAAGTGGAGAACAGCGGGCTGGAGCTGGAGTGGAGCGGCCAGTTACCGCACCACTTCAACTACTACACCTCCTATACCTACACCAACTCTGAACAACAGGATGACGTGACCAACCGCGGCGGCCTGTTGCCGACCAGCGGCAAGCAGATCCCGAACGCGCCGAAAAACCTGTTCAACATGACGCTGGGCTATGACGACAGCCGCTACTACGGCAGCGTCAGCGGCAAGTATGTCGGCTCCTTCTATGGCGACATGACCAATGATGAGGAGATCGGCGGCCGCACGGTGTTTGATTTAGCGGCGGGCGTCTACCTGCCGGTGGATAAAGTGATGGTGAAAAGCGCCGTGCTGCGCTTCGGCATCAACAACCTGTTTGACAAAGAGTACCTGACCTCGGCGCGGACCACGGTGTTTAACGCCGCTGCCTATAATGGTGTGAGTGCCGCCACACCCTATTACAACGTTGGCGAGGAGCGCACCTTCAGCGTCTCGCTGGAAGCCACCTTCTGATTAAGAGCCAAACCATGAACGCCACTCTGTTACACGACATTATTTTTTACGTGATGTACGCCGCGCTGGCGGTGTCGCTGGTGATTATTATTGAGCGCGCCATCAGCTTCGCCTGGACGCAGAAACAGGCCGCCCGGCTGGCGCAGATCCTGACGCCGGACGTCGAAAACGCCGCCGCGCTGCCGGATGAGCTGACCCGCCGCAACAGCCTGCCGCTGCGGGTGATCCAGCCGGTGCTGGCGCAGAAAAACCGCACCACGCCGGAGGCGATGGGGGATTTGATCGACACACAATACCTGATGAGCAAACCGCACCTGACGCGCGGCATCTGGCTGCTGGAGACGGTGGTCACCGCCGCGCCGCTGCTGGGGCTGCTCGGCACGGTGATGGGGATCATCGACACCTTCAAGGCGCTTTCGGCGTCCGGCATCTCGGATGCCAGCCAGGTCTCCGCCGGGATGGGCACCGCGCTGTACGCCACCGGCCTCGGCATCGCCATTGCGCTGATTTGCCTGGTCGGCAACAACTACCTGCAAAGCCGCATGGAGCGCATCAGCGAGCTGCTGAAAGTGCTGCTGATCCGTGCCGGCAGCCACACGGCGGTAGAGCAGGCGGAGACGCCCTGGGTGAAGGGCGGGGCGCAGCGTTATGCCTGACGGCCGGATTTTCAGGTGGCTGCGACGCCACCTGCATCGCCTGATCTACGGCAGTTGCCTGTTGACGCTGGCGCACCCGGCGGCGGCCGGTTTCGGGATACCCGGCTATGAGCTGGTCTACAACGCCCCGGCGGAGACGCCGCTCCAGGCGGATGACCTGCGCACCGGCGACGCGGTGTGGCGCGAGATGTTTGCCGCGGCGCGTGAGCGCATCGACATCGCCCAGTTTTACGTGGCGGGCCAGCCCGGCTCCCGGCTGGAGACGGTATTGGCTGCCCTGCGTGAGGCGGCGGGGCGCGGGGTGAAAATCCGCGTCCTGCTGGAGGACAAAGGGCTGCGCATCAGCACGCCGGAGACGCTGGCACAGCTTCAGGCGATCCCCGGCCTGGAACTGCGGATCATCCCGTTCGGCAAACTCTCCGGCGGCATTATCCACGCCAAATACCTGGTAGTGGACGGCAACACGGCGTTTGTCGGCAGCCAGAATTTTGACTGGCGCGCGCTGGAGCATATCCAGGAAACCGGGTTGCGCATCACGGACGCGCCGGTGGTGGCGCAGATCGCGGCAGTGTTTGAGCAGGACTGGCAGGCACAGCCGCGACTGGTGACCGGCCAGCCGGTGCCGAAGGTGCCGCAACAGACACCGGCGGGGGATCTATTCCACGGCAACTATCTGGTGGCCAGCCCGCGGGATTGGAACCCGCCGGGCGTGCGCGATGCACAGGCGGTGCTGCCGCGCCTGCTGGATTCCGCCACGCAACGCATCCGCGTGCAGGTGATGGAGTATGCGCCGCTCTCTTACGGGCCGGGCAAAACGCGCCCTTTCTACCCGGTGATCGACAACGCCTTGCGCCGCGCCGCAGCGCGCGGGGTGAAGGTTGAGCTGATGGTCGCAGACTGGAACACCGGTATGCCCGCGATTGCCTGGCTGAAAAGCCTGGCGCTGGTGCCGAATGTACAGATCAAAATCGTGACCATTCCCCCGGCATCGGGCGGCTTTATCCCGTATGCGCGGGTGGTGCACAGTAAAATCATGACCATTGACGGTCGGCTCGGCTGGGTCGGCACCAGTAACTGGAGCGGCGGTTATTTTGACAACTCCCGCAATCTGGAACTGGTGATGAATAATGAGGCAATGGCTGCGCGGCTGGATGGGCTTTACCAGCAACTCTGGGAAAGTGCGTTTGCTGCGCCGCTGCGTATAGAGTATGACTACCCGACGCCGAAACCGGGCGGTGAAAAGGGGCCGTGAAGGAGAAGGCGGCAAGATAATGTCTGCCCCGGATCGGCAGGCAGCCAATCCGGGGCATCAAAAACGGGGCGCGATAATAAAGTAATTATATGGAAATAATTTCGTCATAAGAAAAATGTATAAAGAAGCGGGCGGCATCGCTGCCTGGCCGGTGCAGGTATTCCCAGGTTAAAAGGCAATGCCCTTTCCTGATTTGATTTATTTCCGGGTTTGATAAAACGCTTTTCCCGCAGCTACTTTTTTGATAATTAATGGTTTTACTCAGCGGCATGTTTGTCAGTGGGTATCAACGGCGTAAATTCCCGGCAGCATACGCATCAGGCCATTGACAAAGCCGGCGGGGGATTTTAGTTTTTACAGGTATTTTCATCTCAATATTCTCTTTTATTGCAGTTATCCTTAACGTTTTATTTCTGGGCTGTGGTTATCAACGGAATGTAAATAGCCTGAGTATTCATCGTGCGGTATATCGGCATGACGCCGGTTTCCCCTGCGGTGCGTTATTCATAATGTCAGGAGAGATAATGCTAAACGATCTTGCCCGCCTTGCTGAACGCAGTGTGATGGATATGCATGACACTATTCAGCAGATATACAGCTTACCCACCGAGGATGCCCAGGCCAGGGTGTTGGATCTGATGTCGCAATTCCAGCCGGATTTCCGGATGCTGACGCCGCAGGGAACCTGGCTCAGTTATGGTCAGGTTAAACGGCTTTTCAAAAGCCAGGCGGGCATCCAACCGGCGCTGCGCATTGAGGTCAGCCAATGTGAAACCCTGGCGATTGAAGGCTCGCTGGTCGCCGTGCGTTACCGTAAAACGCACTCTGTGCCGGGGGAAACCTTCCAGCGCGTCTCAGTGGCGATGATTGATGTCTCGACCCGCCCGGCGCGCTGGCGCTACCTGCAAGAGCGCAGCCTCAGCGCCTGACCATGCCCCAGCCCTGCCAATGGCCCGCCTGCCGTTCTGACGCCACAAAAAAGCCCCTCACAAGGAGGGGCTGGTTTTTTCAGCGGGCAACTCAGGTTGCCGGGGTTTGTGAAGGCGGTGGGGTGTCGTCGGAGAAGTGCTTCTTGAAGTGCTTCTCCAGTTGCTCCAGCGTTTTGCCCTGCGTCTCCGGGGCGAACAGCACCACGAATATCCCGCCGGCGACGCCGATGGCGGCAAACACAAAGAAGCTCATCGACAGGCCAATCGCCTGCAACAGCATCGGGAACGACAGCGTAATGGTGAAGTTGGTCATCTGCATCGCAAAGACGGAGATCCCATTCGCGCGGCCACGGATGCGCTGCGGGAACATCTCAGACAGCAGCAGCCAGGTCACCGGTGACAGCGCCGCCTGCTGGAAGCAGAGGAACAGCAGCATACCGGCCAGGATCATGTAACTGCGTACCATGTTCGGCTCGCCGTTAAGGGTTTCCGGCATAAAGTAGCTCAGCGCACCGATGAACAGCAGCATGGACGTACACCCCATCTGGCCAATCATCAGCAGCGGACGGCGGCCGATTTTGCTCAGCATCATAATCCCGACGAAGGTCATGATCACCGAGATGGCCCCGTTACCAATGGTGGCAAACAGCGCGGCATTGGTGCCCATCCCGGTCGACTGCAACATGGTCGGCGCATAGAACATGATGGTGTTGACGCCGGAAAGTTGCTGCAACATCGCCACCCCGATCCCCAACAGCACCAGCCGTTTCATCCAGGTGGAAATGGTTTTTTTGCGGCGGGAATGGCGCTCATCTTTCTGGGTGGCGGCTTTGCGGATCTCCGCCATCTCACGCTCGACAAAGCGGGAATGACGGGTACGCTCCAGCACGTCACGCGCTTCGCTGAAGCGGCCATGCATCGCATACCAGCGCGGTGTATCCGGCAGGAACAGCATCCCGACCCACATCACCACCGCCGGCACACACGCGATACCGAGCATCCAGCGCCAGGTGGCCTCACCGCCCCAGACTTCGTTGATCGCGGCATTACTGGTGTACGCCAGCAACTGGCCGGAAACCAGCATCAGCTCCTGAAGCGTCACGAACTGCCAGCGGCGGTTCGCCGGGACAATCTCCGCGATATAGACCGGCACAATCGCCGCGGCGGCACCGACGGCCAGGCCGAGGATAAAGCGGCACAGGATCATGATGTAGGCCGTGGGCGCGGTGGCGCAACCCAATGAACCGGCCATAAAGATCAGCGCCATGACCAGGATGACTTTTTTGCGCCCGAAGCGGTCAGCAACACGCCCCGCCACAATGGCCCCAAATGCTGACCCCAGGATCAGGGAACTGGTTACCAGCCCGGTGGTCAGTGGGGTCAGGTGCAGGTCATGTTTCATAAACAACAAGGCACCGGCGATAACCCCGGTGTCGTAGCCAAACAGCAGGCCCCCCAATGTCGCGATAACCGCGATGACTTTTACCAGCGGTTCTACCGGCGTTTTGGCGGTCATCTTCGCGCCCGCTTGCTCATTAATCGTACTGTTCGTCACACACACTCTCCCTATAATTATTGTCGTGATGACATCCGGTGACGTTCACGCGTCACTCTTCAATTGGTGCAACAAGAATTAAGACTAGGCAGAGATGTGACGCAGCGCTAATTTTTGGCATTCAATCGCTATAAAAAGCAGCAGGCGTCACAATTTGTACAGAAATAGTTTCGCTATGGAACGAATTTTTCCGGCACGCCGTAAGCCCCCTCATTAACGGCCGGGAGAGAGGTGCCCGATACGGAAATAGTGCGCGCCCGGCTCAGGTGCGGCGGGTATCTCCGGCATAAAGCGCATCTGCAAACGCTCCCAGCGGGCGGTGTCCCACGCCAGCAGCTCTCCCGGTGCCTGCGTGGCGGCAGTGACGGAGGTGAGATCGCTGAAAGGCGCAATCGGCGTCAGCTGGCGGCACGCCACCCGGCACTGGGCCAGCCAGGCGACGTCCGGGGCGTGCAGCACCGGCCAGCAGAGGATGTGCGGCCAGCCGAAATCGCGGCTTAGCGCGGCAAAACCGGGGCTGCACAGGAAACGCTGCATGGCGCGGCTCTCGCGCCACAGGTAAAACGGCGCGTAACTGTTCTCCTGTGTGCAGGGTAGGGCGTCTTGCCGGTCAGCATAGAGGTATGCCTTAAACACCAGGCCGGGGAAACCGTCCAGCTTCGCGCCGTTGTCACGGATGCGGCGGGTGATGATGCCCATGTCATAGTCTGCGGGCAGCACGAAACGGTATTGCATCGCAATCATAGGGCCTCCGGGCTGAACATTTCACCGCGGCTGAAACTCCACTCCTCGGCCTGATTAAACGTTATCACCACCATCACATCTTCCGGCGGGATGCCCAGCTCACGGTGCAGCGCCTCTGCCAGATGGTGATAAAGCGCTTCTTTCTGCGCCCGGCTGCGCGGCTTACCGGCGGTAATCGAAAACAGGATAAACTGGTCACTGCGCGGGCCGCCGAGATAATCCCGGTCGGCGATCAGCCGGTGGGCCGGGTAGCAATCAATCACCTGAAAGCAGTCAGCGGGCGGGACGGCGAAATGCGCCACCAGCTGCTGGTGGAACAGGGTGGAAAGCTGTTGCAGCCATGCCGCAGAGCGGCCTTCGCGCAAGGCAATACGGGTAACAGGCATAGTGAAATCCTCAGGGTTCAGGGTTCAAGCCGGGTCAGCGCGCTGGCTGCGGCGGGCCAACCGGCATAAAACGCCAGATGGGTCACGACTTCCGCCAGCTCCTCCTCACGCACGCCATGTTCTCTGGCGAGGGCAAAGTGAAAAGGCAATTGCTCCAGGCGGCTCTGCGCAATCAGGACGGCCACGGTGATCAGGCTGCGGTCGCGTGGGGAAAGATGAGGGCGCTGCCAGAGATCGCCAAACAGGATGCGGTCAGTCAGCTCAGCCAGTTTTGGCGTTTTCGTTTTCATCACTGCCGGGGCAGAAAGGGAAGGGCGCATCGTGTTCTCCATGACAGGGTAGATGTCCCAAAGCATAAGTGTCTAAAATGATACTGAATATCGAATTCATCAGGACTCACCGTCCCGAAAAACAGGATTGATGATGAGTAAGCGGCCGTGGTGTTTTGATCTGGATGCATTGCAGAGTTTTGTGACCGGCATTGAGCTGGGCAGTTTCGCCCAGGCAGCCGACCGCCTGGGGCGCTCGACCTCCGCGGTGAGCGCGCAACTGAAAAAGCTTGAGCAACAGTGTGGCGTGGCGCTGGTGGAGAAATCGGGCCGGCATCTGGTGCCGAGCCGTCAGGGCGAGGTGCTGCTGGGGTATGCGCGCCGTTTGCTGGCGCTCAACAGCGAGGCTGCGCTGGCGGTATGCGGCGAAACGCTCTCCGGGCCGTTGCGCGTCGGGATGCAGGAAGATTTCGGTGAGCGGCTGTTACCGGCGGTGCTGGGTGCCTTTTCCCGCGCGCACCCGGAGGTGCAACTCACGGCGCGTATTGGCCGTAATGCGGAGCTCCTGCGCGGCATCACCGCCGGGGAGCTGGATTTGGCACTCTGTTGGCAGTGGCAGCAGAGCACACCGTGGATGGCGTCACTCGGGTCGGTGCCGCTTTGCTGGATCGGCGCGCAGCCGGGGGACGTGATGCGCTTTCGCCAGACCCACACCCCCTTGCCGTTGGTGATGTTTGAAGCGCCGTGCCTGATGCGGCAGCGCGCCACGGAGGCGTTGGATCGCGCAGGTATTCCCTGGCGGATTGCCCTGGAGAGCCGCAGCCTGCAAGGCATCTGGGCGGCGGTGTCGGCGGGGCTGGGCGTGACGGTGCGGGCCGATGCCGGATTGCCGGAAAACCTGCACCGGCTGGACGCGGCAACGCTGCCCGCGCTCGGCGATGCCGGGATCACGCTGCATCAGGGCAGCGCCGGGCTGACGGATGCCGCCCTCAGCCTGAAAAAGCAGATCTGCCATGAACTGGCACTGAAGAATAATCCGGCAACGTAAACCGTGCTTAAACAAAAATTTATGCTTTCATATGGTAAAAACGCCGTACTCATCTATAGTGATGAGCACCCCCGTCAATGAGGGATTGTCTGAAAAACAGGCAAGAACAACAGCGTTTGCAAGGATACACGGAATGTTTTACCGGATTGTTACCATCATGATTGCTTGCTCTTTTTCCCTGTGGATTCTTTTTATTTCCCACCCTTCGCAACTCGGTACCTTGTCCCAGCTCGGTATCCGGTTGATTAGCAAGTAGATGTCGGCTGCGTTGCGCAGCCGGACAATTCAGCGTTTCAGCCAGCCTGCCAGTGTCCGCGTCAGCCACGGCATCCAGAAAAACACCACCAGCGCCACCACTGTGGCGTCATTCAACAGGTGGCCGGGCAGGGTACCGGTCAGCGAAGGCACGATCTGATGCCAGAAACGCGGGACCAGTTCGGCTGAGGGGAAAATCACCCCCAGCGTCAGCAGGTACTGTTTCCAGCGTGCAGGGCGGCGGATGCCCGGTTGCGGCGGGGTAAACCAGAACTGGCTCCCGGCCTGCACCTCAATGCGATCGCCGCCGTCCAGCAGCGACTCGGCATCCGCCAGCAACGATTTCCGTTCGGCGGAGGCTGTCCAGCGGGTCAGGTTTTCCAGCGTGTCAAAGCGGATCAACACCGTATAGGTCTGGCCTTCCGCGCCGGGCCGGATGACATTCACCCCGCGATGCCCCTCAAACTGCTCTGCCACCGGCATAATGCGCCGCAACCAGCGTTCATACGCCTCGTGTTGCTGCGGCTGAAGGGTATGGGTAATCACCAGCGTAACCGGTTCTGCATGTGTCATGGCCTGTGTCCCTTATTCTTATCTTACTGGATCGCGATAAGGCGTAATAACGCCGCATGAGAATGACGCACCCAAAAGCCATTGGCGCGGGGCAACCCCTATTTTACGCAGCACGTGTTAAAAAAAATAATGAGTATTATTAACGCTGTTGTTCAAAGGAAAAGAAAAACAGGGCACCGGGTCCGGCAGGTGAGCCAGAAATAAAGGGGGACGTAAACGGAGGAGAGAAAAGGAAAGAAAGGGCGGAGGAGAAAAAAGGGTAAAAGAACGGAAACCGCAATGCCGGGTCAGGGCATTGCGGCAGCGCACCGGTTACGGCATCGGCATTGGCCAGTTTTCCGGGGTGTGGCTCATGATTTCCACAAACAGATCTTTGGCGTGTTGCCCGTACAGCGCCATATCCGCGCTGGTAATGCCTAACAGCCCCATCACAAACCAGCAGGACATGGTAATACCGATGCCGCTGCTCAGAATCGCCAGGCCGTGGCGGCTGGCTTTACGTAACGTAATATTCAGGGTACTGGCAAAAAACATGATAATGGCGCTGAGAATTTCCCAACGCGCCAACACGACGCTGGTGGCAATGGCACTCATGGTTCTGATCCTTAATAACTCGATGCTGACCGCGTGCCGGCGTTATTGGGGTCGCACGTTGCGCGGTGTAAGCACTTAAGACAAATTGCACGAAAGTGTGATAGTGCTCACATTGTATACGGCTTTTTTTCAGCGATCAAAAAATAAACGCTCAGAAAATCAATTACCGGCACAGGCTGCTTAAAAAATGTTTTAAGCAGCCCGCTATTTGTTGAATTCTTGTTTCTAAAGTGTTCACTTTTTATGGCAGGGTTGCCATGATGAAGGGCGATAACGCACAGTGTTCTGATGTTTACCTCACGGGCAGGCCGGATCGTCCGGCCGCCGGCCCCTGAAACGCAAGGAGTCATCATGGCGGATTCTTTAGTGATTTTTTTACACGGCGTCGGCAGCCGCGGCAGCGATCTGTCGGTGCTGGCCTCTTTCTGGCAATCCCGGCTGCCGGGTGCGCGCTTTACCGGGCCGGATGCGCCGTTTCCGTTTGATGGGGGCGGGAACGGGTTCCAGTGGTTCAGCCTGAACGGCGTCACGCCGGAAAACCGCCCGGCGCGCATTCAGGCTGCGCGCGAGGCATTCGACAGTACGCTGGCCCGCCTGATTGCGCAGCATAATATGGCCGACCGGCTGGATCGCGTGGCGCTGGTGGGCTTTTCGCAAGGCTCCATCATGGCCCTGGATGCCGTCTTGCGCGGGCGCTGGCCGGTGGCGGCCGTGGTGGCGTTCTCCGGCCGCCTGGCTTCGCCGCCGCCCTACCAACCGGGGCAAAACAGCCGCGTGATGCTGATCCACGGCACGGCCGATGCCGTCATTCCCTATCAGGAGAGCGAAAAGGCGAACCAGGCGCTGCTGGCCGCCGGGGTTGACAGCCAATTGCTGATTGAGCCGGGGCTGGGTCATACCTTGTCTGAAGAGGGCGCAACCCGCGCCGGGGCATTTCTGGTTGAGGCGTTAAAAGGGTAACCCCTTTAATGCATCACCCGCGCCAGCGTAAAACCGTCCCAGCCTTTACTGCCCACGGTTTGCAGGGCAGTGGCGGTCAGGCGCGGTTCATTCGCCATCATGTCGATAAATGTCCGGACGCCCTGCACACGCGGATCGTTACTCTGCGCATCCGTGACTGCACCTTCGCGCACCACGTTGTCACCAATAATCAGGGTGCCCGGCCGTGCCAGCTTCAGGGCCCAGCGCAGGTAATCCGGGTTGTTGGGTTTGTCGGCATCGATAAAGATCAGGTCAAAGGGGGCCTCCCCGGCCAGCATCGGCAACGTGTCCAGCGCCGGGCCGACGTATAGCCGCACCTGCTCCGCCAGCCCGGCCAGCGTGATGTTCTGTTGCGCAATTCCGGCATGGCGCGCATCGGCTTCCAGCGTCACCATTTTTCCACCCGGCGGCAGGGCACGTGCCAGCCACACCGTGCTATAGCCGCCCAGGGTGCCAATTTCCAGAATGCGTGTTGCCTGAGTCATCAGCGCGAATAAGTGCAGCAGTTTGCCCTGGTTAGGGGCCACATCATGTGCCGGCAGCCCGGCCCGGGCATTATTTTCCAGGATCTCCGTCATGACCTCATCGGGTGGGACAAGCTGGCTGACCAGATAATCATCTACCTCTGACCACTTTTGATGCATAACGCCTCCTATAGCGATGCGCCCTGTATGCGCGCTCAACCTGAACGGCACACGCCCCGTGCCAGTTCCCCCTTAAGGGATAGCATAAAATAGCGCCATTGCCGTGCTCACGGTTATCACTGGCCTGCGCTGATGACCTCATTGAGGGAGGCCGGGGCCGGGCCAGGATTCGCTGCTGAAAATCAGAGGTGAGACAGAAAATAAATGATAACGGCGAGGTTGGTTTAAAACGCTGCCATAAATAAAAAATAAGCGCGTCATGGTACGCAGCACTCACTTTATTTCACTTTTTTTAGTGACTTTTTTTATCCTGATATAATAGCCAATATGATGGTTATTCCCGATGCGAAGGCTATAGTTTTTTATAATAATATCAGCGTGGCTAATGGTTATTGCCGTAATCAGGCATTGCCTTATTGAAAATGGATGCCAAAAATAAAGTGCGAATAAGGTGGCAGCAGGAAAGCTGAAGGAAGGTTATCTGAATTGCATGCGCTTTTCCATGTAATCTTAAAGGGGTGACAAACATATGAAATTCAGCAGTAAACAAATCTATTATGAATATATCAACTTTTTGATGCGGGTCGGCTATATCAACGATGAGATCGTACTGGAACTGATGCCGTTGTTAAGCAGTGACAGAATGGCCGAAGTGGACAGTTTACTGGAGGATTTGGAGCAGAGTTTTCACAGCCGGCAAAAAGATTACCTGAATAATACCTTCTATAAAGATCTTGAGTCAGGGGAAATTGGCGGGGTATTAGAGGAAAGCGGCCAGAATTACCTCTATGAGTTACTGGTGAAGCACCATAATAAAGAAATAGAGTCCCTGAACCAGACGATTGAAAGCCAGAATGTGCGGCTGGCAAAGAAGCGGATGGATATCCAGCAGCTTACCGATCGCGCCCAACTGCTGGAAAAAGCGGCCCTGCGTTATAAAACCTTGCAGGAGTCGTCAGAAACGTTAGTGATCGAAAATGAGGAGTTGCGCAAAGAGAATAAGGAGCTGAAGGAATTGTCACAGCAAAAAAGAATCGACGGGAAAATTCCCGGCTATGTCAAAGAAGTCAGTGCGAAGCTGGACCTGGATGATAAATCGTTCGCCAGGCTGGCAAATAAATGGTCGGTTGCCGGTTTTACCGCAGCTTCTGCGGCGGTATTTGCCGCCTTTTACACCTTTGCGGAAGGGACCGTATTGCTGGCCAACGCCAAAGTCTATGATGAAATCGCGCTGTTATATGTGTTTTTCCGCGGGGTATTAGGGGTTGGCTTACTCTCCTGGCTGGCGAATGTCTGTTTCAGCACCTCACGCAATTACACCCATGAATCTATCCGGCGTAAGGATCGGCAACATGCGCTGAACTTCGGCCGCCTCTATTTGCAGATTTACGGGGCCAGCGCCCAGAAAGAGGAGATGCTGACGGTGTTCAAGGACTGGAACATGGCGGGCGATTCCTCGTTCTCCAAAGAGGGGGCTGCACCGCCCAGCATGATGGAGATGATCGAAGGGCTGAACAAAATGAGATCCGGGTTAGTGAACAAAGCCAAAGCGGGGGGAAGCGGCAACGGCACCACTGCCCCGCCTCCCACGATACCGCCGGTGCCTTAACGCGCCTCAGGGGGGCTGTTTTGCCGGGAGGGATACTCCCGGCTGAGCGCCTCGCTCAGGTAATCAATAAACACCCGGATTTTCGGCGGCAGGAAACGGGCCGGGTGGTAGAGCAGCCAGGCCCCGCCGGTATAGCGGGTAGTGAACGTCCAGCCCGGCAAAACCTGCACCACGTCACCGTTGGCCAGCGCCTGGCGGGCGGTAAACCACGGCAGGCTGCCGATACCGAGATGGTGGCGTACCGCATCCAGCCGGACTTCGGTGTGGTTGGCGGCATAGCGGCCGCGCACCCGCACGCGGCTGGTCTGCGCGCCCTGGCGGAACGACCACAGCGCATCGCCTGGGTCTTCCCCTAAACAGAGGCAACTGTGCGCCGCCAAATCACGCGGGTGCTGCGGCACCCCGTGCTCCGCCAGATAGCGGGGCGTGGCACACAGCAGGTGGTCTATGTCCATCAACCGCCGTCCTTTCAGGCCGGGCGGCGGCCGGTCGGTGATACGGATGGCGATGTCTACCTGATCGTCAATCAGATCCATCACGGCATCATTCAGCGCCATCTGGATATCAATCGCCGGGTAGCGCGCCAGAAAGGCAGGCATCAGCGGATGGATGACCACCCGCCCGACCGCTTTCGGCACGCTGATGTGCAATACCCCTTCCGGCTGCGGGTTAAACTGCCCCCCGGCCTCTACCGCCGCCCTGGCGGAGTTCAGCATATCCAGACAGTGGCGATACACCGCCACACCCTCTTCACTCAGGCGCAATTTACGCGTGGTGCGGTGCAGCAGCCGGGTGGCGAGCGCTTTTTCCAGCCGGGTCACGCTGCGGCTGGTGGCAGAGGGCGTCATGCCCAACTGGCGCGCCGCTTCAGAGAAGCTGCCGCAGTCGACCACCCTCACCAGCACGGCCATTTCCGGCAGTAAAGGCAGCAGTTGATCTGTGCGCATCAGGCAAGAATCATTTGTCAGGTGAACGGATTATCACTCTACCATGCAGCACTTATAATAAAAATCCGATGACCAAAGGAGACCACCATGACCATTCGCCTCTATCTGAACAGTGATGCGCTTACCGCTCAAACGCAGGTGCTGCGTTGCGACCCTCTGGAGGAGGGCTATGCGGTGGAGCTGGCGAGCACGCCGTTCCACCCTCAGGGCGGCGGCCAACCGGCAGACAGCGGGACGATAGGCGACGCACAGGTGCTGAACGTGAGTAACGACGGCGAGCGGGTGATTCACCATGTCAGCCGGCCGGTGCCGCTGGGGCCGGTCACGGCAGAGGTGGATGCGGCGCGCCGCGCATTGCATACCCGGCTGCACTCGGCCGGCCATGTGCTGGGGTACCTGGGGGAACAACTGGGCTGGCAGCCGGTAAAAGCCAACCACCGGCCGGGCGAAGCAAAAGTCACCTTTAACGCCGGGCCGGACAGCCGCCAGCCCGAGGCGGAGGCACTGCAACAGGGGTATGCGCAATTGCTGGCTGAACGACTGCCGCGCCGGATTGTGCTGCGTGAGGATGGCCTGCGGGAAGTCAGTTTTGGTGACAAAGTCGCGTATGCCTGCGGCGGCACCCACGTCACCGATACCGGCGAGCTGCCTGCGCTGGCGGCCTTGCAAATCAAGGTGAAGAAAGGGCAGTTACAGATAGGCTACGCGCTGGCTGAAGCGTAATGGCGTCGCTGCCCGGCGGGGGCAGGGAACCTTCAGGCTCCCCGCGCGCCGGGCGGCACAGTCAATTGCCGGAGGATGGCGTGCCTTCAGCCGGTCTGGCGCTGTCAGCCGGTTTGGTACTGTCAGCCGGTATAGTGTTTTCTGCGGGTTTCGTACCCTCCACCGGTTTCGTGCCTTCCGCCTGTTTACGGACCTCCTGCTCGGCATGGCCGGTAAAGCCGGTGTCACCGTGCTGGTGCTCACCGCCGCCTTCCACACGCTGAAGCTGGATGACTTTGCCTTTCTCCCACGCATTTGACAGCGGGTCCGGCGGGTTGGTGGGTAAATCGGCACGGTTCTGCTGCCGCTCTTTCGAGTCAATCCCGACCCGCTCGTCGCGGTCTTTCAACAGTTTCTGATCGAGCTGGCCCTCGCCGGTGAAGCCCATCATCAGCGCCGGAATGCCATACGGCAGGTCTTTGTCGCGGTCAGTGTGCCAGGTGTGCCAGGTTTTGCCGTAGGTGTTCACAATCTTGCCCATCAGCACTTTCTCGGCCGCTTCCGGCAGGCCGGGGGCCAGCAGGCTGCCTGATTTCACTTCGTAATGGTGGCTGTGCCACAGCACTTTCTCTTCCGGCGGCAGGGTTTTGTACAGCCGCTCGCTGATGATGTATTCCACCCCCATCAGCTTGGCATCTTTGCCGTTACCGTCATAAATCACCGCCTGCATCACGTCGTCATTTAAAATCGTGACGTAGTGGTGCGCTTCCATCTGGCCGTTTTTGTCACCGTTGTAAAAGTGGAAGCCGTCCAGATAGGCGCTGATGGCATCAATCGGTGCGCGATCCTGCAAGGCCGAGGCCCCGGTTTCCAGCAAGCTGTCTTTGGTGGTTTTTTCCGCGCCCGGCGCTTTTACGTTGCTCGGCGCGGTGGCCTGCGCCAGCGGCGATGCCAGCAGCACCGCGCACAGCGTCGCACTGAACAAGGCGCGGGCAGGGGAGTGGGACGGTTTTTTCAGGGGAATTGACAGGGGAGAGTAATGCATGAATACGCCTTCCTTCGCATAACATCATCACGCGGCACTGCCGCGTACTATGAATAAAAAGCTGACTGGGGTTGAGAAACCCCAGTCAGCTTGCCAGTGAGGTGAGACTGCCGTCAGGGTTCATACGGTGTCATTCAGCCTGATTACGGTGCAGACCACCTTTTCGTCCAGCTTCGGACGCGCGGGCCGGGTCATGTTTGAAATTTCCGCCGCTGCGCTGTCCACCCTTTTTGCCTGCTTCAGATGCTTTTTCTCTGTTTTCCGCAAAATTTCCCGAACCTCCACGATGCTCGGCCATGACACCTCCTATCAACGAGTGAGAATGGGGCTGTGAGCGCCCGGCGGCTGTTATGAAACCAGACGAATGACACCGGATATTGCTCACACCTTGAGCTTAGCCAATCACTTAATATTGACAAGCGAAGCGGCATTAAAAATACCGGCCCCCTTTCGCACCGGGAAAATAACGGCCTTCATGTCGCCATAAATAAAAGAGGTATAGTGACGGCTCAATATCTTAGGCCGGAGAAACCTGTACCGCGCTTTTTTTCTGTACAGATGGTTGGTTAATAAAGACGCATATTTACGGGATAGGAATCGTCTTAATTACTATTTCAGGCGCTCATTCCAGAGGCGCGGGAAATGTCGCGACGGTTGCGCCGGCCGGGTTTTACGCTATAACTAACAGAGCACTGACGCGTGATGTCCCTCAGGAGATAAAATGTTAAAGCAAATAATTGGGCTATTTTCCAGCCCCGATAATTTTCTGAATATGATTTCAGCCCGTAATCTCGAAGAAGACCTGGACGATAAAGAGCGTATTTTTATCGACGAAGATGGGACGGCATTTGTTAACCCGCGCAGTGAAGAGGTAAAAAAAGATTTTGCGCGCCACGTAGAAGTGATGCGCAATATCTGACCGGCAGCGCATTGCCCGCCGGATGACCTTGCCTGATTAAAAGGCAGTGGTGCCGTCAATCACCGTATGGCAAAGGCCGCCCACCCAGGGTGCGCCGTCAGCATACCGGATTTCCACGCAGCCGTTGCGCTGTTTGCAGGTGCCCTGGCGTACCTGATACCCCTGCCGGAACGCTTCCAGCCCGGCAAAATCCTGCTGCAGCAGCAGCCGCGCCAGGCAGGCATTGGCGCTGCCGGTGACCGGGTCTTCCACCAGCGCGCCCTGTTCCACCAGCAACGCCCGCACTTCCAGGTGCGCCGGGCCGCCTGCCGGGTGCACGCCATACAGCGCCACGCCGTTGCAGCTGCTCCCGGCCAGCAATGCCGCCAGCGCTGCCACGTCAGCTTTCACCGCCAGCACATCCTCCGCGCTCTCCATTTTCACCACCAGCCAGCGGATGCCCATCGACACCGCCTGCGGCACCGCGCGGTGCGCCACATGGCCGCCCGGCAAGGCCGCAGACACCTGCGCCCGCAGCGGCTCCGGCAGGGGGGCAATCTGCGCCGCCGGGGATTTGAACGTCAGCGCCCGCGGGCTTTGCACGGCGACTTCCACCAACCCCACGCCGCACTGTTGCACCAGCTTGCCGTGGCGCGGCGTAACGATCCCCGCTTCCAGCAGCGCATAGGCGGTGCCGAGCGTCGGGTGCCCGGCAAACGGCAATTCGCCGTCCGGGGTAAAAATCCGCACCTGATAATCTGCCGCCGGGTCGGTCGGCGGCAGCGCAAAGGTAGTTTCAGAGAGATTGGTCCAGCGCGCCATGGCGTGCATGTCGGCGGCGCTCAGGCCGTCCGACTCCATGATCACGGCGAGCGGGTTGCCCCGCAGGGGAGTGGAACCGAATACATCGATCTGTTTGAAACGGCGCTGGCGGGTCATCGCAGCTCCTTGGCGTCTGTTGAGGGATCAGCAGGTTAGCCGATTTACCGGACGCCAGCCAGCGCCGTGCAGGCTACGGTCAGCGGGTCACGGCCTGCCATTTCCAGTTTTGCACATCCGGCAGATCCTCACCATGTTCCCGCACGTACTGGTAGTGGGCGTCCAGCTTGTCATGCAGCATCTGCACCACGTCACCGGCTCGTTCCGCCAGCCCCGGTACCCGCTCAATGGCGGCCAGCGCCAGGTGGTAGCGATCCATTTCGTTCAGCACCGTCATATCAAACGGCGTGGTGGTGGTGCCTTCCTCCATAAAACCATGGACGTGGAACTGGCTGTGGTTGGTGCGTTTGTAGATCAGCCGGTGAATCAGGTGCGGATAGCCGTGATAGGCAAAGATCACCGGTTTGCTGCGGGTGAACAGCTGGTCAAAATCGACGTCACTGCGGCCGTGCGGGTGCTGGTCCGGTGATTGCAGCGCCATCAGATCCACCACATTCACCACGCGGATGCGCAGGGAAGGCAGGTGCTGACGCAGCAACTCCACCGCGGCCAGCGTCTCCATCGTCGGCACATCCCCGGCACAGGCCATCACGATGTCCGGTTCGCTGCCCGCCTCTTCGTTGCCGGCCCACGGCCAGATGCCCAGCCCCGCCTCGCAATGGGCGATGGCCTCATCCATGCTCAGCCACTGCGGCTCCGGCTGTTTACCGGCAATGATCACGTTGATGCGGTCATAGGTTTTCAGGCAGTGATCGCCCACCCATAACAGGGTGTTGGCATCCGGCGGCAGGTAAACGCGCACCACATCCGCTTTCTTGTTGACCACCACATCCACAAAACCGGGGTCCTGATGGCTGTAGCCGTTGTGGTCCTGACGCCAGACGTGGGAAGAGAGCAGGTAGTTAAGGGAGGAAACCGGCTTGCGCCACGGCAGGGTACGCGTGACTTTAAGCCACTTCGCGTGCTGGTTGAACATCGAGTCAACGATATGGATGAACGCCTCATAGCAGGAGAACAGCCCGTGGCGGCCGGTCAGCAGGTAGCCTTCCAGCCAGCCCTGGCAAAGGTGCTCACTCAGCACTTCCATTACCCGGCCATCTTTCGCCAGTTGCTCATCGTAAGATTTGATCTCTTCCATCCAGACGCGGTCAGTGGCTTCGAACACGCTGCTTAAGCGGTTGGAGGCGGTTTCATCCGGGCCAAAGATGCGGAAATTCTTCTCCTGCTCGTTCAGCCGGAAAATGTCACGCAGGTATTCGCCAAAAATCGCCGTCGATTGCCCCTGGGTGCTGCCGCGCTCACCAATCTCTACGGCATAATCCTGGATCGCCGGCACTTTGAGCGTCTGGCGCAGCAGGCCGCCATTGGCAAACGGCGTTGCGCCCATGCGTTTTTCACCCTGCGGGGCGAGCTGCCGCAACTCCTCTTTCAGCCGCCCCTGCTCATCAAACAGGTCATCCGGCTGGTAGCTGCGCATCCATTGTTCCAGCAGTTGCCGGTGTTCCTCGTTATCGCGGCAGTTGGCCACCGGCACCTGGTGGGCGCGCCAGAACCCTTCGGTTTTTTTGCCGTCCACCTCTTTCGGGCCGGTCCAGCCTTTTGGGCTGCGGAAAATAACCAGCGGCCAGTGCGGGACTTTCTGCTCCGGGGAACCGTGGCGGGCCTCATGCTGGATATGGCGGATCTGTTCCATCGCCTGGTCCAGCGCGGCGGCGGTTTGCTGGTGCATGTCGGCGGGTTCGTGCCCTTCGACAAAGATCGGCGCGTAGCCATAGCCTTTGAACAGCTGCGCCAGATCCTCATCCGTGCAGCGTGCCAGCAGCGTCGGGTTGGCAATCTTGTAGCCGTTGAGGTGCAGGATCGGCAGCACCGCGCCGTCACGCGCCGGGTTTATGAATTTGTTGGAGTGCCAGCTGGCTGCCAGCGGGCCGGTTTCCGCTTCGCCATCCCCAATCACACAGGCGGCAATCAGGTCAGGGTTGTCAAACACCGCGCCGTAGGCGTGCACCAGCGAGTAACCCAGTTCACCGCCTTCGTGGATTGATCCCGGCGTTTCCGGGGCCGCATGGCTGGGAATGCCGCCGGGAAACGAAAACTGCCGGAACAATTTGCGTATCCCGTCTGCATCCTCGCTGATGTCAGGGTAGATTTCGCTGTAAGTGCCTTCCAGGTAAGTATTCGCCACCATGCCCGGCCCGCCGTGGCCCGGCCCGCAGATGTAAATCATGTTCACATCCTGCTGTTTGATGATGCGGTTCAGGTGGGCGTATAAAAAGTTCAGGCCGGGCGTGGTGCCCCAGTGGCCGAGCAGCCGTGGTTTGATATGTTCAGCGGCCAGCGGCTCACGCAACAGCGGGTTTTCCAGCAGGTAGATCTGGCCGACGGAGAGGTAATTGGCGGCGCGCCAATAGCGATCAATCAGCGATAAAGTCTGGTCGTCCAGTGCGGGCGAGGTGTGTCCCATAGCAAGGTTCCTCCGGTTCAGGCGTGATGAATAAAGCCTAAGTCTAGTGAAAGACGGGGGATTGTGCCTGCCGGGGCGGCAGCGGTGGCAGCAAGCGGTGCCGGAAACACGTCAATCCGGCTGAAAACGATAAGCTATGCTTTACTTAGGTATTTCCTGCGGAGTTGAACCCTGCCCATGATGCGTGCCACTGATCCCTTACCTTCCATTTTCCGCTCGTCGCTTGGCCGTTCAATGGTGATTTTCCTGATCATCATGAGCATTGCGGTGGTGGGCATTAATGGCTGGACGTTGTGGGATTCCTACGACCGTACCCTGCGCGCCACCCACGACCAGGCGAAGAACCTCTCTGTCTCGCTGGCGCGGCAGGCGGAAGACACGTTTTTACAGGTGGAGATTACGCTGACGGATATCGCCCGTGAAATAAGCGGGAAGCCGGTGGCCAGCGACCAGCTTGAGGCGCTGCGCAGCGTGCTGCGCGGGCGGCAGGCGATTCTGCCGCAGTTGCATGGGTTATTTATTTATGATGCCGAGGGCAACTGGCTCGCGACTTCCGGCAATACGATCCCGGTGAACGCCAACAACGCTGACCGGGAATATTTTATCTGGCACCGTACCCATGCAGACCCGGAGATCCATATCGGCAAGGTGATCCGCAGCCGTTCGACCGGCGATCTGGTGATCCCGGTCTCTTTGCGGCTGACCAGCAGAGAGGGCCGCTTTGCCGGCGTGGCGCTGGCAACGGTCAGCATTGACTATTTCCGCCAGCATTACAGCTATTACGTGCTCAGCGAACGCAGCCTGCTGGGGCTGTTTATGGCGGACAGCACCGTGATGTATGTGCGCCCGTTCCCGGATTCGGTGATCAATACCAGCCTCTCCAGCAGCCCGCTGTTTACCCATGCCCTGAAAGCCTCTGCCAGCGGCAGTGGTGCCTGGCGTTCGGCGATGGACAACGAAGTGCGCATCTTTGGCTATGCGCGCCTCAACCGCTACCCGCTGATTGTCGCGGCCGGGTATGACAAGCGTGACATCCAGGCGCAATGGCGGGCGGACAACCTGCTGAGCGTTGTCCTCAGCCTCTCGCTGCTGGCCGCGCTGTTCCTGCTGGGCTTCTTTGTGCTGCGTCAGGTGCGCGTCAGCATGAAGAACCACCTGGAGATGACGCAACTGCGGGACGATCTCACCACCATCAACCATACGCTTCAGGCGCTGGCGCTGGTGGACGGGCTGACAGGGCTGGCCAACCGGCGGCAATTTGATATTTTCCTCGAGCAGAGCCTCCAGCGTTCGGCGCGCAATCAGGAGCCGGTGTCACTTATCATGATGGATATCGACTTTTTCAAACGTTACAACGATGCCTACGGCCACGTCGCCGGGGACGAGTGCCTGAAAAAGGTCGGGGAAGCGTTGCTGCACCTGCCGCACCGGCAGTCTGACCTGATCGCCCGCTATGGCGGCGAGGAGTTCGCGATTGTGCTGCCTTACACCGGCATCAAAGACGCCGCGAAGTTCGCGCAACGCGCCGTGGAGGCTGTCCGGGCGATTGGCCTGCCCCATGCAGAAACCGATGTGCCGGGGAAAATCGTCACCATCAGTGCCGGCAGTTATAGCTGCATCGTTAAAGGAAACGGGCCGGACGCCAGGGCGTTCAAGGAACACGCCGATCAGGCGCTCTACCAGGCCAAACACTCCGGCCGCAACTGCGGGATCAGCACCGAGGGGTGAGGGTGATGAAGAGTAAGCGATTTTACGTTTTGGTCGTTTAAGAAGAGTAGAGGAAGCCTACGTTATATGATTTTTTAAATAGTGGAGAGAGTGCTTTCACTCTGCATCAGATAAAAAGAAAATTAAGCATTGTAAAAATAGAGGAGGCCAGGCTGATTTTTTAAGCCTGGCACAATTTATTATGCTGATAAGTAAGATTGAGCTGCGCTTTTAAGCTGTTCTGTGAATTGATAAATGTCATCTAATTCAGAAATAGGATGACGAGTCTCTTTTTTCTCTTCATCAAAGAGGCCTATATAGCGCTGGCTTCGGTTAAAATGAAGACGGCATATTGGTTTGCGATTATTGTCATCAATTAAAATGCCAAAATAGCTTTTCGTATCGCGGTGGGTAATGCGCTTAGGGTCAATGGAAGTGCGAATTATCGATTTAACAATGTGAAAGCCCTCCAACTCTTCAGGAGTAGTAATAATGCCGTCGTCCTGTTCATCAATTGCTACAACTTCAGGAGGCGTGGCATCTACCATTGTCGCAGGGGCAGAAGGAAGCGAACCGGCCAATGCTGATTTTAAACGTTCATTTACCTGGTCATTTAACCATTGGTTTGCTGCTTTTTTTGTTAATCCTGTAAATAAATCCCTTACTTTTTGGGTCAGCATGCCATCATACACACGTGAGGCAAAGAACTTAACAAAGTCATCTTCAGGAGATGACATTTGAGATGAAAGAATTTTTTTAATTTGGCTTACATACTTTAATTCACCTGCTGCATTTAGAATGGACTCAACATCAAAAGCTGTTTTAGTTAATTTTTTTATTTCTGGAACAACATTCTCATCAATTTCAAGTAAATCTAATTCCAGAAATGGTTTCTCATCCATTTTGTTGGGCGCATCAAGGTCAGTAAAGAATTTATAGCACTGACCATTAGTCAGAATGGATATTCTGGCACTTGTAACATGGAAATATCTGAATAATTGTGAAGCATGGTTTATATGAAGAGGCTCACCTATTTTCTTACATTCAATTAAAATTTGTATTTCATTATCCTTAAGAATGGCATAATCAATTTTTTCGCCTTTCTTGGTGCCAACATCACAGATAAATTCTGGCAAAACCTCGGTAGGATCGAAAACATCATATCCCATTACTTTATTTATAAAAGGTAAAACGAATGCGTTTTTAGTCGCTTCTTCTGTTGTTATAAATGAAGATTGTTGCTTGATTTTAGCAGCTAAGCTATTGAGCTGTTCCAACGTTTCCATAGCATTTCCTTTACTTTACATGGGTATATTAGTTATCAATAAAAACGTGTAGGGATAAGAAGCAGTTTTTGATGGCCTTTTAAAACGCTGTGCGAAGTAATAAGAAAGAATGATAATGTTATAACATGAAGATGAATTTTTTATATATAAAATTTTTTTTGATTATCAGTAACTCAAAGATAAAGACAGAATAACTATTAATTTAGTGAATGAAGATTGCGTAGATGTATTTCGTTGATAAATATAATTATCTGAGCACAATTGTTTTAATAAAGATAAAATAGTGATAAATAACAATAAATTATGAGGATTTAGTTGTTTTTTTGCTTAAAGCAGCACTGAAAAATTTGGATTATCTATAATGCTAAGATATTGATGTAATTCAGAGAAGTTATTATTTATTTGGTGAAAGTTCCTTTCTCTCTCCCATTCCGCTTAGAACTTTGTGCCTTTTCGCCCCGTCGGGCTGGCGATTGTTGCCATAAACCGTCAGTATGAATGGTTAAGAAAACCGTTGTCCCGTCAATGACGGGTGTAGAGAACCCTGCTGAGGAGACCTTATGGCAATTGAATATGCAACGCTGGCTGGTGGCTGCTTCTGGTGTACCGAGGCGGTATTTAATGATGTGGTCGGGGTGGTCTCGGTAGAGAGCGGCTACACCGGCGGCCAGGTGGCGAACCCGACCTATCGCCAGGTGTGCACCGGTGAAACCGGCCATGCTGAGGCGATCCGCGTCGGTTTTGACCCGGAAAAGATCAGCTACGGCGATATCCTCGACATCAGCTTCGCGACCCATGACCCAACCCAGCTTAACCGCCAGGGTAATGACATCGGCACGCAGTACCGCTCGGCCATCTTCCCGGCCACACCGGAACAGCATGAAGAGGCTCAGGCCGCCATTCGCCGTGCGCAGGCTGATAACAGCCAGCCGGTGGTGACCACCATTGAGGCGCTCGGCACCTGGTATCCGGCAGAGGATTACCACCAGAACTACTGGGAAGGCGAAGGCCAGGAGAACCGCTACTGCATGGCCGTGATCCCACCGAAGCTGCAAAAACTGCGCAAAAGCTTTGCCAACCGCACCAAATCTGCGAACAGCTAAGCAGGGCGTCATAAAAAAGCCGGCGATATCAGCCGGCTTTTTTTATGGGTGGAACACCTGTGATCAGAAGTGGGTGTTCAGGCTCATGTAATAGGTGCGGCCCGACTCGTTATACGTGTTGGCCCCGGCACCGTACAGGTAGGAGCTGGTCGTGGCGTTGCCGGTGGTCTGGGCGTTGCCCTGGCGGAAGTGGCGCTTGTCGAACAGGTTGTCGATGCCCAGCGTGACGCTGACATATTTCGTCACGTCATAAGTGCCGCTCATGCCCAGCAGGGAATAGGGGCTGACTTTCCAGGTTTCGCTGCCGGTCACGGCCTCACCCTTGTAGTTGTACTTTTTCGGCGTCTGTGTGCCGTACCAGGTCAGGGTGGTTTGCAGCGAAAGCTGTTGGGTTGCCTGCCAACTCAGGGTCGAGTTCAGCGTGTACTCCGGGATAATCGACAGCCGATCGCCGGTGGTTTTGTTTTTGCTCTGCAACATGTAGGTCAGGTTGTTATTCCACTGCACCGCGTCGCTGAACGGAATATTGACCGTCCCTTCCAGCCCTTCCACCACGGCTTTCGGCACGTTTTCCCATTTATAGACATCCGTGGCGCCGTTGGTGGAGGTGCTGACCGGCAGGTAGCCGGACTCAATCTTGTTGCGGTAATCATTGCGGAACCAGGTAATGCCCGCCTGATAGCCGTCATGTTTCCATTCCAGCCCGACTTCTTTATTGATGCTGGTTTCAGCCTCCAGATCGCTGTTGCCGACCAGGTAACAGCCGGCGGTGCTGGCCGGGCAGCCCTGGCCGCGGCTGTAGAGCAGGTAGTTGGGGTTGGTCTGGTAAAGGCTTGGCGCTTTATAGGCGCGGGCGATGCCCAGTTTCAACGTGACATCGTCACTTAACCCTTGCGACAGGTTCAGGGACGGGCTCCAGTTGTCGCCTACGATGCTGTGATGGTCAAAACGCAGCGCCGGGGTCAGCATGGTGCTGTCGGTCAGCTCAATATTGTCTTCCGCGAACAGGGAAAAGATCTCCGCAGAGGAGTAAGGGCTGCGGCCGGTGCTGGCGATGCCGTCCACCGCGCCGCCGGAGAGCGCCTGGGTGTTGGAGATATTGTCTTTCATCCGCTGCTGGTTCCACTCTGCGCCGAAGGTCGCGGTCTGGTTAACCCACAATTCGAACGGAATGCTGATTTCACTGTGCAGCAGCACATCATCAAGCTGGATGGAGGAGAAGCCGTCATCCGAGAAGATCCCCTCGGTGCCGCCCGCCAGCCCTTCATTCATGCGGGTGTTGCGGGTGTTCTCATACTGGGCGTAGTTCCTGGTGCTGATGCCGTTGTCCCATGCACCGTTCCACTTCACCGCGAAATTCTGGCGGTAGAGCCGGTTGGTCTCTTTGCCGTAATTTTCATGCACCAGCGCACTGGTATTGGTGTTCTGGGTATCCCCGGCATAGAGGTTGCCCTGGCGGCTGTAGCCTGCCTCAAACTCCAGTGACTGCATCGGGGCGAACGCCCAGTGGATCATGGCGTTGATGTCTTTGTTCACCGAGCCTTCACGACCGGCCGGAACGGAACCGGCGTAACTGCCGGTGCGCAGCGCCTCATGCCCGGCGTTGATGTACTCGGCGTCCGCCTGGGTTTTCGCCAGCCCGCCATACAAACGGAAGGTGACGTCATCCCCCAGCGGGCCGGAGAGGCTGAAGTTGGTGCGTTTGGTTGAGCCTTCCTCATCATGCTGCGGCACATTGAAGTAGGTATTCCAGCTTCCGTGCCATTGCGGCGTATCTTTTTTGGTGATGATGTTAACCACGCCGCCTGCCGCACCGTTGCCGTAGCGGGCGGCAGCCGGGCCGCGGATCACCTCGATATGGTCGATCATTTCCGGCGGCACCCAGTTGCTGTCACCGCGTGTGTCACGCTCACCGCGCCAGCCCAGGCGCACGGAATTGCGGCTGGTGACCGGCACATCATCAATCAGGATCAGGGTGTTTTCCGGCCCCATGCCGCGGATGTCAATCTGGCGGCTGTTGCCGCGCTGGCCGCTGGTGGAGTTGCCGGTCAGGTTAACGCCCGGCATGGTGCGGATTATCTCGGAGACATCCCGCGCCGGGGGGCGCTTTTTAATCTCATCGGCGGTAATGGTGGAGACGCCCGGCGCTTGCAGTGTCTGCTCGGCGGCGGTCACCAGCATGGTATCGCCGCTGTCACCGGCAGCGACGTCAGCCGCCGCCGCATCGGCCACGGCTGCCTGGGTGGTGATGTTGTGTTGATCCACTGGCGTACTCTGTTCTGCCGCCTGGGTATTCCCTGCCAGAATTAATGTGCCGATGCCTGCTTTAATCAGCATCGCTAATGGGTAACGCGTCATTATTTTCATTTTGCTGTCCCGGCTGAACCCGTTCCGGCAGCCCTCAGCCGGCGCGGTTCTTAGCGCAATCAATATTTAACCAATTTGTTATTTTCCCTTTCCCCTGGGAACAGGTAACCTCTTGAAAAACCATTGACCCTGATACACCGGGACGCGGTTTTTCACAGGCTGCAACACACTATTTCAAATACAAATAATTATCAATAACATTCTCAAATGAGAATTGTTCATGTTAAGAATATTGACAGGCAGAGGAACCGCAAGAATGAACAACGAACGCTACCTGCAAGCCGTGCATTTCAGTTTCGGCGACTCCCCGGCGATGGCCGACCAGCTTCTGGCGCTGGTGCTGGCAGGGAAAAAGCGTGCCACCTGTGGCGCATTGCAGTCCTATTACGATGACAATGAACCGCTGCCGCAGGCCGGGGCGTTTAATGTGATCGAAGACGGGCGCGGGCGCGCCGCCTGTGCCATCGAAATCAAAGAAGTCTCTATCCTGCGTTACTGCGATGTGCCGGAAGAGTTTGCGCTGGCGGAAGGAGAGGGTACTTTTGAGGAGTGGAAGCGCGAGCACCGGGACTTTTTCACCCGCACCGGTGAATTCAGCGAAGAGATGAAACTGGTCTGCCTGCGGTTTGACGTCGTCGAGGTGTTTGACGCGCCTGCCGCGTAATTATTTGTTTGATAAAGGAGTTATCATGGACGCATTGATTCCGGTGATCACCACCGATCGCCTGGTATTGCGGGCGCACACACTGGCGGATGCCGCTGAGCAGGCGGAGCTATGGGCAAATGAGAATGTCACCCGGTTTATCGGCGGCAACCCCTCCACGACGGAGGAGAGCTGGAGCCGTCTGCTGCGTTATGCCGGGCACTGGCATATGCTGGGGTTTGGGTACTGGGCGGTCGAGGAGCGCAGCAGCGGGCGCTATATCGGCTGTACCGGCTTTGCGGATTACCAGCGGGCATTAACCCGTGACGTCAGCGGCAAAGCGGAAATGGGCTGGACGTTTCTGCCCGCGTTCCACGGAAAAGGGTACGCCACCGAAGCGGTGCAGGCCGCGCAGGCGTGGGCGGCGGGGAATTTGAAAAAGCCCATTTTCTGCATGATCAACCCGGATAACCAGCCGTCGATCCGGCTGGCGTTGAAAGCCGGGTTCCTCCCGGACGGCGAAGACCAGTACCACGGCCGCCCGGTTAACCTCTACGCCTACCGCGCGGCGGGCGTTTAACCCCCGCCAAGGTACGCTTTGCGCACCTCCTGGTTTTGCAGCAATTCACTGCCGCTGCCGGTCAGGCGGATCTGGCCGGTGGCCATCACATAGCCCCGGTCAGAGAGTTTCAGCGCATGGTTGGCGTTCTGTTCCACCAGAAACAGCGTCATGCCGCTTTGGGTCAGTTCCCGCAGGATGGAGAAAATCTGCTTCACCACAATCGGTGCCAGCCCAAGGCTCGGCTCATCCAGCAACAACAGCTTCGGGCGGCTCATCAGGGCGCGGGCAATCGCCAGCATCTGCTGTTCACCGCCGGACAGCGTCATCGCCCGCTGGGCGCGCCGTTCCTCTAGCCGGGGAAACAGTGAGAACATCCGCGCCAGGTCCTCTTTCACATAGCGGTTGCCGATGGGGATAGTGCCCATCAGCAGATTCTCCTCCACGCTCATATCCGGGAAAATGCGCCGTCCCTCCGGGGACTGGGCAATGCCGTTGCTGGCGATAAAATGGGTGGAACGGCGGCTGATCGGTTCGCCGCGATAAAAAATCTCCCCGGCGGCAATCCGGGGCTGACCAAAAATCGACATCAACAGCGTCGATTTGCCTGCGCCGTTCGCCCCAATCAGTGACACTGTCTCGCCCTCCTGCACGGTCAGTGAGACATTTTTCAACGCCTGCACCGGCCCGTAAAACACATCCACATTGCGGAACTCCAGCATCACGTCCTTCACGCAGCATCCTCCTCGTCGGTGCCCAGATAGGCGGCGATCACCCGGTCATTGTGCTGGATCTGCTGCGGCGTGCCGCGTGCAATCACGTCGCCGTGGTCAAGCACGATGACGTGGTCGGAAATCTCCATCACCATGCCCATATCATGTTCGATCAGCAAAATAGTCAGGCCGTGTTGCTGGCGCAGAAAGCGGATGATGCGGCTCAGCGCGGCGGTCTCCACCGGGTTCAGCCCGGCGGCCGGTTCATCCAGGCAGAGCATCGACGGCAGGGTGCACATGGCGCGGGCGATCTCCAGCCGCCGTTGCTGGCCATACGAGAGCGTGCCGGCCAGCCGGTTGGCGCAGTCCACCAGATCCACCACCTCCAGCCAGTAAAACGCCTGATCGATCGCGCGGTTTTCGGCATGGCGATAGCCCGGCGTGTTAAGGATGCCCGCCAGCAGGTTGCGGTTAACACGCATGTGCTGCGCCACCAGCAGGTTTTCCACCACCGACAGCTCGCGGAACAGCCGGATGTTCTGGAACGTGCGCGCCAGCCCGGCCCGGTTCACCAGATGGGTGCCGCCAAACATTTTGTACCAGAGGCGGCGGCCCAGCCGGGCAGGGTTAATCAGATCGCCGGGGCGCAGCGCTTCGCCCAGAATCTCGATCACGTCAGTGGCGCGCGCGCCGGTATGCAACCGGATGTGGCCGCCGGTGGCGCGGTAAAAGCCGGTCAGGCAGTTGAACACCGTGGTTTTGCCCGCCCCGTTGGGGCCGATCAGCGCAGTAATCGAACCGCGATCGACATCCAGGCTGACGTCATTCAGCGCTTTAATGCCGCCGAAGTGCATCATCAGGTGTTCCACCTGCAGGATTTTTTCACTCAAGGGGCGACTCCTTTACGCACGGCAAACCCACTGCGGCTGGTGCGCACCAGCCCGCGCGGCCGCCAGATCATCATCAGCACCATCAGCACGCCAAACAACAGCACCCGGTATTCGGCAAAACTGCGTAACAGCTCGGGCGCGACGGTCAGCACAAACGCCGCCAGTACCACGCCGAGTGTCGAGCCCATGCCGCCCAGGACCACAATCGCCAGAATCAGCGCCGACTCAAAGAAGGTGAAGGAGGTCGGGTTCACGAAGCCCTGATAGCTGGCGAAAAACACCCCGGCCAGCCCGGCAGTGGACGCGCCCAGCATAAAGGCGGAGAGCTTTACCAGCACATGGTTCAGGCCCAGCGACCGGCAGGCGATCTCATCCTCACGCAGGGCTTCCCAGGCGCGGCCGATCGGCATCCGGGTCAGCCGGTGTTTGATGTAAAGCACCAGCAGCACTACCAGGCAGAGCACCACATAGATAAAGATGAATTTGAAATTCGGGCTATAGGCAATGCCGAGGAATTCGTGGATCGGCGTGCCGCCTTCCCGCGCGCGGCGGCCGAACTCCAGGCCAAAAAACGTCGGTGCCGGCACGGAAATGCCGTTCGGGCCGCCGGTCACGGCCAGCCAGTTATTCAGCACCAGCCGGATAATCTCACCAAAGCCGAGTGTGACAATCGCCAGGTAGTCGCCATGCATCCGCAATACCGGGAAGCCGAGCAGCGCCCCGGCGCTGGCCGCCAGCAACGCCGCCAGCGGCAGCATCGACCAGAACCCCAGCCCGAGGTGCTGGTAGCCCAGTGCCAGCCCATAGGCGCCAATGGCATAAAAGGCGACGTAGCCGAGGTCAAGCAGCCCGGCCAGCCCGACCACGATGTTCAGCCCCAGCCCCAGTAACACATAAATCAGCCCGAGGATCGCCACCGTGAGCAGGTATTTGGTGGCGACGAACGGGAACAGCGCCGCCAGCAGCACCAGCAGCGGGATGACCCAGCGCAGCCGCGAGCGGTGGCCCACCTGCTGCACATAGACGCCGTGATCCGCGCCTTCAAAGTTTGCCGCCATCCGCCGCCCGCGTTGGCTCTGCCACAGCAGGCTCAGCAGCAGGCGGCCCACCATCACCACCGCGACGATCACCGCCACCCGTTGCGGCTCAGTGTGGTACTGATAGCCGTCCAGCACCACGCCCACCACCGGGCCGAACACCACCAGCGCGATCAGCCCGGCGACCACTGCATCAAGAAGGCTCTGTTTCAGCGTCACGCCTGCGGCGTGTTGTGTCTGCGTCATACCTGCTCCTTACACCTTGGCGACCAGCGGCCGCCCCAGCAGCCCCTGCGGGCGGAAAATCAGGATCACCACCAGCAGCGCGAAGGAGAACACATCCTTGTAATCCGAATTTACCAGCCCGGCGAATTGCGCCTCGGAAATCCCCAACAGCAACCCGCCGAGCATCGCGCCCGGCAGCGAGCCGATGCCGCCCAGCACGGCGGCGGTAAACGCCTTGATGCCGATGATAAAGCCTGCGTAGAAATCAAAGGTGCCGTAGTTCAGCGTGATCAGCACCCCGGCCAGCCCGGCCATCGACGCCCCAATCACAAACACCAGCGAGATCACGCGGTCGGTGTTGATGCCGAGGATTGACGCCATTTTGCGATCCTGCTGGGTGGCGCGGCAGATGCGCCCGAGCCGGGTGCACTGGATAATCCAGGTCAATATCCCCATCCCGGCCAGGGACGCCGCCAGGATAAACACTTTGGTGTAGGTCAATTGCACGATGCCGTCACCGAGTTGCAGGCGGATGGCCCCGCTCAGCAGCGTCGGGATGCCCTGCTGGTTCGGCCCCTGGCTGAGCTGGGCGTAGTTTTGCAGGATTAATGACATGCCGATGGCGGAAATCAGCGGCGCGAGGCGGGTGGAGTTGCGCAGCGGCCGGTAGGCGATGCGTTCAATCACCCAGCCATACACGCCGGTGACCGCCAGCGTAAACACCAGTGTGCCGAGCATCAGCAGCGGGAAAGAGTGCAGCCCGAACGAGGAGAGCAGCGCCAGCGCAATGGCGCACAGGTAGGCGGAGATCATATACACCTCGCCGTGGGCGAAGTTAATCATGCCGATAATGCCGTACACCATCGTATAGCCGATGGCGATCAGCCCATAGACTGCGCCCAGGGTCAGGCCATTCAGCAGCTGTTGCACAAAGATAGCGTCATTCATAGGGAGATTTCCGCGGTTCAGCCAGGCCGCCGGGGCCTGAAAGGCGTATGCAGAGGCCCGCCAACCGCGCGGGCCGGGTGGTCAGCATGCAGGATCAGAGCGGGTGGTAGTGGCCCTTGTCATCCCACTGGTACACCACGTAATCCGACACTTTCAGGTCGCCTTTGCTGTCCCAGGATTTTTTGCCCATCACCGTATCGACGCTGTTTTCCTTCAGCCATTCGCTGGCTTTTTCGCTGTCAGTGCTGCCCACCGCTTTGAACGCGGCGGCAATCGCCTGCACCGAGGCGTAGGAATAGAGGGTGTACCCTTCCGGCTCAAAGCCCCCGGCGCGGAATTTCTCAATTACCGCCTTGCCTTCCGGGAGGGTGCGCGGGTCATTGCCGAAGGTCATCAGCACGCCGTTGGTGTATTGCGGGCCACCGGCCGCCGTGACCATCTCTTCCGTGACCACGCAGTCACCGGAGAAGAATTTCGCCTCCACGCCCTGTTCACGCATCTGGCGTACCAGCGGCCCGGCTTCCGGGTGGCAGCCGCCGAAATAGACCACATCCGGTTTCAGCGCGCCGATTTTTGTGACCAGCGCGTTGAAATCTTTCTCCCCGCGTGACAGCCCCTCGTACAGCACGGCGTTGGTGCCGTGTGCTTTCAGCGCCGCCCGGGTGGCGTCCGCCAGCCCCTGGCCGTAAGTGTCTTTGTCATGGATAACGACGACTTTGGACGCTTTCAGTTTGTCGAACATATAGTTGGCAGCGACGGCGCCTTGCTGGTCGTCCCGGCCGCACATGCGGAACATGCCGTCCATGCCGCGCTCGGTGATCTGTGGGTTGGTGGAGCCGGGGGTAATGCTGATGATACCGGCCTCGTCATACACTTCAGAGGCGGGCATGGTGGAGGAGGAGCAGAAATGGCCGACCACTGCCGCCACATGGGATTGGTCTACCAGCCGGTTAGCCACCGCCACGGCCTGTTTCGGTTCGCAGGCGTCATCCCCCTGCACCAGCGTGATTTTCTCGCCGTTGATGCCCCCGGCGGCGTTGATGTCCGCCGCAGCTTGCGACGCCCCTTTCCAGTATTGCGCGCCGTAGGTGGCGTTCGGCCCGGAGAATGGCCCGGCCACGCCAATCACAATATCCGCCTGGGCGGTGAAAGCCGCCATGCAACAACCTGAGAGCACAGCCATCAGAGGAAGCTTAATCAGTGTCCTGGACATGGTTGAATTCCTTAGCACTAAAGAGTGAAACGCCTGACTGCGGCGCGGGAGAGTTCAATTGTCAGTTATCACAGCATGACCGCGCGATCCGTGTTGATAGCGCAACGGTGAGTAAGCAAGAACCCCGCCATCTCGCCGTGCTGCCTGAAAATAGTGAGTGGCGGAATGAAGGCGGGGTTATCCCGGCATCGGCCGGGCAGGGACGATCGTCCTGGGGGCAGTAGAGGAAGCGTGATCGCATCCGTCGCGATCCTGCCTGAGTATGAAGCTTCTCAAAGCTAGCCGAGCAGGTGGAAATTTTGCACTAACAAAAAACAAAATCGTGAAGCGGGTTAAGAAATCGCCTTGTTTTGGTGCGTTTTTGTTCACTCACGCACTTTTTCTTCACGCTGTACCGGCAGACGTGTCCTGGTTCAGGTTTGCTGTGTCGCCCGGCAGAAGAAATACCCCTGCCTGAGGGCATGGCGAATGTAAATAAATTTTTCAGTGACGCTGTGCACTATTCTGAAAAAATCACGGGTGTTATTTCTGCAGGTAACTCTTTTAAAAGCCTTTTTCAGTTTCCCCTAAAAAGAAAAGCGCATTTTTGGTTATTAGGATTAAGCTTAAAACCCCCTGAAAATAGCCTTTTTGCCTGTCGGACCCGGCATCCTGTACTACAGTTAATTCCTGTGTAGGCAAGATATTCATCTGGTTTTATGAGATAGGCAAAATTTAAATGCTTATTTAAAAGATATGTAAAGCTGAATTGATTATATATCCCCGGTAAAGACCGGGAAATAAAACCAGGCAATATGGCCGGTAGTAAAAGAAAGGGAGTTAATGATGATCAGGAAACCAACACATGCGAAAGAGGAAGCTTCCCAGGAAAGCCGCGAGGTTCAGGAAGCGTTAATTCCCCTTGCGCAAGAACAGGTTGATGTTTCCAAGGAAAAGGTCATCAAAGGCCGTGTAACCGTGACGCGAAAAACGGTACTTCATGAGCAGCCCATTGATGAGCTGCTTCATAAAGAACACGTTGAAGTGCAGCGTATTCCCAAGGGAGAGAGGGTAGACGTTATTCCCGCCATCCGCGAGGAGAATGGGGTCACGATTATTCCGGTGGTTGAAGAGGAGATTGAGGTCATACGTCGCCTGGTTCTCAAGGAGGAGCTTCATATTAAGAAGGTCACTACACAACAGCCGTTTCAGGACAGCGTTACGCTTCGCAGTCAGGAAGTGTCAATTGAGCGGCAGGAAGATGACAAGAAGTAATTATCTCTTCCTATGAATTCATTATCGCTAACGCACAAGACCAATACTCGCTAACGCAAAAGAGGAAAATATCATGGCACACGAAAAAATCGTTACCTTATTTGATACGACTCAACAAGCCGAGGCAGCGCGTAAAAATCTTATTAAAGCCGGGTTCCCTGATAATGACATCAGCCTGATCACCGGTGAACACCTTAAACATGAAGGGAAAGCCATCCGTCACCCAAGCATCTGGCAGCGCCTGTTCGGTGACACCGTAGAGGATGATTACGCAGAAGTGTATACCCGTGCGATGGATACAGGCGGCGTAATCCTGACCTTGCGTGCTGATGAAGATGACACAGCCCGCGCTATGGCCATCCTTGACCGTCACCAGGCAGTGGATGTGCCGTCCCGTACCGGCGGCGCGGGTGCACTGGGCACCACCGGTGCTGCGCTGGGGGCTGCCGGCACCACAGGGACTGCCGGCACCACGGACAACCGTGACGCTATCCATACCTCCCTGACGGGTGATGAGTCAGAAGAAGAGATCCTGCGTCTTGCCGAAGAGAACCTGGAAGTCGGTAAGCGCCTGGTGAAAGAGGGGTCAACCCGCGTTCGCCGTTACGTCACCACGGAAGATGTGAAAGCTGAAGTGGCTCTGCATGAGCAACATGCAGACATTTTCCGCCGCGCCGTCGATGAGCCGGCCTACCTGAATGATATCGACTGGTCTGAAAAAGTCGTCGAGGTAACAGAAACCCATGAGCAACCGGTTGTCAATAAAACGGCCAAAATCGTTGAGGAAGTGGTGGTTCGCAAAGACGAAAGCAGCCGAGTCGAAACCATTAACGACACCGTACGACGTCAGAACGTAGAGGTTGAGCACGTTGATGCTGACCGCGACCTGGCAGCCGGCGGCGTTACCGGCACCACCGGTGTAACCGGCTCCACAACGGGGACGGCCGGCACCACGACGGGTGCAGCAGGTACCGCTGGTGTGACCGGCAGCACCACCGGTGCAGCCAAACCGACCAGCACCACCAGCCCGCTGGGTAATAAAGACCCACTGCTGAATAAAGATCCCCTGGGAAGCAAAAAGCCGCTGGAAAATAATGACCCGCTGGCCAGCCGTGACCCGGTAAGCGATATCACCAAAGGTGCAACATCCGGGACCACCACCCCAGGCGGTGTCATCAACAACCCGAAAAAATAAGGGTAGTGATATCCACCAATAAGCCTTTCTGTGTCTAAGAATGCGCTTCACGAAAAAGCCACCCGTCGGGGTGGCTTTTTTGTTGCTGAAAAATAGGCGGAACAAGATGGCCTTTATCCGAAAACATCGCTTTCCGCCGGTTTTTACCCTGTCAAAAATTCAGCAACCTTTCAGTGGCATTGATTATTGGTATCACAGTATCGCTGCGCGGACGATCGTGCAGGCTTATACATAAGGTAATAAATTAGCCCGGAAAGTTTTATTTCATGGAAACGTTATCACATCTGACGGTTATTTCATTTGCAGAACAGTAAATGAGCCGGTTTCCCGCGTCTTTGCCGGTGTTTCACCGTGAAAGCCCTTGCGTGTACCTGTGTCAGTCTTATCTTTTTCGCCTTGTGTGCAGATGAAATTGCAGGGCGGCAACCTGATTTTGCCTGTTAATTGCACAAAACCGGTGAAATTTCACTTCATAACCCGTTAAAGCTGTTGAAGGGTCAGCTGCTGGTGGCCTGCCCTCCACAAGGGGGTTTTATTAGCATCGTGAAAGTAAATCCGGGCAGGCTCTGAATATAAAAAGGTAAAATAGGAGTGTTCTTGTAGACAAATTACTTGCCAGGGTAAGTTTAATTTCGTTAATTTAGCTCCGTCATCAACGGCCTTCCTCTCGATTTCTTAACCAGGGCAAAGGGTAGAGAGACTTATTTAACGGCGCGCTTATTTAACGCCGCACTCTCCCGCACCAAAAGAAATAGATGAACAGCGTCTTTATATAAGACCGATCCCGATGCCGGTGATAATTACCGGCATGATGTCAGGAATGGCTTTACGTTCAGAAGCGGCATAAGCGCAGGCAGGGATGCGCGGTGCCTGTGATTATCCTTTACTGATTACCCACTATAACAGTGTGAATTAAACATCTATTTCTTGGCGAGGAACTCTTATGGATCTGCACACAGCTGCGTCAGCCGACATCTCTCTTTCTGACTCCTACCAGGCTGAGAGTCATTATACGCTCTCCCCTCAGGTCGTGACGCCGGTATTTATCGGCTGCTTTGCCCACAAAGAGGCAAATAGCGGCATGACCCTGACCCGCGTGACCGATTTACAAGATTTCTCGCGCCAGTTTTTAGGTGGCAACAGCAATGACCTGCTTCAGGCAGACATCCGTGACCTGCCGGTGATGGTCTCCGTGAAAGGGTATGAGCAGAGCATTAACTTCATCCTGAACCCGTACAGCCTGTTTATCCAGCAGGCGATCATGAACTGGCAGGACAGCAGCCTGAGCCTGAACTACAGCGAAGATGAGCTGCTGGGCATGGCTGCCGAGGCAGATGCCGCACTGCCGGCTAATGCGGGCTTTATGGCCGAAATGCTGGAGCAGGTGAGCAATGCCTTTCTGACCAGCTACTACGCCGTGCGCCACTATTTCGAAAATGGCGGCACCCCGTGTTACCTGCTCTCTGTGGGCAACCCGGAGCAGGTGGATATTCATGCCGTGACGGAGATGATTGCCTATCAGCCGGAAATCGACCTGACCTGTTCGCTGCTGGACGCGGCTTACGTTCCGGCGTTGCAGGCGGCATTGCCGGTGCAGGCACCGTTGTTCGAAGTGAACCAGACCCAGCACGGCCAGGCGACCCACGCGCAAAGCAAAGATGAGATCTGCCTGTTTGACCCGCGTGATGAGCGCAGCGTAGCACTGTTTATGCTGACCGACGGTGAAAATGACCCGGTGCCGCTGACCCTGGCAGAACTGCGCGCCCAGCAACCGGCGCTGGCCGAGCAGGTACGCAGCCGCCTGAGCGCCGTGTCACTCCCGGTATTGTTGCCGCTGGCCGCTGCGCAAATCGGCAGTTACTGCCAGCTGGCCAATGCCCAGGGCAGCCGCGCCGGGCTGGTCATGAAAGAGATGCCGCTCTCCGGCATCCGCGCCCTGTTTGACCAGCACGGCCTGCCACTGACCATCGCCACCCCTGCTGACGATCTGACTCGCCTGATGGCCGCCGTCCAGCCGCAGGCATCACTCAGCCATTGCGCGGCCTGAGCCTGAACACCGCCCGACAATAGCCATAATGTTGTTATTGGCATCCGCCCGCCGCCGGGCTTTATTCCCGCGGCGGGCTTTTTATTTTCAACTATCCGACTATTACGTAACCAATTCGTAACAAAAAACTTGAGAACTTAAAACAGAGAGCAGAGAATACCGCGCGTTGTCTTTTCCCGTGGGGGATTTCCCCAGGATAAGGCGGGTTATCAGGCCGGATAACCACTATTTTTCCGGCAACCAGAATGATCTCTCCCGTTATCTCTTCGGTAACGACCAGATAAAGGGCGGTGCGGCCTGCGCGTTACGTTACCGGCACCCCCTGTTGCACGCCCTCGCGCGCCCTGAATGGGCGACAGGCCGCACGGGAGACCTTCAGCGCCCCACTGCCGGGCGCTGGGATGCAGGCACGTTTCCCCGATACACAGCGAAATATCGCCGCGACGTTCCCCTCATTTTTCTGGTTGCCGCCCGGCGACAGCGGTAAAAAGCAGCATAAATTCTGCACAGACACCCACTTAAGCCGCCATTTTGCTGAATACCGGCTAATGTTTTAAGCAGGGCAACGGAATAACGGCACCCAGACTGCCGTCATCGACGCCCGCTGCCGGGAGACTTTTGGTCAACCGGTTTCGTGGTTTCTGTTGCGGTTTGCGCTGATTCCAGCTTGTCGCCGGCAACGAACCGGGCACCTGCCTTGACGCCCCCTGGGGAATCAAGGACAGGCGCGGGGAGGAACGGCCGGAGGGTTCCGGCCGTTTGCAAGAGTTATCTAACAGGTAACTCGATGATACAAAGACACTTTTAAGGTTAATATTATGCAAAGTAAAGCTTCGCTATCACGTACCCTCGTGATACTTACGGCTTTGTTCGCCGCGTTGAGCGGATTGTACTTTTTGATAGGTGGGATATGGCTGGCCACGATTGGTGGCTCTCTTTATTACATTGTTGCCGGTGTGGTTATGCTGGCAATGGCCTGGCTGCTCTATCGCCGTAAGGCCTCAGCCCTGATGCTGTATGCCGTGTTCCTGCTCGGCACACTCATCTGGTCGATCTGGGAAGTCGGTACTGACTTCTGGGCACTGACGCCGCGCCTTGACGTGGTGTTCTTCTTCGGCGTGTGGCTGGTGCTGCCGGTCATCTACCGCTACCTGACGGCCAAAAACGGCACGGCCCGCGGTGCATTAAGCGCCGTGCTGGTTGTCACCGTGCTGGCACTGGCCTGGTCGGTGTTTAACGACCCGCAGGAGATCAACGGTACGCTGGACACCGCAAACCAACCGGCCCCGGCTGCTGAGCAAAACAGCTCCGGTATCCCGGCAGGTGACTGGCCGGCGTATGGCCGTACCCAGGGCGGTACCCGTTACTCCCCGCTGAAACAGATCAACGACAAAAACGTCGGTGAGCTGGAAGAAGCCTGGACGTTCCGTACCGGCGACATGAAAGGCCCTAACGACCCAGGTGAAATCACAGACGAAGTGACGCCGATCAAAATCCGCGACACGCTCTACCTGTGTACGCCGCACCAGAAGCTGATTGCCCTGGATGCTGCGTCCGGTAAGCTGAAATGGCAGTTTGATCCGCAGCTGAAAACCAACCCGACCTTCCAGCACGTGACCTGCCGTGGTGTGTCTTACCACGAGGCCCCGGCGGCTGCCCAGACGGCAACCGCAAGCGCTGCACCGGCCCTGTGTGCCCGCCGCATTCTGCTGCCGGTGAACGACGGCCGCCTGTTCGCGCTGGATGCCCAGACCGGTGATCGTTGCCCGGAATTCGGTAACAACGGCGAGCTGAACCTGCAAGCCAACATGCCGTACGCGACCCCAGGTGCTTACGAGCCGACCTCTCCGCCGGTAGTGACCGACCATGTGATCGTGATGGCCGGGGCAGTGACCGACAACTACTCCACCAAACTGCCGTCTGGTGTGATCCGCGGCTTTGACGTGAACAGCGGCAAACTGCTGTGGGCCTTCGATACCGGCGCGGCCGATCCGAATGTCATCCCGGAAGGTGAGCAGCACTATACGCCGAACTCCCCGAACTCCTGGGCACCGGCAGCCTACGATGAGAAACTGGATCTGGTCTACCTGCCGATTGGCGTCGCGACCCCGGACATCTGGGGCGGTAACCGTTCCAAAGAGATGGAGCGTTTCGCAAGCGGTATGCTGGCGCTGAACGCCTCGACCGGTAAACTGGCCTGGTTCTACCAGACTGTGCACCATGACCTGTGGGACATGGACGTGCCGGCTCAGCCAACCCTGGCTGACATCACCAAAGATGGGCAGACGGTTCCGGCCATCTACGTGCCGACCAAAACCGGTAACATCTTTGTGCTGGACCGCCGTAACGGCAAACCTGTCGTCCCAGCTCCGGAAAAACCGGTTCCGCAGGGCGCAGCAGAAGGTGACTGGACGTCCCCGACCCAGCCGTTCTCTGACCTGACTTTCCGTCCGTCCAAAGACCTGAGCGGTAAAGACATGTGGGGCGCCACGATGTATGACCAGCTGGTCTGCCGCGTGATCTTCCACCGCCTGCGTTATGAAGGCATCTTCACCCCGCCGTCTGAGCAGGGCACCCTGGTATTCCCAGGTAACCTGGGCATGTTCGAGTGGGGCGGTATCTCCGTGGATACTGACCGTCAGGTGGCGATTGCCAACCCGATGGCGCTGCCGTTCGTTTCCCGCCTGATCCCGCGTGGCCCGAACAACCCGTCTGAGCCGCCGGAAGGCGCAGGCGGCACCGGGTCTGAAGTTGGTATTCAGCCGCAGTACGGCGTGCCGTTCGGCGTGACCCTGAACCCGTTCCTTTCTCCGTTTGGCCTGCCGTGCAAACAACCGGCCTGGGGTTACATCTCCGCGGTGGATCTGAAAACTCATCAGATCGTCTGGAAGAAACGTGTGGGTACCGTCTATGACAACACCCCGCTGCCGCTGCCGTTCAAAATGGGTATGCCGATGCTGGGCGGCCCGGTTTCTACCGCCGGTAACGTCTTCTTCATGGCCGCGACCGCAGACAACTTCCTGCGTGCGTTCAACATGAGCACCGGTGAAAAACTGTGGCAGGCACGCCTGCCGGCCGGTGGCCAGGCCACCCCGATGACGTATGAAGTCAATGGCAAGCAATACGTAGTGATTGCTGCCGGTGGCCACGGTTCGTTCGGCACCAAGCTGGGCGACTACGTTGTCGCTTACGCCCTGCCGGACAACAAATAACCGATCCTTGTATCAGCCAAAAGCCCCGCATTGCGGGGCTTTTTTTATGCCTCTGCTTTTGCACTGACACCACGGAGGCGGGAGTAACCCCCCTAAGGAAACGGAATAGAGAGTGGTGGTAGAGGATGGAATCACTTCACCGGAGAATCGCTATGCCGCGGCGTCCCGCATTTATACGGCATTGGCAGGAACTGGAAGGGCAAGATGATGGGCACTATCCCGGCAGTGAGGAATGGCCCGGGATTGGCGCGCCGTCAGGGCGGGCACTGGGATTAACGCGGCTGGGCATCCACCATGAGCGGCTATTGCCGGGGCGGCGTACCTCTTATCCTCATGCTGAACAGCATGAAGAGGAATTTGCGTATCCCCCGCCGCAGGTTTTCGGCCCGCATCCAGGGAAACCAGACAAGCGCTGACCTGAAACTCAGCACATAAAAAAGCCGCTTAACGCGGCTTTTTTATTGGCAGAAAAACAGTTAGCAGGCTGGTGTTCTGCCGCAGAGGAGAGCGAATCCGCTCTGACTCTGAAAGCGTTCAAAATGCGAACACAGGTTGCAAGTCCCGCGTGAAGTTTACAAGATAATTGCGTGAGTGTCATGCGGACAATTACGCCAATTTTCAAAAAGCTGGGTGTGTTTTTACAGAAAAAGTAACGCATATCAAGGTATATGCTGATTTCTTAAAAGCAGGCTAAAAAGCATTTCTTCTTGTAGCACGTCGTTGTTATCTTCTCGCCGGGCCTGTTCCACTGGTTTAGCAGCCGGGCACCGTGCTCAGGGAGCAGTGTTGTCCACCTCCGCGACGCAGGCTGCAAGTCCTGCTTGTGTCGGCATCGGTTTCACGGTGGGCCAATGGCGACGCGCGGTCTTTGCGGAGATCGCAGCATGAAAAAATGCATTATCATTCCGATAATGCTTTTTCTTGCCCTGGTAACGCAACAGCCTGAGGGGGAGGGAGGGAACATCTACTCCGCCATGACCACTCAGCATGTTGTTAATCAGAACAGGTAAAGCTTAAGAAACCGCCGCCTGTATGGGGCGGTCTCTTTTAGCGTCTGGTGGGCGAAAGCACACGGAAGGGCGAGTCATACAGGCCAACGACATACGCCAGGCGGCGGCTGACAGATAACCCAGCGTTACATCCTTATATGAGTTCCATCATACATTCTTCTTAACATGATCTGCCCGGCAATCCGGAAAAACCAATAATGTGTCCTGGATTGTTTTGAAGCGTAATAGCCCAATTACCAACACCGTGCTTTTGCCAGTGTTCCAGCCATCTGGCGATTGCTGCGCGGGCATAGTGAATATCAGGATAAGGGCCTGCCGGATTAAATTGATTTGTCTGCGGATCACCATAAATTCTGAAAAGATCATCAGTATCGGCAAAAGAAACGGGGCGTAGTAACCTCATTTGTGAGCTTAATACCATTGTATTTTCCCGAGGTATAAGTATGCCTGTATTTATACTTTGGATTCCGGCAGGAAGTAAAATTTTGCCCGCCTGTATAGTAATAACAACATCCTGCAATCACTTCGCAACGTGATTATTTCCGCCTGTGAGAATGGCCTTTTCAGAATACCCTGTGATTGATTGCATGATAGGGTGGTGGGCTTACATCGCGTATTTAAGAGGACGGTATGGGACGATTTACTGATAAACGCATATTAATTACCGGCGGCTCCAGCGGCATGGGGTTAGCAGGCGCATTGCGGATTATTCAGGAGGGCGGAAAGGTGGCCCTGACCGGGTTAAATGCGGATCGTCTGGCGGAGGCAAAAGCGCGGCTGCCGGCGGATTGTTTGATCTTATCTAATGACGCAGCTGATGAACACGCCGCAACGGCACTGGCAGAGGCCGTAAAAGGGTGGGGTCAGCTTGACGGCCTGTGGCTCAATGCCGGTTATGCGGAGGTTGGCGCGCCTGAAACAGTCACGGCAGACGCCTTTAACGCCATGATGAATGCGAATGTGCGGGGGCCGATGTTGCAACTGGCTGCGTTGTCACCACTGCTTAATCCCGGCGCTGCGGTATTAGTTACAGCATCCTCTTCGGTTTACGAGGGGGCACCCGCGACCAGCCTGTACGCCGCGACCAAAGGCGCAGTAGTGGCGATGGTGCGCAGCTGGGCGTCGGCATTGGCAGAGCGTAATATCCGGGCGAATGTGCTGGTGCCGGGGCCGATAGAGACAAACTTCCGTGACTTTATGCCGGAAGCGGCACGCAGCCAGTTTGAGGAATTCGTGGTCAGCCAGGTGCCGCTGAAACGGGCAGGGCGCGCCGAGGAAGCCGCCGCCGTGGCGTTGTTCCTGTTGTCAGAGGATGCCTCATACGTTACCGGCAGCCAGTATGCGGTGGACGGCGGGTTGGTGCGTCAGTAAGGCAGTGTGTTCCGAAAGCCGGGGGCTTTACACGGGCGAGGGCAGACATGGCCCTGATACAATCCAGGGGCACCTTCAGCGTAGCCGGTGCGGCATGTCCGCGTTGGCTGTTCTTTAAAGCCATGGTTTAAAACACTTCTTTAAAAAACCTGTGTTTTAAAATGTCTTTAAACCGGCTATTGCCCAAACAGCCCCAGACCTTTACGGCGGATAATCGTGAGCATCCGCAGCGCGGCAACGTCAGGTTCTTTGCTGTCATGTTGCCAGTGTGCGGTGCCTTCAGTGCGTGAAGGGGTGATGAAAACCGGTTCGCGACGGCTGTGTGCTTTTTTGCTTTCCCGTGTTTGAGCTTCCGGTCTGCCTGCTATTGCGGCTTCAGGCACGGTGACTGATTCGTGGCCTGCCTGCGCCCGTTCATCGCGTCTTTTCCATCTGTTCATCATGCTGACTCCGTCATCTGTTCTTCTGCTTTCTTTAAATAGTTCCAACCAAGGTAATTTTCAATCGTTTCTGTTTTTTGACAGCCGTGATGTTTTATCCCCCGGCCTCAATAGCGGCTGAGGGCAGGGGATGACATCAGGAGGTGATTAACGGACGGCCATCACTCTCCAGCGGCAGGCAGGAAGGGTTCGCCCAGGGTCAACATCAGCCGGTTGGCCCACGCAAAGAACGCGGTGGCCTGCACCAGATCGAGCAGTTCCAGCGTATCCAGACCCTGGTCGCGCAACGCCTGGATCTGTTGCCGGCCCGCCACCGGCGGCGTGGCAGAAAGGGCTGCGGCGAAAGTTATCTCCGCCTGCCAGCGCGGCGACTGGCCCCGGCTCAGGCTCTGGCCGGGTGCCACGTCCAGAAGTTGCTGAACCGCCTCCGGCTGCTTCGAGAGTTGCCCGGCCTTGCGCGCATGCACTGAGGCACAATAAATGCAGCCATTGACCTTGCTGGCGACGGTGGCGGCCAGTTCCCGCTCCGCACGCGGCAGCCCGCCGGTGGTATAGAAAATCCCTTTGTCGGTCAGCGTCCGCTGCTCCAGCACCGGCTGGTTGCGGGCGAGCAGGCGGAAGTAGTCGGAGTCCGTATGGCCGAAGCGCGCCAGCGTTGCCTGTTCATCTTCATTGAACTGGGCCAGCGGTTTGGCCGCGATCCAGGGTGTCCAGCCCAGTGCCTGCTGGGTAAAGGCGACCGGGGCCGCTTTGCCGCTGTGGGTCAGCGGCTGGGTGTGCCACTGGCCGGCCGTCGCCACTTGCCCTTGTGATTCACCCTGGCCGTTCAGCAGGCGTAAACCCTCTAACAGACGGCTCTGAAAGCTGACAAACGCCACCAGTTGTGACAACGTCACAATGCCTGCCGGTGTCCAGCCAGCCTGTTGCAATGCCTCCAGATGTGCCGGGGCGGCTGAAACCGGCTGGAAGGTAAGCCGCTCCGCCTGTTCAAGCGCCGTACCGAGGCGTTCGCCGGATGGAAGGCTTTTGCTCTGCTGCGCATAATGGTCAGCCAGCGCCGGGGCCTGATGCCAGGTTGCCACCTGGGCGGCTATCACCAGGCGTTCATTCAGAGGGAAATCAGCGGAGCCTTCCCCAAACAGTGCCTGATAACTGCCCTGGGTTGCATGGGTCGCGGCATCCCGCTGTTGGCGCGCCGCCGCCAGGGCGGAGTCAGGGGCGATACCGGCCAGATCATTGAGTAAGTCATAAGGTTGTGTCATGCGGTTATCTCTTTGGCAGAAGTCAGGGAAGAGGGCGACCAGCCCAGGGCCGGGCCAACGTCAGCAGCAAGTAAATCAATCGAACGCAGAATCTCCGCATGGGGCGGGTCAATCGAGTGCACCTGGAAAGAGATGTCCGTGACCCGTTGCAGGCTGCTGTCTTGCAGCAACGAGGCGCACACCGCCTCCGGCGTGCCGAGGTGCACATCAAAGGCGGCGATGTAATCATCCAGCGTGTCGCCGGGGAGCACGTGGCCCAGCGCCCGGTGGTGCGCCGCCTGCGCCTGTAACACCGGTTGGGCCAGTGCGCGGGCATGGCGGGTGTTTTCGGTCACAAAGGCAGTGCGGGAAGCCAGAATGCGCGGTGCGGTGCCGGGCGGCAGCGCGGCGAGATAGGCATCAATGATCGGGTTCTGGATGGCGTCCAGCGGCAGCCTGGGTTGCCCGGCCGGGCGCGGCTGGGTGCGCGACAGCATCAGGCCGTGCCCGTCGCGGCCCGCCTGCGCGGCGCCTTCCGCTGAAAAGGTAGCGATCCAGACCCGCGAGGCCAGTTGCGGTGCAGGCGGGTAGAGCCGGTTATCCGGGTGGCCGAGCGTCTCGCCGCGCCAGGCACGCAGCAGCGTGTTCAGGTGGTTGGTAAAGGCTTCCCGCCGCTGGTCGCTGGTCAGGCCAAACGGCAGGAAAGAGGTAGGGGTACCGCCGGAACCCAGGCCAATCTCCAGCCGTCCGGCCGCCAGTAGATCAAGCACGGCGGCATCTTCCGCCACCCTCAGCGGGTTCTCCATCGGCAAGGTAATAATGGCGGTGCCAAGCCGGATGCGGTTGGTCTGGGCGGCTACAGAGGCGAGGAAAACCAGTGGCGCGGGCAGGCCACCCTCATGTTCATGAAAATGGTGCTGGGCAATCCAGGCGGTATCAAACCCCGCCCGTTCCGCCCGTTGGATCTGCTCAGTCGCCAGCCGATAGCGTGCCTGGGGCGAGGTTTTATCCAGCAGGCGGGTAAAAAAACCTAACCGTTTATGGCTCATACATACTCCTTAGGGGGAATGCCCAATGCGGGAATGGCATCAATCAGTTCCTGGGTGTAGCTGCTGGAGAGGTGGCTGAACAGCGCTGCCACCGGCCCCTGATCCACCACCTGACCGGCACGCAATACCGTGACGGAGTGCGCGATGCGCCGCACGGTGGCGAGATCGTGTGAAATAAACAGGTACGTCAGCCCCAGTTGCTGCTGGAGTTGCTGAAGCAAGCTGAGGATTTGCGCCTGCACGGTGACATCCAGGGCGGAGGTGGCCTCATCCAGCACCAGAATGGCGGGCCGCAACACCAGCGCCCGCGCAATCGCCACCCGCTGGCGCTGGCCGCCGGATAACGCCCGCGGCTTACGGGCCAGCACCTCAGGCGGCAGCGCCACGCGCGTGGCCACCTCTTCCACCCGCGCCCGGCGTTCGCTTTTGCTCAGCGGCGCAAAGTTCAGCAACGGTTCCTCAATAATCTGGTACAGGCTCTGCGAGGGATCGAGTGAGGCGAAAGGATTCTGGTAAACCAGCTGGATCTTCTGCCTCAACTGCCGCTGCGCCTCCCCGGACAAGCCGGTGGTGTCAATGCCGTCCAGCACTACGCGTCCGCTGTCAGCCGTCTGGAAACCCAGCAGAATACGCGCCAGCGTACTTTTACCGGAACCGGACTCACCCACCAGGGCGTGGGTGGTGCCGCGCGGCACGCTGAAGGAGACATCCCGCAGGGCCTGCAGAGGTGGCGAACCGCGCGGGCCGAGTGAGAAGGCTTTGCTGATCCCTTCTGCCACCAGCGCCGGGGCGGCGAGGGGAGCAGGGCGCGCCGCCACCGGCGGGGCGAGCGCGGAGAGCTCCGCAAACAACTGGCGGGTGTAACTGCTGCTGGGGGCGGCAATCACCCTGGCGGTCGGGCCGTGCTCCTGCACCTCGCCGTGGCGGAACACCAGTAACCGGTCGGCGCGCTGGGCCGCCAGCGCCAGATCGTGCGTTACAAACAGTACGGCGGTACCGGACTCGCGGCGCAGGTCGTCAATCAGGTCGAGGATGCGTTTCTGGACGGTGACATCCAGTGCGCTGGTCGGCTCATCGGCGATGATCAGCGCCGGTTGCAGGGCAATCGCCATGGCGATGAGTACCCGCTGTTTCATGCCGCCGGATAACTGGTGCGGATACTGCTGCGCGCGTTGTTCAGGATGGCTTAAGCCCACGCGGGCCAGCAGGGCGATCACCCGCGCATCCCGCGCTTTCCGGCTTAGCCGCTGGTGCAGCGTCAGCACTTCGGCCACCTGGCTGCCAATGGTTTTAATCGGGTTAAGCGAGCTGCCGGGGTCTTGAGGGATCAGGCTGATACGGGCGCCGCGCAGGCTGTCGAGCCGCCGCTGCGACCAGCGGCTGATCTCCACGCCGTTAAACAGGATGCGCCCGGCGTCGCGCTCGCCGTTTTCAGCCAGCAGGCCGATGATCGCCTGCGCGGTGGTGGTTTTACCGGAGCCGGACTCCCCCACCAGCGCCAGCATTTCCCCGGCTTCCAGCGTAAAGGAGACATTATTGACCACCCGCTGCCGGTGGTGGCCGTTGCGGTAGCTCAGCGTCAGATTCTCTAACGCCAGTAAAGGAACAGGGTGAGCGCTCATCGGCGGCCTCCGGAGAATTGGCGGCTGATGCGGTTGGCGGCCAGCACCACGGCCACCACCACCAGCCCGGGGAAGGTGGTCAGCCACCAGGCGGTTGAGATGTAGTTACGCCCTTCGGCAATCAGCAGCCCCCATTCAGGCGTGGGCGGAGGGGTGCCGTAGCCCAGAAAGCTCAGGGTAGAGAGCGCGAGGATCGCACTGCCGAACTGCAACGCCGAGAAGGCGATCACCGACGTCAGGGAATTGGGCAGAATATGCCGCCACAGCACGCGCCAGAAGGTGCCGCCGCTGCCATAGGCCGCCTCCACATAGTCGCTGTGGCGTATGCGCACCACTTCTGCCCGCGCCAGCCGGGCAAAGTTGGCAATGGAGGTGATACCCACCGCCATGGCCGCATTGACCGTGCCGAAGCCCAGTAAAATAATCACGCTCAGCGAGAGCAGCAAACCGGGGATCGACAGCAGCACATCGATCATCCGCATCAGCACGCCCTCGGTTTTGCCGCCCACCGCCCCGGCGACTACGCCCACCAGGGTGCCGGCCACCAGCCCGAGTGCCACTGCCGCCAGCGCCCCGGCGAGTGAGTGCGCGGCGCCGTAGACGATGCGCGCATAGAGATCGCGCCCCAGCTGGTCCGTGCCGAGCCAGTGCCCGGCCTGCGGGGCGAGCCGCTGCGCCCCGGCAACGCCCTCGGTGCCGCTGTAGCCGGTAAACAACGCCGGGGCAAGGGCCGCCAGGATCACGGTCAGCATCACCAGCCAGGCCAGCAGCGCGCCGGGTTGCAGCCTGCGGCGCGGGCGGCGTACCGGCGTGGCGGCACGTTCACCGTCGGCGGATTCACTCCCGGCGGCGGAGACAGAGTAGTCGACGAGGCTCATAAGGCGGCTCCTGGGTAAACGTGCAGACGCGGATCAATAAGCGGGGTGAGCAGGTCAACGATCAGGTTAATCGCGACAAACCCCACGGCCGAGATCATCACAATCGCCTGTAATACCGCGACGTCCTGATTGTTTACCGCCTGTTGGGTTAACTGGCCGAGGCCGCTCAGGCCGAACACGGTTTCCGTGATCAGCGCCCCGGCGATCAGTTCCCCCAGCAGCAGGCCCGCCACCGTCAGCGCCGGCAGCAGCGCATTCAGGGCCACATGCCGCCAGAGCACCCCGCTGTAGCGCGCCCCTTTGGCGCGGGCAACGGCGACAAACGGCTGGGTCTGTACGTCGTCAATCGACCGGATCAGGATTTGCGCCAGCGGTGCGGAGATCGGCAGCGCCAGCGTGATGATGGGCAGAATCAGCCCTTCCCACTGGCCGGGGTTGATGATTGGGATCCAGCGCAGCTGAAACGAGAAGATCTGAATCAGCGCGATGCCGAGCCAGAAAGTGGGCACCGAGATAAACAGCGAGGGCAGCGCCTGCAACGTGTTTTTCAGCCAGCGCCCGCCCACCAGGTTAGAGACAAACGCCAGCAGTGCGGCCAGCAGCACCGCCAGCGCAAAGCCGGGCAGGGCCAGGCGCAGGGTATCGGGGAAGTTATCGGCAATCAGCTCACTGACCGGCACCCCGGCCTGCACCGAATAGCCTGAATCCCCGTGCAGCATCGCCCACATCGTATGCAAATATTGCTGCCACAGCGGGCTGTCTGCGCCATAGGCCAGCCGCATCTGTGCAATCTGCGCCGGGCTGAGGCCAAGGTCAGGGTTCTGGAATTTAATCAGGATGGCGTCGCCGGGCAGCACCTGCAACAGCACAAAGGAGACGGTAAACGCCGCCCACAGTACCAGCAGGGCCTGTCCGGCGCGCAGCATCAGATAGCGGCTCATCGCCTTACCTCGCGCGTAATGGGGGATTAATGTTTTTCGAGCCAGGCCGCATAGAAACTCGGCCGCCCGACCGCTTCAAACGTCAGCCCTTTCAGCCAGGGCGCCCCGGCAAACACCTGCGGCTCCTCAAAGATCGGGATCACATAGGCGTTATCCAGCAGGTAACGCTGTGCGTCCCCCGCCAGCTGGAGCCGTTTCTGCGGATCCACTTCGGCCGAAATACCTTCCAGCAGCGCATTGAGCCGGTCATCGCGGAAGTTTTTCACCTTGTCGCTGGAACCGCCTTTCTGTAACAGGGCATCACGGTTGGCCGGGTAGAACATGCTTTTAATCACATCCGGATCGGCGCGGCCGACTTCCGATACCGTCAGCGGCGTTTTTGCCGGGTCGAGGCTGTCCAGGGTTTTGCTGCCGGCATCACCGGCCCGCACCGTCAAACTGACACCGATCTGCTTCCACTGCTGGGCCACCAGTTGCAGCACCTCTTTGTTCTGGGGTTGCGGCAGGGATTCATACACCGTCAGCGCCAGCCGTTGTCCCGCCTTCTGGCGGATGCCGTCACTGCCCGGCAGCCAGCCCGCCTCATCCAGCAGCCGTTTTGACAGCGCCGGGTCATAGGTGAGTTTGTCCGCGAGGTTAACGTAACCGGCGGCGGAGCGGGCAATCACGGAGGTGGCCTGCGGGTAGTTGGCGGAGAAGAGGGTATCGACCACCTGTTTCGCATCGGTGGCGTGCAGCAACGCCTGCCGGACTTTCAGGTCAGCCACCCGGGCGTCGTCCGGGCGCAGGCTGATGCTGTCATTCACGCCCCGAGTTGGCGCGGCATACACCGGGAAGTGTTGTTCGGTGGCCTGTTTTTCGTCATAGGCCTGCACCTGGCGGATGACGTCCGCCTGCCCGGCCAGCAGCGCGCCGATGCGCACGCTGTCTTCCGGCGTCACGATGATGTGGATGCCGTCCAGGTTGGCCGGCCCCTGTTGCGGCGAATTTTTCGGCCCCCAGCGATAATCCTTACGGGCGACCAGATTGACCTCCCGCCCCAGTTTTTCGTCACTGACCACAAACGGCCCGGAGCCGATGATGTGGCGCGCACTGCCCAGCGCATCAAAATTACGCGCCAGCGTGCTCAGGGAGACCAGGCCGGAGCCGATAGTGGCGGTGCCCTGGAGGAAGCCCGGCGACGGTTTTTTGAAGAAGAATTTCACTGTCAGCGGGTTCACCACTTCGCTGTGGTCGTAGTTATTGATCACTTCTGACACCGGCAGGCGGTTCTGTTTGTTGCCCAGCCCGTAGGTATCAAAGTTTTTGGCGACAGCGTTGGCATCCAGCGGCGTCCCGTCTGAGAAGGTCACGCCGGGGCGCAGCGTAAAGGTGTATTCGGTTTTGTCGGCGTTGGTGGCCCAGCTTTCGGCAATCCATGGCTCAATCGCCAGCGTCTCCGGGTTCTGCCAGGTCAGTTTGTCAGTGATTTGGTTAAGAATGCCGCCGTTCGGGTAAAAGCCCCCGGCCGGCGGGTAGAGGGTGGTATGCGCCTGTTGTTCAAGGTAAATCAGCGTACCGCCTTTGACCGGTGTATCCGCGGCATAACTGGCGCCCATCCCGGATAACAGGGCGAATGCGGTGCTTAATGCCAGCGTGCGCTGAACAGCATGAAGCCGGAAAGATGTGAGCATGGTGAATTCCTTTTTTATTATGAACTCTGATGGCTGCTTCATCATCCAGCCTGATGCCGGGCAGGGTGAACCAAGGAATTCAGCTAAGTAATACTGGAAATGGTATTTGGCAGGGCCGGGGCCGATGAGTGGGCTGGTTAGCGGCCTGCGCGGTGGTTTGCCCAACGCCCGGGCAGGCGATATCAGCAATAAAAAAGGCGGCGTGAAGACAATAAAAAAACCGCCTATACGCCGCGCCTGTGATGGGCCGCCAGATGGCTGTTTTTAGTTACAACAGACAATATTTTTAAATCTGGGCCTATGGCCGACTACTGCGTATCGTTAAAGGCAGGGCAGAAAAACAAAAATCAGGTCTCCCTGCCAGGCGATAGGACGTTTTTGCCGGGCAGGGTATAGGCCGTCAACGCTGCGGGTGGCCTGCCCAGACAGCGGGACGGCGGGTGTGCCATGGGAATGCGCGCTCCAGCTGGCCCGCCAGTCTGAGCAGCCTGTGCTCGCCGTTAAACCCGGCGAAAAATTGCATCCCGATTGGCAGGTTGTGGGCCGGATCACTCCCCAGCGGGACGGACATGGCCGGGGTGCCGCATACGTTCGCTAAAGCGGTAAAAGGCGACTGGGTAAACACATGATGCATCCAGCCGCGGCCGTCCATTTTCTCCTGCTCAAGGTTATAGTGCCCTGATACCGTGGGAAGCGCAGGTAGGGTCGGGGTCAACAGCATGTCGTATTGCTGGAAAAAGCGGCCCATCTTTTGCGTGACGGTGTTGCGCATATGCATTGCGCCCAGGAGGTCGGCGGCAGTGAGCTGGTGGCCGAGCGCCCAGAGCGCCAAATTAGAAGGTTCCAGTGTCTCTGCGTTCACCGGCCGTTGCATCACTGCCGCCAGCACATCGATCCAGGTGGCGGTATTCGCGGCCCAGAAGCGGGTATTCATCTCGACGAACGCCTCCCAGCTTATGCCGATATCAAGGGTTACCTCCTCAACCCGATGACCCAGCCCGATAAGCCGCTCAACGGTTTCCCCTAACACCTTTGTTACTTCAGGCGAACTCTGACGTTGATTCAGCGGGTGCGCCATGACGGCGATGTTAAGCGGGGCAGGCTCTTCAGCAACGCAGGCGATCAGGCGTTGGGGCAGGGGGGCGATGGTGAAGGGGTCGCCGGCCACATTGCCCTGTACGGCATCCAGCAGCGCAGCGCTGTCCCGGACGGTGCGGCTCACAAAACCGTGTACCGCCAGACCAGACCAGACTTCATCCACGTCCGGCCCCATGCTGATACGCCCGCGGCTCGGTTTCAGCCCAAAAAGGCCGTTGGCTGAAGCGGGCACACGGATCGAACCGCCGCCGTCAGTGGCATGGGCAGCCGGTACCATGCCTGATGCCACGGCCGCCGCCGAGCCGCCGCTTGAGCCTCCGGCGCTGAAATCCTGGTTCCACGGGTTACGCGTCCCGCCATTAAAACGCGGTTCCGTGGTGGTGCTCGCCGCCAGCTCAGGTGTCGTGGTTCGCCCAAGCAACACCATGCCCGCAGCCCGCATTTTTGCCGTGAGATGGGTATCGTGCGGCGACACATAACCCGCCGCCAGCCGGCTGCCCAGCTCGTTCCGGCGGCCCTTAACGGCGATGCCCAAATCCTTCACCAGCATCGGGATGCCCGCCAGGTCGCCTCCGGCGTGATGCTGTTCATCGTCCCAGCTTTCAATGACGGCGTTGATCTCACCGTTAACGGCATCGATCGCCGCCAGTGCTGCCTGCTTCACCTCAGCGGCGCTGACCTCTCCCTTGGCAATAAGCCCGGCCAGGCCAACTGCATCGTATGACGTATATTCTGAAAGCTTCATGATGATCCCGATAATAAAAGAGAAACAATGACACTCCATCAGAGTGTATACTGGTTGGTATCATGCGATACCGATTAGTATCGTATGATACTATCCAGTATCATTGCAATGAGGAAAATCATGACCAGAAGCAGCCAGCCACGTTTACCACCCCGGGATCGCCTGCTGGAGGCGGCGGAAGCGCTGTTCTATCAGGAGGGAATATTGCGTGTCACGGTGGATGCCATCGCTGAAAAAGCGGAATCAACCAAAATGACACTCTACCGGCATTTTGCGTCGAAAGAGGCGCTGGTACTGGCGTGGATAGAGTTACTGATTGAGGATTACAGCCAGATCTGGGCGCGTCTGGCGGAGAAATACCCGGATAATCCGGCTGCGCAAATCACAGGCTTTGCGCAGTTCATTACCGATAATTTGAGCGAGACATTACATCGCGGTTGTCCGTTCACCAATACCCTGGCGGAGGCGGGTGGGCATTTCCCTGAGGTCAGGGCGCTGATCGTGGCGCACAAGCAGAGGCAATATCAGCGGTTGGCCACACTCTGTGCCCAGGCAGGGGCCGCCGAACCGGAAGCACTGGCGAAAGAGATTACCCTCATTCTGGAAGGTGTTCAGGTGGTGGCCCAGAATGCCGGGTTTGATGACGTCGCGGACACAGCGCTTGCCCTGATTCAGGCCAGGTTGCCGGGGCGGGGTGAACCAAGGCATTCAGCTAAGTAATACTGGAAAGGGTATTTGGCAGGGCCGCCGGGCAGACCGCAGAGACATTCAGTGCGACACGCAGGACGGTTTCCTCAACACAGCGGAGTCCGGGAGAAGAAGGGGCAGTTTTAACGGTTAAGCCTATTATTAAGGAAAACTGCCGGGGAGCGCGGGGAAACGACGTAAGGCACTCTCTGAGCAGCGCGCTTACTCCTGATAACATGAGGTGTCATATGAAAGACGTTTCCGCCGCCGGCAGTGACACGTTATTTCTGCGCTTACAGCAAGAGATAGACTCTTTGCCACCTGCGATACTAGCCAATGCCAAACAACTGCTTAACGATGGCACTAACGGCACCACGTTCTACGCCATCGCCAAAATCCTGGCCGAAAAAGAGGTTAACGATATTACGATAACCTTCTCCAATAATTGGCCGTGGGTATTCAGCAGTGACAGTGCCGTGCAATTTATTGATGAAAACATTTATGGCGATTTCGGCATTATTGCGTCTACGGCGATAGGGACGATGGTGCAACTGACGACCAACATTACGGTTTATCTTGATCCAAATTTTTTGCTGATTTTCTTTTTTGACGCCGCACTCGTACAGCTGGGGAGTTATATCGGGGCGGGGACAACGGAAGGAAACACTGCACTGACCCAGTCATTGATTAGCGGTTCCTGGTCGATACCTAAGACGGATAAGGATGCCTGACTATCCCGGCCTTTTAAGTGCGCTTAACGTGCATTATGTTAAATAAGCTGCTGCCTGCATGCTTTGGCCTTTCTCCCCCGGCTGCATTCAAGCAGGTTAATGGTTTTCAAGATATGTTTTCCGCCCCGATGTCTGATGGGTCAGCTATGCTAAGTATTCGTTTTTGCAGGAGAAGCGTGTCCATCCGCCGACACTGCAAAGGAAGTTTACAGGTATAGGGAGATGATGTCAGGTGAAGAACCTTTCTCCGGGAATAAAACACGATATCCATTTGGGGCTGTGCTGCCTGCCGGCGATTGTGCTGATTTTTATGGCAGGCTACGGCATGAACCTGATGCAGGGAGCCAGCATTATGGCCAGCGGTGCGTTGACACTGGCGTTCGGGGCCAATAAAACCTGGGAAGGCTCGTCGTTTATGCTGCTGCTGACTACCGCTGCCGGGGTGAGCGTCTCATCATTTTTAGGTTGTCTGGCCGGCGACGTGCTGCCGCTCTATATCGCCGGGGCCGTGCTTTATGCCGGTGCCTACGCAATGCTGGCCGGGATCGGCGGCGGCCTTTGGTGGTCACTGCTGCAATGCGCGATTGCCTACCTGATCTCCGGTTACTTTGCCGGGTCGGTGGGCCATGCGGCATTGCGGGCGGCTCTGGTCGGTGCGGGCGCGCTGTTGCAGGTTCTCTGTGTCTCGTTGCTGTTCAGCCAGATACGCTTCCAGTTCCAGGATTTCACCCGCCTGTCGTGGCGCGTGTTTCTCCGGCAGGCCACGCATAAATACCGGCAGAAAATCCATCTGCAAGGATCGGTGATTTTCGCCATGCTGACCATGTGCCTGGCACTGGTACTGGTAGAAACCTATCAGGTGAAAAACGGCTACTGGGCAGGTATGACAATGCTGCTCTGTTTGCGCAGCCATTTCCGGGAATCGTTGCTGCGCGTACCGGCCAGAATTGCCGGGACACTCTCCGCCAGCCTGGCCGCGCCCTTTCTGCTCGCGCATCTCGACTCGCCCCGTCTGCTGGCGCTGGGGTTTATCGTCTCAGGTTATCTGGCGTTTACCTATTCCTATACCCTGATCACCAAATCCTATTTTGTGTTCACCTTTTTCGTGACGCTGATGGTGATTTGTATGCTGTCACTGTTTGGGGTGGCCCAGGAGAATGTGGCCGTGGAGCGGCTGATCGCCACTGCCCTCGGCGGCGGCTTTGCGTTGCTGGCGATTTTACTGACCTGGCTGTTCACCGAGTTTCATGTCATGAAGAAACTCAGAAGCCATGTGCCGAGGTTCACTTTTTCGCCCCCGGCCATGCGGAAAACACCCCAGAAGCCGCGCTAAAGGCCGGCGGTTATTTGCTCCCGGCGATCAGCACCTCGATGCCCTTCTCCTGTAACTGCGTCACCAGTGCCGGGGCGATGTCGCTGTCTGTGATCAGCACATCCACCGAGGCCAGTTGGCAGACCACGTTAGGGCTTTTGCGCCCGAATTTGGAGGAGTCCACCAACAGCACAATTTTCTGCGCGGCACGGCACATAGCCTGGCTAACGGCGAACACTTCATTAAAGGTGGTGACGCCCGCGGCGAGATCCACGCCATCGGCCCCGATAAACAGCTTATCGAAACTGAAATGGCTGAACGCCGTTTCCGCCAGGCTGCCGTGGAAAGAGGCGGAGGTTTTGCGGTAGGTGCCGCCCGGCATTAAAATCACCTGATCGTTTTCCAGCTCGACCAGCTCGTTAACGATGCTCAGGCTGTTGGTCATCACCGTAATGTTATTGAAGCGCGCCAGGTGCGGCACCATCTGCAATACGGTGCTGCCCGCGTCAAAAATCAGCGAATCCCCTTCGTTAATCAGCCCGGCGGCCAGGGCGGCAATCTGTTTTTTCTTATCAGTGTTAATCAGCGTCTTGCGGTCAATCGGCTGGTCACCTTCATCACGGTTCAGCATCACCCCGCCGTAGGTGCGGATCACCGCCCCTTCCTGCTCCAGAAACGACAGATCCTTACGGATGGTGGTGCCGGTGGTGTTGAAATGGGCGGTTAACGCCTCCACGGTGACGCGGCCTTTTTGCTGAAGGTATTCCAGGATTTGAGCCTGGCGCTGTTTTGGTTTCATAAGGAAGTCCTTTCATCTTTTCAGTGTGTTCCTTTATCATCCCGAACGGCTGAAAACGTGACGCAAAAGGAATAGTCTTTCAAAATGAAAGGTATCATCTCTTATTTGAAATAGCTAACGCCAGCGCATTGCACATTGCCTGATTCTGCGGAAAAAGCGCCGGCGGGTCGATCTGCGCTAACGCCATTCCTGCCAGTTCAGGCAAGGGTTGGGGGGCTGAAAATACTGTCAGCCCTTTCATGGCGAAACTGCCGTTGACCCTATCATCTTCATCCAGGCTGATCGCCACCAGCACCCTGGGTGAAAAGCGCCCGCCGGCCCGGCCGATGCCTACCCTGCCCTGGGCAGCCAATTGGTCAAACGCGCGGTTAAAACGCCGGAGCTGCACCCAGCCGAGAAAAACCTGCCCCAGCCAGGCGACCACCGCCAGTGAAATTAAAAGATTGACTGAAGCCATCCGTTACCTCCACGTTGGCCCCGGCCGCCTGCACGGCCGGGGCGGACGATCAGAACATTACCTGCCCGCCGGTGATATTGATGGACTGCCCGGTACAGTAGGAGGCTTTATCGCTGGTGTAGAACAGCAGGACATTGAGCACATCCTGGTAATCACACCCGCGTTTGAGCGGCACCTTGTCCACATAATATTGTTCCACCTGATCCGGTTGCAGGCCGAGTTTGTCGGCATATTGCGGGATCAGCGACTGGAACATCGGCGACTTCAGCAGGTTCCCCAGCATCAGGGAGTGCACGGTAATGCCGTAGTCCGCCAGGTCGAGCGCCAGTGACTGCGTCAGCCCCACGCCGCCGAATTTGGCCGCGCTGTAACCGGCGTTGTGCTTGCTGCCGACCTTGCCGGATTTGGAGTTAATCTGGATGATGCGCCCGGCCACGCCGTCCCGGATCATCAGCTTCGAGAATTCACGCGCGCAGAGGAAATACCCCACCAGATTGACCTGCAACGAGAGGTCAAAATCATTGAGCGCGAATTGCGTGATCGGCGCGGCTCTGGCGATGCCGGCGCTGTAAACCAGCGCGTTAACCTGCCCAAAGTGCCTGTCCACTGCCTCAGCCAGCGCCATCACGCTCTGCTCATCGGTCGCGTCTACCCTGAAGCCTGCCGCGCGGCCCTCGCCGTAACGGCCATTAATCCGGTCTGCTACCTCACGCGCATTGGCGACATTCAGATCGGCCACGGCAACCTTATACCCGGCTTCCGCCAGCCCTTCGCTTAAAAAGGCGCCCAGTGTCTGACCACCCCCGATAACCACTGCAACCTGTTCCATCACTGCTCTCCTAGTCACTGACTACACGGAATGTCTGGCCGGGTATGACCGTCGCGGGCACTTGCCCCGCCACGTGGATCATCCCCGGAAATTCTGCCTGCGCGGCGCCATCAAAGCGCAGGGTGATATGCCCCAGCTCGCGCAGATTCTCTGCGGCCACGTCACCGATGGCCGTCACCGGCCAGCTCTGCTCGCCAATGGAAAGCTGTGCCCCGACGCCAATCTCACCGGTGTTAATCACCGGGCGGTGAATAAAGCAGTACTCGGCCACCTCCTGCGGTGCGCCCTCGCCAAAGGTGATCAGGAACGCCTCTTCCAATGACGCCTCTGCGCAGGCACCGACGGCAATGAAGGTTGATTCATAAAGGGTTGTCATCATGTTTCCTTGTTATTGGTAAATGAAGCCGGAGACGGCCCACGCCAGCAATACCGCCGGCGCGCCGGTCAGGAAGCGGCCGACCAGCACCGACGGCACGCCAACGCGCACGGTGTCCTGTTTGGCATCTGCCAGCGACAGGCCGACCGGGATGAAATCGCACGACGCCTGGGCGTTAATCGCAAACAGAGCGGGCAGCGCCAGATGGGGTGGGATGGTGCCCTGGGCGATTTGCACGCCGACCAGCACCCCAATCACCTGGGCGATCACTGCGCCGGGGCCAAGGAACGGCGAAAGCAGCGGGAAAGAGCAGATCAGCGCCAGTGTCACCAGCCCGACCGGGCTGTTGGCCAGCGGGGTCAGCCCGTGGGCAATGAAATCCCCGAGGCCGGACGCCATGATGATGCCGATCAGCGCGGAGACGAACGCCATAAACGGCAGGATGGTTTTGAGCACCGTATCAATGGTTTCCCGGCCCGCCTGGAAAAATACTGCCACCACCGAACCCATGCCCATGCCGACTTTCGCCAGCAGGCCGTCGCTCTGTTCGGTGATCTTTTTCGTGGTGTCATACTCTTTATGCGTGCCGCGGTCGGGGTTATGCGTGCCGCGGTCGGGGTTATGCGTGCCGCGGTCGGGGTTATGCGTGCCGCGGTCAGGATTATGCGTGCCGCTGTCGGAAGCCGCAGCGGCAGCCGGTTGCACCGGGGCCGCTGCGCCCTCTTGCGCCGCGCTTTCGCGGATATCGTTCGGTTTCACGCCGGAGACATAGATGTCTTCAGTAATAAACTGCGCCAGTGGCCCGGATTTGCCGGTCGCATGGATGTTCACGGTGGGAATGCGGCGCTTCGGGTAAAGGCCGCAGCGCAAGGTGCCGCCGCAGTCAATCACCGCCACCCCGATCTCCTCTGCCGCGGGTTCCCCCTCTTTAAAGCCGTCTACCGCCTCCCAACCGGTCAGCGCACGCAGGCGGTCAACAATCGCCGGGCGGGTACCGGCGGTGACATACACAATCTTTTTGCCGGGTGTCACGGTCAGGCAAAGGGGGCCGCCCCAACCGCTCTCACCTTTATGAATCTCAATAACCTTAGCCATACCACCTCCGGGAATTAACGGGAATTACAGGCGCACCTGACGATCCAGCTGGATGCGCATCTTGCGTTCAAACAGTGTGGTGGTGAGGTCAGTGACCCAGCCGCGGAAGAAGTTCATCACCATGCCTACCAGCAGGTAGCTCACGGCCAGCGGCCCAAGCGGCAGATGCAGTGCGGTCAGGCCGTTGGCGATGCCGAGGTAAACAAACAGCTCACCGGGGTTGATGTGGGGAAACAGGCCGTTCATCGAATGGCAGCTATAAGAGGCCGCCGCGTAATAACTTGGTTTGTATTTCTCCGGCATGAATTTGCCGAGGCTGAGCGTCATCGGGTTACAGAACACAAAGGTGCCGATGACCGGCAGGAACAGATACCGTGATACCGGGTTTCCGGCACAGCGCTGCGCCAGCGTCTCAATCCTGCGCTGGCCGACAAACACAATCAGCGCATTCATGATAACCAGCAGGCTTATCAGCAGCGGCAGGATGCCGGTGACCATGCCGACAAACACATCGCCTCCCTTCTGGAACAGGCCGATAAACCACTCGGCGCCCTGGGTAATGCTTTCTATCATTTTTATTCTCCTTCACGGGGGTAGAGACAGAGAACGTTCTGGCATTCACTGTGATAGAAAAATAGCCGATAACATTTAGTTAAAAAGATAATTGGATCACAAAAAGAAAGATAAAACTTTCAATGTGAAAGATATTGGTGAGTTTATTGCGGGTGAGGGGGTACTTTCCGGGAGTGTAAACGGGAAAAATATCTTTTTATTTGAAAGGAAAAAGCAGGGTTTCTTTGAAAGCTCCGTGTGTTTTTGTCAACGCAGGAGACGATTTTTAAGCAACGCAGGGAGCGCTTTTGCCTACCCTGCCCTCTGTTGTCGCTTTACCACTTTCATACCGCATAAAAACGTGCACTTTACCGATGTAATATTCATTTACACCTCAAAAACCAATGCGTATTATTCGCATTCGCTTTATCGCAGGTGGCTGGGGGCCGGCCATGTCTGCGTGACGGCGGAACTTTCACAGGGAATTACTCCAGCAACGTAAGTAAAACAATAATTTATTGAGGAATAAGAAGAATGGTGGCACATCCAGCGGTGACGCGTGCAGGTAATCCGGTTCACGCCCGGCGGGGCAGCAAATGCTTTCCGCTTTCCGTTATCTCCCTGTTGATCTCTGCATCGTTTACGTTTGCGCACGCAGCAGATGACACCCTGGTGGTCACCGCACAGGATGAGAGCGGGAGCAGCACCGGCAGCAGCCAACAGGATTACAGCGTGCCGATCACCAGCGCCGGGACCAAAATGTCGATGGTACCGCGTGATATCCCGCAGTCGGTCAGCATCATCAGCCAGCAACGGATGCAGGACCAGGATTTGCAAACCATCGGTGAGGTGATGACCAACACCACCGGCATCACCGCCAGCAATATTGACTCCGACCGCTCTGATTACTATTCGCGCGGTTTCCTGATCAACAACTACCTGTTTGATGACATCCCGACCACCATCAGTAACCTGTGGAACTTTGGCGACGCCGGTTCAGACACCGCCATCTACCAGCGTATTGAAGTGGTGCGCGGCGCGACCGGCCTGATGACCGGTACCGGCAACCCGTCGGCCGCCATCAATATGGTGCGCAAACATGCTGACAGCCGTGAATTCAAGGGATCGGTCTCCGGCAGCTACGGCAGCTGGGACAAACAGCGCCTGGTCACTGACCTCTCCGCGCCGCTGACGGAGTCCGGCAATGTGCGCGGGCGGGTGATCGCCGGCTATCAGGACAATGACACCTGGCTGGACCGCTACCATACCCGGAAAAAATTCCTGTACGGCACTATAGATGCCGACCTTACCGAGTCTACTACCCTGTCTCTGGGCTATGACTACCAGGAAAGCAAAACCGATGACCCAACCTGGGGCGGCCTGCCGACCTGGTACAGCGACGGCAGCCGCACCCATTATGACCGTGAAACCAACCCGGCACCGGACTGGAGCTACTCCAACCACGAGTCGAAAAAAGTCTTTGCTGACCTGACCCACCGTTTCAGTAACGGCTGGCAGGCGCGCGTGAACGGCACCCATGCGGAAAGTGATTTTGATTCCAAGCTGATGTACGCCTCCGGGTTCCCGGACAAAACCACCGGCAGCGGCGTGAACGCCTACGGCGGCTGGAACAAAGGCAAGCGTAAAGTGGACTCCGTGGACACCTACGCCACTGGGCCGTTTGAGCTGTTTAACCGTACCCATGAGCTGATGGTCGGCGGCAGCTACAGCCGCCAGAACAACCACTACTACAACTCACAGTCGATGCTCAGCGAAGCGGATATCGGCAACTACAACCAGTGGAATGGCTCGGTGGCCGACCCGGTGTGGAGTGACTGGGTTGATTATTCGAACGATACCATCCGGCAGAAATCCTTGTACGCAGCGACCCGCCTGTCGCTGACCGATCCGCTGTCGCTGATCGTGGGCGCACGTTACACCGGCTGGCGTGCCGAAGGCTCGACCGCCACCAGCGACAAGAGTGACGTCACGCCGTATGCCGGGCTGGTGTATGACATCAACGACACCTGGTCCGCCTATGCCAGCTACACCTCGATCTTCCAGCCGCAGACCGTGCGTGACAGCGGCGGCAGCTACCTGGATCCGGTGACAGGCAAAAACTACGAAGCCGGGTTGAAGGCTGACTGGTATAACGGCCGCCTCACCGCCTCCTTTGCTGTGTTCCGCATCGAGCAGGACAACGTGGCGCAAAGCGAAGACACCTACATCCCCGGCACCACCGAAACCGCCTACCGCGCGGTGGACGGCACGGTCAGCAAGGGCGTAGAGTTTGAAGTGAACGGCGCGCTGACAGACCGCTGGCAGATGACGTTCGGCGGCACCCGCTATGTTGCTGAAGACAGCGACAATAACGACATTAACTCGTTCCTGCCGCGCACCTCACTGAAACTCTTTACCCGTTACCAGCTGCCGATGCTGCCGGACCTGACAGTGGGCGGCGGGGTGAACTGGCAGAACCACACCTGGGAAGAGGCGGCCGGCCCGCTGGGCACCCAACGCGCCGATCAGGGCAGCTATGCGCTGGTGAGCCTGTTTGGCCGTTACCAGGTCACGCGCCAGTTCTCTGTGCAGGCCAACGTCAACAACCTGTTTGACAAGACCTATTACGACTACCTGGCCCCGTACGCCGTGTATGGCGCGCCGCGCAGCGTTTCTGTGACAGCGAACTATTCGTTCTGATCCCCTGAAAAGCACCTTTCAATAAAAAGGGTTCCAGCCATGTGCTGGAACCCGCTTCGAATGCCTCGCCCTGATACCTGCTCAGGTCGACGGCTCCGCAAGTTGTTTTATCACCTACAACAATGCATGACTGACGCATTTCATTCCTTCCTTATATAAAAAATCTGAAAGCGGTTTTTTTGTTAATCATGCAGCATTTTTATGCAATAAAGCCTCTAAAAAGTAAGGGTTATTACTGTATTATGCCTCCAATGATAACCTTTTATTTAATAAGGAATTGATGATGGCAAGAGCACTGGCCTGTCTTGGCGATAAAACAAGTTACGGGAAAATTATTTCTGCCACCGCAACCTGTTTTGAAGGAAATAAGGCTATAGCCCGAACAGGCGACAAGGCATCATGCAGCAAGTGTAACGGGTACTTTGACATCCTCGCTTCCGCGCAGGACTGGTCAGAAGAAGGTAAAGCATATGTCGCCACGGGTGACAGAGTGCTGTGTCGTTGTCCTGATCACTATGTTTACGGTTCAACCACACAGTTTACCAGTACAGGAACTGGCGCCCTGACCTCCCGCAATACCAGCCAATCATCCATACCGGCACAGCAGGCACAAGACGCCACCGCCCGGAACTGTATTCGTTTTCAGTGCTCCGGTGATGATGGCCAGTTAATGGCTGATTGCCGCTACACCCTGATATTCCCTGATGGGCGATCTGAAGCGGGCATTACTGATGAACAAGGGGTAACAAAATGGCATTTTGCTGAATCTGCTGAAAATATTAACTTGCATATATTAATGGACTAATTATGCCTGTTTACTGCCTTAGTACACGTATTCACTCAAATGTCCCAGCAGGTTCCCTGTTATATGATCTGTGTATTTACCGCATGGATTCCAGCAGAAATAAATTTTCCTTAGTAGATGTTAAACAACAGCCATTTTTAGGTAACTATGAAACACAACGCCACTTGACTGGAAATATAAGTGAACCACTTTCAACTATTTATATTATGGAGATGAAACTTTACCGGAAAACCATGTTACATACGCACTCTGTTACTCCTGTGCCATTCACTAAAATGTACACATTGAAAGAATTTTCCTCAGGCAAAGCCTGGTCGCCGGTTAAGCGTGAAAATCCCTGTTATTTTGAGTCAACAGGCACCATGAAACCTGAGAGTCAAGGCGGTGAAACGAAAAAAATTAAAATCACCATTCCGGAACGGCCATTTATTGCAAAAGAGTACCCTATTGGCGACCCGAGGGATCCTTTTGAAAAAAACATAATCGAACGTCAAATAGATGAAAGGTTTAATCAATTTGATTTTCCTGATCAACTATCCGCCAGCGTATGCGGACCTGCTGCATTTTTTTACTGCCTACAAAAGGATCGTCCCGATGTGTATGCACAGGCGGCTCGTGAACTTTGGCGATATGGGAAAACTAAAATCGCTGATCTGCTCATCTCACCAAGTGAAGGCTGTCGACACCCAGCTGGCACATTCTATTCCGATAACTGCATGCCAAAGATAGCTGGTATTGACTGGATAACGCTGGCAGGGCTAAGGGATTCAGAAAATGTGGTGTTTAGCTTTGATACCCTCGATTCTCCGGTTGCCGGCGTCACCCTGTGGCAAACATTGACGAAATGGTTTGAGAAATCAGGTTATGAAAAAATATTCAGTAATGTCGGTATTACCCAGGCGGGAACGCAAGGGATTAGAGAATTAAATGAGTTTGTACAAAAAGGCTATACAGTAGTGACATTAATCAATGACGGGCTATTAAAACGCGGTGGCTCGACTCTAACGATTCCGACACACTGGATTGTATGGGAAGGCCCAGTCACGCAAGATTCTAATGGATATGTTAGTTTAAATTTATTTTCATGGGGTGAATCTGCAAATTCGATAAAGCCAGAAAAAGATTTGCGGTTCTTTATAAATAGGTTCTTTGGAGGGGTGGTTTTTAAACCATTACAGTGCAAATGAAAAAAACATTATTACTTTTAAGCTTGCCTTTATTGTCTGCGTGTACTGTGCAGGCTGATTTCATTCCGGAAGGTAACAGGCTTAATAATGCTACGGTCGGTATTCCCTATTATGGAAAAATAGACATATTTGGCGGAAGGGTTTTTTCTAATGACATTTATGGTAAACAGGTAATTGTAGGGAGTATTCACCCAGATAATATAGGTCTCCATGTACAGTATTGTGATGAAGATAAGTTCAACAATTGTATACAGATTAGTGGGGTACCAACAAAAATAGGTGTAGCTAAAGTACGCATACGTGGTGGTATAGGGGGGGGGATGTTTTCAACAGCAGGAGAATTTGACAAAACTTATATTATTACGATTAATGAAGCAAAAGGAGATTCTTAAGGTCGTATTTCTGTAAATACAGCACCTTTCTTAAGATACGAGAGACGCGTTTGGCTGGGGCGACAGCATCTTTGCAAACGCGCCCCACGATGCCCAATGGTTAGCGAACCTGCTGAAAACGATTGGCTGATAAGCCAACAGAAAACGACATGATTAATATCTTGACGCACAACAGGGAGTTCACCCCATGGCCCGCTGATACTGGCCGGGCGTGACGCTCATAAACCGCCGTGAAGCACGGCGAAATTGAGGTGATTGCGCCCAGCGGTATCCGTTTTAAAACGCCTGACGTCGCTTACCTGCCAAAAGCCAGCCTTGAGGGGCTAACCCCCTCCTTTAAAAACGGGGAACTTGTCCGCCAGTTCCGGCTCCACGCGCCCAATGATCCAGAGCATATCCTCAGGCAACAACGCTTTCGGTTATACCGGAATGGCGAGGTGCTGGACGGGATCACAGATGACAACGGCGAGTCCCCGTTACTGAACAGTACCGAACTGGATACCTGGTCACTGGAAATGTTGCACGACACTGACTCCCCGGAGGGAACCGCATGAGTGATCAACCGAAAGCACAAGACGTCAACCCTTTTGATGACCCCCCCGAACAGCGGGATCCCCAAAGCAACGGCGTTCATACCCCGCATTATCTGGCAAGCCGCTGTATCGGCGTGCCGGTGAGTGCAGGTAAAAAAAGCTATACCACCGATTGCCCGGTTCAGCGCCCCATGCCCGGTATCGTGATTCTGGTGCATGGCGTGAATGACGTGGGGGAAGCGTACCAGAATCAGGAACGCGGCATTATCGAAGGGCTGAAAAAGCGGCTTGGGCGCGACGATCTGTGGCCGCACACATGGGAGGAGAAAACCTTCCGGGTGCGCAATGCGTCAGGGGAGATGGAAGAGTGCGCCGACCCGCAGAAAAAGCAAAGGGTCTGTTCAGACATCGCCCGTTCGCCAATTATTCCCTTTTACTGGGGCTATCGCCCGGTTGACTATGAGGTCTGGGACGACGATCAACGTCAATACCGTGAAGCGATGGGCCGCAGCCGCCGCAGCCCGGAAACGCCCCTGCCCTATGATGCCTACCGTGAGAATGACAAGGCGGTACTGCGCAAATTCGGCGCGAAATACCCGATGGATTGCTTTCATAACACGCTGGATCCCAGCGGCGTATGGGGTGGCGGCACCTTTGCCAATGCCACCACCGCGATCCCCGATATGCTGGGGCCGGGCGCGGGCGGCCTCTCGTTAGGCGTTGTCGGGTTCCTCAGCCGCGCCGAACTGTTTAACGGCGGGGATTTTACCCATCCGGTCTATAAAAACCCCCACCGGATTTACCAATTTTATGCGGCGCAACGGCTGGCGAACCTGATTAAAACGATCAGGCAGAATAAGCCCACGGAAAAGGACACCATTAATATTGTGGCGCACAGCCAGGGAACCCTTATCACCATGCTGGCAAACATGCTGGTAAAGGCGGAAGGGCTTGAACCGGCTGACTGCGTAATCCTCAACCACTCCCCCTATTCGCTGGAAAATCGCTGGCTGGAGAACAGCCAGACGGGGCACCACCAGACGGATGTCGCCCGGCAACAGACCTTTGAGAATTTTTGCCGCTTAATGGCCACCAACGCCCGGTTTACCGAAGGGGGCGACGGCCTGCTGAGTGAAGAAGACCAGCAGAAACTCCTGGAGACTATGGCGCTCCCGCGCCGGGAGTTTAATAACAGCTGGTACAGCAACCCGTTACATCAGCGCAATAACTTCGGCAAGGTTTACAACTACTTCTGCCCGGACGACGGCACGGTGTCTTTGCTGCCGGTGCAGGGCATCGGCTGGCGTGGGGTGCCGCAGAAGATGGCGAAAAACATCCCCAACCTGAAGCAGCGGGTCTTTCACCAGAACAGCAGCGTTGGTTTGCCGCCGGACGGCAAACCCTTCAGAAAGCCCGCCACCGGTAAGGGCGACTTTGAATACTCATCACTGACAAATGCCCGCTGGGAGTTCAGCGATGTGATCCCGAATGGGGAAGCGTTGCCGGAGCCGTTTATTTTTACCCTGATGGGGCAGCTTAATCCGCTCGATGAGAATGCAGATAAAGACAAGGCTTACAGAGCACCGGTAGACGGCAATGACGAGCTGGTAGCGTATAACGCCAGGGCGGGGGCGGCGGGCAATGCGGAACACACGAAAGAAGAGACTTTTCCCTGCCCGCCCTATACGCCTTTTAAAGAGTTACAGCCCGGCCATCTGCTGACGAAAAGGGAAATTGATATCCTGAAATACTGGCGCGAGAGAGATATTGTCAGCGGCAAGGTGGTCAGTGTGAACGGCGCCAACAAAAACATTGTTGTTCGCCGCCGCCTGACCGAGGCGGAACTTCACGAGCTGTACAGTAAATCGGATGACATCATGTTCAGCCAGCACTCCTCTATCGTGATGTCACCAAAAGTCCCGGAACTGGCGATGGCCTATGACCTGGCGATTGGCCCCTGCAAATCTTTCGATGTGGATCATGGCGATTTTTGGAAGATGTTACTAAGACGTGCCGACTGGCGGGAGTGGTCAGAGGATGGCGCCGCGTATATTTATTACCGGACAGGGGAATTACCAGAATTAAAAACTAAGTTGTATATGAATAAACCCGATTTAGTCTTACCCACCGGTGAGTTTGGGGTAGTCAATCAGTTTATGAATGCCACTCGCGTTATTCCGGCCCGTTACCCGGAAATTTACAATACCGAAGTAGCGAACCTTCAGTGGCCTATGCCGCCGGTGGAAGATTATGACCGCGTACCGGCCTACCCGAAAAGGAAAGTAACATGAAGGTAAAAGGAATGGCCCTGGTGATGCTGACCAGCTTATTTGCCATGTCAGGTTGTACCCGCCCGCAGCAGCCACCGACGCAGGTTATCTATCGTTTCGATGATCACCGTTACCTTGAGTTGAAAGGATGGTATTGCGAAGGCGCGCTCTATTATGTGGATCCGGTTCGGGGTATTCGCGCTGAGGTCGCGAGCCAGTTTTACCGTGCCTTTGCGGATAAATATATCCACCCCTCAGAGCGGTATATTGCTATACCAGGCTGGGATACGGATGCTTTTCTAGTATCAAAAGATTATGGACAAACCTGGCAAACAGCATCATTTGCCACGAGCTATCACACCGTAGAGCCTGAAAGAACCTTGCGTCCAAAAAGAGAAAATATGCTGTCATTTACCGTGGTAAATGATCAGGGTTTTTTACTGACGCGGCAGGGCAATCTTTATATGAGTTCAAAACCCTTTGATGACCCACGTGTCCAACCTGGAGAAGCGGGTATCGACTTTATTGATCAAGATGGCAACAAAGATACTCTATTACCCAGAGAGTCTGGCCCTAAGTGGGGGCTTTCCTATATTGCGCCCAAAGTTATTGATCAATTAACTGATTCTCTCCTGGCCAACTGGCAGGATTTGCCCACCCAGGTTCCCGAGGTCAAGAACTATAAAGGTTGGGATCATATGCAGTGTGACCCCAATAAAGGGCTGCAATGATGTGGCGGGTAAGGGTAACCCTTACCCCATAGCCCGCTGATACTGGCCGGGCGTGACGCCCATAAACCGCCGGAACCAACGGGTAAAATGGGCCTGATCGGCAAACCCGGCCTGTAGCCCCGCCTCGCTGAGTGAACAGTGCCGGCGGAGCAACCGCATGGCATACCTGATGCGCGCCTGCCGCTGATAGGCGTGGGGCGTCATGCCGTAGAGGCGTTCAAACGCACGGAACAACCGGTATTGCGGCAAGCCCGCTTCTGTCGCCAGATCAATCAGGCTCACTGAGTCTTCAAGGTGCTCATCCAGATAGTCCCGCACCCGCCGCACGGCCGCCATCTCTGCGCCCGGCGGCGGTGCGCTGCGGCGTTGGGTGACGTGGCGCGCCAGCAATTTGTCCGCGAAACTGAGGTAAGCCTGATCGCGGAACAGGTGGGAACCGTTGATTTCTGAACAGTGATGAAGGGCGTGCAGGCAGGCGGCGACGTCCGGGTCACGGATAATCGGCCCGGCCAGCGCGGCAGCGGGCGCAGCGGCGCGCTCCCTGACTAATTGCCGCAGGTGGGCCATATCCACGTAAAGCGTGCGTAACCGCCAGCCCGCTTCATTAATGGCCCAGCCCGCGTGGGGTTCATCGGCATCAATGGCATAGAGATCACCCTGACGCGCTGTGAATTCGTTGCCCCGCATCCGGATGCGGATACTGCCTGCGGTCAGCAGCGCAAAACAGGCGGTTTCATGGGTATGCACGTCATAGGCGTAATCCACAAACCGCCCGCGAATCAGTTCCGCCTGCAACGCCGGCGCACGCCAGATGGTGATATCTGTTCCGGTCTCTGACATCCGATACACCCCAGTCTGTAGGATTCTCTGCAATAGCGTTCAAGACGCCCCCTCCCCTTTTTAGCATAGTGATTCCCGACATGACACAACCTGTTAACCGCATCACAACGTTAACCGTAGGCAGCAAGTAAGGGGAAAAAATGAACGAACAGGCACAATCCATCAAGCTGGAGCGCTGCGTCATCGTGCTGGATGAACAATTGCCCGCCGGACGGGCAGCCAACGCGGCCGCAGTGATCGCCCTGACCGTCGGGCAGCGCCATCCTGAATTAGTCGGGCTGCCGCTGACCGATGCGTCCGGCCACGCCCACCCAGGGTTAATCCCGATTGGGATTGCGGTGCTCTCGGCCACTGCGGAAGAACTGGGGGCAATCCACCGGCAGGCCACCGCCTCAGCAGAGGTGGATGTGGTGGACTTCCCGATTCAGGGGCAAATGACCACGAATTATGGGGAGTTTATGGCCGTGATGGCGCAGATCCCGGCTGATGAACTGCGGTACCTTGGCCTGGCGCTGGTGGGCGAAAAAAAGAGCATCGCCAGACTGGTGTCGAAAAAGAAACTGTTCAGCTAAGCCGCTGCACCCATAAAAACGCCCTCATCTGAGGGCGTTTTTCACATCATCCGGCCGTACAAGGCAGGGGTTATGCCGATCAGTGCTGGGTTTTGAACACCGCTACCGTCTGGCGCAACACATCGGACTGCTCCTCCAGTGAACCGGCCGCCGCCGCGACCTGCTCCACCAGCGCGGCGTTCTGCTGCGAGACTTCATCCATCTGTGTCACCGCGATATTCACCTGATTGATGCCGTGGCTCTGCTCCTGCGTCGAGACCGCGATTTCGCTCATGATCTGGGTCACGTTCTGGATTGCGGTGCCGATACGCTGCATACTTTCGCCCGCTTTCGCCACCAGTTTGCTGCCGGCGTGTACCCGCTCATCGGAGACTTCAATCAGCGCGCGGATATCTTTGGACGCAGACGCAGAACGCTGGGCCAGGTTGCGCACCTCGGCCGCCACCACGGCAAAGCCGCGCCCCTCTTCCCCGGCACGTGCCGCTTCTACTGCGGCGTTCAGCGCCAGAATGTTGGTCTGGAACGCGATGCTCTCAATGATGCTGATGATGCTGGCAATGCGTTCTGAGCCTTCCTCGATACCGGCCATGGTATCGATCACTTCTGTCACAATCCCGTTGCCCTCAGAGACGATGCTGCGCGCCTCTTTCGCCAGCCCGTTCACCTGTTCGGCGTGATCGGAGGTCTGTTTCACGGTGATGGTCAGCTGCTCCATACTGGCGGCGGTTTCCCCGAGTGAGGAGGCCTGCTCCTCGGTACGGGCGGAGAGGTCCATATTGCCGGACGCAATCTCTTTGGCGGCGTGCGCCACGGCGTCACTGGAGTCACGCACCCGGCCAATGGTTTCAGAGAGCGAACGGCGCATGGTTTCCAGCGCGCCCATCATCTCGCCAATCTCATCACGATGGGCGGAGAGAATCGGCGTCTGCAACTGGCCCTGCGCAATCTCTTCGCAATGTACCCGTGCCTCTTCAATCGCGTTCAGCAGGCGTTTTTTCAGCAGCACCACAATTGCGCCCATCGTCAGCAGGAACAGGGCAGTAAAGATGATAAGCAGCGTCAGGCTGAGGCGGAAGTTGGATTGCGCGGTCTCATTCAGTGAACGTGCATAGCTTTCGCGGTAAGAGAGCAGCTCATCCAGGGAGATTTCGAACTGGCGATCCAGCTGCGGCACCTGGGAGGTGATCATCTGCTCAAACCGGGCACGGTCGCCCTGTTGGGCCACGGCCATCAACGGCTTCAGGGCGTTGTCGTGGTAATCCTGCCAGCGCTGGTTAAAGTTGTCGGCCAACGGGGCCTCTTTATCGAGTTTTGGCCAGGCCATATAGCCGGAGAAAGATTTTTCCGCCAGGCCCATCACCCGCTGCGCGTTTTTCAGGGAGTCGGCCGCCGCGTCTTCTTTGCCCTGCTCACGGTACGCGATGTACTGGGAGAGGTGCACCCGCAGGGTACGGCTGTGGTTAATGGTATCCACAATGGAAAGCACCACACGGATTTCACGGTTAACATCATTCAAAGAAGCATTGCTGCGCTGAAGGTAATAGCTGCTGAGGGCAATGCTGGTAATAAAAAGCAACGACAGGAATGCCAGGACAAGCAAGGTAAAACGGCGAATTGACATAGTGCTAACCTAAATAAGTCGCTGAGAGGGGAGAAATGTGAACATTAGATGACACGCCAGTATTAACGGCCGCAGCAGGGAAAAACTTGAGGGGAGTGATCAAAAAGCCGGCGGAAGGGAAAGTTTACGGGGCATGGGTTGCCGGCCGCCTCCCCCAATCTCGCTCAACCCCGCTTTTCCCCTGGATAAATCCCGTCAGGTTTGCTCTTTTTTTGAGCAGATAAACTTATGGATAGCTTTGCGCCGGCCTGTGATGCAGTTCAAATTTTCTGTATCAACTTTCCATCAATGAGGCCGGCGGGCAGCAAAAGGGCGCTTTATTTGCCGCTTCGCTTACAAAATGTTTAGTGAGGGCAATCAGGTTGTTGCAGGGCGTGCAGGCAATAATTTCCGGTGGCTTATTCTTTGTCAGAAATAATAAACATTATTTACATCATAGGAATTATTTATATTAGCTTTTCATAAAATTAAAAGTAATGATAATTACATAAATTCTTAATTTCCCGCCTGCGCGGGTTTTTTATTGATCGTTAAAAAAGCCGACGTTACACTGAAAAAAATTCTGCATGAAGGCATGGCTATGCTGAACACCTTTAAACGCTACCTGTCTGTTGGGGTGCTGAATACCTTAATTCATTGGGTCGTCTTTCTGGCGCTGGTCTATCTGATGGGCACCAACCAGTCCTTTTCCAATCTGATGGCGTTTTGTGTCGCCACCACCTTTGGTTTTTTTGCCAATGCGAAATGGACATTTAATAAAGAGTATTCTCTCTACCGTTATTTTATCTATGTGTCATTTTTGGGGCTGATGGCGGTGCTGTTTGGCCGGGCCGCAGATTTACTCTCCCTGCCGCCCTTGATCACCACGGTGTCATTTTCTTTGTTTAGCCTGGTGATTGGTTTTCTTTATTCTAACTTCATTGTCTTTAAGGACAGCAAAAGATGAAAATCTCCCTGGTGGTGCCGGTTTACAATGAAGAAGACGCGATCCCTGTTTTTTACCGCACCGTCAGGGGCTATCAGGCATTATCGGATTATGATATCGAGATTATTTTTATTAACGACGGCAGCCGTGATAAGACCGCGGAAATTATTCAAACATTGGAAGATCAGGACCCGCTGGTCACCGTGGTGAATTTTTCCCGCAATTTCGGCAAGGAGCCGGCGCTGTTTGCCGGGCTGGAGTACGCCACCGGTGACGCAGTCATCCCGATAGATGTTGACCTGCAAGACCCGATCGACGTGGTGCCGCAACTGATTGACCAGTGGCAGCAAGGGGCGGACATCGTGCTGGCCAAGCGTAAAGACCGCTCGTCAGACAGCCGCCTGAAGCGCCAGTCCGCCGGCATCTTTTACCGGCTGCATAACATGATCAGCCGCCCGAAAATTGAGGAAAATGTCGGGGATTTCCGGCTGATCTCCCGCGAGTTTGTCGAAAAAATCATTCAGTTGCCGGAACGGAACCTGTTTATGAAGGGCATCCTGAGCTGGGTGGGCGGCAACATCGCCATTGTGGAGTACACACGCGATAAACGGGTGGCAGGCAACAGCAAATTCAATGGCTGGAAGCTGTGGAACCTGGCGCTGGAAGGGTTTACCTCCTTCTCTACCGTGCCGCTGCGCATCTGGACTTACCTCGGGTTCGCCATCTCATTGCTCTCCTTTGCTTACGGTGCCTACATGGTCATCGACAAACTGGTATGGGGAAATGAGGTGAAAGGCTATCCCTCGCTGCTGGCGTCGGTGCTGTTCCTTGGTGGCGTACAACTGATTGGCATTGGGGTGCTGGGCGAATACATCGGCCGCATCTATATCGAATCCAAAGGCCGGCCGCGTTATATCGTCAAAGGCAGCCGACCCAAAAGCAATGTGATTCAACGCGATTTTGCCCGGAAAAACCGGCTTAACCCAGGTGACGCCGTCGCCCGAAACAGGAGGGAACCTTGAAAAATACTGTGATTTATCTTCCCCTGATGACGATTGGCGTCTGCATGGCGCTGGCCGGTATGGGGGCCAACTCATTCTGGGTTGATGAAATTTTCACGATGGAGTCGGTGACCAGCGGCTTCAGGAATCTCTACGTCAATTACCTGCTTAATGACGTCCACCCGTTCCTCTATAACACCCTGCTGTTTTTCTGGGTGAAAGCGTTCGGCATCAGTGAAACAGCCGCCCGCTCGCTGAGTTTTGCCTTTTCTGTCGCCACCGCGCTGTATGTCTATTTCCGTGGGCGCCAGCTTTTCAGCCAGGGGGTGATTACTCTCTACCTGCTGCTGTTCCTGACCAGTTTCGGTTTTATCCATTTTGCCCAGGAGGCGCGCTCCTATTCCCTGCTGGTGCTGCTTTCCACTATCCAGACGTTCGAATTTATCGCCTTTTTACGCGGCAACCAGAATAAAGCGGCGTTTTATCTGGCGTCGGTGCTGGTCTCCTGGACGCACATCATTGGGCTGTTTCTCACGGCGGCCTTTCTGCTGACGCTGTTTATCTCACGCCCGCAACGGCTGCGGATGTTTATTGAATTTACGCTGCTGATGCTGGTGAGCGTCTCACATTTTATTGTGATTTTTATGGTTTCCGGGTTTGGCGGCAAAAACTCCTGGGTGCAGGCAGTCAGCCCGGTGCACCAGATCTATAACGCCATCCATATCGCGTTCCCGGTGGCTAACCTACCGAAAATGGTGGTGGGCGGCGGCATGGGCAGCCTGCTGGTGGCGCTGGTGTTCGCGCTGGTTTGCGCCTGGCCGTTTATCCGCCGCCCGCGCCACCCGGAGTTCGCGACCCCGCGTGATTACCTGCTGAGCCTGATTGTGCCGCTGGTGGCGTTTATTGCCTTGTCATGGCTGATTTCGCTCTATAAGCCGATCCAGCTCGACCGGACCATGTACATCTGCGCCCCGCTGGCGATTTTAATTGTGGCGCTGTTCCTGCAAGAGATAAAAACCGCCGGGGCGGTGGCAGCCTCACTGCTGGCGGTGGTTTCCCTGGCGTCCTCTTACAAGAACGCCTATTCCGAAAACCTGAATTACCTCAGCGGAAAAGAGAGTTATGACGAAAGCACGCTTTATATGGTGGCGGCCTGTAATGCCGGTTATTCGGTAGGGTATCTGTCGATTGAGTACCCGCACTGGAAATATAACGACTTCTACCGGCAGAAATATGCGCCTTACATGCTGAATGCGCGCTGCAAGGGGTTGACGACTTTACTGAACCCGCAAAAAGAACAGCCTGATCTGGTTCAGTTTAATCATCCGTCGCGTGTGGCCATTGATATGGCGCGGCCGTTACTGGCAGCCGGTTATAAATTTATCGATCTGCCGGATAATGAACGGAAATATAACCTGAATATTTTGGTTTCCCCGCGTTATGTGCAGGAAACCGGCGTGAAAATCCGTGACGTGCCCTTTAAGTCATAATGAATAATCAACGTGCGCCCCGGCTCAATATCGCTGGGGCGTTTTTTTTGCCTGAGAAAACCCCCCCGTTATTCCCCCTTCCCGGTAAAGCTATTTATCTGCTAAGCATTGCGTTTATTACACTAAGCACAGGCTTTACACTCTGCTACCCGGCTAATTACACTCGCGTTAATACACCCGATGCCGTAGCGCACGGCGCATTTTAATTAAACAGCAATGCGTTTATTGCAGCCGCACGGTAATGCGTCATCCGCATTGCCCTGCCCCCCTGCACCCTATTTTCGTGTCAGACACAAACAGCCGGGAGAATAATCATGGTTGATGCTGTAACACCTGCGCCGACACGCTGGGCGGAAGCGCCGTCAGCGGCGCGAATCCGCACCGCCGCGCAAGCCCTGGAGGCCGCGCACGCCGTGGCGGCATTGGCCGCACCCGGTGCCGTGGCGCGTGACCGTGACCGGGTTTACCCGCTTGAGGCGCTGGCGCTGTTCAGCCGCAGCGGGCTGGGAAGCATCACGATTGCCGCCGAATATGGCGGTGCCGGCCTGCCTTTCACCGTGCTGGCCGAGGTATTCCGGGTGATTTCAGCCGTGGACCCGGCGCTGGGGCAAATTCCACAAAACCATTTCGGCCTGATCCGGCTGATCGATGAACTGGCCCCGGTGGCGCTGAAACAGCAGATTTTCAGTGCGGTGGTGAACGGGCAGCGCATCGGCAATGGCGGCCCGGAGAAGCACACCCGGCATACGCTGGAGATGCAGGCCCGCCTGCGCGCCACCGGGCAGGGGTTGCGCCTGACCGGTGACAAGTTTTACTCCACCGGGGCGCTGTTTGCCCACATTGTGGCGGTCAAGGCGCTGGATGACGCCGGGCAACCGGTGCTGGCGCTGATCCCGCAACCGGCGGCGGGGCTGGAGATTATTGATGACTGGTCAGGCATGGGGCAACGCACGACCGCCAGCGGCAGTATGCGGCTGCGCGAGGTGGCAGTCGCCGATGACCACGTCGTGCCGCTGGCCCCATTGGCGCAACGGCCCAACATTCAGGGCGCGATTTCGCAGCTGATCCAGGCGGCGATAGATGCCGGTATTGCCCAGGGCGCACTGGACGAGGCGCACGCCTTTATCCGTGAGCGCTCGCGCCCGTGGGTGGATGCGCAGGCTGAACGCAACGCGGATGACCCTTACATTCTGGCGGATGTCGGGCGGCTCGATACCGAACTGGCGGCGGCCAATGCGCTGCTGCACTGGGCGGCGCGCACGCTGGATGACACCGATGCCCGGCCGGTCACGGCGGAGAGTGCCGCGCGCGCGTCGATTGCCGTGGCACAGGCCAAAGTGCTGACCACCGAGGTCGCCTTGCGGGCCAGTGAGAAATTGCTGGAATGGGGCGGCAGCCGCGCCACGCTGGCTGAATTCGGGCTGGACCGCCACTGGCGCAATGCACGCACCCACACCCTGCATGATCCGGTGCGCTGGAAATACCACGCCATCGGCGCGTACACCCTGAACGGCCAGCTTCCGGCCCGCCACTCCTGGATCTGAACAAGGACATCACCATGACGACCCACATTACGCCGCCCCGCCCGGCGGCACGGATTACGTCTGCGGCGCAGGCACTGGAGGCAGCAAATGCGCTGGCGGTACGTTTCGCCGCCGGGGCCGCCCGGCGTGACCGCGAGCGTCTTTTGCCGCGCGAGGAGCTGGCGGAACTGTTTGCCTCCGGGCTGGGCGGCATCACCGTGCCGGCCGCCTTTGGCGGCCCGGCCCTGCCAAACGCGTTGCTGGCGCAGGTGATTGCCCTGCTGAGCGAGGCGGACGGTTCGATCGGCCAGGTGCCGCAAAACCATTTTTATGCGCTGGAAGTGCTGCGGGTGAACGGCTCACCCCAACAGCAGGCGCGCCTGTATGCGGAAGTGCTGGCAGGGGTGCATTTTGGTAACGCGCTGGCGGAGTTCAGCTCGGCGGCGGCGCACCAGCGCCATACCCGCCTGGTGCGCAATGGGGCGCACTGGCAGGTGATTGGGAAGAAATTCTATGCCACCGGCGCACTGTACGCCGGGCGGGTGCCGACGGCCGCACTGGGTGAGGACGGCAAAGAGCGGCTGGTGTTTCTGCCCGCTGACGCGCCGGGGTTAACCATTGTGGATGACTGGTCAGGTTTCGGCCAGCGTACCACCGGCAGCGGCACCGTCACCTTTGACGCCACCCCGGCAGATGAGCAGGACATCGTCCCGTTCCAGACGGCCTTTGAGCGCCCGACGCCGGTCGGCCCGCTGGCGCAATTGCTGCACGCCGCCATCGATCAGGGCATTGGCCGTGCCGCCTGGCGGGATATGCTGGACTTTGTGCGCAGCCGGTCGCGCCCCTGGATCGATTCCGGCGTGGAGAAAGCCAGTGATGACCCGCTGACGCTGGATCGCATCGGGCAGCTTACGGCGCGGTTACAGGCCGGTGAGGCGCTGCTGGAACTGGCCGGTGAGGCGGTGGATGTGGCCCAGCGCCACACTGACGCTGCCACGGTCGCGGAGGCGTCCATTGCCGTGGCGCGTGCGCGCGCCTGGACCACGGAAACCTCGCTGGCGGCCGGAAACCTGCTGTTTGAGCTGGCCGGCAGCCGCGCCACGCTGGCGGAGTTTAATTTCGACCGCCACTGGCGCAATGCCCGCACCCATACCCTGCATGACCCGGTGCGCTGGAAATACCCGGCGATCGGCAATTATGTGCTGAACGGCGTACTGCCGCCACGCCGGGGGACGATCTGATGGCCGGGAAAGAGGTGCTGCTCAACGCCTTCACCATGAATTGTGTCGGCCATATCCACCACGGCATGTGGACGCACCCCCACGACCACTCAGCTGATTTCAACCAGCTGAGTTATTGGACAGGCCTGGCGCAGCTGCTGGAGCAGGGGCTGTTCGACGGCATATTCATCGCCGACATCCTGGGCGTGTATGACGTCTACCAGAACGGCATCGGCCTGACCGCGCGGGAGGCGATCCAGTTGCCGGTTAACGACCCGCTGATGCTGGTGTCAGCGATGGCCGCCGTGACCCAACACCTGGGTTTTGGCCTGACCGCCAACCTCAGTTATGAAGCGCCCTACCCGTTTGCCCGCCGCCTGTCGACGCTCGATCACCTGACGAACGGCCGCATTGGCTGGAACATCGTGACCGGCTACCTCGACAGCGCCGCGCGGGCGATGGGTATGCAAACACAGGTGGCGCATGACCGCCGGTACGATCAGGCCGATGAGTTTCTGGAGGTGGGTTACAAACTCTGGGAAGGCAGTTGGGAAGATGGCGCGCTGGTGGCGGATAAAGCCCGGCGGCTGTACGCCGATCCGGCAAAAATTCACGCCATCCGTCATCAGGGTGAATTCTACCGCATGGAGGGTTACCACCTGACATCGCCCTCGCCCCAGCGCACCCCGCTGCTGTTCCAGGCGGGCAGTTCGGCGCGCGGCCTCGCTTTCGCCGGTCGCCATGCTGAATGCACCTTTGTTACCGGCAGTACGCCGGAAGCGATGCGCAAACAGGTACACGCCCTGCGGCAGGCCGCGGTGGACGCCGGTCGCCCGGCCGATGCGCTGAAAGTCTTTATGGGCGTCGGGGTGATTGTCGCGCCCACCGCCGCCGAAGCGCAGGAGAAGTACCGCGACTACCTGCGCTACGCCAGCCCGGAAGCGGGTATCGCCCATTTTTCCAGCTCAACCGGTATCGATCTGGCGCGTTTCGGGCTGGATGAGCCGATTCAGGCCGGGCCGACGCAGGCGATTGAGTCCGTCACCAAAACCTACAGCGGCTGGACGCGCCGCCGCCTGCTGGAACAGCACGCGATGGGCAGCCGTTACCCGCTGCTGGTCGGTGACCCGTCGCAGGTCGCTGACCAGTTGCTGCGCTGGATGGATGAGGGGGAGATTGACGGCTTTAACCTGTCGCGCATCCTCAACCCCGGCAGCTATGAAGAGGTGATCCGCTGGCTGGTTCCGGAGTTGCAATCCCGCGGCCGCTATAAAACAGCTTACCGGCCCGGCACGCTGCGGCAAAAACTGTTCCGGCATGGCGATCGCCTGCCCGCCAGCCACCCGGCGGCCGCGTGGCGCGCCCCGGCCAGTGGCTTCACCAGATAACACCGCCGGATAATACGGCGCTTTTACCTTTACTTTTTTCATAGGGAAACGAGATGACAACACCACGCTGGAAACACGCCCTCATGGGCAAAAGCCTGCTGCTGGCCGCGTTGATGGCCTTGTCCGGCACAGCCGCGGCAGCCGACGGCACGCTGAAAGTCGGCACCACTGCCGCCTTTTCGCCCCCGCTGGAGACGGCGGCGGATGAGGCACGCAAACAGGGGCTGAACGTCGAGATCATCGAATTCAGTGACTGGATCGCGCCGAATGTCAGCCTGGAGAACGGCGACATTGACGTTAACCTGTTCCAGCATCGCCCATTCCTGGCGAACGCCAATCAGGAGGGCGGTTTCCACCTGGTGGCCTACGCCCCGGCGATCATCAACCAGGTCGGGTTGTATTCGAAAAAACATGGTGCGATAGCTGACCTGCCGGACGGCGCAAAAGTGGCGATCCCCAACGACCCGATCAACGGCGGGCGCGGCCTGCTGCTGTTGCAGAAAGCCGGGCTTATCACCCTGAAACCGGGCGTCGGCATCAAGGCCACCACGGCGGACATCGTCACCAACCCGAAGCATATCGACATTATCGAGGTGGAGGCGGTGCAACTGGCCCGCACACTGGATGAAGTCGATCTGGCGGTGGGCTACCCGCACTACCTGCGGCTCTCCGGCGTCATCGACCCCAATAAAGCGCTGCTGTTCGATGGGCTGGAGCACCCGGAGTATGTCATCCAGTTTGTGGTGCGTGACGGCCACCAGAACGACCCGCGCCTGAAGCAGTTTGTGGCGATCTACCAGCATTCACCGGCAGTGCGCGCCAAACTGGACAGTTTCTACGGCAAACTTTACCAACCCGGCTGGAACCCATAATCATGAGCGTGATTGAGCTTCCCAACCCCGGCCGCACCGCCACGGCGGCCATTCCCTGGCACTCCCATGATGAGGTGCACCTGCATCTGGCCGGGGTCAGCAAAGTCTACCCCGGCCAGCAGGTGGCCGCACTTCAGGCGGTGGACCTGACCATCCGCCGCGGGGAGATTTTCGGCATCATCGGCCGCAGCGGGGCGGGAAAATCCACGCTGATCCGCACCCTGAACCGGCTTGAACGCCCCACCGGTGGCCATGTGGTGGTGGACGGTACCGACATCGGCACGCTGGATGAGGATCAGCTGGTGGCTTACCGCCGCCGCACTGGCATGATTTTCCAGCACTTTAATCTGCTCTCGGCGAAAACGGTGCGGCAAAACATTGAACTGCCCCTGCGCGTTGCCGGGGTTGAGGCCGGGGAACGGCGGCAGCGGGTCGATCGGCTGCTGGCGCTGGTCGGGCTGGAGGCGCGGCAGGACGCCTACCCGGCGCAGCTTTCCGGCGGCCAGAAACAGCGGGTCGGCATCGCACGGGCGCTGGTGCATGACCCGGCGCTGCTGCTGTGTGATGAGGCGACGTCGGCGCTCGACCCGGAAACCACCCGCGCGATCCTTGACCTGTTGCGGCAGATTAACCGCGAGATGGGGATTACGATCGTGCTGATTACCCATGAGATGGAGGTGATCCACGATCTCTGCCACCGGGTGGCGGTGATTGAGCGCGGGCAGATTATCGAACAGGGGCCGGTGTGGGCGGTATACGGTAACCCGCAACAGCCCACTACCCGCAGCCTACTGACGCCGGGGCATGACCGGCTGCCTGCCCGCTTCAGCGACCAACTGAGCGCGACCCCGGAGACACCGGGATCCTCGCTGCTGGTGCGGCTGCGTTACCACGGTGACGGTGTCACGCCTGATCTTAACCGGGTGCTGGCGGCGTTTGACGGCGCGGTTACGCTGGTGGAAAGCGCGCTGGAAGCGATTCAGGGGCGTGCAGTAGGCCATTTGCTGCTGACGGTAACCCCGGCGGGCGGCGTGCCGCTGCCGCGTTTTGATAACATTGCCGATCGTGTGGAGGTACTGGGTTATGTCACTGCTGCTTGACCGCCTGTGGGGCGGTTTTCTGGACACCTTACTGATGGTGGGTGTGTCGTCCCTGCTGGCGCTGCTGCTCGGGCTGCCGCTGGCGGTGGTGCTGGTAGTGAGCGATCGCAACGGCCTGTATGAGAATGTGTCGCTGAACCGGGTGCTCGGCGGCTTTGTGAATCTCTTTCGTTCGATTCCCTTTTTGATCCTGATGGTGGCGCTGATCCCCTTTACGCGGATGCTGGTCGGCACGTCGTATGGCGTCTGGGCGGCGGTCGTGCCGCTGACGGTGGCGGCGATGCCGTTTTTCGCCCGGATTGCTGAAGTCAGCTTACGCGAGGTCGATCACGGCCTGACGGAGGCCGCACAGGCGATGGGCTGCAAGCGTGGGCATATCATCCGCCATGTGCTGTTGCCGGAGGCGCTGCCGGGGATTGTCAGCGGGTTTACCATCACACTGGTCACCATGATCAACGCGTCTGCCATGGCCGGAGCGATTGGCGCAGGCGGGCTGGGCGACCTCGCCTACCGTTACGGCTACCAGCGTTTCGACACCCAGGTGATGCTGACGGTGATTGTGGCGCTGGTGGCGCTGGTCACGCTGCTGCAACTGGGCGGTGATCGCCTGGCGCGCCGTCTTAACCACCGCGCCTGACCGGCGCGGCAGGGGATTCTTCTGCGTTTTTCAGCTTCCGTTTGCCGGATTTGTTGTTTTACTTCCGGTCGGCAGTCGGGAATAGTGCCTGTACGGCATACCCTTCCCGTTTATCTTCATGCCGTGCAGAGAGTGAGGAGATCCCATGAACCCGTACTGCTTTGTTGAAACCACCCCTGACGATCCCTGTATCACGCCGTTAACCGACGCCCTGGCGGCTGAATGCCGGCTTCGCTACGGGACACATTTCGGTGACCGGGAATATGGCCCGGCCTCCCTCTATTGCGCGCCGCAGGGGAGTTTTCTGGTGCTGAAGCGCGGTGATGAGGCGCTCGGCATCGGGGCGTATTCCGCTTACGACCACGACACCGCGGCGCTCTCCCACCTCTGGACGCGGCAGGATCAGCGCCGGCAGGGCGTGGCGCTGTATATGGTGCAGGAGCTGGAGCGCCGCGCCCGGCTGGCGGGTTACAAACAGGCGTTCTTCACTACCGGTTACCGCCAGCCCGAAGCGGTCAGCCTCTGCCTGTCGCTGGGTTACACCCCGCTGTTTGACGTCAATGCCGATCCGGCGCGCTACAGCGAACCGCCCTACGACGGCCACCTCTCGTTTGTGAAATGGCTGGTGCCGCTGACGGCCGTGAAACCAGGGCGGGCCGGAAATGATGTGGTGTCGTTGCCTTGAGCCGGCAATCGACCATAAAAAACCCGGACATCCATGCCGGGTTTTAGGTTTCTTCACGCCGTATCAATTATTGCGCGAACTGCTCAATCAGCCGCGCGGCGGTGGCGGCGGAGGACGTCGGGTTCTGCCCGGTGATAAGCCTGCCGTCAGTCACCACGTAGGAACCCCAGTCTTCGCCTTTGGAGTAGATCCCCCCTTTGGCAATCAGTTCATCTTCCACCAGGAAAGGCACCACGTTGGTCAGCCCAACCGCCTCTTCTTCCGTATTGGTAAAACCGGTCACTTTTTTGCCTTCCACCAGCGGTTTGCCGTCCGGGGTTTTCACATGGCGCAGTACACCGGGAGCGTGGCAGACAAAGGCCACCGGCTTGTTGGCCGCGACAAAGGATTCAATCAGCGCGATGGAGTGGCTGTCTTCAGCCAGATCCCACAGCGGGCCGTGGCCGCCCGGATAAAAGACCGTGTCGAAATCCGCTGAGGATACGCTGTCAAGGCGCACGGTGGCAGCCAGTTGCGCGGTGGCCTCGGCATCGGCTTCAAAGCGGCGGGTCAGGTCGGTCTGGAACATCGGTTCGTTGCTTTTTGGGTCCAGCGGCGGCTGGCCACCGGCCGGTGATGCCAGGGTGATGTTCGCCCCTGCCTCTTTGAAGGCGTAATACGGGGCAGCCAGTTCTTCCAGCCAGAAGCCGGTTTTACGGCCGGTGTTGCCAAGCTGGTCATGGGATGTCAGGACGATTAATACGTTCATGGTGTCTCTCCAGATGTCAGGGTTTAGGTTTGTCTAAAATAGACCGGTCGTCTTAAGGCTGTCTCTAAAAAAACGCCGCGAAGGCGTTTTTCATCAGCCGGATACGGCGGCTGTTTTATTACTGCGGCGGCAAATTAAGCCACTGCCGGGTTGCCGCCATCGCCGCATCAAACGGCTGCGTATTGCGCGAAATTTTGACCATCACGCTTGCGCCCAGCCAGAGCTGGTAGAGGCTCTGCGCCATCTCGTCCGGGTTCCCTTCAGGATGAAGCGACCCATCACTTATGCCTGCTTTCATCACCTCAGCCATATGCCGGGTGATGGCCTCAGTGCCGCGCTGAAGCGACGTCCGCATCGCTTCTGATAAATCTGCCACTTCCGCCCCGAGTTTCACCGCCAGGCATTTGCCCTGGCACTCTTCGAACGACTGGTTATCCCGCCATTGCTGGAAATAAGCCAGCAGCCTTTGGGCAGCCGTGAGATCCTGCCGGGAAAACAGCGCATCCATGTCGGCAAGGTACTCTTCAAAGTAGTTATCCAGCAGGGCTTCGCCAAATGCCTCTTTGGAGCTGAAGTAGTTGTAAAACGAGCCTTTTGGCACAGAGGCTGCGGTCAGGATTTCATTCAGCCCGACGGCTGAAAACCCTTTGGCGGCCATGATGCGGTTTCCGGTTTCGAGGATCCGCTGTTGAGTGCCGGCTGTTTTGTGTGCTGTTGTCTTGTTCATGAACTAACCTTAGCCTTAATTAGACCAGTCGTCTACAAAAATCTCAGATTATTTTTACCCTGCCCTTCAGCCATAAAAAACCCCAGGCACCAGGCCCGGGGTTGTTGTGTGTATCAGAGCGGGAATCAGTTATTAACCGGGATCACCGCGCCTTTGTATTTGGTGCGGATCCAGTCCTGAATCGGTTTGGAGTGCAGCACGGTCACCAGCGCTTTGATGTCCGGCTTATTCTCGTCGCCGCGATGCACGGTGATGATGTTGGCGTATGGGTTGTTCTCGCCGCTTTCAACCGCGATCGGGTCTTTCACCGGGTCGAGGCCGGCGTCGATGGCGTAGTTGGCGTTGATCACCACCGCATCGCCTTCGTCATTGTTGTACATCTGCGGCAGCAGGGAGCCTTCCACGTTCGGGAGGAATTGCAGGTTTTTCGGGTTGTCCACGATGTCGCTGATGCGTGCGTCAGTTTTGCTGACGCCCGGTTTCAGTTTGATCACGCCTTCACGCTCGAAAATAGAGAGGATGCGCCCCTCTTCCGCCACGGCGTCACGCATGATGACTTTGCCTTTGTTCGGCAGGTCTTTCAGGCTTTTGTATTTTTTGGAGTAGATGCCGATAGGCTCGATGTGGATCGCGCCTGCGCTGACAAAATCATACTCTTTGTCGCCTTCGTGGTCTTTCAGCACGCTGTTCAGGTACGGCACATGCTGGAAATAGTTGGCGTCGATGTCACGGCTGGCCAGCGCGGTGTTCGGCAGGATGTAGTCCTGGAACGGTCTGATCTCGAGGTCGATACCCTGTTTCGCCAGAATCGGTTTGGCCTGCTCCAGGATTTCGGCGTGCGGCACGTTAGACGCGCCCACGGTCAGGGTGTCTGCCCACGCGGAGAGGCTCAGGGCGGAGAGCGTGGCCGCAGCCAACAGTGTCAGTGCTTTTTTCATGGTTATTATCCGTCTGTTAACGTTTATCGAGCAGGGAAGTGATCAGATCGCCCACCAACTGAATGATGAACACAATGATCAGAATCATCACGGTCGCCACCAGCGTGACGTCGTTATGGTTACGCTGGAATCCTTCCAGATACGCGAGGTTGCCGAGGCCGCCTGCGCCAATCACCCCGGCCATCGCGCTGTAGCTGACCAGCGCGATCAGCGTCACGGTAATGCCGGAGACCAGCGCCGGGGAAGACTCCGGCAACAGCACGCGGAAAATCAGGGTGCTGACGCGCGCGCCCATCGAGCGCGACGCCTCAATCACCCCTTTGTCCACTTCACGCAGGCCGATTTCCACCAGCCGGGCATAGAACGGGGCGGCACCCACAATCAGCGCCGGCAGCGCAGCGTTGGCACCGAGGATGGTGCCGATCAGCGTTTTGGTGAACGGGATCAGCAACACAATCAAAATGATGAACGGGATGGAGCGGAACACGTTCACCACCACCGAGATCACCGAATAGAGCGGCTTATTCTGGAACAGGCCGCCGCGCGCGGTTAAAAACAGCGCCAGACCCAGCGCAATGCCCAATACGAAGGTGGCAATGCCGGACAACGAGGTCATGTAGAGCGTTTCCAGCGTGGCGTCCCAGAGTTTATCCACCTTCAGGTGCGGGAACAGGGAGGCAATCATTGGACCACCTCGGTTGCGATGTCGTGGTGTTGCAGGTCGTGCAAAATTTTCTCCAGCAGGTCTGGGGTGGCATTGAGGTGCAGCCAGAGTTCGCCAAACGCGCCGTTGGCGGTCTGGGTCATCTTGCCGTGCAGAATGTTGAACGGGAGCTGGTAGCGCAGAGCGAGTTCAGACACCACCGGCTGGTGGGCATTGGTGCCGGTAAAGGTCAGTTTCAGCACGCTGCCGCCCAGGGCTTTCACCAGTTGCGGGTCGAATGCCTCTTCCGTCTGCTGGTATTGGTTAACCTGGTTGACGAACTGGCGGGTAATCGGCTGTTGTGGGTGGGTGAACACCTGGATCACCTCGCCCTCTTCCACCACCCGGCCATTTTCCATCACCGCGACACGGTGGCAGATTTTGCGTACCACATGCATCTCGTGGGTAATCAGGACGATGGTGAGGTTAAGCTTGCGGTTGATGTCCAACAGCAATTCAAGGATGGCGTCCGTGGTTTGCGGGTCAAGCGCCGAGGTGGCTTCGTCACACAGCAGCACATCGGGGTTATTGGCGAGCGCACGGGCAATGCCGACACGCTGTTTCTGGCCGCCGGAGAGCTGGGAAGGATAGGCATTCTCCCGCCCCTGCAAGCCCACCAGCGCCACCAGTTCTTTCACCCGTTGTTGGATGGCTGCTTTCGGCGTCCCGGCGATTTGCATCGAAAAAGCGATGTTCTCGCTGACGGTACGCGACCAGAGCAGATTGAAGTGCTGGAACACCATGCTGATTTTCAGGCGCGCCCGGCGTAACTGTTCGCCGCTGGCCTGCGCAATATCCTGCCCGGCGACGTTCACCACACCGGAGGTCGGCTTTTCCAGCCCGTTCAACAGGCGGATCAGGGTACTTTTCCCGGCGCCGCTGTAACCAATAATGCCGTAAATCTGCCCACGCTCAACGCTCAGGCTGACGTTATCCACCGCCACAATCGGCTGCTTATCGCCATTAAATATTTTCGACACGTTCGAAAGAACGATCATATCCCGTGGTTCCTTATCAATTGCCGCTATTTTCAGCAAGGTGCCGAATAAATAAACTGCCGCTGAGTGCTTTTATTTATAGATGAATAACTGGCATTCATAACATAAGTATCGCGTATGTTTGAGCATGCTAAAGAAAGCCTTTCACAAGCGAAAGTATTAAAACGCGATTGCTTATGGCTTTTTTTTCTAACCTTATATGTTTGCCGCCACACAGGGTAAGAAACCCTGAGGATGATGCAAAAACACGGGATTGACTGATAAAAAAGCGGCCGCCCAAAGGGCAGCCGTAATAACGGAGTGTCCGGAATGCCCGGCGCCCTGCCAGCTGTTTAAACGTGGCAGCAGGCTAAACAGAGCAGCCGGTTTACGGTGAGCGATTACGGGACAACGCCACTCTACCCAAAATAAGCGGTCGGGCGAACCAGGATATTTAGCTTAGGTTATGCGGAAAATGGCGTAGCGCTGCATTCCGGCCGCACGCCGGGCGAAGGTCAGGCCGGATCCCGCCCCTGCTCAGTAAACCGGCGGAAAACGTCCAGCGTTTCATCACTGACATGGTGTTCAATCCCCTCCGCATCGCGGCGGGCGGTTTCCGGGCTGATGCCCAGCGCCAGCAGAAAAGATTCCACAATCTGGTGGCGGATGCGGCTCTCGACCGCCAATTTTTCACCTTCCGGCGTCAGGAAGACCCCCCGGTAAGGCATCTGTACCACCAGGCCGGCCACTGCCAGCCGTTTCAGCATCTTAGCGACGGTAGGCTGTGACACACCAAGGCGGGCGGCGAGATCCACCTGCCGCGCTTCGCCAAACTCCCCGATCAGATCGGAAATCAGCTCGACATAGTCGTCGATAAGCTCGCGGCGATGGGCCTCGCGTACCTGTAGAAATCCCTGCACATGTTCTTCGACACCCAATAATGGGTTACTGCCGGACGGGTTGGTGTTGTCGTTCTGGGCCATCAACTTTCCTCATTTTTCCTGACCAATCCCCGGCATTTCACCCCGGTATCAGCATACTAACGGTGCCTATTGTAAACCATGCGCGCCTCATGACAAATTTCCTGCTGTTTTGCTTTTGCTATAAAATATAGCCTGTGCTATACCTGTTTAATAATCGATCTGATGCGGCCTGCCGCCGGATCGACCCGATGACGTAATAAGGGGGAAACAATGGCACGATTCAGGCAACTGCTGAGGTTATATGGCCGCTCACCGTTTACGCTGCGGCTGATGCTGGTGAGCATGGTCGTGGCGCTGTTCAGCGGCGCGGCGCAGGCTGAGGGCGGGCCGGAAAAAAAGTTCCGCGTCCTGACCACCTTCACCGTGATTCAGGACATCGCGCAAAATGTGGCCGGCGACGCCGCGGTAGTGGAGTCGATCACCCGCCCCGGCGCTGAGATCCATGACTACCAGCCGACGCCGCGTGACATTGTGAAAACCCAGTCTGCCGATCTGGTGCTGTGGAACGGGCTGAACCTGGAGCGCTGGTTTGGCCGCTTTTTTGAGAATGTACGCGATGTGCCGTCGGTGGTGATTACCCAGGGCATCACGCCGATGCCGATCCGCGACGGCCCTTACCGCAATAACCCGAACCCCCATGCCTGGATGTCCCCGCAGAACGCGCTGATCTACATCGAAAATATCCGCGCCGCCCTGGTAAAACATGACCCCGCCCATGCTGACACCTACAACCGCAACGCCCGCGCGTATGCGGAGAAAATCAGCGCCCTGGATGCGCCGCTGCGCGCCCGCCTTAATAAGATCCCCCCGGCGCAGCGCTGGCTGGTGACCAGCGAAGGCGCGTTCAGCTATCTGGCGCATGATTATGGGCTGAACGAACTCTACCTCTGGCCGATTAATGCCGACCAGCAAGGCACGCCGCAACAGGTGCGGCAGGTGATTGACCGGGTACGGGAACACCAGGTGCCGGTGGTGTTCAGCGAAAGCACCATCTCCGACAAACCGGCGCGCCAGGTCAGCAAAGAGACCGGCGCACGCTACGGCGGCGTGCTGTATGTCGATTCGCTCTCTGCCGCAGGCGGCCCGGTACCGACCTACCTCGATCTGCTCACTGTCACGGTTGACACCATTGCAAAGGGGTTTAACCAATGACATCGACCCATTCTCTGCCGCATCTGGCCGTGGAAGGCATGAGCGTCACCTACCGCAACGGCCATACCGCACTGGAGTCCGCCAGTTTCCGGCTGCACGGCGGGATGCTCTGTGCGCTGATTGGCGTCAACGGCAGCGGCAAATCCACGCTGTTCAAAAGCATTATGGGCATGGTGCGCCCTTCGGCCGGGCGTGTGACGCTCGACGGTGAGCCCATCAGCCGGGCGCTGAAACAAAACCGCATCGCCTACGTGCCGCAGTCGGAAGAAGTGGACTGGAACTTCCCGGTGCTGGTGCGGGATGTGGTTATGATGGGCCGCTACGGCCGGATGAACTTCCTGCGCATCGCTGCGAAAGAGGATCACCGGCAGGTGGATGAGGCGCTGGCGCGCGTCGGCCTGACGGACTTGCAGCACCGGCAGATTGGCGAGCTCTCCGGCGGGCAGAAAAAACGCGTCTTCCTGGCGCGGGCGCTGGCACAGCAAGGAAGGGTGCTGCTGCTGGATGAGCCGTTCACCGGCGTGGATGTGCAGACAGAGAATGCGATTGTCGATCTGCTGAAGGCGTTGCGCGCCGAGGGCCACCTGATCCTGGTGTCCACCCATAATCTGGCCAGTGTGCCGGCATTCTGTGACAGCGCGGTGCTGATTAACCGCACGGTGCTGGCCGCTGGGCCGCTGGCTGACACCTTTACCCGCGCCAACCTGGAACGGGCGTTCGGCGGGGTGCTGGCATCGCTGAACCTGCCGGAGGCAATGGCGGGAGGCGCGCCATGATCGAACTGCTGCTGTTGCCGCTGCGCTATGACTATATGCTCAAGGCGATCTGGGTCAGCGGCCTGGTCGGCGCCGCCTGTGCGTTTTTGTCCGCTTACCTGATGCTGAAAGGCTGGTCGCTGATGGGCGACGCGCTCTCGCACTCCGTGGTGCCGGGCGTCGCCGGGGCTTACGCCCTGGGGCTGCCTTATGCGGCGGGGGCGTTTCTCACCGGGATGCTGGCCGCCGTGGCGATGGCGCTGGTGCGCCACCTCACCCGCCTGCGTGAGGATGCGATCATCGGTTTTGTGTTTTCGACGTTCTTTGCGGCCGGGCTGCTGATCGTCTCCCTCAACCCCACGGCGGTGAACATCCAGTCGATTGTGTTCGGCAATATCCTCGGTATCGCCGATGAAGACGTGATGCAGGTGCAGATCATCATCGGCGTGACGCTGCTGGTGCTGCTCTGCCTGTGGAAAGATCTGCTGGTGGTATTTTTTGACGAAGGCCATGCGCGCACCCTTGGCCTGTCGCCGCTGCGGCTGAAGCTGATTTTCTTTACGCTGTTCAGTGCCTGCACGGTAGCGGCGCTGCAAACCGTGGGGGCGATTCTGGTGATCGCGATGGTGATTACGCCGGGCGCGACGGCCTACCTGCTCACTGACCGCTTCCCGCGCCTGCTGCTGCTGGCGGTGCTGATTGGCGCGCTGACCAGCGCCCTCGGGGCGTGGCTCAGTTTCTATCTGGACGGGGCGACCGGCGGCGTGATCGTGACGCTGCAAACCCTGCTGTTCCTGCTGGCCTTTCTGTTCGCCCCCAAACATGGGCTGCTGGGTGCCTGGCGGGCACGGCGTCACACACAGGAGAAAACCGGATGGAATGGCTGACGGAACCCCTGGCGTTTGCCTTTATGCAGCGCGCGCTGCTGGCCTCGGTGGCGGTCGGCATCGTCTGCGCCCTGCTCTCCTGCTTTCTGGTGCTGAAAGGCTGGTCACTGATGGGCGACGCCATCGCTCACGCGGTATTGCCGGGCGTAGTGTTGGCCTGGCTGGCCGGGTTGCCGCTGGTCATCGGTGCATTCGGCTCCGGCATGGTGTGTGCACTGGCGACCGGTTACATCAAAGACCATTGCCGGGTCAAAGAAGATGCGGTAATGGGCATTGTCTTCTCCGGGATGTTTGCGGTCGGGCTGGTGATGTTCTCGCGCCTTGATACAGACCAGCACCTGACCCACCTGCTGTTCGGCAATGTGCTGGGCATCAGCCACCCGGAACTGGTGCAGACGCTGGTGATTGCGGTGCTGGTGACCGGCCTGGTGCTGCTCAAACAGCGCGATCTGGTGCTGTTCTGCTTTGACCCGGCGCAGGCGCGGGTCAGCGGCCTGCCGGTGACGCTGCTGCATTACGGCCTGTTGGGGTTGCTGGCGCTGACTATCGTCGCCGCGTTGCAGGCGGTCGGCGTGATTCTGGTGATCGCCATGCTGATTACGCCCGGCATTACCGCCTTCCAGCTCTGCCGCCGCTTCCCGGCCATGCTCACTGTGGCGGTATTGGTTTCGGTGTTCGCCTGTGTCAGCGGCACTTACCTCAGCTTCTACATCGACGCCGCCACCGGCCCGGTAATTGTGCTGATTCAGGCCGGGATGTTTGTGCTGGCATATGTGGGGGGCAGAGTACGACGCCACAAAGCCGGCTGATTATTTACATTTACTGTGGTCATTGGGCTGCGAAACACCTCTCTTTCATTGCGCCTTAACACCTCTGCTTAGCCAAAAAACAATAATTCCTTACGGATTATCCGCATTTACCCATGAACTGCCTGAAGTTTGCTTAACTGTATAAGAGGTTACCGGGCGGATCGGGCGATCCGCCTGTTTGTGCAAACAGTCAGGAGGGAATGATCTTGCAAGACTCTTATCTTGATGCCACCGGGGTGGAAGGCAGTGATGAGCCGGTGATCCGCCGCTGGATTACTATCGGCTGCCCCGCAGCAGAGTTGCACCGGCTCTGGCGGCAGCCCGCGACCCTGCCGTTGGTGATGGGCCATTTTGCCGATATTGAGGTGCTGAGTGACACCGAATCCCGCTGGCGGGTGGAGGGGCCGTTAGGCAAAAAGTTTGACTGGCAGGTGCGGATTGTCGATGAGGCCGAAGGGCAGTTTATCCTCTGGCGGACGCTGGAAGGGGCCGATATGCCGAATGAAGGCCGCCTCAGCTTTGCCGCTGCGCCGGGCAACAAAGGCACAGAGCTGACGCTGGAAGTGCGGTTTGACCCACCGGGCGGCGCATTGGGCGAAAAGCTGACCTCGATGTTTGATCTGGTGCCCAAAGAAACCCTGGGCAAAGCCCTGCGCCGGTTTAAAAGCCTGGCGGAAACCGGTGAAATCCCGCTGCTGGCCCCGCTGCCGGCCGCCGGCGATCGCAAAGAAAAGGAGGCATGATGCGCGCACTCTGTTGGAATGGCGTCAACGACCTGCGGGTCGAAACCGTGAACGATCCCACCATCATCAACCCAAAAGATGCGATTGTCCGCGTCGGGCTGACCACCACCTGCGGTTCTGACCTGCACATCATTGATGGGTTGATCCCCAGCATGAAAGAGGGCGACGTGCTGGGCCATGAGTTTATGGGCGAGATTGTCGAGGTCGGCCGCGAGGTGAAAAAAGTCAAACCCGGTGACCGCGTGGTGGTGCCGTCCTTCATCGTCTGCGGTTCCTGCTGGTTCTGCCAGCAACAGCTCTACTCCTGCTGTGACAACTCCCACCCACACCCGGAGCTGGCGGAGCCGATCCTCGGCTACCCTACCGCCGGGATCTACGCCTACAGCCACGCGTTCGGCGGTTATGCCGGTTCCCACGCGCAATATGTGCGGGTGCCGTTTGCGGATAACGACTGCTTTGTGGTGCCGGAAAATGTCTCGGATGAGCAGGCGCTGTTCCTGTCAGACGCGGCGCCCACCGGCTATATGGGCGCGGACTTCTGCAACATTCACCCCGGCGATATTGTTGCGGTATGGGGCTGTGGCGGCGTGGGGTTAATGGCGCAGCAAAGCGCCTACCTGATGGGCGCAGAGAAAGTGATCGCCATTGACCGTTTCCCGGAACGGCTGGCGCTGGCGCGTGACAAGATCGGCGCGATCCCGCTGGATTACACCAAAGTGGATATTCAGGAAGCCCTGCTGGAGCTGACCGGCGGCCGCGGCCCGGACAGTTGTATCGACGCTGTGGGCATGGAAGCCAAGGGCGAAGGGCTGACGCAGGTGTATGACCGCACCAAGCAGTTACTGCACCTGGAAACCGATGTGGGTGCCGCGCTGCGCCAGGCGATGATGGCCTGCCGCAAAGGCGGGACGCTCTCGATCCTCGGGGTGTACGGCGTGATGGATAAATTCCCGCTCGGCCTGATGATGAACAAAGGGCTGACGGTGCGCACTGCGCAGCAGCATGGCCAGCGCTATATGCACCGCCTGCTGGATCACGTCTCGAAAGGCGAGCTGGACCCGGCATTTATGGTGACGCACCGCTTCTCCCTGGAGGATGCGCCGCTCGGCTACGACATGTTCAAGCATAAGACCGATGGCTGCCTGCGTGCGGTGTTTAAACCCTGATCCTTTTCCCCTGCCCTGCATGGGTAGGGGAAAGCGAATAATATAAGGATGCCGGCCAATAACATCGGGCGTGTTAAACATACTCTGCTGATGAAACAGCGGTTGATAATTAAAATTCAGCCTGAAAAGAGGCGCGGTGGAAAATATCCGGACTTCTCTTAACCCGGTTGACTGGAAATTTCATCATTTTCCGCTATTACTTAAGTGAAGGATAAAAATTGCAACAACAGGTTATGCAATTTTAACGACATTCCCTACTAATGCAGCACAACAGAGGATAACCAGATGGCTATTAAGACCCTGAAGGATCTTTTCATTCATGATTTGTCTGATGTTTACAGCGCCGAGAAACAAATAACTAAGGCTCTTCCGAAAATGGCCCGTGCGGCTGAGGACCCTAAGTTAGTTGATGCTTTCAACACCCACCTGGAAGAAACCCAGGGGCAGATTGAACGTCTGGATCAACTGGTTGAAGCCACACCGGAAGTGCGCATCAAGCGCATGAAATGCCATGCACTGGAAGGGCTGGCTGAGGAAGCGCAGGAAATCATTGAAAGCGTTGAGAAAGGCCCGGTACGTGATGCCGGCCTGATTGGCGCTGCGCAGAAAGTGGAACACTATGAGATCGCCACTTACGGCACCCTGCACGCGATGGCCCTGAAACTGGGCTTCACTCAGGCGGCTGATCTGCTGGCAGAAACACTGAAAGAAGAGAAAGCCACCGACGAGAAACTGACTATTATTGCGGAAAGTCAGTCTGCCCCGGCAAAATAAGCGAAGCGTTTGACAGTAATATCCCTGCCCCGGCTTCTGCCGGGGTTTTTTTATGTGCGTTTACCGGAATACACGGCAAAAAAAAGCCCACCAAAGGTGGGCAAAATGTCAACGTGATCTTCGTTACAGGGAAAATCGTTACCGCGCTATTGTAGCGAAGCGATTAATTCACCGGAACATTTCTGAGGGGTGCTGTTTATTTATTGAGACTATTCCTAGAGGGTGAGCGGAGGATTTATACAGCGAAGGGAAATAGTCTCGAAATAATTAACGGTGCGTTAACAAATTTGAGCAAATAAAAAGCCGCCCCAGGAGGGCGGCGGGTATTATCACAGCGTCAGTACTGTAAAAATTTATTTCTTACCGGTGGTGCGATCTTTATCAATCGGGTTTGCCGCGCCTAAATCAGCGCCGGTAACCGGGTTGACGTCTGGGGTGGATTGCAGGCGCATTGCCATGGCTTCCAGGTCGGACGCCTGCTCGCTGCCCAGGTTGACGGTGGCACCGCCGTCGCCGCCGTCCACCGCCGGTTGCGGATCACGCACGTAGTTGAAGTTCTCATCCGCATTCCAGCTACCACGCACTTCACCTTCCCCGGACATATTGAAGTAGGTGTTGGCATATTCCGGCACCGGCGGCAGTTTGCCCGGCGGGAAGTTATTGCGGATGGAATAGAGTGCTTTTTCAAAGGATTTCTGGTGCGCGACTTCACGCGTCATCAGGAAGCCCAGGGCATCTTTAATGCCTGGGTCATCAGTGACGTTGATCAGGCGCTCATACACCAGCTTGGCACGTGCCTCAGCGGCGATGTTGGAGCGCAGGTCAGCCGTTGGCTCACCAATGGTATCCACGTAGGCTGCCGTCCACGGCACGCCTGCTGAGTTAATCAGGCTTGGGCCGCCGCCATACAGCAGCGAGGTGATGTGGCTGTCATTGCCGTTGCCGGTCAGTGAACGGTAGAGTTCCGCTTCTTTCTGCGTCCCTTCCGCCAGGTCGCCTTTTGCGCCTTTGTTCAGCATCGCAATGATAGTACCGATGATTTCCAGGTGGCTGAGCTCTTCGGTCGCGATATCCAGCAGCAGGTCTTTACGCCCTGCATCATCTTCTGCCAGGCCCTGGGTAAAGTAGCGCATGGCCGCGGCCAGCTCACCCTGCGCCCCGCCGAATTGCTCCAGCATTAAATTCGCCAGGCCTGGGTTAGGGCCGGCAACACGAACGGTATATTGGAGTCCTTTAACATGCTTAAACATTATATGCTTCCTCTTGTTTTGGACATACTCACCCGACTCCGCAAATTTAAGGGCAACGTTCACCCTGCCTTATTCAGGCATGGAATCGGAAATAGGGGATCATGCTATTTTCATCCCGGCACCGGAGTGCCGGGAGAAGGAAGAAAAACTATTTTTTTGCTTCGGTGTTGGGTGCTTCAGAACGTGCGAGGAATTTCTGGGTAACATCCGGCAGATGGTCCAGACACCATTTTGCCATTGCCACTTCCTGCTCCAGAATCTGGGTGAAAATACGTTCCCCTTCCTGGTCACCTACGACTTTTGCCGCGGCAATCAGCGAGGTATAAGAGGCAATTTCCAGATTTTCAAACACGTAACCACTGATTGCACCTTTAACTACTTCATCGCTGGCAAACATACCGCCCATTGCCTGCCCCATTGCGGTGGCTTTACCGGCAATATCTTTAAAGGTGGAATTAGAGGTGTCATAACGATCAATGACGCTTTTAACCAGACGTTGTTGATCTTTGGTTTCGCTAATATGCTGCTCGATACGCATTTTCAGGTCAGGATAATGCTCAAGGCGACCGGCCATACCTTTCAGCATGGTTTCAGCTTGTTCTTCCATCGCGTGAGCGTCCCGCAGCCAATCAAGATAATTTTCTAGCGTTGTCATACGTTATCTCCCAGTTATTCACCGTAGAACATCATTTTCCGTTACATGATTAAGCGTAGTCGTAAATGACCATTTATCCAGTCCGGCAGCAGGCAACTTGCCTGGAAAACGCAGGATTTACGGTATTAACCCCCTGAAAATAATAAATTTGGCTGTTCCCTTTTGCGTGCCGGGCATGAGGCCGGTTCAGCGCGAAGCCGCAGGAGACGCGGCCCGGCGGCGTTTATTGGTTTTGCATAATGCCTGCATAATTTATTGTTTTGCGAAGAAAGCAGCAGATAACGCAGAGGAGGTTTTGAGAGGATTCCGAAAGGCGTTTTTAGCAGGGGAAATAACATTTACCCGCCGGTATCGTAATGATACCCGGCGGGTAATGAGTTTAAGCCGGTAATAACGACCGGGGCGGTAATAACATCAGAAACCCACATCTGTTATCAACGCCAGAACACCGCGACATACGTCCCAATCACCACCACAAATATGGCCCAGGCGGTATAGGCGATGACGAGGTTAGTTTTACCATCGGGTTGGCCTTCATGCGGATCATCTTGTATTTTTCCCGGTAATTCGCTGTCTTTCATATCCTCTTCCTTTTAGCAGTACCTCAACGGTGGAACACTATTCTGACCAGAAAAGCGCCTTGTTTTGAAGGTATAGATCAGCATCGGGGTAATATCAATTTTTCACCGTGGCAGACTGCCGGTGAATTTTCCCCCTGAAGACTGAAAACACATAGGTGTTATAAAACAAGGTGAACGGGATAACCAACACGTAACCCACCAGCACAAACCCCTGCGTTGCCGGGGGCGCGGCGCTGTTAAACAAGGTTAAATCCGGCGGCAGCACATACGGGAATAACGTCAGCGCGATTGCCAGAAAAACCAACGTCACCGCCAGCAGCAGTGTCATTAACGGTAAGAGGGTCAGATGATGCGGTAACACCCGGTAAAATATCCCCGTCAGGACTGCCAGCAGCAGCACAAAGGTGACCCAGACCGGGGTGTCATGCCAGCGTGCGGCGTTGTGCGCGTTCAGGTGGATCATCCAGGTCAGAAATATTGCACAGAGCAGCAGCGTCAGCCCGCCGAGCCAGGCCGCACGCTGCCGGTACTGGCGGCTCAGCTCACCGGCCATACGCCAGATCAGCCAGCCGGCACCCATCAACAGATAAACCGCCACCAGCAGCCCGCCGCTGAACAGGGTGAATGGGGTGCACCACAACAGGGTTTCCGGCGGGGCCGCGCCACCGGGGATCCCCTGAATCACGCTGCCGAATAATATGCCCTGAAAAAACGCGGCAATCAGGGAACCGGCAAAAATCGCCGCATCACACAGCCAGGGGCGGCGTGATACCTGCCGGAACTCCACTGCCGCGCCGCGCAATACCAGCGCCATCGCCATCACCAGGGAGGGCACCAGCATCGCCGTGAAAAAGGCGCTGTACGCGGCGGGAAACAGCGCCAGCATTCCACCCAACAGCAGCACCAGCCAGGTTTCATTGGCGTCCCAGATGGGCAGGATGGAAAGCGCCAGCCGGTGGCGGTCGGCGGCTTGCGGGGTCACCCCGAGCCAGATGCCGACGCCCAGGTCAGTGCCGTCCAGCAGGATGTAGGTCAGCAGTGAGAAGGCCAGCGTCACCGTGGAGATGATCGCCAGCCCGTCTTGCCCGGTTAAGAACTCCATTACTTTTCCTCCGGCTGTGACAGCATCTGCCACATTTCCGGCGCGGCGCCCTGCTCCCCCGCTTTGGGGCGCGAACCGAGGATCCGCAGCAGGAGTTTAAAGCCGATGCCGAACGTCAGCAGGTAAACCGCGGCAATCACGGCTATCACCGCCAGCGCCAGCGGCAGGCTCAACACGCTGTGACTTTCACTGGTGCGCATCAACCCATACACGGTGAACGGCTGCCGCCCGGATTCCGTCACCACCCAACCGGCGAGCATGGCGATAAACCCGGCCGGGCCAAGGGCCACCATCAGCCTGGCCAGCCCGCGGCTCTCAAATAACCGGCCCCTCAGCCACATCACCAGGCCGGTGATCGCGGCCAGCGCCATCAGCAGCCCCAGCCCGACCATTACCCGGAAAGCAAAAAACACCAGCGGCACATTGGGAATGTCCGCAGGCGGAAATGCCGAAAGCGGCGTGATGGTGCCGGTCAGGTTATGGCGCAGATAGAGTGAGCCGACATGCGGGATAGCCACTTCTGCCCGGTTTTGTTGCTGTTGCTGGTCCGGCAGGGCGAACAGCCGCAGCGGCTCACCGTCACCCGGTGCGGGCCGCTGCCAGCTTCCCTCCATCGCAGCCACTTTCTGCGGCTGGTGCGCCAGGGTATTTTCCCCGTGCAGATCCCCCACCAGAATTTGCAGTGGGGCAAAAAGCATCACCCCGGCGAGGCTGACGGCATACATCACCCGCGCCTGGGGATGGTGCCGGTCACGCAGCAGGTGCCAGGCCGCGCAGGCGGCGATTAACAGCGCAGTCCCCAGCACTGACGCCAGCAACATATGCAGGAAGCGGTACGGGAATGAGGGGGTGAAAATCACCGCCCACCAGTCAGTGGGGACGAAGCGCCCGCCGTTTTCGAGGGCGAAACCGGCCGGGGTCTGCATCCAGGAGTTGGCGGCCACAATCCAGAATGCGCTGACAATGGCCCCGACGGTCACCATCAGGGTGGCGCACAGGTGCAGGCGTGGGCCGATTTTCTTCAGGCCGAACAGCATCAGCCCGACGAAACCTGCCTCGATGAAAAAGGCGACCAGCACTTCATAAAACATCAGCGGGCCAATCACCGCCCCGGCGCGCGCCGTAAACGGGCCCCAATGGGTGCCGAACTGGAACTCCATCACCACGCCGGTCACCACGCCGACGCCCATGTTCAGGGCAAAAATTTTCTGCCAGAAATGCATGATGTCCAGATAGGCCTGGTGCCGGGTACGCACCCAGAGAAACGTGATCACGCTGAGGAACATGGACAGGCCGATGGCCAGCGCTGCCAGAACAATGTGAAAGCCAATGGTAAAAGCAAATTGTGCGCGGCTGATAAGCAACACAAGATCGTGAGTATGCATGGTCCCTCCTCCCCAAAGTCTATGCGCGGCCGGGCACTTTGCAAGGCAGGACACCAGAGGAAAAAAGAGGATGTGATTGATGTAAGGGAAAAAGCCGCCGGCCGGGATAACCGCCGGTGAGAAAAATGAGCGGTTCTGAAAGACAATGCAGCGTGTAAATGATATTAATTGATTTGTGTGAACACACTCTCAACTTGCACATTGGCCGATCAGGCAAGCTGGATCCGGCCTATAGTTATAGACGCGGCAGAACCGCGCTGATTTATATTCCTATTATTCATCATATTCTTAACGACGACTTTCATTTAGATATGACAGACAATGCTGCGTACTGACAAGCCAAGTAAGGGTTAGCGATGAAAAGAAAGATCCCTATTCTCAAAAATACTTATGAACAAATTTATCACGATGCGGGGCCGCACCATGCGATCCCGTTGTTAATTATGTCCAGTGAAGCCGGAACAGAAGTATTCTTTTCACCAAAGCTCAATCAGTTGCAGCTGTTGGCGGCACTCGACATTGCGATTATCAATATGACGGCTTACCGGGAACGGGTCGGCCACCAGGATATCACTGCCGGGGTGCCTGACACGGCCAATAATGAGCAGGCCGGGTAACCGATACCCAGCCGGATTGGCATAAGGGCAAAAGAATGGGTAACGTCCAATGCTGATTGCGCCATCCTGGGCAATCAGCATCTTAAAGGAAACCTTTTGATTATTAAGTCATTATAACGGTATGATTGGCCGGCATATCGCAGGAAGGCAGCTGGAAACACAGCCGGCAACAGGTCATCAGGCCGGAGGGTATTACAAACTCCCATCGGTATTCATAAAATCATCGTTATTACGTGCCGGCAGACTGCCCATAATTCCCGCCCAGTGTTCAACCTGCTCTTTACTGATATATTTTACTTCCGCTGTACCGGGGTGGCTTTCTGACGGTGTGACATACGCAATGCATGGAAAGAACCGGGGCCGGTTTTGAAAAAGTAACTCTTCGACCTCTTCATTATTCATGAGAGGGTTTATTCCCGAACCGGGAAACAAAAGGTACTCATCAAACAGCCACGTTCTATATTCCACTATATCGGTTAATAGCTTCATAGCGGTTCCCTTATTCACTTTCTATAGAGGGGCATCACCTAATGAGTATGGTGCATATAAAATATTTTGGTAGCTAATACCCAGTATGATTTACATTAAAATAACAGGAGAATTATAGCGGAAGCAGGAGAAGCCTCTACTTCAACTACTTACTTTTGCAGCTTTATTTTTAATTCTCCTATAAAACCGATTTACTGCATAACTTAACGCAAATATCTTAGCGGTTATTTGCCCCGGCGTGACGGCGTCACGCCTCTGTATAGAGCATTGCGGTGGGCGGCAGCGTCAGTTGCACACCGCCATATTTATGGGGCAGCGTCAGGTAACTTTCGGCCGTGATAAGGGTGGCCACATCAGCGGAGAGTTTATCCAGCGCCACCTGCATTTGCGCCAGATAATCATGCGTATCATAGACTTTATCAATACCCTCAAGCGCATGGTTCATGATCTTACGCGCCACATCATTGGGGACACCCAGCGCAGAGAGTTTAGATCGGGCCGTTCGCCGCAGGTCACGGGTGGTAAACGGCTCCAGCCCCAGCCCACGTTCCGCCCGCACCAGCCGCCGCAACGATTGGGTGATCGCACCTTTTGACAGCGGTTGCGCTGCGTTCAGCGGTGACGGCACCAGCCACGGGCTGTCTGGGGTGTTGGCCCGCTCAAGCGCCTCGATGCATTCCCGCATCAGCGGGCTTATCGGCAGCGTGTGATCGCGTTGTGATTTATTGCGCCGCCCCTGCCGCCAGATGCCCGCCTTAAGATCAAACTCATCCCGCCGGGCGCGGATGACCTCATCCGGGCGCCGGGCGGAGAGCAGGCAGAGCCGCAATGCCCAGCGGCTCTGTTCTGACAGCTCCCACATATCCAGCCCATGCCAGAACACCCAGATTTCGGCATCAGTCAACGTGCGCTCGCGGGGGGGGGCATTGCGCCCGCCCACATCGCGGCGTTTCATTGACCCAAGTGGGGAGTGGTCAAGATAACCCTGGGTTTCCGCCCAACCGAGGAACTGTTTGCACAGGGCGAACACCCGTTTGGCCTCAGAGATTTTGCCTTCGGCCAATAACAGGTTAAACAACCGGTTAAGCCGCAGGCGTGAGACTTTTTTCAGCGGCAAAGCGCCAATGCCCGGCAACACATGGTTCAGCAAGGAAGAGATGGCAATCTCCGGCCGCCGACGGGTGATCATCAGTGACAGCCGGATCCAGACACGCATGATCTCTTCAACCGTGCCCTCTTCGTCCACATTGTCCAGCACCGCCAACGGCGTGGCACGGATTTCCTGCATATAAGCCACCACATGCTGCCCGACATGTTCGCTGGTGAAATCGATCTCGGTGGTTTTCATCATGTTCATTTTTATGGAAAGAAGGGGAGAAAATCAGTGGCGGCAGTTATAACAGGTTGTGTGCAGCAGCTCAAAAGGTTTGTGACTCCATACCTAATAAGTCTGGCGTCACAGAAACGCTTTTTGGAGAAAAATAACGGGTTCAGGTGTACCCAGTCCGCCATAATCTTAAGGGCAAGCCGCGGTATGCGGCTCTCTGCCCTTTCCTTCTCTTCCTCGGTCATCAACATCACTTTCCGTCTTTCCGGGTCGATCCGCTCCGGGTTCCGGCATCGCTTGAAAAATTCGTCGTCTAATCGTGTGAGATGGAAGGTTCGCGGCCTGACAGAATCATTAACCCGGCAATCAGAGTTATGCGACTTAGCGATGGAACTCATGCGCAAGTAGATCTCACTGACTGTCGAATTGTACTGCGGGTAACGCTCTCTCAATCCCTGCGCAACCTCTTTGGCGGTGGCCGGCCGGCCAAGCTCAATCAGGTATTGCGATATTTCCCATGACGTCAATCTGGAGTGTTTGGCTGCCAACTTTCCCCCAATAAATATATTGGTTTCGTCGCTGTGTTGTGTGTTGGCCAAATGAGAGTAAATCAGGAGGGGTGCTGAGTAAGATTAAGGCGCTGATCCGCGCCTTGTACCCAACTATCCACTGTTCCGTTTAGAACCGGAACGTAAAGCCGCTTGGCATGTACTCACCCCTTTCCAGGTAAGCACAAAACAAGCAGCCTCTCATTGCCCAGGAGGGCATTAGGCAGGCGCTGACTATATGAAAATGCAGGCTGATAATCAAACGAAGGCCGTTGGTCGCTGGTGGGGCTTCCGAAGGTCGAGACTGCCCAAGTGCACAGAGTGGGAAAGCAGCTCCACCAGCTTTAGTTCTTTAAACGCACGCATTTCTATCAAAGAAGTTCAAAATAAGAACAGGCAGGCGTATTATTACCTTTTTCTCTATACTTTAAAGGTAAAAAATGGATTTTTGGAGCCAACCTTTACCACCTGATGTAAATGCGCGTGACCTTGCAGAGTGTATGCATGACATCATGAATACAGACCTTACGCAGCATGAATCAATGGATTGGAGTCGCAGGCCTCCTGGTGGGCACACACTTGAAAGGCATGTCAACAAAACTGACGCCTGGCTTAAACGCAGATTTAACTTGGATGACATCTCAGCAAGCGGAGCTTTTTGCTACGATCAGGCTTTCGCTGAAGCGCTGATTGCTAAGGCGCTCTTAGCCAACTTGGCAGAAGTCTTTGAGTGGCAGGAGAGCCATAGAACAAGTGGTGGCTCAGCTGGTGACGAAGCACCTGATAAAGATTTAGTCCTTGAGTACACCAATAACTTTCCAGTAGGGCGTTACTTTCGGAGAGATGCTTCTCCCACTGCCCCCCCTACTGAAACATATACTTTGAAAATTATACTTTTGTGGGTTGACGCCGGTGAAACAATTCATGGCAGAGATAACTATATCATGACGGCATATCCGCTATAGGAGGTATCATGTTGATTTCTAAAACACCTACCCAATATCCACGCTTGAAAAAGCTGATGATGGGTTACATCAATATGGATGCAGCCTACATTACAGGTCACAAAGACTTTGCTGGCATGGTCGCGTTCTACACTACGCGCGTGTCTACCAAAGCTCTGCGTGAGTTATTGATCGAAATTGAGCAATACCGAGCTGCCCATCCGGAAGACCTTAGTCAGGCTTTCCTGAGTGAATTTGACTACGGTGCCTATATTGAGGATGTCCGCAATTTTCTGGACATCACCTGTGGTGTCGTATCCGATGTCATAGCCACAGCTGAAGGGCGAAATGAGCAAAAAGCGGTTGCTGACAAGCCCCAGTTTGTTGATGTGCGTGTGGAGAGATATTTACATGAACCTGATAAAACTGTGCTTGCTTACGTAATTTCAGACAAATTTAATAGCGCATTTAAACGCCAAAAAAAATCTCACCATGTATTATACAAAAGGGTACAAGATTCTAGTGATTTGATATATAGGGATTTTTCTTTGCATCTCTCCGATGCTAGGTTTGCCAGTAGCCCTCAGCCTACTGTTACCATTGATGCAATGAGTGGCGCAGCAGCCGCTGATGAGCTTGAGAGAATTAAATCCGTCTATGGACGCCTCAGTGAAGAATATGTGCGCGCTTTAGAGAAAAGGCACAATAACTCTCTCCAACGTCTCGATAAAGAGGGGCATCCCTTATACATCAAAACTTCACACAGGCACGGTTAAGCCCGTTAATTATTATCCGCCGGCTGGTGTCGGCGGTTCTCACCTGGCAAAGAGCCACCAGTATGATAAATCTCTCCCAATCCTACAGCCCTGAAGCCATTACCAAGCGTTTTGACATTATCCATAAGATCCATGTTCGGGGAATGCCTTACCTGGCTCTGTTTCATGGGCGCGCTTCACTGGCTGCGCTGGTGGAGGTGGAGAAATTTCATGTTACAGCGGAGCCGCAGTATCGATGTCGGGCTATTCTGGAGCTGGTGGCGCGGGACGGTGCCGGTGAGGCGTTCTGCACCAGACGGTATCAGGAGGATGCCAGCCGTTTACCTGGTGATGCAGTTACTGGGGAAGCGGGAGAGCTGGCCACCGCCCTCTATTAGGTGTTGGCCAGGCGCAAAGGAGTCGTGTTTGTCAGTTATTAGGGGCTGAAGGCATGGCCAGTTACCCGAGGTAGGCCATCTCTTTTTTGTTGTAGACAACGGAGTTGTCAGCAATGTCCTTATTGACGAACGTCATTGCCCCAATAATCACGTTGCTGCCAATCCGCAGGTTCTCACCGATGATGCAGCTGTTTGCCCCGACCTCAACATTGTCACCGATGTAGATCTTACCTTCCTGGTCATTCTTTCTAACGCCGATCGTGACGTTTTGCTTAATGTAGAAGTTATCACCGATGACGCAGCAGTCCGCCACGACGATCCCCACATAATGAGAGATGCTCAGCCCCACGCCGATTTTGGCACCCAGCTTAATGTCCAGCCCATACTTGTTCCGCAGCTTGCGGTTCACCCTGACAGCGTATTTCTTCATTGTATCGTTTAGGTAGAGGTGATTAGCCACGCGCCACCAAAAATGAAAACGTCTGTCTGGGCACTTAATCGCCTTGTGGATCGTCTTAAGCCAGGAGAACTCTTTATCAGATCTCATAACTTCAGCGCGGAGGCAGGATTTTAGATGCTCGATACTTGCATGATAATTTTCCAAATGAAAACCCAAATTTTAGATAATTCGAAAAGTGATTTTGTTTATTTGTTTGTATTTTAACGAGTTTGAAGTGATTTCAATCGAGGGATTTAACCTGTAAAAGCGCCTTTACTTACAAAGTAAGCGTATTGTAAATATCTTGGCATGTTAGGTAAAGCAGTCGTAAATCTTATGTACAGAGCGTGAACAGGTATGGGCTAAGACCAGGAGTCCTTAGCCAGGTCAGCATTAAACAAAAAAACCGCCCGGAGGCGGTTTATCTTGTTCCTGCTCTTACTTCCCGGTCATTTGCATGACCGTCAGGATGATCTGCAAAACGATATTGCAGAACTCCAGCACTACCAAAAAAGTCGCCATGGCGTTTCCTTTTCTGATTGAGTGCCGCATGTCTCTATAGCTACCTCTAATCCCCGTTGCTATAGATGAAGAGCGAGTGAGTGAAGACTGGCTCAACGGCACCACGATTTAGGCCTAATCACTCCTACATGATTAGTCGGTTTTACTAACGCAAACAATAATTTATAAAAAACGCTTGAGTCATTGACTTATATACTGTTTGCATTTTACTACTGTGATTAGTAGTCTGAGGCCGTGAAGACTGGCTCAACGGCCACCCTCTCTGTATTCAGCTCCTAACTGGATAGCAGGGAATCTAGATCAGGCTCGGGGTGCAACCCGGGCCTTTTCTTTAGAGGGAGCGATACTTCCACCACTTTCAAAAAAAGCCACAAATATCTGTTTGTATCTTTACGCCGAACTAATTGCTCAATATTCCATCAGCCCTTCTCGATAGCTCAATCTTAACGCATAAATAATTTTGGCAAAACCACACAATATATAGTGTTCGCTATTATGCGTTTGCTTACGTTATGCAAGCCCTTGTCTCACGCGCCTGTCAATAATGAGAAAAATTTTTTTAGTAGCTCATGTTGAGCCTCAAATGCCACCACATAAAAAAGCTTTGCTGCGGGAAATGGCATCTGATTGTAAAAAAAATATGCTAGCACCTGTTTTGCCCCAGTCCTGACTCGACCCTATCCAGCTCATCTTTACCCTTTATACCAAAGCGACCGTCACCTGTTGCTAATAATATTCCCCGTAATTTCTTGACCTTTACTGCCAATACGGCGGTGATTTCCGGCCCGCGTCTCTTTTTTTGGCCGTGATCGCCTTTCGCTGCGCTTCGCGGTTAGACGTTTTCGCAGAGCGGCAGTATGCTGTTAATCAGGACTTTTTTTCTCGGGGAGCGTGAAGATGGCGGTAACCAGGAAGCAGAATGTCGAACACTTTATGCCGTATGTGGAAAGGATGCTGGCCGGCCACATCCTGCAACCGGATGAACACCACGATCGTCAGGCACTGGCACGGGTGGCGGACGGTTGCCGCTCTGTGGTGTTTGTGCCGGTGGAGACGGTACGGCTGGCGGGAAATGTGGTGGGTTACCGGATGACAGAGGCGGATCGCCGTGACTATTACGAGCGGCGCGCTGAACAACTAATGCGGCAACAGCGCGTGATTGAACATGCGCAAAACCAGCGGGATGCCCGCCGCGCCAAAAAACTGTTCGCCCGCCTCGGCTTGCCGCTGCCGCCGGAAGTAGAGGCCCTGGCCAGTGCCGCCTTGTCAGATCCTGATAAACTGCCCGAAGAGTAAAACAGGCGCCCCCGTGATGGGACGGGGGAACATTTTCTTTATCTATCCCCCTTCACTCCGGCCCCAACCCCTTCAACATGCGCGTTGCCTCGGCTTCACTTAACCGGTAACCGAAAAAGCGCAGGTAGAAATCCTGGGTAATTTTCACCATATCGCTTTGCGGGAAAAGGTCCGGGTGCAGCAGTTTTGCCGCCCACGGGATCTGGAGCGCAGCTTCAGTGCCGTAGCGATCCCACGGGAAGACACCGGCCGGGTTGCGGTATACCCGCTTTTGCTGCACCGCCTTCAGCGCGGAGAACAGCGCGGCGTAGTCTGACGCTGCAAGGGTGCCGGCATCTGCCCCGAGAATAATCACATCCGGCTGCCAGGCGAGGATCATCTCCGGGGAGATTTCATGCAGGTTGCCTTTGATCGCTGCGGCGGCATTACGCCCGCCTGCCGCCTGAATCCACTGGTCGATCAGCGTGTCGCTGCCGTCTATTTTTAACGGATGCAGGGAGGCAATATGCAGCACGGCCGGCCGTTGCGCGGGCGTCAGTGAAGCGGTGCGCTGGGTGGTTTGGGTGAGTTGCGTATCCAGATAGCGGTTATAGGCGTCGGCCCGCGCGGCAGCTTCCGGCGTGCCCAGCACCGCGGCGGTGGTCAGCAGTGATTTTTTCAATGAGGGATAATCGGTAAAGCGCATTTCCAGCGTCGGAATGTTCGCCTGGCGGTAGGCCGGGGCATCGCCGTCACCTGCCGGAACAAATACCACATCTGTCTGCCGCGCAAGTAAGGCCTCACTGTTAAAGGTGATGCCGTGCACGCTAAGCGCCTGAGCCAGCGACGGTTGCAGGCGGAACATCCACGGGCGGGTTTCAGGATGGTTGACCGTTGCCACAATGTTGCCGCCTGCACCGAGCGTCATTAACAGGGAGTGGTGCGCATACCAGGCATCGGCAATGTGCCTGACCTGCCCCGGCACGGTGACCGTTTTCCCCGTATCATCGACAACCTGCCGGGTTGCTTCTGCGGCGAATACCGGGGAAACAGCAGCAAAAAACAGGGAACAAACCGCAATCAGCCTGAGGTGACCGTTCATAAATACCTACGTGGGCGAAACACAAACGCCTTAAGCTAGCATATCGTTATATAATTTTATATACATCGTTATGATTGATGCGGTTTATTGATCGTTATATACAATAATACATATCGATATGTTAACCTTCGCGCCCTTGATTCTTTACTCCGGCCATTGGCCTGCTACCTGATGAAGACCACCTCCCTTTTTGCCCGCCGCGTCGCAGCACTTGCTGTTGCTGCCGCGCTGCCCGCCTATGCCGCTGCCCCAGACGACACCCTGACCGTGACTGCCACACCTTCTGCCACCGACACCCCCGCACCTGAGAAACAGGCATCGCTCGGCAACCTGGGGAAACGCGCTGTCCGTGACACGCCTTACGCGGTTCAGGCGGTATCACCGCGTGTGATGCAGCAACAGCAACTGAAAGACATTAAGCAAATTTACCGTTATCTGCCCTCTGTGCAGGGTGACGGCGCGCGGCCGCAGAGCCGCGGTATGCAGGGCAGCGTGGTACAAAACAGCCTGATAGATGGGTTGAATGTGGTGTCGACCACCGCGTATCCGGTCGAGCAGTTTGACCACCTTGAGGTGCTGAATGGCCTGGGGGGTGCACTGTATGGCCCGGCCAATCCGGCGGGGATGTTCAACCTGGTGTCAAAACGCCCGACCGATCTGCCGCAGCGCTCCATCACGCTGGGCGGCGGCACTGACGGCAGCCGTAAGCTTGCCGCCGATCTCAGCGGCCCGCTCGACAGCGATGACCGGGTGCGTTACCGCCTGAACCTGGTGGATGACGAAGGGCACAGTTATGCCGCCAACAGCCGCCAACGCCGCCAGTTGGTGGCTCTTGGCCTGGATGCTAACCTCACCGATCAGACAGTGCTGGAGACCACGTTCAGCTATTACCACTATTACCAGAAAGGGCTGCCGGCCAGTTATGCGCTGGCCGACGGCGTGGCGTTTCCATCAGCATCGCGCATCGATCAGGATCGTTCCGGCCAGTATTATGCAGGAAATGATGATAAAACTCTGACCGCCGCCGTTCACCTGAAACACGATTTTGACGGCAACTGGCTGGGCGAAATCGCGGTCTTGCGCCAGATTGCCGATCGTGAATCCACGGCAGTCACCAATACCTTCCTGAACGGTAACGGCGACTACAAAACCACCGCATCCAGCGCGACTGCCAGCCGTTTCACCATTAACAGCTATTTCGCCAACCTCACCGGCGAGGTGGAAACCGGCTGGCTGAAACATGACATCGCAGCCGGGATGCGCGGCTTTGTCTGGAAAAATTATAATCCGCGCAACGGCGGCACCGTGACGCTGGGCCAGGCAAGCCTGAAGGATCCCCAGGCGTTTGCCGAACCCGATTACCCTGACTTTACCGATCGCTACCACTCCGCGACCACCACCCAGCAATCTTTTTTACTCAGCGATACCCTGACATTCTCCCCGCAGTGGAGCCTGCTGCTTTCCGGCAGCCAGAGCTTTTTAACCTCAGCCAATTACGCCAAGAGCGGCCGGCGCAGCAGCGCCTCTGATGACAGCGGGTTCAGCGGCTCCGGCAGCATCATGTACAAACCGGTAGAACCCCTGACGCTGTATGTCACCTATGCTGACAGCCTGCAACAGGGGGATGTGGCGCCGGTTGGTGCCACCAACGCCGGATCGGTGCTGTCGCCCTACCGCAGCAAACAGGTTGAAGTGGGCAGTAAACTGGCGATCGGTAATGCGTTACTGACTGCGGCGCTGTTCCAGATTGACCGGCCTTACGCTTACACCAACAGCGGCGGCGACTACGCGGTAGACGGCGCACAGCGGAACCGCGGGCTGGAGCTGATGGCGGATGGCGACGTGATGCCGGATCTGCATCTGTTTGGCGGTGTAACCTGGCTTGATCCGCGCCTGCGCGACACCGCGAGCGCGGACACTGAAAACCGGCAGATTGTCGGGCTGCCGCGCGTCACGGCCAGTATGCTGGCAGTCTATACCTTGCCGGGGCTGCGCGGCACGGAAGTTCATGCCGGGGCGCATTATGTCGGCCGCCGCCCCACGGATAACGCCAACGATAACTGGGTAGGCAGCTATGCCACGTTTGATCTCGGCAGCAGTTACCAGACCACGCTGTTCAATACCGCGACCACTTTCCGGCTGGACATCACCAACCTGACCAATCGCCATTACTGGACGAATATTGTGCCGGGTGGATTGAATGGTTACAGCGGTGCAGGCTATGCCTCTGCGCAACTGGGCGAGCCGCGTATGGCGGAACTGTCAATGCAGATTGCATTCTGAGGAGGGGGAAAGGCGGAAGGTTAACCCGGCGCAGTGCGCCGGGCTGACAATCAATGCTTTGGCGTCTCTTTGGGCGGCTCTTTGTCGCCGGACTCCGGTGCGCTATGCGGATCGTCTTTGTCGTTGGCATGGGAAGGCGACGGGTTTTTGCTCTTATCGTCCTGTTGTTGGCTGGCAAACTGTTGCTGGCTCATCACGTGCTCCTCAATGGTTAACGTTACTATCCAGATTTCGTCAAAAAACGAAAGTGAATTAACAGTATAGACAATCAGACACAGAATGCCGGTTTCCCGCTTCCATCATACTGACTGGAGCTGGTTACCGGAGAGCTGGTTAATCAGCACTTCGCATAACGGCCACTCGCCATACCCGGCCGCACTGTGCAGATGGCCGCCGCCGCGGATAATCACCAGCTCACTGCCCCACGCGGCGGCAAACTGGTTGGCGCGGGTCAGGCTCAGGTGTTCATCGTTATCACTGGCGACCAGCAAGGAGGGGAACGGCAGCGCAGTGAGGCTTAACGGCCGTTGGATGCGGATCGCCTCCAGCGCGTCAGGTGCGTCCACATCTGCCGGGGCCACCAACAGCGCACCTTTGATGGTGAACCCTGCACCGGGCATGGGCAACATTTGCGCCGCCCACTGCGTGATCGCTACCGCCCCGCAACTGTGGCCAATCAACATCACATCGCCGGTGAGCGGTGCCAGCGTCGCGGCGATGCCGTCAATCCAGGCCTGGCGCGCCGGGCAGTCCCAATCCTGCTGTTGCACACGGATAATCTGCGGGTATTTTTCTTCCAGCAGCGTTTGCCAATGTTGCGGCCCGGAGTTGGTGTAGCCGGGCACCGTAATGAAATGCATGATCCTATCCTTTTGAGATGCAACGTTTTGGTAAAAGGCAGTATAAACGTGACGATGTCACTTTGGCATACCACGGGTGTATTTAGCCTGAATTTTCCTGCCCTCTCATCAGTACAACGCAGGTGGAAAACTGTGCGTGCTAACGGTGTAGTATTCTTTAACTATCGTCAATAGCGTTTATCTCTTAAAGCACAAACAGGCTTTTTACCTGTCAGAAAGGAAAGGCCGGGAAAAAAACCCCGCTCCACGCGCTGCCCGCGCAGTGACACACGCGGGCGGGAGGGTAAAGGATATAAGGCTACCAGCGAAGTTCGGACGTGGGCATAAAGGCGACGGCTCTGACATTATCCATCACGTCATAGCTGATTTGCATACTAGTAGGTATAGGCCGCCCTTTTGATTCATACAGATCTGTCCAGCCAAACGCGCGTTTCATCACAATGAAGGGAGGCGCACTTCTTAATGGCGACCCAATATTTTCATGTACCCAACTGCGGGACATATTTTCTAGCAATGGTGACGGCAATTTATTTGGGAAAACCCAGTTTTTAAACTTATCATGCTGGATTGCCAGCATAATTTACTGAAGAACTCGCCCGGCACGCCGGAATGATAGATAAACCCCCTCTTTCGCCATATCCAGACTAAGATCAGGATCAC
>NZ_PJZI01000060.1 GCF_002858805.1 Chimaeribacter arupi
CATCCGCTTTTGTTAATTACGCTTTAAAAATAATAAGTATTGATATTAAAGAGAGATTTATTTATTTACTTTGAAGGGATCAAAGATGTAAAAAATACAAGAAAATCCTTTATTATCAATGCAATGATAACTGTACTATTTTTTTATATTCATATAGATCTTAATTATTTGCTTGTGTAAGATACGCGCACTAATGAATCACCCACCCCAGGTATACAAAATATATATGGAAGAGAGTAATCCGTGGCCCACCTTTGTGGATGCCTTTTCAACCGTCTTGTGCATATTTATATTTTTGATGTTGGTTTTTGTCCTTAACAGCATGTTAATTATGTATGAAAGCGCAAAAAAACATTATGTTCCCCTGGTAACGGCACCGGTCTATTCCGATAAAAAAATGCCCGACATGACCTCGTTACCGACAGAAACCGAAGCGAAACAAAAAAATAACCATACAGAACCTGCGAGCCAAACCTCAGAAGCGGACCGTACCGATAGCACTGAAGTGACCGAAGCAGTAACGGCGGCCAACGCTTCCCAGGCAGCCGGTAATGCGGAGGCTGCACAGGCCGCTGAAACGGCTGACAGCACAGGTAAAAATGAGCGCCGCGCTGTTGCTCAGGCAGAGGTGAACAACGCCCCTCCAGCCGCCACCCTGGTTGATAAGCGTGGGAACGCGTCGCCGATGCCGGCCGGGCGGTACGATGTCCATGAGAAAACGCCGGCCTTTGAAATTAAAGGCAATCAGTTCGTTATCCATTTCCAAAAAAATGAGCAAAGTTTCCCACCTGAAATTATCGGCAAACTCAAGGAATGGTTAAAGGCGGAGCATACATCCACGTCAGTGAATGTGTATACCAACAGCAATAAAGCCATTGCCGTTTCTGATGCCATGCGCCTGGCCTATCAGCGGGGAATTATGCTGTTGAAAGTGGTTAAGGAAAATGAAGTGAACCAGGATGTCGCTATTTCAGTCATCAACGATGCCGGTGTTATGAGTAACAGCGCTGTCATTACAAAAGTCGAGTAAATAAATGAACCGCAACAAAACATCCTCCAGGGTTATTAATAATAACCTCAGCCTTTTTATGGTGCTGCTGGTCGCCGCCGCCCCGTTACTCATGATGCTCGTGCCGGGTATCCGGCATTATGTTATCGATACTTATAACGTCGCCGCATTTTATAATACGGTGGTGATTCTGGTGTATACGGTAGGCTGCGCCATTGTCATCGCCTCTTTTTTCGAAATCAGGATCTGTAATGGTGTTCTGAAAACTAAAGATTACGTAAAAACCGCCCACCTGCTCGGTGATGCCAATAAAATTGTCTTCAAACCCGATCACGGGCTGGATGATGACACGCTGATGTCGCTTTATGAAAACATCGATGAAAGTGTCAACCGTAAACATAATCAACGTATGTCAGCCATTTTAAGCTGCGCCAATATCTCCACCATGATTGGTTTGTTAGGGACATTTGCGGGCCTTTCATTGACCATTGCCTCAGTGATAACGCTGCTTGATAAATCACAGATTGGCGGCGGCACAGATGCAGATACGCTGAAAATCATTGTGAATGTGGTCTCCTCACTCTCTGAGCCGCTGCGCGGCATGAATACCGCCTTCGTTTCCTCTATTTATGGGGTGGTGAGCGCCATTCTTCTGAACGTGATGAGTTCACTGGTGCGTAATGCCTTTGTGCGCCTGAACGTCACGCTGCGGGATACCAAATTAAGTTTTATCCGTGAAATGAAACGCAAACAGGTGGCAGGAAAAACCCGGACATTGCGTATTGTTTCGCCGGTGGATGAGATTGTCAGTGATATTAAAGCGTCTCTGGCCACCTTCCAGGAACGCCTGATTACCCTCTGCACGGAATCAAACGGCACTGTGCGCCAGTTGCTTGAACAAACCACGGTCAATAGTGCGCAACGCGCCGCCTTTGAAGCCTCATTGCTGTCATTCTGCGAAACAGGCAGCGGCCGGTTGCGTGACATTAATAACGGCGTAGAAAAGGTAAAAGAGGGGCTGTCAGAACAGCAAAATGTCATTAACGATACGCACCAGCAGATCGCTGAACATACCGCGTTGCTGATGAAAACCAGCGAGCAAATGACGGAGCAGGAAGCGAAAATAGCGTATGTGACTGACTCCCAGCAAGCCATTGAACAAAGCCAGGCGGTGGTTCTGCATAATTCACAACAGTTGCAGAATGCCATGAAAGAGTTGCATGACACCACCGTGGGGGAATTTGAAAAGAATCACCAGCAACTGAATGCGATGGATGCCCATATTATTTTACATGAGCAGCAAAACCTTGTGCGCCACAGCACCACGCAGAGCCATATTGAAAGCCATTTAAAAACGTTTACCCCGTTATTTGGGCAGATCGCGGATATGCACCACAGCCTGCAAAAAGATGTCTTAATCCTGAAAGAGAAGAATGACCAATGAAAATGTCTATGGCGGCATTATTGACGGGTATTTCCCTGCTTTCTGTCCCTGCGTTCTCTGCCATGCCGGCAGGAAATAGCGTAGGGGCCTATCCCCTGACGGTGTTGGTAAAACATGCGCTTGAAGCTCAACCTTCTGTGGCTATTGCATCGATGGAAATTGAGCGCCGCCATCAGGAAACCGCAATGAGCAAAGCCTCCCTTTACCCTACATTAGATGCGACCTCTGAGGCATCGCAAAAAAATAAAGAGGAGAGTGAAGAGCGGAACATTGAAAATAAAATCACCCTGGCTTACCGCATTGCGGACTTTGGGGTCAGAAGCAATAACATCCACAAAGCGCAAAGCATTGAAGAAAGCAGCGCCAGTGATTTCCTGCAGAGCATGAATGACACCGCCAAGAGCACCACCGATGCCTTTTTAAAAATAGAAAAGTTAAAAAAAATCATGGCAAGCATCGATGAGGAGAAACTGTTCTATAAAAAGATGTTAAGTGATTTTTCTGAATTGATTAATTCCGGTGTAGCGATGCAGTCTGATTTGCGTAAAGTGCAGGCATCGATTGATGCATTAAGTACCCAGGAACTCGCTTACCGGGATCAGGCAGATGCTGAATTGGCCAGGATCCGTAATATGACCGGGGATGCGGTTACGCTGGAAAACATCTCACGCTTGCCTGAGGTATTTGATCACTATCATTTTATCACGGACAAAGAAAACGTGATGAAAAAGGTCATGAGTGAGAATCCCACCTGGAAATCACTGCAAAAAAGTACCGAGGCCGCGTATTCTGATATCAATGCCGCGAAATCGGCCAATTATCCGACAATTGATGCCAATGTGGGTTACAGTGATAATTCCCCTTCCAGTGATGCAAACCGGGATGATTATCCTGATGAATTCAGGGTAGGGGTTAAAGTCGGGCTTAATATCTTTAACGGCTTTAAAAATCAGGCAGAAGAAAGAAAGTTCGCAGCGCGTTATGGTCAGACCAAACTGGAAGCGGATGATTTCATTATTCAAAGCCGTAACAATATTGACGTCTCTCTTTCAAAATACCGTTCCAATAAAGAAGCGTTGGATATTGCAAAGCGTTCCTATGAAAACGCCCGCAAGCTGACTGAGCTTTATAAAGAAGAGTTTACATTAGGGCAGAAATCACTGCTGGATCTGATCTCCAGCCGTAATGAACTTTTCCAGGCAAACATCACCATGATTGAATCTACTTACGGTATTTACCAAAGTAAGCTCGATCAAATGTCTCAAACCGCTGTTTTGTTGAAGAATCTGCAACTGCAGCATGAGGTTATACAACCGGGTTCAAGGTCGTTGGTAAAATGAATAGGAAACAAAGTGACCATCTTATGATGGTCATTATGAGTATGACGTTGCTGATTATCATCATTTTCAGCATGGTAAAAGTCAATTCTGTTGTCCACGGCCAGGGTATTGTTGCAACAAAAGATAATACTCAGATTGTTTCACTATCGAAAGGCGGAACCGTTGAGGAAATTTATGTTTCCGAACACGATATCGTCAAGGCGGGCCAGGTGCTGGCGAAGATATCTAACCTCGATGTCCAAAAAGAGTATGACCGTTACTTTACCCAGGCAGAAATCCTTAAAAAAAATATCGATGAGATCAACCGGGTATTATCGGATACCCACAGAATCGGCTCGTTTGATGTGTCTACCCTGGAAAACAGCGACATTATCAGCAATGTGCAGATGGTCAAAAGCCAGATAACATCGAAAGAAGTGAAAATCCATGGGCTCACTTCCGACATTAACGGCCTGGATGTCGCGAAAATCAGTAAAAAGAGTGAGCTGGCACTGCTCCAGGAAGAGGTGAATATTCTTTCACCGCTGGTAAAGAAAGGGATAAGCTCCTACACCAATCTCCTGAATAAAAAGCAATCTGCCGTGCGCTTAAACTCAGAGATTATTGATTTAGACAATAAAATCTCTTCAATTAATGATGAAATTGAAATTACAAAAAGTGAAATCAATAATGCCGAGTTTGAGCTGCGTAACTCGCTCTCGAAAGATCTGGCTGAGTCTCAGAAAGAGCTGGCACTCAACGAATCCACTATAAACATATTGTCACGCCAGTTACAGGAGACGTTGGTTAAGTCTCCTATTGACGGCGTCATACACCAGGTAAACAAAAGCGCCAACACTAAAGGTGGTGTTATTCAGGCGGCAGATGCGCTGTTTGAAATAAAACCTTTCTCAACCCTGGTACAGGCAGAGGTAAAAATCATGCCCAAAGATCGTGACCAGGTATTCGTTGGGGGAAATGTCAACATCAATGTCATGTCCTTTATGATGTCAGGCTCCAAAGCCGCTAAAGGTGTCATTGAAGAGATCAGCTCGGACTCCTATGAAGAGTCTGTGAATGGTTCCATGGTCAGATATTACAAAGTCATCGTGCAGTTTGAAATTTCCAGGAAAGATTTAAATAAAGTGATGCCCGGCATGACGGTTGACGCCAACGTGATTACCGGGCGGCACAGTATTATGGAATACCTGATGTCCCCGCTTCTGAAGGGGATGAATAAAATGTTCTCAGAACCCTTAATCACTACGCCGCGCGAAACGGCCAAATAAAAATTGAAGGTAGACAGAATGAGTAATAAAACAATTTTTATCAATGATAGCTCTATCGTTGACCTCAGCCAGTACGGAAGTCAGGAAGAAGCGCGTTTCGTTATTAGCGGCACTGACTTGAAATTTATTTTCGCCGGCGGCCAGACGGTAAATATTGTCAATGGCGCGATGTACTCCAGCCTTGAAAACAGCAAGGTGGCTTTTGCTTTTAAAGATGGTGAGATTTCCGGTAATCAGTTGCTTAAATCTATTGATTTGAGCAACCTGGAAATTGAACGGCTTGATTCGTCCTTATCTGACGCCCGGCAGAACAACACACAACAAGAGCGTGCCGATAACAAACAAAAAGAGTATGAAAAACGCCTCGCGGACGTCAATAAAGAAGCGGAGAACATAAAGAAAGAGGCTGAAGCATTAAAGGCGGAGGCGGAAGAGGCGCAGAAAGCGGCAAAAGACGTTGAGCAGCAACTGCAGGAGTTCCTGGACAATAAAGCAAAGCAACAGGCAGCGACCAGCGGCGGCGTGTCGGCAGAATTGGGCGATGCGCAGCAACCTGCATTTCCTAAAAAGAAAAAAATGGAGGAAGAAGGGGTCGCTGAGTCTGAACGCCTTAAATTGGAAGACAGCCACTCCTCTTTTTCCTCTTCGTCGGCCAGCACTGCCGAGGGTGAAGATATTATTGTCAAGCCGTTGGATATTTCGTTGAAGCTTGATGAGCGCAGTGACAGCGGCGTGAAAAACGATAATATCACCAGCGCCGTTAACCCTGTATTTATTGGGTCTACTGAGCCTAATGCCACCGTGACATTAAAAATTGACGGCATTGTTGTCGCATTGGCGACATCAGACGGCATGGGTAACTTTGTTATTCCTGTTCCTTCTGCGCTGGCTGATGGCCAGCACACGGTGCAGGCTGATGTGGATGATGGAAAAGGCGGCAGCGGCAGTATTCAGGTGATGGTGACCATTGACACCGTGACGGACGCGCCAACGTTTGAGCTCAGCCAACAATACGCTATTCCACTGGAAGACCAGATTCCGGGGGAGAATTTAACGCGTTTTGCCCAGGCGAAAATCGAAGGCACGGCTGAGGCCAATGCCAGTATTGATATTTATGCCAATGAGACATTATTGGCGACGGTAAAAGCCGATGCTGACGGGAACTGGTCATATCAATTCAGTGAGGGGGAGCTGAAAGAAGGCACGAATGACATTGTTATTATTGCCACTGACCGGGCGGATAACAGCGCGAGTACTTCCGGCGTGATCACGCTCGACACTATCCCGCCTGAAATGCCGGAAATTCTTCTTGACGAGAGCAGTGATACCGGCACCTATTCTGACGACCTGTTAACCAACGAGATAACCCCCGGCTTCCACGGTAAAGCCGAGCCAGACTCTGTGCTTGAACTCTATGTCAACGGCTACAAAATAACTGACGTAGCGGTTGATGATAAAGGGAATTGGCATTATACCCTCGACAGCGACGTGATTTTGGCTGACGGCAATTATACTGTTCAGGTGATTGCCTCAGATCGCGCGGGGAATACGTCATCCAATCAGGTTGATATTGAAATTGACACCAATATCGATGCATTTTCCCTCCAGTTAGCGGCAGGCAATGACAGCGGTATTATAGGTGATAATTACACCAACGTTGTTAACCCGACGTTTTCAGGAAAAACAGACGCGTTCAGCCAGCTGACGGTAAAAAATATTACTACTGGGGAAAGCATTGATATTAAGGCCGCGCAAAACGGCAGTTTTACTTTCCAATTCCCTGGGGATTCCGCGGAAGGGATAAACCAGCTGGTTATTACCGTTGTCGATGTGGCCGGTAATACCCAGGATTATGATTTCAGCTATACCCTGGATACCGTTCCTCCTGAGATCCCAACCGTTATGCTGGAAGAGTCTGTCACCTCCCGTTCAGGTGACACGCTGACATCAGACAATACGCCGCATTTACACGGCAGCGCGGAAGCCGGCAGCACGGTGACGATTTTTATCGAGGGCAAAAAATACGCCACGGTGCAGGCAGACGAGAACGGAACCTGGTCCTATGAAATAACGGCCGCGCTGAAGGACGGTGAATATAACGTGACGGTGACGGCCACCGATCTGGCCGGCAATATCTCGCTTCCTTCCGACGTCTACCCGTTTACGGTAGATACCGAAACATTAATACCCGTCGCGGCCTTAGATGCCGAAGATGATGCCGGTTCCAGCAACAGTGACTGGATCACCAACCATAACGATATGCTTCAACTGCATGGTACGGCTGAGAAATATGCCACCGTGTCGATTATGCTTGATGGCCGCCTGCTGGGCACCGCCCTGGCAGATGAAAACAGGGTTTGGGCATGTGAAATAAACCCGAACCCGGCGCTGGCTGATGATGTTTATAAAGTCGACATCATCGCCAAAGATGAAATCGGAAACGTTGCGAATTCAACCTATGATCTGGTGATCGATACCGTTACCGATACGCCGACATTAATGATCGATGCGGCGTCAGATACCGGGGTCGATGATAACGACAGTATCACCAAAGATCCCCAGCCTCTTTTTAAAGGGACGGCAGAAGCAGGGGCTGAAGTTGCTCTTTTTGTTAACGGTATAAATTACGGCAGCGCGGTGGCGGATAAAAACGGCAACTGGAGTTTCCGGGTACCGGCTGATAAAAAATTAGCGGAGGGCGAATACAGCGTAATGGTCGTCTCCACGGATATTGCAGGTAATAGCGCAAGTTCAGTGCCCGTCCCTGTGATTATCGACCTGCATACTGACCTTCCTACGCTGAATTTAGACAGTGACAGTGGTGACAGTGTGCAAGACCACATCACTAATATCAGCTCACCGTCATTTAGCGGGACGGCTGAACCTTTCGCCAGCGTCACGGTTTATTGTGACGGCAATAATGTCGGCAAGGCCAGCGCGGATGCAAATGGCCATTGGCAATTTACGTACTCTTATTCAGACCCTCTCGCTGAGGGAAGTTATGCATTCCATGTGACGGTAATGGATGTGGCGGGGAACACCGCGACGTCAGAGAAACTCAATATCACGGTTGATACCTCGCTGAATATTCCATCTGTTGATTTGGCGGCGCACGCTGATACCGGGATATCACCAACCGACAATATCATTAATAGTAAAAACCCGGAGTTCGTGCTGAATAACGTGGATAAAGACGTTACACATGTCACGATAACTATTGATGGTGTTGATTATCCGGTAACACAGAATAACGGAAGCTGGGCATTTACTGCACCAGTCGGCCTGAGCGATGGCGAGCACGTTATTTCCGCGACAATTACCGATTTGGCAGGAAATAGTACAACGTCAGACGCGTTAATAATCACTATTGATACCGCGATAAATGCACCGGTGGTGACGTTAAGCGATGACACCGGTGTTCAAGGCGATAGCCAGACTAACGACACCACGCCGGGCTTCGCGATTGCGACTGACAGCGATGTGGTGACGGTGATGGTCAGCATCGACGGCGGTGCACCGCAGGCCGCGACCCAGGATGCAGCAGGGCAGTGGCATTTTGTGACGCCTTCTACCCTCAGTGATGGCGAGCATTCCCTGATCGTGACGGTCACGGATGTGGCGGGCAACAGCATCAGCGGCGAGGCGTTTGCCTTTACCGTGGATACCACTGTCACTACCCCGGCGATCGATCTGGATGACGCCTCAGACACCGGCGCGAACGCGGCGGATAATATTACCCATGACATCACGCCGACCTTCACGCTCAACAACGTTGATGCCGATGCGGTAACGGTGGAAGTGCTGATCAACGGCACGGTTTATCCCGCCACCAAAACCGGGGAAACCTGGAGCTTCACCGCGCCGGAGCTGGCAGACGGCGAGTATGCGGTGCAGGTAAGCGTTACCGATGATGCGGGTAACAGCGCGATTTCAACATCCACAGCGGTGCTGATTGATACCGCCATCAACGCGCCGGTCATTACCCTGAGCGATGACACCGGTGTCGCCGGTGACAACCAGACCAATGACACCACGCCGGGCTTTGCGATTACCACCGATAGTGATGTGGTGACCGTGATGGTCAGCATCGACGGCGGCGCACCGCTGGCGGCGGTACAAGATGCGGCGGGGCAGTGGCACTTTGTCACGTCTTCCACCCTCAGTGATGGCGAGCATTCCCTGATCGTGACGGTCACCGATGTGGCGGGCAACAGCACCAGCGGTGAGGCATTTGCCTTTACCGTCGATACCACCGTCAATATCCCGGTGATTGACCTGAATGACGCCTCAGACAGCGGCGCAGACTCTGCCGACAACATCACCAATGTGAAGACGCCGACGTTTACCCTGAGCAATATTGACGCGGACGCGGTAACGGTGGAAGTACTGATCAACGGCACCGTTTATCCTGCCACCAAAACCGGGGAAACCTGGAGCTTCACAGCACCGGAACTGGCGGATGGCGAATATGCGGTGCAGGTAAGCGTCACCGATGACGCGGGCAACACGGCGATTTCAACATCCACAGCGGTACTGATTGATACCGCCATCAGCGCGCCAGTCATTACCCTGAGCGATGACACCGGTGTCACCGGTGACAACCAGACCAATGACACCACGCCGGGCTTTGCGATTACCACCGACAGCGATGTGGTGGCCGTGATGGTCAGCATCGACGGCGGCGCACCGCAGGCCGCGACCCAGGATGCGGCGGGGCAGTGGCACTTTGTCACGCCTTCCACCCTCAGTGATGGCGAGCATTCCTTGATCGTGACGGTCACGGATGTGGCCGGTAACAGCACCAGCGGTGAGGCGTTTGCCTTTACCGTCGATACCACGGTCAATATCCCGACCATCGATCTGGATGACGCGTCAGACAGCGGTGCCGATGTTGCGGACAACATCACCAATGTAACGACGCCAACCTTTACCTTAAGCAATATCGACGCCGACGCAGTGACGGTGGAAGTGCTGATCAACGGCACGGTTTATCCTGCCACCAAAACCGGGGAAACCTGGAGCTTCACCGCGCCGGAACTGGCCGACGGCGAGTATGCGGTGCAGGTGAGCGTCACTGATGACGCGGGCAATACCGCAATCTCTACCTCGACAGCGGTGCTGATCGATACAGCCATCAACGCACCGGTGGTGACGTTAAGCGATGACAGCGGCGTAGCTGGTGACAATCAGACCAATAACACCACCCCAGGCTTTGCGATTACCACCGACAGCGACGTGGTGACCGTGATGGTCAGCATCGACGGCGCTGCACCGCAGGCGGCGGTACAGGATGCGTCGGGGCAATGGCACTTTGTGACGCCTTCCACCCTCAGTGATGGCGAGCATTCCCTGATCGTCACTGCTACGGATGTGGCGGGCAACAGCATCAGCGGCGAGGCGTTTGCCTTTACCGTGGATACTACCGTCAATATCCCAACCATCGATTTGAATGACGCCTCAGACAGCGGCGCAGACTCGGCCGACAACATCACCAATGTGAAGACGCCAACCTTCACCCTGAGCAATATCGATGCCGACGCGGTAACGGTGGAAGTGCTGATCAACGGCACGGTTTATCCGGCCACCAAAACTGGGGAGACCTGGAGCTTCACTGCGCCGGAACTGGCCGACGGCGAGTATGCGGTGCAAGTAAATGTCACCGATGATGCCGGTAATACCGCAACCTCAGCGGCGCTGAATATCACGGTCGATACCGCAGTGAATGCCCCGGTCATTACCCTGAGCGATGACACCGGTATCGCCGGTGACAACCAGACCAACGACACCACGCCGGGCTTTGCGATTACCACCGACAGCGACGTCGTGACCGTGATGGTGAGCATTGACGGCGGTGCGCCGCAGGCGGCGGTACAAGACGCTGCGGGGCAATGGCACTTTGTCACGCCTTCCGCTTTGGCAGATGGCGAACACGCCCTGATTGTGACCGTGACCGATAACGCCGGTAACAGCACCAGCGGCGAGGCGTTTGGCTTCACTGTCGATACCACGGTCAATATCCCGACCATCGATTTGAATGACGCTTCAGACAGCGGCGCAGACTCGGCCGACAACATCACTAATGTGAAGACGCCGACCTTCACCCTGAGCAATATTGACGCGGACGCGGTGACGGTGGAAGTGCTGATCAACGGTACGATCTATCCCGCCATCAAAACCGGGGAAACCTGGAACTTTACCGCACCGGAGCTGGCGGATGGCGAGTATGCGGTGCAAGTAAATGTCACCGATGATGCCGGTAATACCGCGACCTCAGCGGCGCTGACGATCACTGTGGATACGGCGATTACTGCGCCGGTAGTGACGTTAAGTGATGACACCGGTGTCGCCGGTGATAACCAGACCAACGACACCACGCCGGGCTTTGCGATTACCACCGACAGCGACGTCGTGACGGTGATGGTCAGCATCGACGGCGCTGCGCCGCAGGCCGCGACCCAGGATGCAGCAGGGCAGTGGC
>NZ_PJZI01000061.1 GCF_002858805.1 Chimaeribacter arupi
TCAGCTGAAGCGGCTTGCGCGGGTTCTGCCTCTGCCGGTGCAGCGTCAGCCGGTTCTGCCTGCGCGGCGCGTTTTGCTTTGGCACGGGCGACAGCGGCGGCCACCGCGGCTTTGCGTTTGTCGTCGTCGGTGGGCGTGGTCTGGCCGTCGGCATCCACCACCTCGGCGGTGCCGAAATCGGCATTTGCCTCGACCGCTTTTTTCGCTTTGGCACGGGCCACGGCCGCCGCGACTGCGGCTTTACGGGCATCATCCGCGCCGGTGTCCGGCGTGGCAGCCGCCGGGGCAGCGTCCGCTTCAGCGGCTTTACGGGCTTTAACGCGGGCGAGGGCGGCCGCGACGGCAGCTTTGCGCGGGTCGGCGTCATGGTGCTGTTCATCTTCAGACTGCGACGTCTGATCCACCGGGATCTCCGCCTCTATGGCGGCCCGGCGGGCGCGGCGCTCGGCACGTTCCGCCTCACGCACGGCCTCATCCAGCGGTTGCGCGGCTTTCTTCGCCGCGACCCGTGCCACTGCGGCCTGCACGTCATCATTCTGGCTGTCGTCGAGCCGCACGGCGGCCTGTTTATGACGTGCTTCACGGGCCAGTTTCTCCCGTTCCATCCGCGCCTGTTTGGCTTCGAAACGCGCTTTGGCGTCAGCCGCGCGCGCCGCTTCCTGATCCAGCTCGCGGATTTCCGCCTTCTCCTGCCGGTAGTACTGCACCAGCGGAATGTTGCTCGGGCAGACGTAGGCGCAGGCACCGCACTCAATGCAGTCAAACAGGTTGTAGTTGCGCGCCTTCTCATGCTCCTGGCCGCGGCTGAACCAGTAAAGCTGTTGCGGCAACAGACCGGCCGGGCAGGCATCAGCACACTGGCTGCACCGGATACAGGCCTCTTCCTCCTGCGGCTTGCCCATTTCGCTCTGCGACGGGGCCAGCAGACAGTTAGTGATTTTCACCGTCGGCACGTCGAGGTGCGGCAGGGTGAAGCCCATCAGCGGCCCGCCCATGATCACCAGTTGCTGATCGTGCGGGCGGAAACCGGCATCGTTCAGTAACAGCGACACCGGCGTGCCGATGCGCGCCCAGACGTTGCCGGGCTGGCCGACCGATTCACCGGTCAGCGTCACCACGCGCTCAATCAGCGGCTCACCGTGGACGATGGCACGGGTAATGGCGTACAGCGTGCCGACGTTCTGCATCAGCACACCGATCGACGAGGAGTGTTTGCCGTGCGGCACCTCCTGCCCGGTGAGGATGCGCGTCAGCTGTTTGGCACCGCCGGACGGGTATTTGGTCGGGATCACGCGCAGCTCAAGTTTCACGCCTGGCGTGGTGTCCTCTTTCAGCGCCCGCTTCAGCGCGGCAATCGCTTCCGGCTTGTTATCCTCAATGCCGATGATCACCCGCTCCGGGCGCAGGATATGGCAGAGGATGCGGGTGCCGGTAATGATCGCCGGGGCGTGCTCCTGCATCAGCCGGTCATCGGCGGTGATGTAAGGTTCACATTCGGCAGCGTTGACGATCAGCGTTTTCACGCCGTGCCGGCCGCCCTGCAATTTGGTGGCGGTGGGGAAGCCCGCGCCGCCGAGACCGGCGACGCCCGCCTGGTGGATGCGTGCGATCAGGTCGTTGGCGCTCTGCTGGTGGTAATCCGCCACCGGCGACAGTTCACACCAGCGGTCTTCGCCGTCGGCATCCAGCACCACGCACAACTCTTTCAGGCCGGAGGGGTGGGCGGTGATGCGCGGCTCAATGGCGCGCACGGTACCGGAGGTCGGCGCGTGTACCGGCAATGTGCGCCCGCGCCCGGCGGTGAGCGGCTGGCCTTTCAGCACCGGGTCACCGGCACGCACCAACAGCTCACCCTCAGGGCCGAGGTGCTGTTGCAGCGGGATGATAAAGGTGTCGCTGAGCGGCGCAGTACGCAGCGGCGCGTGGCTTGACTGGGTTTTCATCTCCGGCGGATGGATGCCGCCGGCGAAATCCCAGATCCTGTGTTTATTCAGGGCTTTGAGCAGGTTAAACATGCTGGCCCTCCGTGACGACGCGCACCGGGATGGTATTCAAATCCCATTTCCAGTTGGCGGTGGTGGTTTTTACCGGGATCATTTCAATACAGTCAGTTGGGCAGGGCGCGACGCAGAGGTCGCAGCCGGTACAGAGATCGGCCACCACGGTGTGCACGGCACGGGTCGCGCCGACGATCGCATCCACCGGGCAGGCCTGGATGCATTTGGTGCAGCCGATGCAGTTGCTCTCATCCACAAAGGCGACTTTACGCACCGGATGCGTGACAGTGTCACCGCCATCCAGCGGCTGTTGCTCGACGTTCAGCAGCTCTGCGATCTTCACCATCACCTGCTCGCCGCCGGGCGCACATTTATTGATTTTTTCGCCGTTGGCCACCGCCTCGGCATAGGGGCGGCAGCCGGGGTAACCGCACTGCCCGCACTGGCTCTGCGGCAGCAGGGCATCCACCTGCTCGGCCACCGGATCTTCGTCCACTTTGAAACGGCGCGAGGCGTAACCCAGCACCAGCCCGAAAATCAACGCCAGCGGCGTCAGCGCCGCAATGGCAATCCATAACGCGCTCATCAGAATTTCACCAGCCCGGTAAAGCCCATAAAGGCCAGCGACATCAGGCCGGCGGTGACCAGCGCAATCGACGACCCGCGGAACGGCGCAGGCACATCGGCCACTGCCAGGCGTTCACGGATGGCGGCGAACAGCACCATCACCAGCGAGAAACCGGCCGCGGCGGAAAAACCATACACGGCGGATTGCAGGAAGTTGTGCGATTCGTTGATGTTCAGCAACGCCACGCCCAGCACCGCGCAGTTGGTGGTGATAAGCGGCAGGAAGATCCCCAGCAGGCGGTAGAGTGACGGGCTGGTTTTGCGTACCACCATTTCGGTGAACTGCACCACCACCGCGATCACCAGAATAAAGGAGAGCGTGCGCAGGTAAATCAGGTCGAGCGGCAACAGGATAAAGCTGTTGATCGCCCAGGCGCTGATGGAGGCCAGCGTCATCACGAAGGTGGTGGCGAGCCCCATGCCGATGGCGGTTTCCAGTTTTTTGGAGACCCCCATGAACGGGCACAGCCCCAGGAATTTCACCAGTACAAAGTTGTTTACCAGCACAGTGCCGACAAACAAGAGCAGGTATTCGGTCATTGCAATGCCTGAAAGTCTGAAGTCAAAAGAACCGCTGCCTGCCGCAGGGCCGCATCGGCGCGGGCAGGTGGCGGGGTTAGCCAATAAACGTCTGTTTTACCCGGCGGGAGCGGGAGAAATAAGGCACCAGCAGGGCCGCCGCCAGCAGCGGGGCCAACAGGCTGCGCACCGCAAAATCATCCGGCACCGGCGCAAACGCAAAGCTTTTAATCGCCAGCAGCACCGTCACCAGCAGCCAGAAAATATAGAGCCGCGGCACGATGCGTTTACGCTGGGTGAACTGCCACAGTACCCAGGCGCTGAACAGCCACATCGCCAGCGCCGTCACCAGTGACAGATACCACGGCAACGCCATGCCGGTGGTGCCGAGGAGCCGGGCGCGCGAGTCACTGTGGGAGAGCGCCATCCCGTAGAGCGAAAGCGTCAGCGTGTTGCCCAGCAGCGTCATGATCAGATAGGCCAGCGGGGCCAGCAACCATCCGCCAATGCGCGGGGACTGTTGATTTAGCGACATAAAAAACCTTTGTGCAGGATGAAACAACGCGGGAGGCCCGCATTCAGCCGGCACATACTACCAGAGTGAAATTCCCCGGCTTATCAAGAATGTGTTGTAAAAGCCGATCGGCTTTAAGAAAAAAACAGGCGGATTGGGAAAGACCGGGGGGCAAAGGCCGGGCAGGAAACAGGCCGCGCTCAGCCGGGGCGCGCACGGGGCCGGTACTCCCACCCCTGCTGTTTCCGGATGCCGCCCGGCCGCCGGTATGCGGTGATTTTTCGGCAATCCGCTATGCTGGCATGTAGGGTTGATAACGTGGGAGTCAATAGCGATGTATGAGAAATATTTTACCCAGGAGGAGCTGACCCAACTGCCGCTCTCACAGGTTGATGAAGCACGCGATACCGAGTGGCGGGCATTGGTAAAAGAGGCAGAGTGGCTGCTGGAGAACCGCACCCTGCCGCAGGAACCGGCGGCGCGGCAACTGGCGCTGCGCTGGATGCTGGCGCTGGAGCGTGACACTGCCTGTAACCCCGATTTCCTTAACCGGCTCAACCAGATGCATGAGCAGGAACCAGAGGTGCGTGCGGCCATCGGCATGACGCCGGAGATCGAAGCCTTTATTACCCGCGCCTTTGCGGAGAATAAAATGCAGCTCCTGCGCCGTTACCTGAATGATGACGAATACGCCTTTCTCTATGAGAACTACCCGAAGCAGATGTCCGCCTGGCCGCCGCTTATTGCGGATATGCGCCGGGCGATGGAGCAGGGCATTGCCCCGGAGTCGGCCGACGCGCGCCCGCTGGCCCAGCGCTGGATGGCGCTGTTTTGTGCCTATGCAGGCAATGACCCGCAAACCCATGCCAAAATCCGCCTGGCGATGGAGGAGCAGCCGGAACTCTCCCAGGGCACCTGGCTGGATGAGCCGTTACTGCAGTGGTTGCGGCAGGCGGTGGCCCACCTGAACCGGCACGCCTGACGCCGCATTCGCCCCCGCGCCGGGCCAACCTGGTGCGGGATATCCCTTCCGGCGGCGGTTTTTGCGCCACGCTTGCCCGCCTTTCTTCTGTTTTCCGGCTAACAATTGTCATATCCCGCCTGCCTGCCGCATAACTGATGATCCCCCTTAATCATTCAGGTGTACCGTATTACCCCATATTGTTCACTGCTTTTAATCTGATAAAAAAACCTGGCCGTTATTTTCCCGGCCAATACCGGCAGCTCGCCGCGCCTATTTCCCACCCCCCCGTAAAAGAATGAGAAATAAAGGGCGCTAATGCCCTGTTTTTACCTTCCTCCCTGCCCGTTAATGGGCGCATCAATGAGAACCGCGAGGCTTTTTTATTTCGCTGTCACACCTCATTCACCCTCATGCCGCAGCTCATAGAGGTCAATGAGAGAAAATGAAACAGGTGAACTTTATCACTTACCCCGCTGATGTTATGCCTTTAATGAATCGCAGGGAGTGGGATGACATTGAAATAAAGGATGTATTAATTAACGGAGGTTTTACCATGAACGAAAATATCCGAGATAACCCGCAAGCCCGGCCGGAAAAAACAGAGCAAGCGGGAGAGGCAGTTACGGTGGCGGCAGGTGCCGCGCCGGGCCTTCAGCAAGATGCCGATGCACGGCCGGCAGCCCTGCGTTTCCTGAGCAGCCACTTTCTTTACCTGTATGCACTGTGCGTCACGTTGCTGACGTTTCTGTTTTTGTTCATGGCCTGTTTCTCGCCGTCCGTCAATATTGACCAGCGCGAAAACATGATTAATACCGTGACCGGTTTTCTTTTGGGGGTCGCGCTGTCGGCCATTATCCAATATTTCTTTGGATCAAGCCTGAGCAGCAAACTCAAGGAGGAATCAGGGGGGATACAACACAGGGGGCAGGGAAAATAACCCCTTTTATACAGGGAACATCCCGGCTGTAAAAATAACAGGTTTTGTGCGCTCATGCCGCGTCAGGGAATGCGGGAGGGGGCAGGGCGCACGCCCTTTTATTTCATAACGTGCTGTTGGTCATTAATGCGTAACGAGATGCTTTTATTTCTGCGGCTAACTCCGCCAGGCCGCATTTACTCCACATTAAGAAGAGGTACATTATGTTCTATTTCCGAGCCAACCAAGTGAAATTGACCAGTAATGGGTCAACCCGGACCCTGTTTAACTGGCGCAAAGTTCTGTCGGACGTGAAATTAATCAGCTTTGTGACCACCAGCCAATCTATTTTACCCGACATTGACACCTGGCTGGACAGTAATGATCCGGCCCAGAAAACCGCGCTGCTGGCCCGCGCGGTGCAGAGCGTCAGCTCCTCGCAGATCCTGACTACCGTGGAAAATGTGAAGGACAACGCCCGCCTGACCTTCGGCACCACCGGTTACAACCTGTTCCAGAGTGACAAAATTCCGGAAGACGTCAACTGGTGCCTGATGGCGATCAAAAGCAATAAGGACACCCGTGAACTGGGGTCGGTGTTTTCATCGATCGCTGACCATGCGGAGTTCCATAACTTCGCCACGTCGCTCGGCTCGCTGGTGGCCACTGCCGCCAACCCGGCCTTCCGGGCCGGGGTGGAGATCACCAAGTTTGTCACGGAGGTGATGTCCCAGCGGTTGCAGGATGAGGACGACGAGCAACTGGGCCTGCTCTACCTCTCCCTGAACCGCAAACAACACTACCCCTACGGTGAGCGCAAAGAGAATGCCGTCACTGACCTGACCGGGAACATGCTGGTGGATTACTCGATCTTTGGGGTGGAAGAGGGGGCGGCCCAGCAGAGCGCCCAGAATGCCGCCCCGCAGAACGGCAGTGAACCGGCACCGTCAGAACTGGCAAAACAGACCGTTGAGGCGGGGCTGGCGGCGGCTGCGGCGGCGGCCCGGCAGACCCTGGCGGAGAAAGCCTCTGCGGCGGCCACCGTACCGGACCAACCGGCTGACGTGCTGGCAAAACGGGCAAAAGCCTTCCTGAAAGAGCGCGAAAGCGGCGTGCTGGACCAGGCACGGCAGATCATGGCCGGGATCGCGGGCGCGGCGGCGTCTGCGGCCGGTGACGCCGCCGGCCAGGCACTGACTGACCTCACCACCCAACTAGGCGCGGCGGCCCTCAAGGCGATTACCGGCAACGCGCCGCCGGTGGGCACCCCGGTGCAGGGCATCGCACCGGTGTCGGCGATCCCTGACCAGCCCGCTGACGTGCTGGCAGGGGGCACCGGCACCAGCCAGGCCGCCACCCAGCCCACTGGCGGCAGCGGTACGGAGCCGCAGGACGGCACCACCAGCGGTGACCCCGGCGCGTCCGGCGCACCGGGCGCACCGATCGCCAACGTCACCCAGAAAACGGTGGTTGAGGCGGGCAGCGCCCCGGTGGGGGATGTCCTGCCTGCCGGCACCGAGCCTGCGCCCGGCGTGCCCCCGAGCGGCAAGGAAGTGATCGGTGACACCCCACCGGATCGCGTCCCGCCTGCGGGCCAGGATCCGGCCACAGGCGGGGCACCGGCCCCTGACAGCGCCGCCCAGCCGGCCCCTGACGCCCAGCCTGCGGCCGCCCCGGCCGACCAGCCGGCGGCTGACGCGGGCAGTAGCGCCATCCCGGACCAGCCGGCGGATGTGCTGGCCGCCGGTACCGGCACCGATAACGCCGCCACCCAGCCGAGCGGCGGCAGCGGCACCGAGCCGCAGGACGGCACCAGCAGCGGTGACCCGCGCACAAACATGCCCCTTGGTAACATCACGGAGAAACAGATGATCGAAATTAAGGCCGCGGCAGCCCCGTCGGGGGATGTGCAGCCGGTTGGGAAAGAGGTGCCTGATCCGGGCGGTAAAGAAGTGATTGCCGAAACCCCGCCCGAACACTTACCGCCTGCCGGTCAGGATCAGCCTGCGGCTGCCCCGGCTGCCGCACCGGCCGGCCAGCCGGCGGCGGATGCGGGCAGCAGTGCCATCCCGGACCAGCCGGCAGATGCGCTGGCTGCCGGTACCGGTACCGATAACGCCGCGACCCAGCCGAGCGGCGGCAGCGGCACCGAGCCGCAGGACGGCACCACCAGCGGCGATACCGGCGGGGCGATTTCCGCCAGTACACCCACCAGCGGGGAAACTCAGGCGGTCACTGAGGCGGCGGCATCCGCTGCACCGGTAGACGGGGTGCAGACGGCGCAGCAGGATGGCCCGACTGAAGCAGGGGAGTACTCCCCGGACGCGGTGGCCAGCGGTAAAGAGGTGATCGCCGAAACCCCGGCCGACGCGGTGCCTGCTGCCGGCCAGGATCAGGCTGCCCCGGCAGGGGGTGAGGCAGCGCCTGCGGCCCCCCAGCCCGCCGCCGCAGACAGCAGCGCGGCAGCGGCCCAACCCGCCGATGCGGCTACCGGGAGCGCTGCCACCCAGCCCACCGGCGGCAGCGGCACCGAGCCACAGGATGGCACGGCCAGCGGCGATTCAGCCGGCGGCCAGGACACCGCCGGGAGCGCGGCTATCCCGGACCAACCGGCCGAGGCGCTGGCCGCGGGGCAAACGGTGACACCGGCCGCCGGGATCATTGTGCAGTCAGAGGATGGCAGCACGGTTGACGGCAGCCAGCCCGCCGCAGAGGCGGCAGCGGCAGAACCGGTAATCAATGGGAGCAGTGCCCAGCCGGCAGCGGCACCCGCTGTACCGGAGTCGGCAACGCAGGCGGCAACGGAGACGGCAGCGGCGGAACCGGCCGGCAGCGACGGTGACGCAGACGACATCGGTTTCCAGGAAATCGTTGTTGGTTCCGCGCCCGATGCCGCCGCGCCCGCCGGAGGGCAGCCCGCTGAGGCAGGTCAGGCAGTGGATCCGGGCAGCGATCCGGCGGCTGGGGATGCGCAAAAAACGCAGAAATAGTGGTGAGCAGAAATGACAAGAGTGGGCCGGGGCCCACTCTTTTTTTACACATATCAAATATCGCCGCCTGGTTCCTCCGCCGGGGTAGGGGAGCCCGCGGAAGGTTTTTAGAGACGGGACAACGGGGAAAACGATAAGCGCCCGAGAAAAAAAGGCATGTTAATAAAATAGGGATTACTCAGTAACCCTGACGCTTTTTTTCATCCGCTCCCGTGCTTTTTGCACGGACTGCTGTGAGCGGCCGGGGAAAAGGCGCAGCAGTTCAGGCAGGCTCAGATCCTGATGGCGTTGCAGCAACTGCCGCTCATGCTCATTCCAGCGTTGCTGGTGCACGGCGTTATCTGCCTTACTGTGGTATGTCAATTTCAGCGCGCCGGCTTTCAGCTTTATCGCCGCTTCGGTTCTGCCCGGCAGCTTTTGTGCAACTTGTGTGCCCATGCTCGGGTAGTGCCGGGCCAGCACCGCAATTTCATGTTCACTCCAGCCACGAGCGCTGCTGATCCCCATTTTAATCGCCATAGCAAACACGGCATTGCGGTTTCTGCCCGGCAGCAGTGCACAAACCTGCTTTATCCCCGCGCCGCCGGCGTAATGGGTACGGATAACCTCTTTTTCATCCTCAGTCCAGGGCACCATTTTCAGTTTGCTTATCCCGGCATTATGCGCAGCAAGTCTGACCGCTGAGGAAGTGCGCCCCAGGATATCAGCAATGGCTTTTGTCGGCAGCCGGTGGTAACTGCGCTCAAGGAACTGCAGTTCATCGATCGTCCATGTTGAGCCGTGGTTTCGGCACGCCTGATTTTTTTTGCTCATGGGATAATATCGGCAACATCGCGATATAGAGGGGGCTCTGACGCGTGCTGTTTGGCTTTTATGATAAGGCACATAGTACGTGCTTTGCAGAGGCACTATCAACGTTCTATTGTGAACTTATTTTCACGATTAGGAATTTCATTACTCTTTTTGAATTCTCATTTCGACTGTTAACGTGTTTTTATTTTCTTTGTCATGGCGATGAGCCTGTTTTGATGGAAATGAGTGTAAAGAAATGAATAGTTTTTGTGAATGATTTATCAGGGTTTCCTTCGGGATAAACATAACTGAACGTCGGGTTGTATTAATGGGATATTGACTCAGGCAATGAGTTAACCCTTTTTTGTACGGTTTGCTACAGATGTTTCTTATATCGTAAAGTACAAAATAGATAAAAATGTTTTTTAAATTTTGTCTTATTCACCCCCGCTTTTTTGAGTGGTAGCGTACCCAAAAGTATTTCTGCTTCACCTCTTATTCTTATTGTGAATCACCTTCACTCAGGTATTCCCCTGCCTGTTATAAAAGGAGTTATCGTGTCCAGTTCGTTTCAAAATGAGATCCCCAAGGCCCGCGTTAATATAAAGCTTGATCTGC
>NZ_PJZI01000062.1 GCF_002858805.1 Chimaeribacter arupi
GTGCAAACGGCATCAGCGTCATGCGGTTACCGGCGGTGAGGATCGCCACGTCGCCGGTGCCGCCCTGCCCGCTCTGGCAACAGGAGACAATCGCCACGTCAATCGGGTGCATCCCGATCTTCTTACCGACCAGGAAACCGGTGCCCACCAGCGCGCTGACGGTGCTGACAATCACCAGCAGGTTCGGGATCGTGAAGGCATTCACCAGCTCCTGCCACGGGGTGATCGCCACGCCCACCGCAAACAGGATCGGGTAAGTGACGGCGCTGCGGAAGAACTTATACACCATCTGTGACCCTTGCTGGATGCGCGGCGACACGCCGTTCGCCAGCTTGACGGCCACCGCCGCAAACAGCATCCCGACCGGGGCCGGCAGGCCAATCAGATGGTGGCCGAGCATCCCGACCATATAGAGCAGCACCGCCAGCAGCGCGCCGCAGGCCAGTGCGTTGACATCCGGCCGCCCGGCGTCTTCGGTCATCGCCGCCATGCGCCCGCGGCGGCTCGGCAGCAAGGTGCCCTCACCGGTCAGGTGCGGGAAGCGTTTCCCCAACTGGTTCAGTACCCCGGCCAGCACAATCGCCGTCAGGCTGCCCAGCATCACAATCGGCAGGATACGCCCCAGCGCCACGCCCTGATCCATATGCAGGATCGCGGCGTAACCAATGGAGAGCGGGATCGCCCCCTCCCCTACCCCACCGGCCATGATCGGCAGAATCAGGAAGAAGAAGGTCTGGAATGGGTCCAGCCCCAGCGCGAACCCGGCCGCCATCCCCACCAGCATCCCCACCAGCTCGCCACACAGCATCGGCACAAAAATCCGCAGGAAGCCCTGGATCAGCACCTCGCGGTTCATGCTCATGATGCTGCCGACAATAATGCAGCAGATGTAGAGATAGAGGATGTCAGTGGACTTATAGAAGCTGATGGTGGCGTTCACCACTACGTCCGGCAGCAGGCCGTAATGCACCAGCGCCGACGGGATAAAGGTCGCGCAGATCGCGGCCGCGCCCAGTTTGCCCACCAGCGGCAGCCGTTTGCCGAACTCCCCGCAGGCAAAGCCGAAAAAGGCCAGCGTCGCCACCATCACCACAATGTCGCTCGGCAAGTCGCCCGCCAGGCAGTCGATCAGGATCAAGACACCTGCCAGGAAAAACAGAGGCAACGGGATGATGCCGATATGGTAGGTGTCCATGAGACGCCACCACTTTTCACGGCGGGTCATCTGGGTGGCGTTCTTCTCTTTCAGCGCCAGGTAGGCATCATCGCTCGTGCTCATCGGTTTCCCCTTTTTGTCATTATCGGGAAAGCATAGGGAAAGCGCGCCCCGGCCGGTTGTGAGGCTGTTCAAACTTAACCGGGTGGGTTAATGGGGATAATGGTTTCTATGGTGTTAATGCAACTTTTTTCAGCATCCTTGCAGGGTTTGTGAGGGTTTGGCGTGCCACCGCAAAAAGGGGATAACACCCGCCTCTTGTTAATGGTAGGTTAACTAAATGTCTCAATCCGCAAATTCTGGCCTGCATGACCGCTGACAAGCCCACACTCTCCTTCCAGATCAGGCTGTTCCTCAGTCTGGTGGTGTTCTCCTGCCTGCTGCTCGGGCTGGTGGCGTATTACCTTTACCATACGCTGGACCAACAACTGCACCGTGACCTCGGCGCGCGGGCGCAGGTGCAGGCGCGGGAAATTGCCCAGATCCCGTCGTTGATCGACGCGATCCAGCGGCACGACGCCGCCGCGCTGCGGCAGATGGGTGACCGGCTGCGGGCGCAGAGTGACGCCAGTTATCTGGTGTTTGGCGATCGCCATGCCATCCACCTCTACCATTCAGAACACCCGGATCGCGTCGGGACGCCGATGATCGGCGGCGATAACCGCGAAGTGTTGCAGGGGCAGACGATCATTACCGTGCGCCAGGGCGGCATCGGGCTGTCGCTGCGCAGCAAGGCCCCGGTGCGGGATTCCCAGGGCGCGGTGATCGGCATTGTCTCGGTGGGTTACCTGGCATCGCATATTGCCCAGCTCAACGCCCGCCAGGTGTCGCAGATTGTCGGGTTTGTGGCGCTGCTGCTGCTGGCGCTGTTCCTCTTCTCCTGGGCATTCTCACGGCGGCTGAAACGGCAGATGTTCTGGCTGGAACCCGAGCAGATCGGCCAGTTGGTACGGCGGCAAACAGCGCTGCTGGCCGCCCTCTATGAAGGGGTGATTGCCCTGGACCCGGCGCGGCGCATCATTGCCATTAACCAGGCGGCGCGCGATATGCTGGCGATCCCGCTGCCGGAAAGCGCCCTGGTCGGTCGGCCGGTCGGGGAGGTTCTCCACGCGGTACCGGACTTCTTCCATGCCAGCGACGCAGAGAACCGCCACGATGCGATCTGCCGTTTCAACCAGCGGCAGGTGATTGCCAACCGGGTCACCATGCTGGACAGCGGCGAGCCGCAGGGCTGGGTGATCAGCTTCCGCGATAAAAATGACATCAACACCCTGAGCAGCCAGCTCAGCCAGGTGACGCGCTACGCCGACAGCCTGCGCATTATGCGCCACGAGCAACTGAACTGGACCGCCACGCTGGCCGGGATGCTGCACATGAAACGCTATGACGAGGCGGTGCGCTATATCGAGGCGCAGTCCGCCGGGTCGCAGGCGCTGCTGGATTTCCTGTCGGCGCGCTTTCCCTCCCCTGCCCTGTGCGGCCTGCTGCTGGGCAAATTTGCCGCCGCCCATGAAAAAGGCCTTCTGCTGACCTTTGACCCGGCCTGCCGGTTGCATCAGCCGTTGACCCGGATCAGCGAAAGCGAACTGATGTCGATCCTCGGCAATCTGCTGGATAACGCCGTGGATGCCAGCCTGGCCGCCACCCCGCCCGGCCGCGAGGTGACGCTCTACCTGACCGACAGCCATGACGAGCTGGTGATTGAAGTCGGCGATCAGGGCTGCGGCATCGACCCGGCGCTGCGGGCATCGCTGTTTGAGGCGGGCGTGACCAGCAAACCGGCAGGCGACCACGGCATCGGCCTCTATCTGGTGTCGCGCTACGTGACCCAAGCCGGCGGCCTGATTGAAGTGGCCGACAACAGCCCGTGCGGCACCCTGTTTTCCCTGTTTATTCCTAATCCGCCACCGGTGGCGATAACCTGAAGAGAAACCGTTGATGGACGAACCTAACCTGATGGATGCCCTCAGCCCGGCCGGTTTTGCGCCGCTGGAGGTGGTGATCGTGGAAGATGAGCCGGCGCTGGCGCGGCTCCATGCCGAGTTTATCGAGCAGCATTTTGCGCTGCGGGTGGCGGGCATTGCGGCGACGCTTACCGAAGCGCGGCGGCTGATTGCTGCGCACCGCCCGCGCCTGCTGCTGCTGGATAACTTCCTGCCGGACGGCCAGGGCATTACGCTGGTAGAGAATGCGCTGTTGAAAAACAGTGAGTGCACGGTGATTTTTATCACCGCCGCCAGCGATATGCACACCTGTAGCCAGGCGATCCGCGCCGGGGCGTTTGACTACCTGATCAAGCCCATTTCTTATAAGCGGCTGCGCAATTCGCTGGAGCGGTTTATGCAGTTCATCCACACCCAGCGCAGTTTTAAGGTGCTCGACCAGAGCAACGTCGATGCGCTCTATAATTTGCAGGCGCGCCGCCCGGCAGACGATGCCGGGGCCAAAGGCATCGAGCCGAATACGCTGGCGCTGGTGAAAGGGCTGTTCACCGCCCGGCCTGAGGAGGCCTGGTCTGTGGATGAGGTGGTGTCGCAAAGCGGCATCAGCAAAACCACGGCCCGCCGCTACCTGGAGTTCTGTGTGGAAACCGGCTTTGTGCAGATTGAAATGCAGTACGGAAAAATCGGCCACCCACGCCGTTTGTACCGGAAAACCCCTGCTGCGGCCGAATAAACTGCGCGGCGCAAACAGTGATATATTCTGTCTGCGCCGTTTTCCGCGCCCTGTTTCACAGAAAAAGCAGGCGTCATTCGCCGGGAAATAGGCCGCGCACGTCAGAAAAAATAATTTTGTCAACCTTCATGCCCCAGCCGTTGTTATTCCTGCCTCTTCCGGCCTGTTGACCGGTAAAAATGGCCGCCCCCGCAGCCGCAAAACCACCACAAATAGCAGCCCGTTCCGCCACAGAATAATCCTCTGTCAGCCGGCCACCCCTATTTCGCGCGCCGGGATTCAGGGTTGTCTGAGATTCTTATTGTGCTAGGGTATAGGGCGTTAAAATTCTGGTGCTGGTCTGATTTTTATGAATTACAGGACTTTTTCAGTGCCAATGCTCTATTTTCACCAGCGAGGGAAACTTATATCGCATGGCAATAAAACTTGAAGTGAAAAATCTTTATAAGGTATTTGGCGAACACCCGGAACGGGCGTTCAAAATGATTGAAGAAGGCAAAACCAAGGAGCAGATATTTGAGAAAACCGGGCTGACACTGGGCGTCAAAAATGCCAGTCTGGCCATTGAAGAAGGCGAGATCTTTGTCATTATGGGCCTCTCCGGCTCCGGCAAATCAACCATGGTGCGCCTTCTCAATCGTCTGATAGAACCGACCCGCGGCGAAGTGCTGATTGATGGTGAAGATATTGCCAAAATATCGGACAGCGCCTTGCGCACCGTGCGCCGGAATAAGATCAGTATGGTATTTCAATCTTTCGCGTTGATGCCGCACCTGACGGTGCTGAATAATACCGCCTTCGGCATGGAATTAGCCGGTGTGCCGGTGGCCGAACGTAATGAAAAAGCGTTGGATGCCCTGCGCCAGGTGGGGCTGGAAAAATATGCCCACTCCTACCCGGATGAACTCTCCGGCGGGATGCGCCAGCGTGTCGGGCTGGCGCGGGCAATGGCCAATAATCCCGATATTTTATTGATGGATGAAGCCTTCTCCGCGCTCGACCCATTAATCCGTACCGAGATGCAGGATGAGCTGGTGAAATTACAGGCCCGCCATCAGCGCACCATTGTGTTTATTTCCCACGATCTGGACGAGGCGATGCGTATTGGCGATCGCATTGCCATTATGCAGGGCGGCGTGGTGGTGCAGGTCGGTACGCCGGATGAAATTCTGAATAATCCGGCCAACGATTATGTGCGCACCTTCTTCCGTGGCGTGGACATCAGCAACGTGTTCAGCGCCAAAGATATTGCCCGCCGCCGGGCCGTGACGCTTATCCGTAAAACGCCCGGCTTCGGCCCGCGCTCCGCGCTGAAACTGCTGGAAGATGAAGACCGGGATTACGGCTATGTGCTGGAGCGCGGCCAGCGGTTTGTCGGCGTGGTGTCGTCTGATTCCCTGAAGCAGGCGCTGAAAGCCAACCTGCCGCTGGAGAGCGCCCTGCTCACCGACCCGGCCCCGGTTCCGGCTGAGATGCCGCTCAGCGAGCTGATCGCCCCGGTGGCAGCGGCCCCGTGCGCGGTGCCGGTGGTATCAGACGATAACCAGTACGTCGGCATTATTTCCAAAGCCATGCTGTTGCAGGCACTCGACAAGGAGGGCAACGCCAATGCGTAACGCACCCCATCAGGATATTCCCCAATTCGCCCAGGCCGCGCAGGACACCAGTGACCCGTGGGCGACGGCCGATGCCGCCCCGCAGGCCACCGATCAGCCGCTGGATGCCAGCATCGACCCGTGGTCAGCGGATAACGCCTCCGGCGGCCATGCCGCTGCCGCCCCGGCTGACGGCGCCCATCAGGCGGCCGCCTCCGGCACCGACTGGCTGAATGCCGGTACGCATGCCGCGCCGGATCACTTCTCGCTGATGGACCCGTTCCACCAGGCCTGGCTGCCGTTTGACCACTGGGTCACGGTGGCGATTAACTGGCTGGTGCTGCATTTCCGCCCGCTGTTCCAGGGCATCCGGGTGCCGGTGGACTTTATCCTCAGCCACTTCCAGTTGCTGTTGCAGGGGCTGCCCGCCCCGGTGGCGATCCTGATTTTCGCGCTGATCGCCTGGCAGTTCGCCAGCCTCGGCATGGGGATCGCGACGCTGGTGTCGTTGGTGCTGATTGGCGCTATCGGTGCCTGGTCACAGGCGATGGTGACGCTGTCGCTGGTGCTGACGTCGTTGTTCTTCTGTGTGCTGATCGGCCTGCCGCTCGGGATTTTCCTGGCCCGCAGCCCGCGCGCCTCGAAGGTAATCCGCCCGATGCTGGACGCGATGCAGACGACCCCGGCGTTCGTCTACCTGGTGCCGATTGTGATGCTGTTCGGCATCGGTAATGTGCCGGGCGTGGTGGTGACGATTATCTTCGCCCTGCCGCCGGTGGTGCGGCTGACGATCCTCGGCATCAACCAGGTGCCGGCCGATCTGGTGGAGGCCGCAGAATCCTTTGGTGCCAACCCGCGCCAGATGCTGTTTAAGGTGCAGTTGCCGCTGGCGATGCCGACCATTATGGCCGGGATTAACCAGACGCTGATGCTGGCGCTGTCGATGGTGGTGATCGCCTCGATGATCGCCGTCGGCGGGCTGGGCCAGATGGTGCTGCGCGGCATCGGCCGCCTCGACATGGGGCTGGCCTCGGTGGGCGGGCTGGGGATCGTGATCCTGGCGATCATCCTGGATCGCCTGACCCAGTCGCTGGGGCGTGACCGCCGCAGCAAGGGCACCCGCCGCTGGTACACCACCGGCCCGGTGGGGCTGCTGACCCGTCCGTTTATCCGCACTGCCTGAACATTCCCCTCCCCGGCGGGCGTTCCCCGCCGGTAAAACCACATAATGAAGGAGAGCACATGAAATATTGCCGCCTGTGGGCCGCGGCCCTGAGCACCAGCGTGCTGGCATCCGGGGCGTTTGCCGCCGATTTGCCGGGCAAGGGCGTGACCGTCCAGCCGATTCAGAGCACTATCAGTGAAGAGACATTCCAGACGTTGCTGGTCAATAAGGCGTTGGAAAAGCTGGGGTATGACGTGCAGGAGACGCGCGAGGTGGATTACAACGTCGCTTACACCTCGATTGCGGCCGGTGATGCCACGTTTACCGCCGTGAACTGGGCACCGCTGCATGATGATATGTACCGCGCGGCCGGGGGCGACAAGGTGTTTTACCGTGAAGGCGCGTATATCACCGGTGCGGCGCAGGGCTACCTGATTGACCGCAAAACGGCCGAGAAGTACCACATCACCAACGTTGAGCAGTTGAAAGACCCGAAGATCGCCAAACTGTTTGACGCCAACGGCAACGGCAAAGCTGACCTGACCGGCTGTACGCCCGGCTGGGGCTGTGAGGCGGCGCTGAATGCGCAGATGAAGGCGTACGGCCTGAACGCCACCGTGGATAACAACCAGGGCAACTACGCGGCGATGATTGCCGACACCATCACGCGTTACAAGGAAGGCAAGCCGATCTTTTACTACACCTGGACGCCGTACTGGGTGAGTGACGTACTGGTGCCGGGCCGTGACGTGCTGTGGTTACAGGTCCCCTTCTCCGTGTTGCCGGGTGAGAAGAACGGCACCACGGAACTGCCGAACGGCAAGAATTACGGTTTCAAAGTGAACACCATGCACATTGTGGCCAACCGCGCCTGGGCGGAGAAGAACCCAGCTGCTGCGAAGCTGTTCGCCATCATGAAAGTGCCGCTGAAGGACATTAACGCGCAGAACTCCGCGATGCACGCCGGGCAAAGCTCGGAGGCTGACATTGAGCAGCAGGCAGAGGGATGGATTGCAGCGCATCAGGCGTTGTTTGATAAATGGGTGGAGGAGGCGGCGGCGGCCGCCAAATAGTCACTTTTTCCTGGCTCGAGGTGGGTTGCGTTGGCATACGCCCGTTGTCTTCCTGCGGCTCCGCTGCCGCCACCGGGTGTGACGTGGCATGTTTCGGTTGTTCATGTGCAGTTGTCCGCCTGAGCCGTCGAGCCTCAACCGAGCAGGGCCTGCCGGCGCGCCGGCCCTGCACCCGCGGGCATTGAGTACGCGGTACGGCTTTTTTAGGCTGTGGCTTGTTTCGGTTGCTCATGTACAGTTGTCTACCTGAACCCCATTGCCTCAACCGAGCAGGGCGCGCCGGCGCGCTCGCCCTGCTCCCGCGCGCGTTCGGTGCCCCGGCTGAATCATTGCCCGCTACCGCGGGTGACCCTCATTTCGCCTACGGGCTAATCGGGCCGCCGCAGACACGCTCCCGGCGTGGCTGCGACTCTCACGGGCATCCATGCCCGTTCGCCCGGCCCTGCGGCTCCACTCGGCAATGATTTTTACGCCCCCACCTGACTGCAAATCCTTGGTTATGTAAGGAAATAGTAGATGATAACTTTGTCGTTATTGGTGCAGACATAAAAATTTCTGTCACATGAAGCAGGCCAGCCGGACTACGCGTGTCACAGCGTTTCTGCTATGTCAGGCACTTTTGCCGGGATCAGCTACCGCGATAGGTGGAATAGCCATACTGGCTAAGCAGCAGCGGTACGTGATAGTGCTCGGTGGTATTGCTGATATGGAACTCCACCGGGATTTCCGGGAAGAAACTCTCTTGTTTTTGTTCTTGGAAATAGTGCCCGGTTTTGAACACGACGCGGTAATCCCCTGTGGCAGCAGGCTGCGCAGGCCAGAATTGTTTAATACGCCCGTCCTTGTCGGTCGTGGCCTTGTTTAAAAATTTCCAGCCAGCTTCCTGCTTCTGCTCCAGCGTCACTTCAACATTGGAAGCCGGTTTGCCGGTTTGCTGGTTCAGTACGTGTACGCTTAAAAGATTCTGCTCTGCGGCCATTGCGGTTGCAGAAGCGGTAAGAGCAAGCGCCAGAGCGGCTGCGTTGAAATAATGTTTCATGGTGAATACTCCCGTTTGAATGTGTGCTTGTTATATCGCGCTCTCCATGCAAAACACCTGACGCCAGCATGACAAAAATGTCAGGTTGGCAAAATTTCGGGGGAAGTATTCCGGCGTATGCAGATTTTCAGCGGTGGTAGAAGCGTAAAATCATTGCCGAATAGAGCCACAGAGCCGGGTGAGCGGGCAGGACGCCAAAAAAAGCCCCGCCTACCCTTTCCTTACATACTCACAAATTTGCAGAAGTGGTGGGGGCGTAAAAATCATTGCCGAGTGAAGACGAAGGACCGGGTGAGCGGACAGGGATGTCCGCGAAAGACGCCCATGACAGGGACTGTCATTAGCGGCGGCCCGAAAAGCCCGTAGGCGCAACGAGGGTCACCCGCGAGAGCGGGCAATGATTCAGCCAATCCACCGAAAGTGCGCGGGTGCAGGGCCGGCGCGCCGGCAGGCCCTGCTCGGTTGAGGCTCAGGAAACCAGGCAGACAACTGCACATAAACAACCGAAACATGCCCCCCCACCAACAACCGAAACACGCCACCCCACCAACAACCAAAACATGCCACCCCACCAACAACCGAAACATAC
>NZ_PJZI01000063.1 GCF_002858805.1 Chimaeribacter arupi
GGTGGGGGCGTAAAAATCATTGCCGAGTGGAGCCGCAGGGCCGGGTGAGCGGGCATGGATGCCCGCGAGAGCCGCCCATGACAGGGACTGTCATTAGCGGCGGCCCGGAAGCCCGGAGGCGGAGTGAGGGAACACGCGGGAGCGTGCAATGATTCAGCCAGGGCACCGACAGCGCGCGGGTGCAGGGCCGGCGCGCCGGCAGGCCCTGCTCGGTTGAGTCTCGGAAAGCCGGATAGACAAATACATATAAACAACCGAAACAATCCACTTTATGACCGATGACGGCAGCGGAGCCGCGGAAAGACGCCGGGCGTCTGCCAACGCAACCAACCTCAATCCAAAAGCAAAACGCCCCCCGCATGGCCATGCGCTCCCCCCTCACATCCGAAACCCCTCAATAGTCATCACATCACTACAAAAACTCCCGTCCGCCTGAATCTCAAAATATTCAACCACCTCCGCAGAGGCCCCCTCCTGTAACGCCCGGATGGCGGTCACAAAATGTTCCGGCGTCCGCATCCGCGTTATCCAACTGCTGAACTCCAGCGCCAGGCGGCCGCGGGTCACTTTCTTAATGCCCAGCCCGGCGGCGTTAAACAGCGTGAGCCACTCGCCGCCGGAATAGTTGCGCACATGGGAGGTGTCGCGCAGCACTTCCACTGTCTGCAAATGGATGTCCAGCACCGGGTGGCCGGGCGACACCACATCCATCACGATCACCTTGCCGCCCGGCTTCAGCACCCGCCGCACCTCACGCAGCGCCTGCCCGACATCATGCCAGTGGTGCGCCGAATAACGGGTGATCACCACATCAAACTCACCGTCCGCAAACGGCAGGGATTCCGCCGCCCCCTGCACGACCCGGATATTCTCCAGCTGCCGCGCGTTTGCCGCCTGTGCCACCACCGCCAGCATCTCCCCGGAAAGGTCATACGCCGTCACCTGCGCCACCTGACCGGCGGCCACAAAACTGGCGTGCCCCGCCCCGCACCCAATGTCCAGCACGCTCGCCTGCGGGTGCGCCGCCAGCCGCCGGGCCAGCCGCTGTAAATCCTCACCCTGCGCATGCACCGCGCTGTGTAAATAGGCGGTGGCCTGCGTACCGAACTGCTGCTCAACCGCTTCTGCGTGGGTCTTCTGCTTTTCCATAATGCCTCCGGGGTATAGTGGGAATCAGCGCCTGACAGGCGCCCTGTTGCGCTGCCGGTTCACTATAGGCACGTGCCGATACGGGTACAATATGAGCAGTTATACTGGTATAACGACTACCCCCTTCGCGAACGGGAAACGAAATGATGCAGCCTGATACCCTGAATGGCCCCAAAGCCCTGGGCGCTTTTTTACGCGCCCAACGTGAACGCCTCACCCCGGCGCAGGCCGGGCTGCCCAGCGCCCCACGCCGCCGTACCAGCGGGTTGCGGCGTGAGGAGCTGGCACAGCTCAGCGGCATCAGCACCACCTGGTACACCTGGATTGAACAGGGGCGCGACGTTTCCGTCTCACCGCTGACCCTGGCGCGGCTGGCGCGAGCGCTGCAACTCGGCACGGCTGAGCGCGAGTATCTCTTCTCCCTGGCGCAGGCCAGTGACCCGGAAAGCCAGGACGCCGCCGACGCTGCCGGCCCGGCCTTGCTGGCCAGCGTGCAGCAACTCCACTGCCCCGGCTACCTGCTGGACAGCATCTGGAATGTGATCAGCTGGAATGCCCCGGCACAGGCGCTGTTCAGTGGCTTTCTCGGCACTGTTCCGGCCCCCAATCTGCTGAATTTCATGTTCCTGCACCCGCTGGCGCGCGAACTGGTGGCAGACTGGCCGGAGCGCGCGCGGCGGGTGGTGGCGGAATTTCGCGCGGAGACGCGCCATTTCCCGCACTCTGAACCGGTGCGCGACCAGGTGCAGGCGCTCTGCCGTGACAGCACGCTGTTTGCCCAGTGGTGGCACGGCCAAACGGTGATGGCGCGCGAGGGCGGCCTGCGCCGCTTCCACCACCCGCAGCACGGCGAGGTGAATTATCGCCAGCAAACCTTCTACCCGGCGGGCAGCCCGGCACTGAAACTGGTGATGCTGTTACCCGGTGAGGACGCTGAAAATATTGACACCTCCCCGCAGAATGGGTGACGCTGATCCCCCTGCCGATGAGGATACTGCCATGATCCCACGCCTGATCTACCGTGATAACGCCATTGAAATCCGTGCCCCGGAAGAGGCTGAAGCCCCGCTGCTGTGCCGCGCCGTGCGCGATTCCCAGGCCGACATCGGCCGCTGGGAGAGCTGGTGCACCCCGGCGTACAACGTCGCTGACAGCCTGCGCTTCCTGCGCGATTCAGAACAAAAACGCTCGCGCGGCAGCGAATACAACTTCAACCTGTTTGACCTGGAAACCGGCGAGATCACCGGCGCTATCTCCCTCAACCGCATCAGTTACGAATACCACATGGCCAACGTCGGCTACTGGACCCGCAGTGACCACACCGGCCGGGGGCTGGCCCCGCTGGCCGTCCGCGCCGCCAGCCAGTTTGCCTTTGAGCGGCTGGCACTGACGCGGCTGGAGATTGTGGCGATGGAGCGCAATCACCGCAGCTGCCGGGTGGCCGAAAAGGTGGGGGCCACCGCCGAAGGGTTGCACCGCAACCGGCTCTATTTCCATGGTAAACCCTGCCACGCCTGGGTTTACTCCCTGATCCCCGGTGACATTACCTATCCCGATGCCACCGCCACCCCGATGCAACAAAGGAATGCGACGCTATGACCTCTTCTTATCTCGTCTCTCCGCACTGGCTGGAAAAACATTTGCAGGATGACAACCTGATTGTGCTCGACTGCCGCAAAGCCAAGCCCGGCACCACCCCGCCGCGGCCGCTGGAGGAAGAGTACCGCGACGCGCACATCCCCGGCGCCGTCTATTTCGATGTGGATAAACTCTCTGACCAGACCACGCCGCTGCCGCATATGCTGGCGGAAGATGCCTACTTTGCCCGCGAGGCCGGGAAACTCGGCATCCGTAACGATCAGACCATCGTTGCCTATGATGACGGCGATTTCTTCTCCGCGCCGCGCATCTGGTGGATGCTGCGCCATTACGGTGCCAAAGATGTGCGCGTGCTGGATGGCGGCATCAACGCCTGGCGGGCGGAAGATCGCCCACTCGAACAGGGCGAAGTGAGCCGCCCGCCGCAGACGTTCCGCGCCGCCTTCGACCGCAGCCAGGTGAAATCGGTGAAAGAGGTGAGTGAACTCAGCCAGAGCGGCGAAGCGCAGATTGTGGATGCCCGCGCCGCCGGGCGTTTCCGTGGTGAGGTGCCGGAGCCGCGCCCCGGCCTGCACAGCGGCCATATCCCGAACAGCCTGAACGTGCCCTTTACACTGCTCTCGGCCGACGGCCGCCTGAAAAAGCCGGACGCGCTGAAGCAGACGTTTATCGATCAAGGGGTAGATCTGGAGAAGCCGGTGGTGGCGAGCTGCGGTTCCGGCGTCACGGCGGCGGCGCTGGTGTTCGCCCTGGCCACACTGGGCGTGGACGCCAAACTCTATGACGGTGCCTGGACAGAATGGGGCGATCTCAACGCGCAGTGGCCGGTAGAAAAAGGCTGACGCCACCTAAAAAGAAGCCCGCGCAAGGCGGGCGGAACAAACTGGATGAGGTTGGGTTGTTATTCGGGGGGCTTTTCACCCTTGCTGTTTTTAACCCATGATGCTTTCAACCCGTTGAGTGTAGATCGGTTTCGGGCGGCATGATGTTATTAAAATGTAAACAAATGCGCCCGGCTTTATCCGCCCGGCCTATCCCCCCGGCAAATAGCGCCCCGGTTCCTGTGCGCCCGGCAACGCTGAGCCGGGCGGCAACTTGCCGAACCAGCGGTAACGGTTTTTCGCCACGCCATTGTACACCGCATCGCGCAGCACCTGGGGAAACAGGCGCAGGGCAGCCAGCGCGCGCCACGGCCAGCCGAGCTGTGCCAGAATGGCGAAAAAGGCATCAGACCGTACCCGCAGTTGCGGGCCGTGGATCCAGGCGATGGTGTTGAAATTATCCGTCGGCAACCCGGCCCAGCGCAGTAAATCCTGCCCGGTGGCCGACTGCACCGTCGCCAGTTTCAGCACGCGCTGCCGGTCAGCCCGTAACAGAAAACGCACCAGCCGGTGGCAGAGTGGGCACTCACCATCAAACAGCACCACCTGTTCGCCGGGCTGTAAATGCGGAGGTGCAGATCGTTGCGTCATGATGTTTCCCCTTACGCTGTGTACCGTTAAGGTTAGCCGGCCCGGTTCGCGCCCTTTTCCTGCTCACGCTTTTTCCTCCCCACTCAGGAGACACCATGTGCCACCACCCCGCCGCCGATAACATCATCCCGCTCTACCAGCAACATGCCGCGTTATGGGATGCCGCACGCCGAGATGACTTTATCGAACAGCCGTGGCTGGATGCGTTTCTCAGCCTGTTACCGGCGCGCGGTAGCGTGCTGGACATCGGCTGTGGGGCGGGAAAGCCACTGGCGGCCTACCTGCTGGCGCGTGAATGTGAGGTCACCGGCGTAGATGCCTCGCCGCCGATGATCGCGCTCTGCCGGGCGCGCTTTCCGCAACAGCGCTGGCAGGTGGCGGATATGCGCACGCTGGCGCTCGGCCGCACATTCCACGGCCTGTTGGCCTGGGACAGCTTCTTCCACCTGACGCGTGAGGCGCAACGGCGGATGTTCCCGATCTTCCGCACCCATGCGCGCCCCGGTGCGGCGCTGCTGTTTACCAGCGGCCCGGCGGAGGGCGAGGCGATCGGCACCTTTGCCGGCCAGCCGCTCTACCACGCCAGCCTCAGCCCGGCAGAGTACCGGCAGTTGCTGGCGCAGAACGGCTTCCGGGTGGTCAGGCAGCAGAGCGAAGACCCCACCTGCGGCCATCACACTCTCTGGCTGGCACAGCAACAAGGCTGACCCCTGGTCAGGTTTCCGGCACCGGCTGCCGGGCGGCGACCTGCCGGAAGGTGTTGAACGGGCAGAAACCTTGCGCATCCGCCGGGCAACCGGCTAACCGCAGGGTGACGCGCTGCGGCGGGGTTTGCAGGGTCAGGGCGCTGTTATTGCGGATCTGCCCGGTGGCCGGGTAGACATACTCCACTTTCAGCAGGTCACGGCCAGCGGTGCTGTCGTGCCAGCGCTGGAACACCACCGCGCCGCTGATTGGCGTGCGCTCATACTGCTGCGGCAGTTGATAATCCTGGGTTTTCAGCGCCGCCAGCAGCGACGCAATGTTGGAATCATGCCCCACCAGCACCGTCAGTTTCGCCTGTTGCGCGGCCTGCTCGTCCGGCGTTTTACCATTGGTTCCGTCCAGCGCCAGGCTGATAAAGCCCAGCAGCGGCGCGGCGGCGTTGGCAGCGATCGCCGGGGAACCGAATAACGTCTCATGGTAGAGGTTTTTGATCGCCTCCAGTTGCTGCCATTGTGCCGGGGTGCTGACCTTGCCCCAGGCCACATCGGTGAGCGGGTAGCCCTCATAATATTGCAGCATAAAGGCGTCAGCCGCGCCGGTGGCGGTCCGCAGCGGCCCGGTGATGCCCGGCTCTTTGCCCTGGCGCAGTTGCACGCTGGAGGGCTGCGCCGCCAGCGAACACAGAGATTTCTCCCGGCAGAGTTTGCTGTGCCGGTAGTCCAGCACCTGCTCCAGCAACGCATAGTTCGGGGCCAGGCGCTGGTTCAGGCCATCGAGGCCGCCCTCACCGGCATGTTGGTTAAGGGAGCGCAGCGCGTTGCGGCGAAACGTATCCGTTACCTCAGCGGTGATGATCGGGTTGAAGGTCGGGTCCATGGTGCCGACCAGCATCTGGTGCGTGACGCGGAGATCACAGCCGGGAAATGCCCCGGCGAGGAAATGGGTGGCGGTGTCGATGGTGCGCGGCAAGCTGTTGGCATAGGTAAAGACCTGTTTCGGCGCCGGGCAGCCTTCAGCCGCCAGCAGGCCGGTTGTGCCGAGCCAGGCGCGGAAATAGCGCCCGACATGCTCCTCCACCAGCCCGCCTTTGGGGGTCAGCAGCCCGCCGGGGGTTTTCCATGCCGGCCAGGTGTGCGGGGTGGCGTCCGCCAGCACATCACCGTAGTTCACCAACGGGGCGCGGATGCCGTGGCGGCTCATGATCACCACTTTTTCCAGTTGGTAGCCCGCCGGTGCCCCCTGCTCCGCCGCGCCTGCCGCCAGCGGCAACAGCAGCCATGACAGCGCCGCTGCGCCCCTTTTCCATGCCGATTTTTTAGCCATTGTGTGCTCCATTGTGAAAACAGCCGGTGGCGCAGCCTTCAACCACTTGATCCTGCGTCTTTTTTCAGCATAGAAGAGTCTGGCGGAAAGGGTGAGACGCGGCTCACACTCCCCGGTTCAATGGCTCACCGAATGGGAGAACAGGTTCATGATTATCACCCCCGCCACAATCAGCGCCATGCCGAGCAGTGCCGGGGTATCGAGCTTCTGGCCGAACAGCACCCAGCCCACCAGCGTGATCAGCACCACGCCCAGCCCTGACCAGATGGCATAGACAACGCCCACCGGCATGGTGCGCAGCGTCAATGACAGCAGATAAAACGCGATGCCGTAGCCTGCCGCCATCAAGAGCGTCGGCCCCGGCCGTGAGAAGCCGTCGCTGGCTTTCAGCGCCGAGGTGGCGACCACTTCAGCCAGGATGGCCGCAATCAAAATACCCCACTGGTTCATGCCCTTCTCCCTTTGTCCTTCACAGCCTTAAGCGTAGCCGGGGTTCAATTTTGTGCCGTGACATAATGGGAAAAGGCTGACGCCGGGGTCAACGCCAGCGTCTGTTTCATGTGGGCGATCTCCTCGCCCGGCGGGCGGCCGAAGAAGCGCTTGAACTCGCGGCTGAACTGCGACGGGCTTTCATACCCGACCTGAATCGCCGCCGCCGCGGCCGTGACGTCATGGCGGATCATCATCAGCCGCGCCTGATGCAGGCGGGTCGATTTCAGGTATTGGATGGGGGTGGTCTGGGTCACCGCTTTGAAATGCGCATGGAACGCCGGGACGCTCATGCCCGCTTCCCCGGCCAGGCGGCTGACGTCCAGCGCGGCGTCGTAATGCTGGTGGATGCGGCGCAGCGCACGGGCAATCTTGCCGAAATTGCCCTGCTGCACCAGCGCCGCCCGCATCGCACCGCCCTGCTCGCCCATCAGCACCCGGAAACAGATCTCGCGCACCAGCGACGGCCCGAGGATGTCCGCCTCCAGCGGCGTGCTGAGCGCCTCCAGCAGCCGCAGCACGCTGTCGCTGAGTTTGCCGGTCAGGGGCGTCGCGATCATGCTTTGCGGCTCCGCCGCGATCCGCCCGTGCCCCTCTTCAATGGCCAGCATTAAATCGGCGGTGGTGGTGAAATCCAGCCGCAGCGCCACCGCCAGCATCGGCTCCTCCGGCGTGGCCTCGGTTTCGGTGGCAAACGGCAGCGGCACTGACAGCACCAGATAGTGCCGGGCATCATACACAAACGCTTTGTCACCAAAGAAACCGCGTTTACGCCCCTGGCAGACAATCACAATGCTCGGCTCGTAGAGCACCGGCGTCAGCGGCAGGGGCTGGTTGGCGCGCATAAAACGCACATTCTCCAGCGCTGACTGGGTATAGCCCTCACGCGGTGCCAGCCGCAATAACAGCTCCACCATGCGCTGTTGCCGGCTTATTTCCGGCTGTATGACCACTGCCTCACTCATTCTGCCCTCCTGAGATTGCTGAACCGGATTACCGCGACCGGCTAAAGCATGGCACAGGCGGGCCGTGCCGCGCCAGTCACCACGTTGGGTGAAATTTACCCAGCCGCCGGCCTAAAGCCGTGCGGGGCGCTGCCGATAATTCAGGATTAGCCATAATTATTCCGGGGAAGCCAGGTGAGCCACAGCGATAAAGACCAATTTCTGAAAACCAGCCCGCTCTCGATCATTGCCAGCCTGCGTGACCTCGAAGCGCAGGACGTCGCGGTGATGGTCAGCCATGCGCGCGGCCAGTTCGTGACCAAAGTGCTGGCCGTGCTGCCGGAGAGCGGCGAATGGGTGCTGGATCTGAGCAGCGTCAGCCATGAAAACCGGGTGGCGCTGGAGGCGCAAACGCTGGGCGTGGTGGCGGAAACCGCCAGTGCGAAGATTGAGTTCACCCTCGGCGGCCGGTTGCGCGAACAGACGTGGCAAGGGCTGCCGGCCTTTTACGCGCCGCTGCCTGCGTCGTTGTATGCCATTCAGCGGCGCGAATACTTCCGCGTCAACACGCCGCTGTCGCTGGATTTCTGCTGCCGCGGCACCCTGCCGGGCTACGGGGATTTCTCTTTCCAGGTGAAAGATATTTCGCTGGGCGGCATCTGCCTGTATGCCGATAAGGCGTTTACCGGCACCTTGCAGCCGGGCATGGTGTTGCACAACACCGATCTGGATTTAGGGATGTTCGGCCGCTTTACGCTGGATATTCAGTTTGTTGACGTGATGGTGAACCAGGTGCTCGACCGCAAAGGCGACACCCAGAGCCAGACCCGTTTCAGCTTCCGCTTCCCGATGCTCAGCGCCCCGCAGGAGCGCGATTTGCAGCGGGTGATTTTTGGGCTGGAGAGGTTGCAGCATGAGAGGCGGCAGCGGGTGAGGTAAGCGCGGGGGCGCTGGCCCTGCACCCGCGGGCTTCGGGTACCGCCTGTTGTTTTTAATGGGGGCGGTGGACTGTTTCGGTTGTTCGGCATCG
>NZ_PJZI01000064.1 GCF_002858805.1 Chimaeribacter arupi
CCCGTTCACACGATTCCTCTGTAGTTCAGTCGGTAGAACGGCGGACTGTTAATCCGTATGTCACTGGTTCGAGTCCAGTCAGAGGAGCCAAATTCGAAAAGCCTGCTTTTAAAGCAGGCTTTTTTCGTTTATCTATTTCTCATCATTATTTTGCCTGTTCGTCAGGCCGCAGAATAAAGAACGTGCACGGTATGCTGTTATTTTCCGCCGTTTGGTCATAATGCCAGCAAACAAACCGTTACGCTTTTTTCTGCTTTGACAAGGCCGGTACGCATCGCTATTATGCGTCCCGTTCACACGATTCCTCTGTAGTTCAGTCGGTAGAACGGCGGACTGTTAATCCGTATGTCACTGGTTCGAGTCCAGTCAGAGGAGCCAAATTCGGAAAGCCTGCTTTTTAAAGCAGGCTTTTTTCGTTTGGGCCTGTTTTTCGTGTGCGGAATTAACCGCCCTCTCCCCCATTTTTAATCACAGCCCTTATCATCACGGCATCATCCCTATGGCACCGGCACACATCGCTCCCCCTGTGTTCTGGACACGGAGTCACACTGATGAAGAAATTTATCCCCCTGTCTGACCTCGGCCCCCGTATCTGCATCCTTGGCCCCTCGAACAGCGGTAAATCGACCCTGGCGCACGCCATCGCCCGCAAAACGGCCTGCCCGGTGGTGCATCTTGATCAGCTCTATCACCTCCCCCACACCCGCTGGCAGCCCCGGCCGGAGGCGCAGTTTCTGGCGCTGCACCGCGCGGCGGTTCAGGAGGAGCGCTGGGTAATTGAGGGAAATTACACCCGCTGCCTGCCGGAGCGGCTTAACCGGGCGACCGGGGTGATTCTGCTGGATATTGCGTTACCGCATATGCTGCTGCGCTATGTGCGCCGCACGCTGTTTGAACGTGACCGGGTGGGCGGCATTGAGATGGGAAACCAACGCGATCGCCTCACGATTGAGATGCTGAAATACCTGATCGTGACGACGCCGCACAACAGAACAAGGCACCGGCAATGCCTTGCTGATTGCGCGCAGCCCACGCTGTTTCTCTCCTCACCGGCTGAGGTCAGTGCCTGTTGGCAGGCGTGGGCACTGTGAACATCCCGTGGGGAACGTAAAAATGCCGCACCGGGGCAGCCCGGTGCGGCATCGGTTAACGCACGGCGTTTACGTCCGCGGGTTACGCATTCCCCCGCGCGGCGATGATCGCCTCCGCCACGTTGCGCGGCGCTTCTGCATAGTGGTCAAACTCCATGCTGTAAGAGGCGCGCCCTTGCGTCATGGATCGCAGCGTGGTGGCATAGCTGAACATCTCCGACAGCGGCACTTCAGCGCGGATCACCCGTGCACCGTGCAACTCATCCATGCCCTGCACTGTGCCGCGGCGTGAGGACAGGTACCCCATCACCCCGCCTGCGTACTCTTCCGGCGTTTCGACCTCGACTTTCATGACCGGCTCCAGGATCACCGGATCGGCCTGTTTCGCCGCCGCTTTGAAGCCGAAAATGGCTGCCATGCGGAACGCCATCTCGGACGAATCCACCTCATGGTAGGAGCCGAAGGTCAGCGTGGCCTTGAGATCCACCACCGGGTACCCCGCCAGAATGCCGTTGTTCAGCGCCTCACGGATGCCCTTCTCCACCGACGGAATGTACTCACGCGGCACCACGCCGCCTTTGGTGGCATCCTCAAAGCGGAACCCGCTGCCGGGTGCCAGCGGTTCCAGCGTCAGCACCACATGGCCGTACTGGCCTTTCCCGCCGGACTGGCGCACAAATTTCCCTTCTACGTCACGCACCGTTTTACGGATGGTTTCGCGGTACGTCACCTGCGGGCGGCCGATATTGGCCTCCACGCCGAACTCACGCTTCATGCGGTCAACGATGATCTCCAGATGCAATTCGCCCATGCCGGAGATAATGCTCTGCCCGGACTGCTCATCGGTGTGCAGGTGGAAAGAGGGGTCTTCCGCCGCCAGCCGTTGCAGCGCGATGCCCATTTTCTCCTGGTCGCCCTGGGTTTTCGGCTCGATGGCCAGGGATATCACCGGGTCCGGGAACTCCATCCGCTCCAGGGTGATCACCGCCTGCGGGTCGCAGAGGGTTTCCCCGGTGGTGACCTCTTTCAGCCCGACGCAGGCCGCGATGTCCCCGGCGCGGATCTCATCCACCTCGTGCCGGTCATTGGCGTGCATCTGCACAATACGGCCGATGCGCTCTTTCTTGCCTTTGACCGCGTTGAACACGCTGTCGCCTTTGCGCAGCACGCCGGAATAGACGCGCACAAAGGTGAGCTGGCCGACGTAGGGGTCGGTCATCAGCTTGAAGGCCAGCGCGGAGAACGGCTCATCATCGGCGGCATGGCGCTCCGCCACCTGGCCTTTCTCATCCACGCCCTGCACCGCCGGGACATCCACCGGTGACGGCATCAGGTCAATCACTGCGTCAAGCATCCGCTGCACCCCTTTGTTTTTGAAGGCGCTGCCGCACAGCATCGGCTGGATCTCCCCGGCCAGCGTGCGCAGGCGCAGCCCGAGCGTGACTTCCTGCTCCTCCAAATCGCCCTGATTCAGGTATTTATCCATCAGCGTATCGTTGGCTTCCGCCGCGGCCGACACCATTTTCTCGCGCCATAACTGTGCGACCGGCATAAGATCCTCCGGTACCGGCGCATAGCGGAACGTCATGCCCTGGGTGGTGTCATCCCAGTAGATGGCGCGCATTTTGTTGAGATCGACCACGCCGCTGAAGTGCTCCTCACTGCCGATTGGGATCACAATCGGCACCGGGTGGGCGTTCAGGCGGTCAATCATCATCTGCACCACGCGGAAGAAATCCGCGCCCGCGCGATCCATTTTGTTGACGAACGCCAGCCGCGGCACATGGTATTTATTCGCCTGCCGCCATACGGTTTCCGATTGCGGCTGCACGCCGCCCACCGAGTCATACACCATCACCGCGCCGTCCAGCACACGCATGGAGCGCTCCACCTCGATGGTGAAATCGACGTGCCCCGGCGTATCAATAATGTTGATGCGGTGCGGCTCGACACTGTTGTCCATGCCGGGCCAGAAGCAGCTCACCGCCGCCGAGGTGATGGTGATCCCGCGCTCCTGCTCCTGCGCCATCCAGTCGGTGGTTGCCGCGCCATCATGCACTTCCCCCAGCTTGTGGCTCATCCCGGTGTAGAACAGGATGCGCTCCGTGGTGGTGGTTTTACCGGCATCGATGTGCGCGGAGATGCCGATGTTGCGATAACGTTCGATAGGAAGGGTTCGGGGCATGATGCGTCCTTAGTCAGTGACACTCACAGGCCGGCACCATTGCCGGCCATCAGGTTACTGCGGATCAGCATAATACAACCGTACGTGTATCGTCGAACTATTTGCGCTAAAATTAACCACAGCACCCGCCCGTGATGAGTTGGTCCGGGCCTGCCATGATTGGTATAGTAGCGGCCCGGCGGCGCAGGCCGCCGCTGAATTCATGCTCAACAGGAACACTATGATTGCCAACCACCCGGAAACGGATCAGATTCGCCTGGAAAATGTGTTGCTGGCGCTGGGCAACCCGCTGCGGCTGGAAATTGTCAGGACGCTGGCCAAAGAGGGCGAACAGGCGTGCGGTGCGCTGCGGCGCGACGTGGCGAAATCCACCATGACCCATCACTGGCGGGTATTGCGCGACAGCGGCGTTATCTGGCAGCGGCCGCAAGGGCGGGAAAACCTGATTTCACTGCGGCGGGATGACCTGAATGCCCGTTTTCCCGGTTTGCTGGATACGCTGATGGCGGTCATGGACAGCCCGCAGGCCTGAGTGGAGGGGTGAACCTGATCTCTGCCGAAAAAAAACACCTGCCGGTCAGGGCAGGCGTTCAGTGCACAGTTCGTTCCAGTAGCAGTAGCGCAGGCTGAGGCGGTAGCGGCTATTTTCCATAATGCCGCTGCACCGAAGGATGGAACGTCAGCCCATACAGCGCACTGGTGGGGATCAGCACGTCGCACAGCGCGGCGGCATCCACCTCGTACGGCGGCCGGCGTGCGGCCGTGCCTGGGGTGCGGTGAAATAAAAAGGCCAGTAAACGTGTCATGCCATCCTCCGGGGTCAGGGTCAGTGTGGTGCACAACCCTGAGTAGACCGCGTTTTTGCCGCCAACGGAAATACGCATTTTTGCGCTGCTTAGTGAAAAAAATGCGGATGCCCTGCCGGATCAGCGGGAGCTTCTCGCTTTCAGCCAGTGCGTTTTCACCGGCGCCGGTGCCACCTCGCCCTGTTTCAGCCGCGGGTATTTCCACAGCCAGCGGCCGCTGACCATCCGCCAGTAGAAGAAGGCACCGCGCACCGTCCAGTCCAGGAACATCCCAAGCCAGACGCCGACCACGCCCAGGCCGAGCACAATCCCCAGCGTGTACCCGGCGACCACGCGGCAGCCCCACATGCCCAGCATCGACACCCACATCGCGAAGCGCGCATCCCGTGCGCCCTTCAGCCCGGACGGCAGCACCCAGGAGGCCGCCCAGATCGGCATAAACAGCGCGTTGAGCCAGATCAGGTGTTTCACCACCTCTTTCACATCCTCCTCACGGGTGTAGAACGAGGCGAACAGCCCGGCGAACGGCGCGGTACTCCAGGCGATCAGCGTTAACCCAATGGTGGAGAGCCAGAACACATGGCGCAATTGCCGCTCCGCCTGCCCAATCTGCCCTTTGCCGAGCCGTTTGCCGACGATGATGGTGGAAGCGGAGCCAAGTGCGCTGCCCGGCAGGTTAATCAGTGAGGCGATGGAAAACGCGATAAAGTTACCGGCAATCACGTTGGTGCCCATGCCGGACACAAACATCTGCGTCAGCAGTTTGCCGCCGTTAAACAGCACCGATTCAATGCTGGCCGGCAAACCGATGGCCAGCACTTCCCACAGAATATTCCATTTCAGCGGGGTGAAATAACTGCGCAGGGTAATGTGCAGCGCCGGGTTAAAGCCGATCATCAGCACATAGATAATGCCGATGGCGCCGATATAGCGTGAAATGGTCAGCCCCAGCCCGGCCCCGACAAAGCCCAGGCCGTCCCAGCCAAACAGCCCGTAAATCAGGATGCTGCTGATGATGATATTGAGGATGTTCATGCCGCCGTTGATCAGCAGCGGGATTTTGGTGTTGCCGGCGCCGCGCAACGCACCGCTGCCGATCAGCGCAATCGCCGCCGCCGGGTAACTCCAGACGGTGGTTTGCAGGTAGGAGAGCGCCAGCGCTTTCACCTCCGGCGTGGCCGCCCCGGCAATCACGTCAACAATCTGCTCCCCGGCCAGATGGATGCCGCCCGCCAGCAGCACAGACACCACCGTCATCAATACCAGCGACTGCCGCGCCGCAGCCCGCGCCCGTTTATGGTCACGCTTACCGAGGCTGAACGCCACCACCACCGTGGTGCCGAGATCCACCGCCGCGAAGAAAGAGAGCACCACCATGTTGAAGCTGTCTGCCAGCCCGACCCCGGCCATCGCCTCTTTGCCGAGCCAGCTGACCAGGAAGGTGCTCAGCACCCCCATCAACAGGACGCAGGTATTTTCCAGGAAAATAGGCACCGCCAGCGGCGTGATTTCACGCCAGAACAGCACCCGGTAACTTTTACGGTTGGTATACCAGCGTGTGCTGGCAACGCGCTGGTGCACGGCATTGATGACGTTCAAGATTGGCCTGCGAGAAGGTAAGTGAAACCACATTTCAAATAATGATTTACAAACGCCTATCCTGCAAAGGCTTTTTTTTACTCATTTTTTCGATCGCCTTTTTTGCACCTTCTGCCCGGCAATAAAGCCCGCGGCAGGCGCAGCCCGGCCACGCCGGCGATACTTATCATGCCGGCGATACTTATCATGCCGGCGATACACGGCGGGGGGCGGGCGGCACGCCCTGAAAAAGGATTCGCCGGGCGGCTCCGCCTGTAACGTGCGCGCCCGGATCGATTTTTGCGGTGTGCCGTTACGCCACAGCGGCCATGCGGGTGGCGGAGGGGGATTCGCTCATCAGGGACAACAGGATCTCTTTCACCGCGGCGGCGGCGGCAGAGAGCGGCAGGCTGTCGGAAAGGCAGAGCGAGAGCGGCACCTGCAGCGCCGGGCAGTTGATGCGTGACACCCATGCCCGCGCCGGGCCGGCCAGCGCCCGCGCGGCGGACTCCGGTAAAATGGTCGCCCCCAGCCCGCTGGCGACGGCGGCCGTCAACGTCGGCACGGATTCAATCTCACCAATCACCGTGGCCTGCAAACGGCGCAGCGCCAGGGCGTCATCCACCAGCTTGCGCATCACATGGTGGCTGCGCGGCAGGAACAAATTGAGTTTCGCCACCTCAGACAGCTCAACCGACACCCCTGGGTTGGGTACCGCCAGCGTGCCGACCAGGTAGAGATCCTCTTTCAGTAACGGCGTATAGCACAGGCCATTGGCCGGTTTATTGCCGTAGAGCATCGCCATATCCACCCGGCCGCTCACAATCGCTTCGCCCAGCGCACTGCCGATATTTTCATCTAAATAGAGCAGGATGCCGGGGTGTTGTTCGCGTACCGCCTGCAACAGCGGCAATGCCAGCTGGGAGGCGGCCGAGCCGGGCGTCAGCCCTACAGAGACCTGGCCGCTGAGCGCCTGCCCGACGCCGGTGACCGCATTCTGCGCCTGTTCGCACTGGCGCAGGATGGTCTGCGCATGGGCATACAAAATATTTCCCGCCTCGGTCGGCGTGACGCCGCGCTTGGTACGGATTAACAACTGCTGCTTCAGCTCTCCTTCCAGCGTCGCCAGTTGCTGGCTCAGCGCAGGCTGGGCAATGTGCAGGATCTCTGCGGCCTGGGTCAGACTGCCGATCTCGACGATTTTCACAAAGTATTTTAACCGTCTTAAATTCATCGCTGCCTCCAAATGCATCAGGAAAGGGATCACCTGATAAGGGTCAGCAAGAAACAGGCCAGAGTCGCTGCGTCACCGTATGGCCCGGCGTGCGGCGGCGCTAATCCCCCGGAAAGTAACGTGAAACCGCTCTGCCCTGCGTAATCCAGGCCGGGGCCGGCCGCTGTTGCCTGCTGCCCTGCCCCTTGCCGGTGCACCAACATAATGCAAACTTATGGCTCGCCGCACAGCCCTAAGCCGCCGTGATGCCCCCGCATCCGGTTACGCCACGCACAAATTGGCGAAGGTTGCAGCAAACAGTTCTGCAAATGAAATCCGGGCTTTGACAAGCCCCCGGCAGGCCGTTATTATCCGCCCCGTTCACACGATTCCTCTGTAGTTCAGTCGGTAGAACGGCGGACTGTTAATCCGTATGTCA
>NZ_PJZI01000065.1 GCF_002858805.1 Chimaeribacter arupi
CAGCACAACAGTCCCGGGCATCGGCCTTATGCGCTTTGGTTCACAGCGAAGGGCGGTAGCGTGTCTGAAAAGGAGAGGCAGGACGACGCAGAGGCTATCCGCAGCGTCTGGCGCAGAGGGGAAGAGGAAGAAGTTATGCTGAATTTTGATTACTTCTCTGAAAAATAAAGGATACCCGATATGGATAGTGCAAAAGAAATTGCCCAGGATATGCTGGATGCAATTAACATCGATGGTTCTGGCTTCTTTGGGGCAGTAGCAAAAGGATTTATTTCATTTCCAGTCAGCTTTTATTATCTGGGCTATGACTATATAGATACCGATCACAGAAGGGAAAACCTTGATGACAAGATGAGAATGGCCAGATTGGTTAAATCGGGTAAGTTAAATAGAGAAGCAGTTGAGGAAACTATCAGCGTGTTTATGGATGATTTTTCTTCACGTATCGATATAGAAAAGGTGACCAACATAGTAAAAAAAATTGCCGGCACTACAGTTGGGAAAATGTCATTTTCACAATTAACAGGGGTCAATATAGGTAAGGCGATTACAACCCGTGCTGTAACAGCTCTTTTTGCAGGAACAATGGCCGGGGTATTACTCACGGTTGGATCCGAAACATCCAGAGCAATCTATACATCCAGATATTTACGTGAAAGAAATCCTTCAATTTACTATAAATTAAAAAATGCGGGAGACCTGGATCTTTTATATTTTCTTGTTGAGGATACTGTCAGGCCATTTGAAAAGGCTTACGAGATCGATGATGTAAACCCGGAAGAATTTAATAAAATTTGCAAACACTTCTTTGGTGGCTTATGAATGTAAGAAGAGTCTTTATAGTGATAATTTCATATGCTTCTTGTGCCATCGCAGGAACATTGACTGCTTTTGGGATGATCTCCTTTTTTTGGTTCTTTTTTTTCTCAGAGAGTGATAACAGGTTTTATTGGGGCAGTGGATCGGCCTTATTGATTTTCACAGGATATCTAATCTATCGATTTGCCTTTCCTAATATTCAAAGTAAATGGGATGACTATTATTAACCTGAAGAAATAATAATCGTCGCCAGAAAGCGTTTAGTGAAATCGCCCACTCTCCTGGTGAACTATGGATTTGAAAAAAACAGCACTTACCCTGCTATCTATGGCGATACGCTGGTTGGGCTTAGGCTTGGGTTCAACCGGAATGCTCTGGTGCGCATGGTTTCTATTTTTCTCGCATAATGACTATCGCATTTACTGGGGGCTATATTGCTTAATCCAAGCGTATACCGGCTTCCTGATTTTCAGATTTGGACTGAATAACATTAGCAATGAATTTGATAACCACTAACTTTCATTTGATTAAATTCTGGTGCGCGATAGTTTAGGTACGGGATTGTTTTTATGAAAATAAATAAAGTAGTGCTGATAATAATTTCCAGAATTGTCTGTGGGGTGGGGTTGACTTTAGGATCCTTTGGAATGATAGGCTCTATCTGGTTTTTCTTCATCTCATCAAATATAGACAGATTCTATTGGGGAGGTGGGGCGGTTTTTTTATTTATTATAGGCTATTTAATTTATCAGTTTGGGAATTCTCATATCTATGATGAATGGGATGATTACTACTGATGATTCCCTGTCACCCAGCATTGATTAATCTTATGACATAATGTCAGTATATAGGCAGAAAATTAAAAATGAATATATTATCTAAGCTGACTGGAACAACGCTCAATCGTTATAGCCTGACTATTCCATCCTGTCCTTATCCGATGGATGTAGAAAGATTTGAAGGGCTGGAGCAACTGAGTGTTTTGTACCATTACACCATTAAATTTACCACTCCTCCTCTAGCGCTCACCGCTGACATGTTTTTGAATAAACCCGCCACCTTGAGCATGGGGCTGGGAGACCTGCTAAACCCAGTGACGGGAAAAGTGGTACACGGTGTAGTGACACATTTTAGGCGTATATCAGGTTCACATGATCAGGTTATGTACGAGATTATTGTCGAACCTTTCCTGGCCCTGCTGGGCAACCAATTCCGCACCCACCGTTTCTTCGTTAATAAATCCGTGCCGGAAGTGGTCACGCAAATCCTGGATGAGCACAACCTGAAGGGCTGGGAATATGAGTTCATCCTGAAACAGACGTATCCGCGGCGTGAACAGATAAACCAGTATCAGGAAAGCGACCTGGCGTTTATCCAGCGCCTGCTTTCTGAAGTGGGCATCTTTTACTTCTTTACCCTGCAGCCCGATACCCAGACCGAAGTGGTGCATTTTGCCGACAAACAGAGTGCCTATGAGTTTGGGAAAACCCTGCCGCTGAACAGCCCGTCAGGCATGAGCGATAACGGAACAGAGTCAGTCTGGGGACTGAACGTGCGCCATAACGTGGTGCAAGCCGGCGTCACCGCCAAAGATTACAACTACCGGGAAGCGCAGAAAGTCTTGCAGTCCGCCAGGGCAGATATGACGCGCGGTGACGGGGAGGGCATTACCTATGGCGAAGTGTACCACTACAAACCGCGCCATCTGGACACCGGGGATAAGCTCGACCCGGCCGCGGAAACCGCCAACTTCCTGGCGCGGCTGGATCATGAACGTTTTTTAGCCAATCAGACGCTGATCACCGGCATCAGCACGGATGTTACGCTCCGCCCCGGTCAGGTATTGACGATAACCGACAGTACGGTGCCTTCCACATTGCCGGAATTACTGAGCCTGCCGATGGTACTGATCCGTACAGGATTCACTGCCAGTCGTAAAGAGGCACTAAAAGTGACGTTGGCCGCCGCGCCTTACAGCGAAACCCTGTGCTGGCGTCCGCCCCTGCTGCCGCGCCCGACCGTGAGCGGCACGCTGATGGCGCGGGTCACCAGCGCCAAAGCGGATGACATCTACGCCTGGCAGGATGCAGCGGGGCTGTACCGGGTGAAATTCGATGCTGACCAGGATGAAAAAAAACCGGGACAGGAGAGTATGCCGGTGCGTCTGGCGAAACCCTACGGCGGCGATGTGTATGGGTTTCACTTCCCGCTGATACAGGGCACGGAAGTCGCCATCGCCTTCCATGACGGTGACCCAGACCGCCCCTACATTGCGCATGCGCTGCATGATTCCCGCCACGTTGACCACGTCACGGATAAAAACAACACGCGCAACGTGATGCGCACGCCCGCCAATAACAAATTCCGCATGGAAGACAAACGCGGCGAGGAGCACATCAAGCTCAGCACCGAGTACGGCGGCAAAACGCAGCTGAACCTCGGGCACAACGTGGATGCCGCCCGCACCCTGCGCGGGGAAGGGTTTGAGCTGCGCACGGACGAGTGGGGGGTGATCCGGGCGGGTAAGGGTATTCTACTCACGGCAGATGACCAGCCGGGGGCCAGTGGTCAGATGCTGGAAATGGATGAAGCAATAGCGCAACTGGAGCAGGCGTTAACATTGGCGAGGAGCCTGGCTAAGGCAGCTGGAACAGCAAAGGCCACCCCAGGGGACACAGCCAGCCAGAAGGCGCTGAACCAGTCGCTGGAGCATCTGAAAGCGGCAGGCATTATTGCCAGTGCCCCTGCTGGTATCGGATTGGTGAGCCCAAAAGCGATACGTCTGGCTTCGGGCGGTGAGAGCGTAGGGGTGATGTCGGGAGGGAACACAGACATCAGCTGCGGTAAATCTTTTACCGTGGCAGCCAGTGATACAGTAAGCCTGTTTGCTCAGGGTGCCGGTATGCAAATGTTTGCCGGAAAAGGCAAAGTAGACATTCAGGCTCAGAGTGATGAACTGAACGCGACAGCATTAAAAGATATCACGCTCCGTAGCACAGAAGGAAAAATTACGGGGAATGCCAGTCAGGAACTGGTACTGACTTGTGGTGGGGCTTATATCAAGCTTAGCGGCGGAGATATCGAACTGGGTTGCCCCGGCAATATTCTGCTGAAAGCAATGAATGTTCAGAAGATGGGGGCAACGAGTCTGGATGTACCACTCCCAACTTTCCCTAAAGTCTTTGGTGAGGGTTATACGATTAAATCACAGGAGACAGGGAGAATTATGCCTTTTACAACGTACCGAATTACTACAGGAGAAGGTGAGGTATTTGAAGGAATCTCTGACCCCGAAGGTAAAACCGCAGTGATTTATACCTCAATGCCTTCGGCACTTAAAATAGAGTTCCCACGTAATAAACCTGAGAGCAAGGATGCTGAATAATTATGGTAACTACATCCGTTAAACAAAAATTTCCTGATTCGTTTGCAAGGGAACAAACGCCTTATTGGGTTGAAATCCAGTTAGTCGATGAAGAAGGAAAAGCCGTGCCGGGTATGCCATGGCAGGCAGAAAACAGTGCGTCCCATAGTGGGCATGAAAAGGAACTTAAAGGCCAAAGTGATGCCGGTGGTCTTATCAAAATAGAAATGCGCCATGGGTCTGAGTTAACATTCAGTATTGATGCTAACGCCCTGGCGAAAGAAATGGAAAAACGCTTCTTACGTATAAGCAGGGAACCTACAGATTCTTTGGTGCGTAAAGAGGCTGAGCGTAATGGATATATCTGGCACTATGCAGTGATAGGCGAGTTGTGCCGGACGTACCCGGATATTGAGAAAAGGAAAGGGGAGCCTTATCCACCCCCATTTCATTTCCCTCGTGATAAATCGCTTAAAGGGTTTAAAATAAGAACAAATGAATTAGAAAAAAGGCATGTGATTGAAATATGCCCTTTCAGAGCATGGGAGCTAATTTTACACCATCAGAAAGACTATTCAATGGCAAATGCAATTAATCTGGGGGTTACCTCATCATTAGCCTATGTCGATGATAATTTTCTGGATACAGCATCTATAACTCAATTTTTTATTAGCCAGTGTCAGGATTTATCACAAATACCGAAATTGTATAAGGATAAATTCGCTTACAATGCCCTGGTTCAGGATGTTCCATTCAGTGACCGCTATTTCCCCCCGGTTTTTATGGATACGTCCAGAGATACATCTAACCTGCCAAAAACGAATGCAAGTAACAAAAGCGCTGCGACCAATGCAGACGGCGATACACAGCTATTTTATGTGTATAATAACAAAAAGGTTATCATTGCCTGGCGAGGGACGGCCGGGATATATGATATAGGAACAGATCTTGTATTCCGCCCGATAGATACTGAAAGTTGCAATATTACCAAAGCGCAGTGTACAACCCTTTTTGAAAAAGGAAAGGTACATGCAGGGTTCTGGAATGGTTATTGTCGGGTTGATAAAAAATTCCAAGATGAAATTAAAAGAATGGAAGATTTATTTCCCAACTTACAGGTCTTCGTTTGTGGTCATAGCTTGGGTGGTGCATTAGCCTTAATTCATGCGGCTTTCTTAAAAAATTATGATCCACTTTTATATACTTACGGAATGCCGCGCACGTTTACCCGGGATGCTGTAGGGCAACTGGCGAATGTTGTTCACTTCCGCCACGTGAATAATAATGATCCTATTCCTGCTGTTCCACCCGAAGCTAATGTCGACAATGTGCTTTATGAATTATGGGGGCCCGTCGGGGGCGTATTGGGGGGAGTGTGGTCAACCGTTGAGCTTGCCGCATGGCAACTTGCAGAGTGGGGGGATTGTTTCTGGCATCATGGCAAGCCGGTTGTATTTCTTACCACCACACAAAGCCGGGAGTGGAAAGATTGTAAAACAAGTCGTCCGCAATCCGCCGGATGCATAACGATAAAAAAAACGCTGCCGATAAAAGTTAAGCTTTATCTGGTACCTGCACTGGCGGAACAGGCTGCCCAAGAGGCAGGAAAAAAACAAAAAACATTTAATGCCGCTTTGACAAAATCGGATTTAGATAAATATTTCCCTGATGGGAAAAACCCTGAGAGAGGTGCCGATCTCACTTTTGGGGAGCATTTTATGACAGCTTATATGCCTTATATAAACAACAAGTTGCTTGAGCTTATCGACGCCAAAGGATTAAGTGAAAAGCATAAATTCACTGAGCACCACGATAAGATAAAAAGATTTCAGGAACAGATGTCAAAGGAAATTCATGAAATTCCTAAGAGCGAGTTTGAAAGGAATATCATATTTCTTGAGCTGGAAAGTTTGTTAGAGAATTCACTAAACCCCACGCTTTCAATGGAAAAAGGCAGTGAGTCTCTTGAGCGATTCGCTTACTATGGGGAGGAGGAGGTTGAAGATGCATAAAATAATTAAACTATCATTAGTTTGCTTTACCGTTTTTATACTAAGCAGCTGCGTCAATGCAAATAATAGTGCCTTGTCGCCTCCCGCTGAGACTAAATGGGTCAATGTTGAAGTTAAAAACCCTTCACCTTATACAAAACCCTTTCCTCTTGAGGTAACGTAT
>NZ_PJZI01000066.1 GCF_002858805.1 Chimaeribacter arupi
GTTTATCCAGTACCCGCCCCGCCGTTGCCCGGTATCGCCGGTGACGGCGGGTGCTGGCTTTCTCCCGCCGACGCAGGTTCAGAAAGGCCATCACCACCAGGAAAAGGACAACCAGTATGACCGCCCCGTAAGGGTGCGCCATCAGCAGACCGTTGATATCTGGCGCGCTCATCACGGCTTAACCTGCTGCGTCAGGCCGGTATCGGTGATGAGTACCGGATAATGCGCAATCTGCAGGCGACGGGCCAGTTCGCTGCCGGAAGCCGGGGCCAGGCTGACACCGGGTGCCAGCTCGCGCAGCTCGCGCACGGTATCCATGTCTGTGACGTTGACTATCATCCCGGCCGCATGCTGTTCAGCCAGCGCGCCGGCATTGGCTTTCAGCCATTCACGGGACAGAGCATCATCCCCGATCAGAAACAACGCCCCAATGCCGGGCAACTGCAGCGGCCGGTCTGCTGTATTCCCCGGGCTCAGTTCAGGTGTGTTAACGGGTAACATACCCGCCATCCCGTCAGCCAGCGGAACACCGTGGTCCGGCTGGCGTGAAGGCTGTACGTCACTGACGCCGGGCATGCCGGGCTGTTTATTAACGGCCTCAAAATACGGCGCAGCATCTTCACCGCCCAGATCAGCAATCACATTCAGTTCAGCATGGCCGGTCAGGGGAAGGAGGGTAAACAGCAGTAAGGACAGCGTTTTCATCAGGGTTATCTCCCGGGTTCAGTCCAGACGAAGCCTGGATCGGGGGTGAGCGCAGCAACCGAGCGGGGCGCTTCAGCTGCCGGCGCAGAAATGCGGGGTGCAGGGCTGATTTTTGCCAGATGCCCTCTCACAATGGCGCGGTAACGTGCAGCAGGCTGACCACCTGCGGGATGGTGGTAGCAGCCGGCCGCATCCAGCCAGCTGCCTGGCTTACGCGCCCAGCACTCACGCAGAATGGTGGCGGCGGCGTTCAGGTTGGTGTAAGGGTCAAACGCATCCCACGTCGAGGCAAAATGATGACCGTTCCAGCCCAGATTGACCTGGGCAATACCGACATCGATGCGCTTAAGCGGGTGACGCTTCATAAAGACCTGCAGCGCCTGCCAGGCCTGCAGGCGCGTCTCATAGCGATACCCTTTGCCTGCCACATTGATGGTCCAGGGCCATGGCCGTATTCCGCGGGGAAGTTTGCGCGAAGACTCGCTCAGTGATACCGAGTAAAGCGCTTCGGGGGGCACGCCGTGCGCCATGGCCACGCGGACGTAACCCTCCGGCACCGTCTGGTCAGCATGGCCGTCAGGGACGGCCGCCATCAGTAAGCCCAGCGCCAGCGCGCCGGTCAGAATGCTGCGATTGCCCATTTACCGTCTCCCGCCTGCTGCAGTAAAACCGGCATCAGGCCGTTACCAAAGCGCATCCACCGGCCGCCGTCGTGGTTAAGCGTGATCTGGCGCTTGCGGACCTTTTCCACGGGAATGTGATGGTCCCGCGCCCAGCTGCGAAGCGCATCATCACTGCCCTGGCTGTCGACCAGATAGATGTCCACCGGCCGGTTGTCAGCCAGCACGGCAGACAGTTTCGCGTCGCAGGTTGCGCAGTCTTTTGACCTGACGAACAGTGCCAGCCGGCCGCCACTGTCGTGCGCCACGCCGGAGGCGTTCCCCATATTGACCGGCAGTGTGCCCGGATACAGGCGCTGCCAGGCCGCGTTCACCTCACGCTGGAAATCAAGCTCTTTCTGGGTGCGGGCAAACTCTTCCTTCACCCACTTTTCAGCAAACTTACGGCGCTCTGCCGGCGTCTGCGCCTCGATACCGAGGGTGGAAAGCGGATCGAGACCCGGCGACTGGGTACCCCGGGGTCCCTTCATCAGCTGCTGATAACGCTGATAATCGTCGGCACTGAGTCCCCACTGACCGGCCTGCTGCTGCAGGTTTTGCTGTGCGGAGTCCGCCCGTTGTGTTGATTCCTGTCGGCTGACATCCGTCTGTCCTGATGTGGTCGCGGCCAGGGTCAGGGGACTCAGCAGCATGGCGGCTAAAAAGGTGTGTTTCAGTTTCATCATTCGCTCCGTTATTCTGCTCTGAGCACGGTCAGGCGGCCGTTAACCCGAAACGTCGCCTCACCATAACCGGCACTGACCAGCGTCCAGCCGGCAACGGTTTCGCCCTCTCCGACCAGGGCCACCTGCGACAGGCTGCTGTAGCCCCGGGGCGCGATGGCAGCCCAGGACTCTGCCCCCCGCTTCTCCACGCCCGTCAGCACAAAAGGCGCATTGCGGGCCACGCGAAGGGACGGAGCAGCACGACGTGTGTCAGCGGGACGGGGCTTTTTTGCAGCAGGCGCGTTTTTTTTGACCGGTGCGGCGACAGGTGCGGCGGGTGCGGGTGCCGGCTGTGATTTCAGCGCTGTCAGCTGCTCAGTCAGCGCACTCAGGCGGGTTTCCAGCCCCTGCTGGGCGTCCTGAAGGGTTCGCAATGACTGACGCACGGCGTCGTCGCTGCCGGCCTGTTTCGCAGCAGCGCTCAGCTCCTGCTGCATCTCACCAAGTTTTTTCCGGGTATCCTGCAGGCCGGTTTTGAGCGTGGTCACATCTGACTGCAGGGCCGCGACTGTCTCAACAGTGGCCGCTGTACTGCCCTGAGATTCAAGGCGTGCAAGGCGTTCATCAAGGTTCGATATGCCCAGACTGAAGGCGGTGTAGCCCAGCGCCAGAATGCCGGCCAGCGCCACACCGCTGGCAGCGCCCCAGATGAGGCGGCAGCGGGGACGCCAGCTGAATCTTTTACGAGCCGGAGCGGGGTCAGTATGGAATGGTTGCTGTTCGCTCATTTTCTCAGAAACCCTCCGCTGACAGGTTTAACGGGTACTGACTGAGGGGCGCTGATGGCCGGTTGTGACACGGCGGACGGCGCAGGCGTGGACCAGCTGCTGACCGGCGGCGGAAGCTGGGAGACCGGCAGCTGGTAGCCGTCGCGCAGGCTGTGGCAGACCACACGCTGTACATCATCCACCTCAAGCTGCCAGGCCGGACCGGCCAGGACCTGCAGGGCAGTACGCAGGCGCATCGGGCCCAGCTGGTACTGAACCGCCGGCAATGCCTGGCGGTAAAGCACGCCGTTGGCGGAGCCTGTCGCGCACAGGGAATAACCGGACTGGCGCAGGGCGTAACGCAGCGCATCCGCCACGGTAGGATGCAGGGATGACGGGATACGGATATCAATAATCTGGGAGAGAGGGTCACGCTGGGCCGCCTGCGGATCGGTGCTGACCAGCAGATAACGATCGTAGCGCACCACTTCCGGCGTCCGCGCATACTCGTCCGGAGAGACCGGCTGAACGTTGCGGGTGACGGTGGTGCCGGGTGTCGGGTCGGCAGGCGCACGCTGTTGCAACTTTTGCGGCTGGGAAACACAGCCCGCAAGGAGCAGCAGGGGAAGAACAGTGGCAAGCCTGCCTGGTGAAAATACGTTGTGAGAGGTGTTACGTTTCATCCGGAATTTTCCTGTACAGTGATAAAACAGCCCTCACTGTGCGGAATCGGTCCGGTTTCACTCAATTAACAACTGATTTTCCGTTGATGAAAAAAAACGCCACCCGAAAGGATGGCGTTGCGGTGAAACAGACAGTAATCAGTCCGGGTAAAACTCGTTACTGAGAATAGTATCTGTTGTCCAGATGCTGTCTTCAGGAAAGATATCCAGACCTATGCCGGTTTCTTTGGAAGCATCGGCGCGGGCGTCAAACCACACATCCGCAAGCCATTCAGGATCAGAAAACGCGCTTTTCAGGCTCGGCGTCTTGTTCAGACGTCGTACAATCAAATCACGCTGACCTTTAATGGTTAACTCCCAGCTTTTACCTCGATGGGTTGGCTGAAACTTCCATTTAAGAAGGTGGGCCAGTAAGACAGCCATACGGCTGGCCAGCTCACGCTTTTCACTTTTGCCCACGTCTTCAATCTCCTCGGCGATGTTCTCAATATCAATCTGACTGAGCTTTCCGGCACGCAGTAAAGCTGCCTGTTCACTGGCCCAGGCAACAACGTCTGAATCGTAACGTGCTCCCATACAAGCCTCCGTTAGTCAAAAAGTGAAGAAACCGCCAGAACAGATATGCTCCGGGGATAACATAAGATGCAACATAAAAAGTTGCTTCCTGAAGTTTGTCAGAGACAGTCATAACAGTCAAAGCTCCATTAATTCAGAGGGCGTGAATTGCCACTCTGGAACAGTCATACCCGAATCCAATGAACGGTATATCGTCATCGAAGTCCATCGGTGGCGCACCGGCACTGCTGCCGGAGGCCTGGCCACTGTGAGTCGGTCCTGAAGGTTGCTGAGGCTGCCCCCAGTCATTCCGGGAAGACGTATTCTGTCCGCTGCCGGACTGGCGGCCGCCAAGCATCTGCATGGTGCCACCAATATTGACCACCACCTCTGTGGTGTATTTCTCCTGGCCGGCCTGATCGGTCCATTTGCGTGTGCGCAGCTGACCCTCGATGTAAACCTGGGAGCCTTTGCGCAGATATTCACCCGCAATTTCTGCCAGCTTGCCGAAAATAACCACCCTGTGCCATTCGGTCACTTCTTTCTGTTCGCCGGACTGCTTATCGCGCCAGCTCTCAGACGTGGCCAGAGAAAGGGTGGCAACTGCACTGCCGTTGGGAATATAACGAACTTCAGGATCCTGGCCGAGGTTTCCGACAAGGATAACCTTGTTAACGCCGCGTGAGGACATAATCATTTCTCCTGTAAGGAATAAAGAAACACCCCGCGAACGGGGTGTGTCAGGTGCGCATCAGAATGAGTTTTCTGCGTAGTTTTGTTGTGCGGCAGAGCCATTCTGCGGCGGCACGGAGTCAGATTTTTCAGTCTTGTAAACCATTTCCTGGCCTATTTTGATCCAGTCCACCTTTATCAGGCGGGCTTTCAGACTGACGCGCTGTTCGCCGGCATGGTCGCCTTTGTTCAGCGTAAATATGTCCGTGGACGGGTTACTCAGGTTAAAGCCCAACAGGACTTTCTTGTCTTCATCGACGGCTTTCTGGCAGCGGGCGATAAGGCTGGTTGCCTCTTTACCTGCGACAGAAATGTCAAAACGGACGTAGGCCGGATTATCAGTCGGACCACTCAGTGCATTTATTACGCAGCTGAGGAACGAGCCATTCTGATGGTTAACCTGGCGGATGTTGCTGAGATACCCGATGCCTTTGATAGTCAGGTTGAAGTACTCAGATTTTGCAGATGCAGAAGTATTGTTTGCAGACATGATGTTTTCTCCATGGAGGTAAAAAAAGGTACGGCGGAGAAACCATCTGCCCTGACGGGAGTGGTTTCCCGTCGGGGGTCAGGATCGGTTGAATCCTGAGAGTCTGGTATGTTGAAAGGACCTCAATCACTGTGCAGTGATATCCGTTTCCAGAGGTTAAACGGATTTACCACCCGAAGGTATCCTCTCTCAGGCTGCGAGGATTTTCCGGTCACCCGAAGGTGTTTCTCTCAGACCGGTGAAACGTTAGCTG
>NZ_PJZI01000067.1 GCF_002858805.1 Chimaeribacter arupi
GTGCGGTAGTTCAGTCGGTTAGAATACCGGCCTGTCACGCCGGGGGTCGCGGGTTCGAGTCCCGTCCGCACCGCCACTTATTGCATAAGCCCTGAGCATCAGCTCAGGGCTTTTTGCATTTTGGGAGTCCTTTTTCCCCAATATGGGCTGATAACATCCTCTCTCTTTCACCAATCTGTACCCTTCTTTTTCAGCCGCGATGGATCTCAACCGGCAAACTCAACCTTATGTAGCCTGAAAATGCCGGTTCAGTATCCTTAATTAAAAAGATCATTGGGTAATGTGGCCAGATAAATGGCAGGCTTACCTTCAAAATCAGAACTAAACAGGATTTTTTTGTCGTCAGGTGTAAAAGAGGGGTGGGGGTGAGTCACCTGGCGATCGCCATCCAGAACTTGCCATGAACTATGATGAGCCGCTACACGTGCATACTGTTTTTTATTTACATCAAACACATAGAGCCAGGGATCATTTTCAATTGTGTATCCACTGGCATCCTGCACATCTACCGGCGTACCTGATCCATCCCCGACTAACAGTGTGCCTGTCTCATTACTCATAAGATGGGAGCAAGCCGGCATAGTCATGATGACCTCATTATGAATGCGGTCAGGGTCATAGCGCCAAATTTGCCGATCTGCCTGATTTTTCAGGTATGAGACATAAATGAGCGCAGAACCATCCGGCACCCAAAACTCGTGCGTGCAGCTCTCTCCTTCGGCATGTTCTTTTACTTTACGTACGTTCGTCCCATCTTCATTCACCAGCCACATCCGCGCATCAACCAAATCATGCGGGCCTTCATGACAAAATGCGACAGTGTCATCATGATAGGGCCTGTAGATCGGGTGCCCCAGCCAGAGGTTATTTTCATGAATGACGCGTGACTGGCCGCTGTTAAGATCGATGCGCAGCAACCGGCAATGCGGTTTGCGGGTAAAGAAGGTATGGAATACTTTCCAGTCAGTGAGCGGCATCCAGTCATTACGATCGATTTCAATGCCGACCAGACTGGTGCATTCACTGTTCGCCACCCAGGTACCGTAACCGACCCACTGTTCAGGCACTTCATAAACCGTTTCTTCATGGAAATTAGCCAACTCGACCCGTTGGAGATGACGCTCATTTTTTACGTAATAAAGGTAACGGTCGTCCTGAGATAAAAAACCACCAAATGTATTATCGCCAGGCCCTTCAGTTAATTGAACAGCCTGCTGAGTGGTCAGATCCATCAAATAATAGTTCCGGTTTCCATCGAACTCGCCTGCAAATAACAGCTTGTCACCGGTCTGATTAAAACATTTTTGGTAGAAATAGTTACGATGACAAAGTACATCAGGCGGCGTCAGGCGTGTTACTTCTGCACCTGTGCCGGCATCGCGATAGGTATGGAAATCAAGGGTAATACGAGAACCTTTAGCCACAGTACATCTCCTTATTTAGCAGTCAGCACATGACGTAACTGCATCAGTTCGATGTTTGTATTTTTGAAACATCGTTTCAATGTTAAGGCGATGATACTGGGTTATTTTACGCTTGGGAGCAGGCAAGCGTGAGTCTGTTAAATTGCTCACAAAATTTTATGCAGGTTTACCCTTTTAATCACGCATGGCCTGGCCTATGCGTGAGGGCAGGTGTTCAGCCAAAAAATCGATAAAACAGCGGATGCGGCTGCTGACTGATTGATCGCTGTAATAGACTGCATGGATCGGGATCGCAACCTGCAGCAAATGATCCTGTAAGATCTCGACAAGCCGCCCGTGATTAAGATCATCCTGGATCAGGTAATCAGAGAGACAGGCAACACCATTACCATGCAGGGCTAACTGGCGTAACGTCTCGCCGTTATTGGCGGTCATCGAAGGGGTTACTTCAACTTGCTGCCCATCCCGATACAGCAGCGGCCAGCGATTAAGCGCAATCACTTCATTAAAACCCAGGCAATGATGCTGCAGCAAATCATCTGGTGTCATGGGCATTCCATGACGCATGAGATAATCAGGTGACGCAATAATACGGCGATAAGACACCATCAATTTCCTGGCCCGCAAACTGGAATCACCGAGTTCACCGAAGCGGATGGCAATATCGACTTTGCGTTCAATCAGATTGATATAACTTTCAGAGGCCACCAGAGATAATTCAATCTGAGGATAGCGTTGGGTAAAAGCGCTGACTAAAGGCGTCACCATATGCAGGATAACAGGGGTAGCCGCATCAACCCGCAGCAGTCCCTGTGGAGCTTCACGGTTATCCAGCAGCTCATTTTCTGCGGCGGCCATTTCATGTAATACCCGCTGTACCCGCCGGAAATAGATCTCTCCTTCATGTGTCAGGCTGATCTGGCGGGTCGTACGGTTGAGTAACGTCACCCCCAGCTTTTGTTCAAGGCGTTTTACCATACGGCTGACTACCGAATTATCCTGCTCAAGCTGAGCGGCCGCTTTGCTGAAACTGCCGCATTCTACGACGGTGACAAAAGTCATAAGTTCATCTGACGTTGCGCGCATTGTTGTTATCCATGCAAGAAACAATTGCTATTTCGGTGATTTAAGTCATTTAAGCATAGCCAGATAATGGCCGCCATTATCTGAACATTATCTGGAGCTTATTATGCCGATTGCGTTATTGGCGCTGACGATCAGTGCTTTTGCCATAGGAACAACAGAGTTTGTTATTGTCGGGCTGATCCCGACGATTGCCGGGCAATTACAGGTCACCGTGCCTTCAGCCGGATTACTGGTCTCTATTTACGCTTTAGGTGTCGCGGTAGGTGCCCCGGTGCTGACGGCCTTAACCAGCCGGGTGCCGCGAAAAATGTTGCTGGTCAGTTTAATGCTGCTGTTTACGCTGGGAAATTTGTTGGCGTGGCGGGCGCCTGATTATATGACATTAGTCGCCGCGCGGTTAGTGACCGGGCTGTCTCACGGCGTCTTCTTCTCTATAGGCTCAACCATTGCGACCAGCCTGGTATCCAAAGAAAAAGCGGCTTCTGCTATCGCCATGATGTTTGGTGGGCTGACCATCGCACTCGTCACGGGGGTGCCGTTAGGGACATTTATCGGCCAGCATGTTGGTTGGCGGGAAGCGTTTCTGGCGGTGTCGTTTATTGGCCTCATCGCCATGTTAGCCAGCCTGTTCCTGTTGCCTGGGACGATTAAAAACAGCCCCTCTGTCCCACTCAGGCAGCAGATGCGCGTCCTGACCAATCCTCATCTGTTATTGATTTATGCCATCACAGCGCTGGGATATGGCGGCGTATTTACCACCTTTACCTTCCTGGCACCCATGATGCAGCAGCAGGCAGGGTTTTCTGCCCCGGCCGTGAGCTGGATTTTATTGGCCTATGGCATCTCAGTCGCCATCGGCAATATCTGGGGAGGGAAGCTGGCAGACCGTCATGGCGCTGTGCGTGCATTAACCCTGATTTTTGGTGCGCTGGGAATACTGCTATTGGTTTTCCAGTTTACAGCCAGCTACAGCATACCTGCGTTAATGACGCTGCTGGTGATGGGCATCTTCGCCTTTGGTAATGTGCCGGCACTGCAAGTGTATGTGGTGCAAAAAGCAGAGCACTATGCACCTGACGCGGTTGATATTGCTTCCGGGCTGAATATTGCGGCCTTCAATGCGGGCATTGCGTTAGGGTCATCCATTGGCGGGCAGACGGTTGCCAGGTTAGGGCTGGCGCAAACACCTTGGATCGGCGGCGTGATCGTGCTGGCTGCGCTGTTGCTGGTCAGCCTCAGCGGTTATCTGGACAGAAAAAAGCCTGCGGTACTGCCTGCCGCCTGATAGCTCCCCGTCTCTGTTCGCCGTCGGGTATCGGTAAACCGTAACGGTGTGACCTCTGCTACCCTGCAATACTTCCTTGCGATGCGCTTCCCCAACGAGGCGCATCCATGCCTGAAACTGATTTTTCCTATGCTTACTCTGCGCGTATACTCATTCTTATGTTGCTGGCATGGCTGTCAGACCAGCAGCCTCATAACACAAGGGAGAAGGCTTCAGCGTGCCGAAGAAGACATATGCGATGAGATATGTTGCCGGACAACCAGTTGAGCGAATCTTTCCTGGTGCGGTAGCGCAATTGGGGCAGGCCTTGCCGCCTGGTGAGGCGTTGCCGAACTCAGAGGTTCTGCGTGTCATGGTATGGAATATCTTTAAGCAGCAGCGGGCTGAATGGCTTTCAGTGCTGAAAAATTTTGGTAAAGATGCGCAGCTGGTCCTGTTGCAGGAAGCCCAGACGACACCAGAGCTGATTAAATTTGCGACCTCACACTATCTGGCCGCAGATCAGGTACCGGCGATTGTATTGCCGCAGCACCCGTCTGGGGTGATGACGCTGGCCGCGGCGCACCCGGTCTATTGCTGCCCGTTACGGGAGCGTGAGCCCCTGCTGCGGTTATCCAAATCAGCGCTGGTGACGGTCTATCCGCTGACAAACGGGGAGCTGGTGATGGTGGTGAATATCCACGCGGTGAACTTCAGCCTGGGGGTGGATGTTTACAGTAAGCAGCTTGATCCGATTGGGGAACAGATGGCGTCCCACGCCGGGCCGGTGATTATGGCGGGCGACTTTAACGCCTGGAGCCGTCAACGCATGAATGCGCTGTTTACCTTTGCCCGCCGTTC
>NZ_PJZI01000068.1 GCF_002858805.1 Chimaeribacter arupi
CAGAAGTGAAACGCCGTAGCGCCGATGGTAGTGTGGGGTCTCCCCATGCGAGAGTAGGGAACTGCCAGGCATCAAATTAAGCACGAGGCCATCCGCAAGGATGGCCTTTTTGCTATGGAACAAATCTATTTCTTATGCCTATTTATGCATCAATAATCTCTTATTGTCAGTAGTAGCCTTATTCTCTCTTTCTGATCAAAGCCCTGTCATAGGTCATATCGCTTCCTGCTATTGAGCGAGTCTTTTAGCGTTGTGGGCTTTAAACAATCGATCTACCAGGCCCAGGATCAGGTAGACTACCTTAGATCCCGTTGAGATGAGTTTTGAGTCATGCCTAATCCCCAAATATCGTTGAAGTCTTGCAATACATTCCATATTGACGCTAAAGCACAAAACATCATTAATGCCGATTCTGTTGAAAAATTGCTCTCAGCCTGGCAAGCAGCAACATCAATCCAGCAGGATATTTTATTGATGGGGGAGGGCAGTAATATGCTTTTCCTCGAAGACTTTGATGGCACTATTATTCTGAATCGCATAAAAGGTATTAGCTGTTCAGAAACGTCTACTCACTGGCTATTGGAAGTCGGTGCCGGTGAAAATTGGCATCAGCTGGTTTGCCATACCTTGGAACAAGGCATAAAAGGCTTAGAAAATTTAGCCCTGATCCCTGGCTGTGTTGGCTCTGCGCCTATCCAGAACATTGGTGCTTACGGTATTGAGTTGAAGAATGTATGTAATTACGTCGATATTATTAATTTGCATACTGGCGAAATGACACGTCTCAACCGGGAAGAATGTCTGTTTGGTTACCGTGAAAGTATCTTCAAGCATCAATATCGTGAGGGATACGCTATTACTGCTGTGGGCTTTATCCTGCCAAAAGCATGGCAGCCGACCTTAAGTTATGGGGATCTGAGAAATTTAAATGCATCAACAGCCACTGCACAGGATGTATTTGAGGCCGTTTGCCATATGCGGCGTAGTAAGTTGCCTGATCCTGAGGTAACAGGGAATGCCGGCAGTTTCTTTAAGAACCCTATTGTCTCGCAAGCCATTTTAGAAAAAATTCAGCAGGAGTTCCCAGAAGTTCCTGCCTATCCTCAAGCTAATGGTGAGACTAAGTTAGCCGCAGGTTGGCTGATTGATAAATGTGGCCTGAAAGGTCACGCCCAGGGGCAAGCTGCCGTGCATGCCCAACAAGCGCTGGTTTTAATCAATAGGGGGCAGGCATCTGGGGATGAGATTAGAGCATTAGCCAAATATGTACGCGAAACAGTCGCGGCACGTTTTGACATTTGGCTTGAACCCGAGGTGCGCTTTATTGCAGCACACGGTGAAGTCAATGCTGTAGAGGCACTTTCATGAAAGATCTGACGACCCCATTACATCTTGTCCATATCCTATCAGATGGCGAATTTCATTCAGGCGAGCAACTGGGCAACGAATTGGGAATGAGTCGTGCTGCTGTGAATAAGCACATTCAAACTATCCGTGAATGGGGATTAGACATCTTTACTATTCCAGGAAAAGGATACAGTTTACCTGCGCCTATACAGCTTTTGGATAAAGAAAAAATAATAGCGAACTTGCCGGAAGGGAATATCACTGTACTTTCAGTTATCGATTCTACAAATCAATACCTTTTGGATCGGATTAGCGAGCTGAAGTCTGGGGATGCCTGTGTCGCTGAATATCAACATGCAGGCCGTGGACGTCGTGGAAGGCAATGGGTTTCGCCCTTTGGTGCCAACCTTTATTTGTCCATGTTCTGGCGGCTGGAGCAGGGCCCGGCTGCTGCCATGGGGCTCAGCCTGGTTATCGGTATTGTCATGGCTGAGGTGTTGCAGCAATTAGGTGCAGCGGATGTCAGAGTGAAGTGGCCTAACGATCTCTATCTGCAGGACCGCAAATTAGCAGGTATTTTGGTTGAGCTGACAGGCAAAACAGGTGATGCAGCACAGCTGGTTATCGGCGCAGGTATCAATTTGGCTATGCGCGAGTCTAACAGCCAGGCAATCAATCAGGGCTGGATTAACCTACAGGAAGCCGGTGTAGTGATTGATCGCAATCAGCTCTCTGCAATGCTGCTGAGGCATTTAAGGCAGGCACTACGTGAATTTGAAGTAGAGGGCCTGTCACCCTTTATTAAACGTTGGAACCAGTTAGATAATTTCAAAGATCGTGAAGTGAAGTTGCTTATTGGTGATCAAGAAATTTATGGCATAGCACGCGGAATTGATGCTCAAGGCGGATTGTTGCTGGAGCGTGATGGCATCATAAAACCGTTTATCGGTGGCGAAATTTCGTTACGTGGGGTTTAACAACACAGGGGGGAATACCCCCTGTTATTATTTCCTTAAACGTACTGACTCTACAGCATGATTAGCACTTTTAGTCATTATCAAGCTGGCGCGTTCACGCGTGGGCAATATATTTTCTTGCAGATTTAATCCATTAATTTCACGCCATAGCTGCGTAGCAATGTTAATCGCCTCTGGTTCAGAGAGCTTGGCATAATTATGGAAATATGAGTTTGGATCAGAAAACGCGCCCTGCCGGAATTTTAGGAACCGGTTAATATACCATCCTTGTAATAGCTCTTCTGGCGCATCAACGTAAATAGAAAAATCAACAAAATCAGAAACAAACACCCGGTGTGGATCATGTGGGTAATCCATGCCGCTTTGTAAAACGTTCAACCCTTCCAGAATCAGAATATCAGGTTGCTCAATCGTTTTATGGCCGTCAGGGATAACATCATAAATCAGGTGCGAATAAACCGGTGCTGTAACCTGCTGTGCACCTGATTTAATCTCTGACACAAACCGGACGAGATTATGCATATCATAGGATTGCGGGAATCCTTTCTTTTTCATTAACCCACGTTCCTGCAATACCTTGTTCGGGTGCAGAAAACCGTCTGTCGTGATCAATTCAACTGTCCGGTGTTCAGGCCAGCGGCTTAATAAAGCCTGCAGTAAACGCGCTGTGGTGCTTTTACCTACCGCGACGCTGCCGGCAATCCCAATAACATAAGGGATCTTCTGACCATCAGTACCGAGAAACTGTTCCAGCACGGCCTGACGACGTAAATTTGAACTGATGTAGAAGTTGAGCAGGCGAGACAGGGGCAGATAGATCTGTGCCACTTCATCTAAAGACAAATCTTCATTGATACCTTTTAACTTAACGATCTCTTCTTCGGTAAGCGTGAGCGGCACTGAATCACGTAAGGCTGCCCATTGCGTCCGGTTGAACTGGAGGTAGGGCGTCGCCAGGGATTGGTCTTTTTTCGTCATAAGCTGCGTCTGCCTGTTAGCGCATGCCGGGAGGGGCGCCGTACGCCTACCCAGACAGTAAACAAGCTGTCTATTATAAACAGCTTAATTTTTCACGTAGACAATTTTCTTACAAAGGCATGTTTTCTTTGAGACTTAGCTCCAACATCTGTTGATAGCTGCGGTAAATTTGTTTGAGAGAGCGGGGTGAGCAAGAGAGTAGGAGGGATCGCTGAGTACTAAAATTGGAAAGAAAGAAGGATACCGCCGGCACAACATCGCGTTTCATACCGTCATTTCCTTACTGCTTAAGTCAATTTATTGGCTATTTTCTATTCTGTTTGGGCGCAAAAAGAATGATTTGCGTAAAAACTGAGCATAAGCGCACGAAAAACAAATTTTTTGTTGCATAGGTGCGGATGTCTCCCTAGAATGCGCTGCACTTGATGCCGGCTTAGCTCAGTTGGTAGAGCAACTGACTTGTAATCAGTAGGTCGCCAGTTCGATTCCGGCAGCCGGCACCAAATCAAGTAACCAGGTGGGGTTCCCGAGCGGCCAAAGGGAGCAGACTGTAAATCTGCCGTCACAGACTTCGAAGGTTCGAATCCTTCCCCCACCACCAATTTCCCCCTAGCGCCTGGCGATAGGGAAGCTTGAAATGACCCAGAGTGATTTCAGGCGAAGCAGAAAGAGACCGTAACTTACCAATCCTCTTTCTGACTTCAACAGTCTACAGAAAAATCAGGTAGCCGAGTTCCAGGATGCGGGCATCGTATAATGGCTATTACCTCAGCCTTCCAAGCTGATGATGTGGGTTCGATTCCCACTGCCCGCTCCAAGATGTGCTGATATAGCTCAGTTGGTAGAGCGCACCCTTGGTAAGGGTGAGGTCGGCAGTTCGAATCTGCCTATCAGCACCACTTCTTATTATCTCGCCCCTGATTCTCTTTCTGTTGTGGATTCAGCAAGCAAATGCTTGGTTGATGTGGTGAAACCACCGATTTACTCGTGTATTAGAGGGACAATCGATGTCTAAAGAAAAATTTGAACGTAAAAAACCGCACGTTAACGTCGGTACTATCGGCCACGTTGACCACGGTAAAACAACGCTGACCGCTGCAATCACCAACGTACTGGCTAAGAAATTCGGTGGCCAGGCGCGTGCTTTCGACCAGATCGATAACGCACCGGA